>JAUIGL010000028.1 GCA_030430165.1 bacterium | reverse complement strand
CCCACTCAGTTCCCCTCGAAGCAATCGCAGTTTATCCCCGTAGTCTGGGTTGCGCGCAAACCGCGTAGTCGCTCGAACGGCGGAAGCACTCGGTCAATAGAATCGTCGGAGCTTCGCTTCGCTCGGTCATCTCAGGGACCCTCACCCGGCCTTCGGCCGACCTCTCCCACAGGGAGAGGCATCTGATTTCCCTTCTCCCTGTGGGAGAAGGACAGGATGAGGGTCCCTCGAATGACGACGAAGCCGCACCGTTGTGCTTGCCAGGACCATTTCCATTCCCTCTAAGCTCATCGGTCGACAAGCGACCTGCCCCCACTCCCTTGCCTTCCGTCGGACGGTTGTCGAGGATCGCGCGGATGGCGACGGCGACCTGGCGGCTTCTCTTCTACTGCGCCCTGATCTCGATCAGCTTCGCCAGTTTGACGCCGCTTCCCGATGGCGTGGTGGTGCCCCCCGGTAGCGACGTGGTCACCCACTTCGCGATGTTTGCTACGACCGCGCTGCTGGCGCTGGCTGCGTTTGCGGGCGGCGCCCGGCGCCGCTGGTTTGGCGTTTTGCTGCTGTTTGCAGCGGGTCTCGAGGCTTTGCAGGGGTTCGTGCCGAATCGCGTTCCCGATTTCTTCGACATGGTCGCCAACGTGCTGGGAGTGACCGTGGTCATGCTGTGCAGCTGGTGGCTCGGCCGCTGGTAAGGGTTTTCCCGAGTCCGGGCGCATCTTTTGTCCTTTGCACTAGCGCTAGCCCAGTCTAGGATGCTTCTGCTTGCGAGCGAGGGGAGGTCTGAATGAATCGAGTGTGGTTGAGAATGGCGGTGCCGGCGATGGTCGGACTCGCGCTGGGGACGGCGCAGCCGGTTGGTGCCGATGCGGCGCCGGCCAGCGAGCCGGCGGCTGCCGGGATGCGCATCTACATCGACCCCGAGACGGGAGAGCGAACGCAGCGCGCCCCCGAGGCTCCGCAAGCCGAATCGCAGGCGCGACTGCGCTCGGTCGACGGGCTGGTCGAGAAGAAGAATCCCGCGGGGGGCTACACGGTCAACCTGCAGCGTCGGTTTCGCGGCGTGAGTCGCGCCGGGCTCGACGGGGCGGTTGCCGAGGTCGAGTGCGAGACCGACGAGCCGGTGCCCGGGCGCTGATACATGATGCGCCTGGTCTGTTTGGTTTCGTTGTGCATTGGGTTGGCGCAGCCGGTGTCCGCCGCGGTGATCTCCATCGTCAACGGCGATGCCCCGGGTGAAGGGCTCAACGACCCGACGGTGGTCGCCCCGGTCGGTGGCAACGCCGGCACCACGCTCGGCGAGCAACGCCTGATCGCGTTTCAACACGCGGCCGACATCTGGGGCGCGGTATTGTCGAGCGCGGTGGAGATCGAGGTCGAGGCGACGTTTGATGCGCTGTCGTGCGACGATCTCGGCGCGACGCTCGGCGCCGCCGGGCCGACCACGGTGCACCGCGACTTCGCCGGCGCGCCGCGGCCGCAAACCTGGTACCCGCAGGCGCTCGCCAATTCGATCGCCGGTGTCGATCTCGATCCGGAAGGTGACGTCTTCGCCTTCTTCAACAGCGCGCTCGGCACCACCTGTGCGTTCCCCGCCGGTTGGTACTACGGCCTCGATGCCACGCCGCCGGGCGGCGACATCGATTTCGTTTCGGTCGCCCTGCACGAGATCGGCCACGGTCTGGGATTTCTCTCGCTGGTCGGTCTTGCCAGCGGGGCGAAGTTCGACGAACGCGACGACTCCTACATGGTGCATCTCGAGGATCGGTCCGAAGGCCTCTTGTTTCCCGAGATGACCAACGGCCAGAGGCGGATCGCGCAGATCGACGACGGCGACCTGTTCTGGACCGGCGCGTCGGTCGGTACGGCGAGCGCCGTGTTGGCCGGCGGCAGCGACCCGCTCACCGGCGCGGTCGAGATCTACGCGCCCGACCCGCTCGAGCCGGGGTCGTCGGTCTCGCACTTCTCGACGACGCTGACTCCGAGCGAGCTCATGGAGCCGTTCTACGACGGCGCCAACCACGACCCGGGTCTGGCTCTCGATCTCATGCTCGACATCGGCTGGAACTGCGGCGACGGTGCTCTCGAGGGTGCGGAAGAGTGCGACGACGGCAACCACCTCGATGGAGACGGCTGCTCCGCGCTGTGTGTCGTCGAGCAGTGCCACGACTGCGTCGGGGTACCTTCGGTGTGCAGCGCCCTGACCGGCCTGTCCTGCGACGACGGCCAGGCGTGCACCTTCGACGATGCGTGTGTCGCTGGCGAGTGCGTCGCCGATGCGACGCCGCAGGTCGGTTGTCTCAGTGGCACCCAGGCGGGCAAGGGACTGCTGCTGCTCAAGGACAAGGCCAACGACAAGAGCGACAAGGTGATCTGGAAGTGGTTGAAGGGCGAAGCGACCGACCTGGCCGACTTCGCCGATCCGGACCAGGGGACCGAGTACCTGTTCTGCGTCTACGACCAGAGTGGCGGCGACGACACGGTCGTCATGTCGCTGCAGATCCCCGGCGGCG
Organism: bacterium; assembly: GCA_030430165.1. Classification (GTDB taxonomy): domain Bacteria; phylum Desulfobacterota; class Binatia; order HRBIN30; family CADEER01; genus CADEER01. The sequence continues at coordinate 64,885 of JAUIGL010000028.1, read as the reverse complement.
CCGCCTGGCAACCGAAGAACTCGGGCTTCAAGTACCGCGACAAGTCGACGCTGCCGGACGGTGTGAAGATCGTCGTCCTCAAGCAGGGCGACGAAGGCAAGGCCAAGATCGTGCTCAAGGGCAAGGGGCCGCTGCTGCCGATGCCGGATCTCGGAGCCCTGGTGCCGCCGCTGACGGTGCAGCTCGGCAACGGCTCGACCTGCTGGGAGTCGTCGTTCGGGACGGAGATTCAGAAGAACGAGCCGGATTTTTTCAAGGCGAAGGCTGATTAGGGGCAGGGGCTAGGGGATAGGGACTAGGGGCTAGGGGATAGGGGCTAGGGGCTAGGGAGGGATCTGGGGGCTGGGATCTGGGAGCTGGGGGTGGTTGGCCTCCTTCGGGTTTCGGGGTTACCTGGCCTTCTGTCCTCAGCGGCGTGGTCGGGTTGCGGGTTCGGGTGCGGCTGCGGTGACGGGGGTGTCGTCGATGGTGGCTTGGATGATTTCGACTGTGCCGTCGCGGGTCAGGCGTTCGAAGACGATTACGCCGATGTGAGCTTCGCTCGGGTCTATGGGATGGGCGGCGGCGAGGACGATTCGGGCTCGGCCGGGCGTGGTTTCGGCGCCTCGCAGGAGGGCTCTGCCGGCGCCGCGGCTGCGGCGGGCTCGCTTGAAGCGGAGCTTGGTGGGGTCGTACTCGATGGTCAGGTCGACGGCCTGGTAGGGGGTTGCGCCGCGCACGCGGATCGGCAGCCGGAGATGGCGGCGCCGGCTGCGGATCGGGTCGCCGATTGCGACGGTGTTGCTCGCCAGGCCGGCTCCGCTACCCGCGAAGCTTGCCGTAGCGCCGGCGTTGAGGGTGCAGTCGCCGAATACGGCGCCAGTGAAGTCGGCGTCGTCGACGTTGCTGGTGAGGTTGTCGTAGGTCCGCGACGCCGGGGCGCACGCGCCGCCGCCGATGGTCGGCGCGGTGTCGGGGAGAGCGGCGAAGACGACGTCGGAGCCGCAGGCGGTGGCGACCGGGAAGCGGTCGATCTGGCCGACCAGCAGGCGCAGGATCTGTGAGGCGTCGTAGGACGAGACCGAGCCGTTGCCGGAGACGTCGCAGGCGAGCCGCTGGGTGCGGTCGAGCTGTCGCGCGCCGACGGTCGCCTGCAGTGCCCAGGCGGCGTCGAGCGCGCCGATCGCCGGGCTGTCGGGGAGGTGCATGGACGGCGTGACGGTCCAGTTGCCGGTCTCGAGGCCGACTATCGTGTAGCTTCCGTTGCGTCCGCTGTCGGCGCTCAGCGACCGGTTGCCGGTGGCGCGGACCACGGCGCCGGCGATCGGCGAGTCGGTGCGGGCGAAGCGCAACTCGCCGCCGATGTGGATCGTCGATGGCGGCTCGGTCGGTTGCGGTTCGATGGTCGGCGTGTCGGTGGGGGCTGTGGTCGCGCTTTCGCTCGGCGTCGGTGTCGGCGAGGGGACGGCGGGGGTGTTGGTCGGCGCCCCGCCGGCGACGCTGAACTTGCGCGCGACGCGGGTGATGTTGCCCTGGTAGTCGGCGATCTCGGCGAAGACGGTGTGCGTGCCGCCGCTCAGCGGCGGGTCGACGGTGACGCTGTAGATGCCGTTGCCGAGGGAGGTGGCGAGGTCGGCGAGCTCGGTGTCGGGCGGACGCGAATCGACCGCGAAGTCGGCGCGCAGTGAGAGGGTCGAGAGGTCGATGCCGGAGTTGGCGTCGGCGACGCCGAAGCGGATGCGGTCGACCGCACTGTCGTTGAGTCCCGGGCGCGGCAGGCTGAGCGCGAGGGTGGGGCGGATCTCGTCGAGGAACCAGCCCCACGGTGTGTTGCCGTCGTCGCCCCAGTTGATCGGCGCGCCGAGGTCGATCCAGCGGGCGATGGTGATCTTCTCGTCTTCGGTCAGCGGCGGCACTCCGCTGCCCGGCGGCGGCATCATCTGGCCGGTGAAGTCGAGGTCGGCTTCGTTGATCGAGGCGCCTGCGGGCAGCGTATCCGGGTCGCCGGGGACGGATTCTGTGGGATGGTCGGCGTTGCTCCAGCCGTCGAGCCGCTCGCCGAAGATCTTCCACATCAACAAGCTACGCCGGCTCTGGAAGCGGCGCAGGTAGCGGCTGGCGTTGGTCTGGCGCCACAGCGGGTTGCCCTGGTAGCCGACCATCGGCGGGTAGCCCCAGTCGGCGCCGCCGTCGTTGGCGAGGCGGGCGTAGTCGCCGGGGAAGCGGCCGTATGTCTGGTAGTCGTCGAGAACCAGGTCGCCCGGCGGGTTGGGATCGTTCTGGGTGTGGCAGGGGACGCAGCTGCGCGCCAGGATCGGTCGAATGTCGCGGTAGAACTCGACGTCGACCAGCGAGCTCGGTTCGACGCGCAAGCTCGGGTCGCCGTTGACGTCGCGCGACAGCAGCGGAGTTTCGAAGCTGAGGTCGACGACGTCGTAGTCGGGCTGCGACGCCGCGGTGCCCTCGAACGGCAGCGGCTGCTGGCTGTGGGCGTGACAGCCGCCGCAGTCGGCGCGCATTTCGCCCGGGCGCAGCTGGTGCCAGGTCTGCGCGATGTTGAGCACCATGCCGTTGCGGTCGAGCGTGTGGAAGGTGAAGGGCGTGTCGGCCGGGATGCGCGCCAGGAAGCTGGTGTCGGGATTGCCTTCGGGGTCGAGAATCGGATCGCCGTTGCCGTCGTACTTGCGCAGCGGGATCTCGCCGAGGATGCGCAGTCGCTCGCTGGCGTGCGACGAGAACAGCTGGCCGCCGCTCGGTCCGCCGTTGGGCCCGTAGCTGCGGTGCGTCGACGGCTCCATGGCGACGATGCGCACCGCCCAGATGTCGCTGTCGTCGTACTTGCCGGCGTCGGAGCCCTGCGTGCCCCAGTTGCCGCTCTGTCCGTTCTCGGAGGTGTTGAAGGCGTCGAGTCCGTCGAAGGTGTTGGCCCAGCTGCGCACCAGGCCTGGAAAGCTCTCGCGCTTGTAGAACGAGCTGGTGCCGACCAGGCCGTACGGCGTGCCCGCCGGCAGTGCCGTGTGCACGCTGCCGTCGTTGGGCAGCCAGGGCAGCTCGAGCGGCTCGGCGACGCCGTGCACGTCTTCGTACGAGACGACGGCGCGCGGCCACGCTTCGTTGTAGTTGGGGTCGTTCTTGATCAGGATCAGGTCGCTCGGCGCGCCGACGATGTCGCCTCCGGGAATCAGGTAGAGTCCGGCGTCGTAGCGCGGATCGGTGGTCGGCCGGTTGAGATCGTTCGCCGGACCCGGAGTCCACACCGACAGCAGGTCGTTGTCCGGCGCCGCGCTCGGGTGGGTGAACTTGCCGACCCGAACGCCGCCGTCGCCGACCGGAGCGGCTTCGTCGTTGCCGTGGGTGAAGGGCGTGATCGAGTACATGCCGCGTGGGGTGAACGGCATACGAAACGGGTAGCTGAAGCCGCCGCCGACGGTCTGGTCGATCGGCGGATTGTCGGCGGGGAATGCCGAGTGGAAGGGCGGCTCGCCGGCCGGAGGATTGATCGGCATCCGATACAGCGCGCCGAAGCCGTTGTTGTTGAGGTTGTAGTAGTCGACGACGACGATGTCGGTATTGGAGAGCTGGGTCATGAAGTGGAACGCTTGTGCCGGGCGAAAGGCGCTGACGATGGGAACCCACTGGCGACCGTCGGGGTAGATCCCCCAGATGCCCCACAGGCGGAAGTCGCGCAGGCCCTGCGTCTCGAGCGTGCTGAACATCAGCCGGCCGTCGCGCAGCGGCGTCGGATGCAACGCGCTGCCGATGTTCATCGGCGCGATCGGGGTGACGTTCGCGCCGTCGGCGTCCATGACGTAGAGCTGCATCGTCGGCCGGGTATGTCCGCGCGGCGGCATGAAGCCGTTGCGATTGCTGCTGAAGGCGATCTTGCCGCCGGCGACCGGAGCCGGGCCTAGATTGACGATGCCGTAGCCGAGGCGGTCGTAGGCGTTCCCCGGATTGACCGGATTGCTCTCGTCGAAGTTGCCGGCGCCGGTGTTGGGCGTGTACTCGCCGAAGGTGAGCTGCTCGATCGCCCGAGTCTGCAGGTGGATGCGGAAGATGTCCGCCCCCTGGTACGGCATCTTGCGCTGCGAGTTTATCGCCTCGGGGCGCATGTCGTAGAAGTACGCGTAGTAGACCCATTCGCCGTCGAAGGACACGAACGGGTCGGTGACCGAGCCGACGCCGCCGGCGACCAGGATCTCCTCGCTACCGTCGGGGTGCAGCAGCATGAGATCGGCACCGGGGTCGATGCTGGCGGGATGCGAGACCTCGGGCCAGGTGGTGTTGGTCGTATCTCCGAAGCGCGGCTGGCGCACGTAGACGATGTCGTAGTCGACGACACCTGACACGGCAGACGCCGGTGCAGTCGGTATGCAGCCCAACAGCAACGCCAGCGCAATGCATGCGGCGTCGCAACCGCGTCGAAACCAATTGCCCATCCTACCCTCCCGTGCCTGCACGACCCGTAGAGAGCTCGATGCAACCGCGGTGCCACGCCTGCGGCCTCTCCGCTGCGGGCCGGACGTCCCTCGACCCCGACCAGCCGTGCGCAGGGGGGTGACGTTGGTGACGGCGTGCGTCACCGCGTCGGATCGCGGTTCGCAAGGAACTCCCTATGTTGAGGGAGAGATGGTGCGGCGCGTGTGATTGCTGCTGGCGGGAGTATCGTCGGGCGGAGCCTCGACGAGGGATCTGGGATCTGGGGGTGGTTGGTCTACTTTTGGGGGCCAGGCCTCTAGCCCATGTTAGGGAGTGCCCACCGTTGCCAGTCCCCGCGCGTCGCTACGGGCCCTGAGTGACGTTTGCTGCTCAAGCGGCTCGGCGGACCTTGACCTCGGCCTCGAGGCCGGCGGCCTCGACGAGGCGGAGCACTCGATCGATGGTCACCTTCTGCAAGCTGCCGGAGAGGATAGCGGTGACGGCGCTACGCGAGAGGCCGGATGCCCTTGCCAGGGCAGCGTGGGTGAGGTGACGCTTCTCTGCTTCTTTCAGTACGGCTGCGATCAAGCGCGCCTTGATCACCGCCTCCAAACCGCGAGCCTTCGAGATGTTCAGTTGCTTGGCCAGACTAGTCGCGGACGTCTTCTTCATTTGGTGACCTCCTTCAGTCCCAGCGTAGCTCCCCACCCGCGCAGAATCTCCGATTCATCTTCGGCGGACATCGCTTTCTTGTACCTCGCCCCTGAGACCCCGCGCACGCGCGCCGAGCATTCGGCCCAGGTGCGGTGCCGTTGGGCGACGCCGCCGACCAGGCTGAGATAGCTGTGCGCTTTGCCGGCCTTGCTTTTGGAGGATTTCTTGCGCGCCGGTGGCGCGGCTCCTGCGGCAGGCGGGGTGAGGTCGACGGTGTAGCCCGCCGCCGGGCCGCGGTAGAGCTCGACCGGATTGCCAAGCGCGAGCTCGGAGGCGATGGTATCGACCCGCTCGTTGCCGGCAATGCCGGCGTGGCCCGGTACGTAGGCCCAGCGCACCTTGCCGGCGCCGCGATTGAGGCGGTCGAGCTCTTCCCAGATCTCGCGATTGAGCACGTCGCCGCCCTGCGCGGTCTTCCAGCCGCGCCGGCGCCAACCGTGGATCCACTTGGTGATGCCCTGGATCAGGTAGGTGGAGTCGGTGAAGATCGAAATCGGCCGGCCCGCCGATTGCAGTCGCTCGAGCGCGCGCAGGGCGGCGGTCATCTCCATGCGGTTGTTGGTGGTCGCGGGATCGGCGCCGCCGAGCTCGGTCACCGCGTCGCCGTCGTCGATCACCGCGCCCCAACCGCCGGGTCCCGGGTTTCCTTTCGCTGCTCCGTCGGTGAATACGATGATCGCGTTGCTCACATGGGTCTCCCGAATCGGGCAGGGTGTAGCAGAGCCTGCGTAGGCCGCAACCCCAAGGCCAGTCGCCGCTGTCGGGATGCGCGACGCGGGGGGTGGCGCGTGGCCACGCCAATGCGACCAGCTGCTGACTAATTTGGCAATGGCAAGTCGGAGGTGCAATTTGCTTGGTTGTTTCGCCTGGCCATGTAGATCAGTCCCGCCGCACCGATCCCGGCCATCACGAACGAGTAGATCTGCAGGCTCGGTGTGTAGCTGAAGCGCAGTGATTCGAGCGCCCCCTTGGAGACGCCATTCAAGGCCATGAAGAGGAGAGCCAGTTGGCCACCGTAGGTCTGTCGGTGCCCGCGGAACCAGAGCAAGAAGATTCCTATCGCCGCCACGGCGACGAGAAAGTAGAGCTGGAGAGGATGCCCGTAGGCGCTCCACTCGGCGTTTCGCGAGATCAGTCCGCTACGCACGTGGTTGTGCCAAGCGCCGGTATCGACACCGTACCGCGTCGCCCACGGAAGAGCCGTTTCGATTCCGTGGCAGCACCCGTTCCACAGGCAGCCCAGGCGGACGACCACCATCCCGGCGCAGACCCCGATGACGCCGGCGTCGAAGATCTGCGCCATCCCGGCCTGGGGCTTGAAGACGCGATGCAGCACGGGCAACGCGACGAGCACGGCGACCATCGCGCCCGGATAGCGGTACCCGGCGGTCAGCTCCCAAGCCGGCGCGTGCCATGCGAACCCGCCTCGCTCCGCCGCGGACCACAACTTTGCCCCGATGGCAGCTGCGACGGCCAGTCCGGCCAACAGAGCTACAAGCCTGACATTGCCTTTGGGCCCCCGGACGAGCCCGGCTACGCACAACGCCGCGATGAGTATTCCGCCTAGATTTATCACTCGATCCTGTCCTGCGGTTCGTTCACGTTGCAGACAGCAGGTGCCGCGAGAACCCGAAGAGGTTGTGTGGTTTTGCAGAACGGGGGTAGCGAGCGTCTCATGCCCATGATTTCCGCTCGACTACCGAGAAAGCCCCCACGCGATCAGCCCGGACACTGTCCCAGACCTGATGAGTGCTACCCCGATTGTTGCTCTGATGTAGCTGCTCAACTCGTTGCCAGGCGTTTCGCTCGATCTCTGTTATGGGTCCAACGGAGCACCTGGTTGGGCTTCGGCGCGTATGCGGAGAATAGTTTCGCGGAGTAGGCTCAGGGGAACCCTTCCCTGGCGCGCATTCTCCTGCACGCTCGTCGGTAGCAGATCAGACGACTCAACGTCGATCAGTTCGAGCCCGTCCGCTACCACCAGTCGAGCCGCGCCTAGCGAGTATTGCTGGTACTTGTCGCGGCACTTTGCGAAGTTGCGATCGTCGCCCGAGACATAGGGGTGCTCTTTGATCTCTGGGAGCTTTCCTCGCATGTCGAGTATCGCTGCGACGTACTCTTCCCCGGCTACAAGCGGTGTGTTGGAGATGAAGTTGGTGTCGATGTTAGGCGGCCCGTCCAATATCCTGAGATTCTCGGCTTTGCCGTGATAGCCGCACACTCCTTGCTCACCGTTGGTTTGGTCGAATTTCAGTGGTCCCGTCTCTGCGATTCGCACCCTAATGATCGCCGTTGCCTCCACAATCCGAGCTGCTGGCGTCTTGACTATTTCAAACGAGTTCTTAGCCCCCGACTCGCAGGCCAGCCCGCCGGCACCGCCCGCCACAATCCCAGTCAGCGCCATCGAGACAACAGTCACTGGACACGATCTGCTCACGGCAAGTACCCCCACGCGATCGCTTGCCTGTTCGCTGCCCCTTCGGTTAGTGCTCCAATCGAGTGCGCCGCCTCATGAGCTCCCACGAAACGAGCCATTTGCAGCCCTGTGAAGCTCTGTGTGAGACTAGTACCTCTGGGCAGCGTGAGGGTTAGGTTCGTCGCTGGAAGGGCGGCGCCGTTGTAGATCTCGATTCGTCCCGGTATCGCTGGCCTCGAGCCGAAGCCGAGGAAACCTTGCCGTTCGGGCGTACCTGCGAAGTACCTGCCAGCAACCAGGTCCCGGCCGGATGCCTGGAACCGCTCGTAGCTAGCGAACGCACGGTAGTCATCTCCGATCTTTCCGACCCACACGTCTTTTTCGACGACTACCGTACCCGTGGCCGAATGGGTCTTCGCTACTTCAACTGCCGCGTTCCTCCGTTCGGCTAGCACTTCCGCGGACGGAGGTTGGTCAACCGCGGAGCCACCGTCAAACGGTTGGCCCCCCTGCTTCCCTCGAGCAGTGTTCCCTCGGGAAAACACCGCACCGGCAGCGAGCCCGAGCCCCAAGCCGATTAATCCAGAGTAGTTCCCCTCGGATGCGCTGTGGACGGATTGCCCCAGTCCCGAAACGAACAGTACCGCCGATGCCATCTCCTCCGCCACGGACAGCGAAGCGTTCAGTGCGGTTTGTATGAAGGATGTTGCCGCCGTGTGCAGCACGGTGCCGAGGCCATAGCCGATGATTGCGGTTGCGGCGCCGATTGCGCCTGCAAGCATCGCTTGTCCGAAGCTCGCGCCGTTCGCCAGCGCGTTGATCGCAGAAGCCGCGAAGCCGACGGCTGCCGCGACGATCAGTCCGATGCACGTCCCGCCACAGACGAACTCACCGGTGGGGTCGTTTGCATTGACGGGATCCCATCCCACGTAGGAGTACGGGCTCCAGAACTGCGCTGCCGGGTCGTGACTCAAGAAGCTGCCGAGCAGCGGGTCGTAGAACCGTGCGTTGGCGTACATGAGCCCGGTGTTGCGCTCGGCTTCGTAGCCGGTGAACTCGTAGCGGACGTCGTCGGCGCTGGGCGGGCCGATGGCGTTTCCTTCCCCGTCGAAGCGGGCGCGGACGTCGCCGTAGGGGTTGTAGCGGATCTGCTCGACGGCTTCGCCGTTGCCGTTGCTGATCGCCAGCGGTGAGCCGAGATGGTCGTAGTGGAAGTAGCTGATGTCGACCGGAGCCGGCGGCGGACAGTCGCAGCCGGTGCACGCCTCGGCGGGTTGCACGAGGAGCGGCCAGGGCAGTGTCCCGGTGAAGATGAGCAGGGTCAGCGCCAGGGCGGGGCCCCGCGACACGCGGAGGCCGACGACGAGGGGTCCAGTCTGGTGTCACAAGCCCAAGTCCGCGAATGTCCGCGAGTTGCGACCCCAATCGTGCTCTATCCGCGGCTTAGCGGCGCCATTCTGGCCCCAGTATCGGCTCCGTAAGCGGCTGCCCCCTCACGCAGGATCCATCCACCATCGCACTTCTCGATCGGTCGGCATCGGCCCCGGTAGCCGAGCTCGCCTTTGACTGCGTCGACGAATGAGCGCCTCCCCACAGCGACTCCGGCACTCCACTGCGGCTCTCGTTCGAAACCGCCCGTGAGCAGCTTCTGGACCTTGGCCAACTGATCTTCTTCTACCGCCAGGAGTTGCGCCAGGGCCGAGCGGTCGATGATCCGATAGCGCTGCGGCGGATTTTGGATCTCGTAGTACCCGCAGTGTGGCCACTGGCTCGGGTGATCCACTACGCCGGCTCGCACCATGTTCAGGTCGATGTAGGTGAAGCAGCGGGCTAGATGCTCTTCGGTGTCGACCACCGTCGCATGGTAGAAGTCCTCCCAGAACGCACCGCGGCGCTGCTTGCGCGCGTTGTAGGCACTGCCCGTACAACCCGCCATCAGCTGCATGCTGCGAGCGACCTCACCCGCGCCGCGGTCGTGCACCAACAGGTGCACATGATTCGAGGTCACCTGATAGTTGAGAACACAGAGCCCGAATCTCTGGCGAGATCGGTACAACCACCTGACCCAGGCGCGCCGATCGCGCGCGAATCTGAGGAGAACCAATGATCTCGGTCGTGTTCGCTGGTGACACCATGAACCGCTTGCACATGAACCGCTTGCATCCGCGCGCGGCGTTGGGAAGGATCTGGGCGTGGCGGGGATGAGCTGGGCATCGGTGGTCTCGCGGGAGGCCGATTCGGCGGCGGCGGTTGCCGAAGTCATTGCAGCGGCGCGCCGGCGGCTCGACGGCGGCAAGGCGGATCTGGCGATTCTCTTCGTGTCGCCGCACCACGCCGGGGCCTACGACGGCATCGCCGCGGCGGTTGCCGGCGAGCTCGGCGATTCGGTGCTGATCGGCTGCAGCGGCGGCGGAGTCATCGGCGGCGGGCACGAAGTCGAGCAGCGGCCGGCGATCGGACTGATGGCCGGCGTGTTGCCCGGGGTGACGGTCACTCCGCTGGTCGCCGACATGTCGAAGCTGCCGGAATCGGACTCGACCGGCGACTGGTGCGCCGCGCTGCGCCTGCCGTCGCCGTCGCCGCGTGGGCTGGTGCTGTTGCCGGATCCGTTCTCGTTCGACTCCGATTCGGTTCTGCCCCGCTTGGACCAGGCCTTCCCCAACACCACCATCACCGGCGGTCTGGCGAGCGGCGCCGGCGAGCCCGGCAACAATGCGCTGTTCAGCGGCGGCACGGTGCTGCGGCAGGGGGTGGTCGGGGTCAGTCTCGAAGGCGACGTCGAGATCGACAGCATCGTCGCCCAGGGATGCCGGCCGATCGGCGATCCGATGTTCGTCACCAGCTCCGAGGGCAACGTCGTTCGCGAGCTCGACGGCCAACCCGGCTTCGAGGTGCTGCGCGACGTCCTGGACGCGTTGCCGCCCGAGGACCTGGCGCTGGCGCGGCAGTCGCTGTTCGTCGGCCTGGTGATGCGCCGCAACCGCGAGACCTACGGCACCGGCGACTTCCTGATCCGCAACTTGCTCGGCGTCGATCCGGAGAGCGGCGTGGTCGGAGTCGGCGGGACCGTCGAGGAAGGCGCGGTGCTGCAGTTTCACCTGCGCGACGCCGCGACCTCGGCCGAAGACCTGCGCAAGATGCTCGACCAGTACGCCGACGGCGCCATCCAGCGACCGTCGGCGGCGTTGCTGTTCTCGTGCCTCGGGCGCGGCCAGGGGCTCTACGGGCGGCCCGGTCACGACTCGGAGCTGTTTCGCGAACGAGTCGGCGATGTTCCGCTCGGCGGCTTCTTCTGCAACGGCGAGATCGGACCGGTGCAGGGCTGCACCTATCTGCACGGCTACACTAGCTCGTTCGCGGTGATTCGGCCCGGAGCCAGGCATTGAAGCGAGTCGCCCTCGCCACGACGTCGTATCCGGACCGGATCGTCGAGTCGGGGCAGGAGGCGGCCGGGGCCTTCGTCGCCGATTTCGCGGAGGCGCTGGCGCAGCACTGCGAGGTGCACGTGGTCGCCGCCGCCGACGAGGACCACGTCGACGCCGCCGGCCGGCTGACCACCCATCGTTTTCAGGTGCCGCAACGGCCGCTGTCGTTGCTGCGCGCCGCCAGTCCGAGCGATTGGCCGAAAATCTGGGCGTCGCTGCGCGCGGGGCAGCGAGCACTCGACCGGGTCGTCGACGAGGTCGACTTCGACCACATCTTTGCACTTTGGGCGTTGCCGTCCGGTTATTGGGCGCGCCGCGCCGGTCGCCGCCGCGGCGTGCCCTACAGCACCTGGGCGCTCGGCAGCGATATCTGGAGCCTCGGCAAGCTGCCGGTGGTGAGCTCGATCCTGCGCGGCGTGTTGCGCGGCGCCGCGCGGCGCTACGCCGACGGGCTGGTGTTGGCCGACGACGTCGCCGCGCTGTCCGGGATGAGCTGCGATTTCCTGCCGAGCAGCCGGCGGCTCGAAACGGCGCCGGGCGCGCTGCGCGGCGAGCCGCCGTACCGCCTGGCGTTCCTCGGCCGCTGGCATCCCAACAAGGGCGCCGATCTCCTGCTGGATGCGCTCGCCGAGCTCGACGACGTCGCCTGGGCGAAGATCGAGGAAGTGCGCTACTGCGGCGGCGGACCGCTCGAGGAGCAGGTGCGCGCCGGTGTTGCAGAGCTGTCTGCGGCCGGTCGCCCGATCGCCCTCCGGGGGTACCTCGATCGCGCGCAGGCGGTGGCGCTGTATCAGTGGGCCGACTACCTGATCATTCCGTCGCGCATCGAAAGCATCCCGGTGATCTTTTCGGACGCGATGCAGTGCGGTGTCCCGCTGGTGTCGACCCCGGTCGGCGACCTGCCGCGGCTGATCGAGTCGTACGCTGTCGGCGTACTCGCCGAGCAGGCGACCGCCGCGGCGCTCGCCGACGCATTGCGCCGCGCCTTGCATAGCTCTCCGTCAGCGGTTGCGAGCGGCCTCGATCGAGCCCGCAACGACTTCGACGTCACCGCCGCAGCTGCGCGCTTCTACTCCGATACACTCGGCTGAGAACGGCGCAGACGAGCCCTCCAGAAAACGATCCCGCCTCTTGGCGTCTTTGCGTCTTGGCGCGAGAAAAAAATCTGAACCCCAAGCCTGGGGGGCTCAGGCTTTATGCCTGCAGAGAAAATTCTCGCGCCAAGACGCCAAGGCGCCAAGGGGTCTGCTGGTGACTGGTTGTCTGGGTAGTTTTCCAGGCGGGCCCATCGGAAAGCGGATCCCTCTTGGCATTTTTGCGTCTTGGCACGAGGAAATAGTCTGAAACCCCCGAGTCTGGGAGGGGAAAAACCGCCGCCCTCCCGGGGGTCGGCTGCGCTACTCGGCTGCGTTCGCCCTACGGCGCCAGTAGAGCAGCAGCAACGCCACGAGGGGCGACGCGAGGGCGAAGTTGGGGCGCGGCGATGGGGACGCAAGTGCGCATCCGTCGTCTTCCTGTGGGGCGGGAGTTGGTGCAGCTGCCAGGTTGGTGCAACGGCCGCTGCCCGGCAGAACGAAGATCTGCGCCGTGGCGTCGACCCCGCCGGAGCGTGCACGGATCGTCCAGGGGAGGATGGCGCCGGTTGCGGGATCGGTGCGCACTGGGACCTCTCGTTCGATCCGCAACTCGGTTGGAGCTACGCCGTCGCCGTGCCCGATGACGTGTCCGGTGCGGAATGTGTACGGACGGAACGATCCAATCCCATCGCTATGGAACAACACCCGCCTGTCGTTCAGACGATCGCCGTTGGCGTCGAAAGCGATCGCCCGAACGTTGAGGCTGGAGCCGCCGACCGGGCAGGCTGGATCGACTTCGAGGACCAGTGTCGTCACCGGAACGGCCGGTTCGGCTTCGACACGGAAGGTTCCACGTCCGCCGCTTCGCGATGTCGAAGCGCTTACCGTGACCTCGGTCGGTGACTCGGTTCCAGGTGGAACCAGGATTCTCGCCTGTGCAACGCCGTGGAGTGTCTGGCCGTTCGATTGAACCGTGGTCGACGTCGAAGTCACGACTTCCAACGTGCCTATCCGCGGCTCGTGGTCGAAGCTCACCGCCGCGCTGTTGTAGGGCTGTCCCGACAAATCCAATGTGAACGCCCAGACGTCGACGACACCGCCTTCGCCGGCGTCCACACCGACCGGAGCGATGTCGACGAACACGCTGCCGAGAGTCGCCGATTGTCTCGGGTCCGGAGGCGGCGTCGGCGGAACGGCTCCCGGCCACAGCAAGATCGTCGCGGTCCCCATCTCACCGCCCGTCTCGGCACGGATTTCGACGGAGCCTGCGGGCGTATTCGGGGGAATCTCGAGTGACGCGATGATGGTTCCACTCAGCTGAGCTTCGCTGATCGAGACGGTTCCCGTCTTCGCGGATCGCGGTGAAATCGACCCGACGGCTGGGGCGAGCGAAAGGTCGACGCGAGCTCCGTCGAGCGGCACGTCGTTCGAGTCGGCGACGAGCACGCGAACGTCGACCCTGCCGCCGCGCTCGGCAGACAGTTGTGCCGGGAAGGCGAAGACGGAAACCTGCCTGTGCGGCGTTGCCGTCGGGGTCTCCGTCGGCGGGCCTTGGGTGAACGTTGGCGCTGCCGTCTCAGTGGGCCACGGCGTCGGGGTCGGTCGAGGAGTAAACGCCACGCTGGGCCGCGGCGGTGCGTCGGAGACGATCAGGACTGCATCTGCGCAGTCGACATCGACCGGGTCGGCAGCCGGTGTTGACGCGCCGGCGTCCTCGCATTGCAATACATGCGGTCCGGTTGTCGCCGCAGTCGGGACCTGGGCGAGGCAAGAGTAGAGCGTCGCGCCATCGTCGAGCGGGTCGACGTTGGAGAACGACACGATGATCGATGCGACTCGATCGCACACTTCGGTAAGACAGTCGCGATCGCGTGGCGGTTCGGTCGAAGAGATGTGGAACGCGGAGGCACCGCGGTCGATGGCCGGGTTGACCGCGCATTCGAGCGGGCGGATCTGCCCGTCGAAAATGATGTCGTTCTCGGTAGCCGTGATGTCCCGACCGTCGGTCCGCAAGATGACCGAGACCTCGACCAGATCGCCGCGTCGCGCCTCGCCTGTCTGAATCTCCAGCCTGGCCGCCCAGGAGGAGCTCGATAGCAATGCAAGTATCCACCCGGCACAACTCCACCGCCACCACATAGCGATACCTCTGCAAGAGTGTCGGAAGTCTACAGGGGATCTGACGGACTTTCCAGGGCTGCAAGCCGTCTGAAAGCGAATCCCCTCTTGGCGCCTTTGCGTCTTGGCGCGAGAAGAAAATCTGAACCCCAAGCCTAGGGGCTCAGGCTTTACGCCTACAGAGAAAAATTCTCGCGCCAAGACGCCAAGGCGCCAAGGGGGTCTGCAGGTGACCGGGTATCTGGAGTCTTCTTCGGGAGAGCCCCTCGGAAGTCGAATCCCCTCTTTGCGTCTTGGCGCGAGAGAAAAATCTGAACCCCAAGCCTGGGGGCTCAGGCTTTACGCCTGCAGAGAAAATTCTCGCGCCAAGCCGCCAAGGCGCCAAGGGGGATTACGGGTTTTGCGAGGGATTCTTCATGCCCCGGCGGCGGAGGCGGCGGTGCGGGGGGCGAGGCAGGAGCGGGTTGCTGCGATTACGTCGTCGATGTCGCGCTCGCTGAGCTTTGGCGAGAGCGGCAGGCTGATGGTTCGGCGGCCGATGCGCATTGCGTTCGGGTACTCCTCGGGTCGCCAGCCGAAGCGTTCCTGGTAGTAGGGGTGCTCGGGGATGCTGAGGTAGTGCACGCCGACGCCGATCGACTGGCGGGTCATCTCGTCGAGCATCTCGTCGCGGCTGAGCGGTGCGTCGTCGCCGACCAGCAGCGTGTACAGATGGTAGGCGTGCCGGGTGTCGGGCTCGCTCGGCGCCGGGCGGCTCGCCGGCAGGTCGGCGAACGCTTCCTGGTAGCGATTCCAGATCGCCTCGCGCAGGCGCCAGTTCTGTTCGACGCGGGCGAGTTGGTGGATGCCGAGTGCGGCCTGCAGGTCCATCATGTTGTACTTGAAGCCGCACTCGACGACGAAGTAGTGCTTGTGTCCCTCGTCGCTGAAACGGCGCCAGGCGTCCTTGCTCATGCCGTGCAGCGCGAGAACCTTGGCGCGCGCGATGTGCTCGTCGTTGCGGGCAACGATCATCCCGCCCTCGCCGGTGATCACGTTCTTGGTGACGTAGAACGAGAAGCAGCCGAAGTCGCCCCAGGTGCCGGCGCGGCGGCCGTGGTACTCGGTTTCGATCGCGTGAGCGCAGTCCTCGATGATCATCAGGTCGTGGCGTTCGGCGAGCGCGCACAGCGACTGCATGTCGCAGGAGCGTCCGGCGAAGTGGACCGGCATGATCGCCCGGGTGCGCGGCGTGATCGCGGCGGCGACCGCCTCGGGGTCGATGTTCATGGTCAGCGGGTCGACGTCGGCCAGCACCGGGGTCGCCCCGGCGTGGACGATCGCATTGACCGTCGCGGCGAAGGTCAGCGGCGTGGTGATCACCTCGTCGCCGGGGCCGATGCCGCTGGCGACCATGCTGACGTGCAGCGCCGCGGTGCAGGAGTTGACCGCGGCGACGTGCTTCTCCGAGACGCCCTTGTAGGCGGCGAAGTCGGCTTCGAAGCGGGCCACTTTTGGGCCGGTGCCGAGCCAGCCGGATTCGAGGCTCGAAACCACCTCGCGGATCTCCTCGTCGCCGATCAGCGGGGCGCCGAAAACCAGGAAATCGTCTCTCATCAGCTCAACTCCACACCATTCCGCAAAGCCTACGGACAGGTAATGTAGCATCTCGGGGTGGTTGCGGAATCGGAGATTTCGCGGTGGAGTCGGAGGGAATCGCCGCAGCGGCGAGGAAGGAAGGGACAGCAATGCAGTGGAAGACGAGTTTGGTGGCTCTGGCGGCTCTCGGGCTGGTCGGCGCGGGATGTGATCGCGGTGGTGGCGAGGGATCGGCTTCGCTGGCCGGGCAGCTGCTCGGCGGTCACGTCGTCGATGCCGCCGGCCTGAAGTTCGAGATCCCGATCACCTGGAATCCGGTGCCGCCGCGGTCGCAGATGCGCAAGGCGCAGGTGTCGATCCCGGGCCCCGGCGGCGACGCCGAGCTCGCGGTGTTTCACTTCGGCACCGGTCAGGGGGGCAAGGTCGAGAACAACCTGGCGCGCTGGGCGGCGCAGGTCGAGATGGCGCCCGGCGAAGAGCCGCAGCGTGACTACTTCGAGGACGACGGCTTCGCGGTGACCATGCTGAGTGCGGCGGGAACGATCAGGGCGAGCCAGATGGGGATGGGGCCGAAGGAGGCGCAGCCGAACTCGCTACTCATCGGCGCGGTGGTCGAGGGGCCGGGGGGGCCTTGGTTTTTCAAGCTGACTGGGCCTGAGGCTACGCTCGCGCCGCAGCGGGAGACGTTTGTTGCGGTTTTGAAGAGTGCGCGGCGGTGAGGTCGTCCAAAGTCGAGCTTCGCTCGACGTCCAAAGCCCGGACTGCGTCCGGGCGGCCAAAGAACGGCTTTGCTTCGCTTGCCGTTCGGCCAAATGGGGGTGACGGGGGATTGGGTCTACAGGACGGCTTTGCTTCGCTTGCCGTTCGGCTCAATGGGTGGCTGGGGTTGGGCTTTCAGGTAGGAAGGGGGGCGCGTGATTCGGTTTGAGAGGCCGGGGGAGCATCCGCACGTTGCGGTGGTTACGATCGATCGGGCGGATCAGGCCAATTGTCTGGGGCTTTCTATGCTGCGCGATCTGGCGGCGGCGTGGCGGGAGATTGCCGAGGATGCCGAGGTCCGCTGCGCCGTGCTGCGCGGGGCGGGGGAGAAGGTGTTCTGCGCCGGGATGGACATGAAGGACACCATCCCGGTGTCGCAGAAGCTGGCGCGCGGGGAGCGGGTCGAGGCGGAGCAGTTCGAAGGGCTGCGCTCGGTTGCGACGGCGCTGCTCGCCGGGTTCGATCTGGACACGCCGCTGGTCTGCGCCATCAACGGACACGCGCGCGCCGGCGGCTTCGATCTGATGCTGGCTTCGGATCTTCGCTATGCGGTCCCGGAGGCTACGTTTGCGTTGGAAGAGGTTGCGCTCGGGTTCTACCCTACGGGGAACGCCACCGTCTTGTTGCCGAAACAGATCGGCTGGGTGCACGCCAACCATCTGCTGCTGACGGCGCAGCCGATCGACGCCGAGCGGGCGCTGGAGATCGGGCTGATCAACGACATCGTCGAGCCGAGCCAACTGATGAGCCGGGCGATGGAGACGGCGGACACGATCGCTGCCAACGCGCCGCTGGCGGTCAGGGCGACGCGGCACGGGGTGCGGCGGATTCTCACCATGCCGATGGATGAGGGGTATGCGCTGCAGGAGAAGCTGGGGCGGCCGCTGCGCAAGACGAATGATGCTCGGGAGGCGCAGAGGGCGTTTGTCGAGAAACGGAAGCCGAAGTTTACTGGCACGTAGCTTCGCACGTGCCCGAGTCCCAAGTCGCGCGTTGCGCGACGTCCCAAGCGCCGCCGCGGCGGCGCGTCCCAAGCCGCGCTTCGCGCGAGCGTCCCAAGCGCCGCTTTGCGGCGCGCCCAGGTGTGCAGGTTACCGGAGACCACGTTCGTGTTCAGGGGATTGTCGCTTTGTGGGTGGAATTGCCGTAAGGGTTCGGGCTTGCGGATTGGCGTTGGGGTATGAGCGAAGAGGCTAAAAAGACTAGGGATTTCATTCGTACGATCATCGAGGATGATCTGCGGACGGGGAAGCACGAGCGGGTGGTTACGCGCTTTCCGCCGGAACCGAACGGCTATCTGCACATCGGTCATGCGAAGTCGATTTGCCTGAACTTCGGGGTCGCCAGGGAGTATGGCGGGGTTTGTCATCTGCGTTTCGACGACACCAACCCGACCAAGGAAGACACCGAGTTCGTCGACTCGATCAAGGACGACGTGCGCTGGCTCGGCTTCGAGTGGGGCGACAACGAGTTCTTCGCGTCGGACTACTTCGAGCGGCTGCACGACTATGCGGTCGAGCTGATCAAGGCCGGCAAGGCCTATGTCGACAGCCTCAGTGCCGACGAGATCCGCGAGTACCGGGGGACGCTGACCGAGCCGGGGCGCAACAGTCCCTACCGCGACCGTTCGGTGGAAGAGAACCTCGACCTCTTCGCCCGCATGCGCGCCGGGGAGTTCGCCGACGGCGAGCACGTGCTGCGCGCCAAGATCGACATGGCCTCGGGCAACATCAACCTGCGCGACCCGACGCTCTACCGGATCCGCAAGGTAGCGCATCATCGCACCGGCGATGCCTGGTGCATCTACCCGATGTACGACTACACGCACTGCCTGTCCGACGCCGAGGAGAAGATCACGCACTCGCTGTGCACCCTCGAGTTCGAGGATCACCGGCCGCTCTACGACTGGGTGCTCGACGAGCTCGAGACGCCGTGCCACCCGCGCCAGATCGAGTTTGCTCGCCTCAATCTCAACTACACGGTGCTGAGCAAGCGCAAGCTGCTGCGCCTGGTCGAGGAGAAGCACGTCGACGGCTGGAACGACCCGCGCATGCCGACCATCGCCGGCCTGCGCCGGCGCGGCTATCCGGCGGCGGCGATCCGCACCTTCTGCGAGCGCATCGGCCTCGCCAAGCGCGACAGCGTGGTCGACGTCGCCATGCTGGAGCACGCGGTGCGCGAGCATCTCAACGCGGTCGCGTCGCGCTACATGGCGGTGCTGCGCCCGCTGCGCGTGGTGATCGACAACTACCCCGACGGCGAGAGCGAGGAGCTCGACGCGGTCAACAACCCGGAGGACGAATCGGCCGGCACGCGCAAGGTGCCGTTCTCCAGGGTGCTCTACATCGAGCGCGACGACTTCATGGAGGACGCGCCGCGCAAGTTCTTCCGCCTCGCGCCGGGGCGCGAAGTGCGGCTGCGCTACGCCTACTTCATCACCTGTACCGAGGTCGTCAAAGACGACGCCGGCGAGATCGTCGAGCTGCGCTGCACCTACGATCCGGCGACCCGCGGCGGCGACTCTCCCGATGGCCGCAAGGTCAAGGGAACCCTGCACTGGGTGTCGGCCGAGCATGCGGTCGACGCCGAAGTGCGGCTCTACGATCGACTGTTCGCCGCCGAGGACCCCAACGCCGGCGGCAAGGACGCCGACTTCGTCGACACCATCAATCCGGATTCGCTCGAAGTGGTCGAAGGCGCCAAGCTCGAACCCGCTCTCGCCGCGGTCGGAGCCGAGACCGTACAGTTCGAGCGCCAGGGCTACTTCTGCACCGACTCGGAAGACTCACGAGCGGACCGGCTGGTTTTCAATCGGACCGTCGCCCTGCGTGACTCGTGGGCGAAGATAAAGGGGCGCTGAAAGCGCCCCTGGTCCAAAGGCTCGCTGCGCTCGCCGGCCAAGGCGCGGCGCCGCCGCACGGCCAAAGCCGCCTCCGGCGTGCGTCCAAATTGGGGGGCCGGGGCTGACAGGCGACCAGCTGCCCCCCACTTGGACGCGCGGCAATAGCCGCGCTTTGGACGTGAGGCGCAGCCTCACTTTGGCCGGCGAGCGGGAGCGAGGCTTTGGACTAGTTATTCTCGTATTCGATTGCGACGTCGAAGCGAGAGGTGATTCCCGGTCCCAGGCCGACCGGGTCGGCGTCGATGCCGAAGACGTCGCGCAGGTGGGCTACTGCGAAGTGCTGGTAGATGCCGTAGGCGAGCTCCGCCGGGTATTCGAGCTCGGTGCAGCCGTCGTCTCCGAGCCGCACCAGGTCGGGCGGGATCGGTAGCGGCAAGCTGGCCAGGCCGCCGAGCTCGCGGATGCCGGGGCATTGGTCGGTGAAGGTGTTGTGGCCGGTCTCGGCGACGATCACCAGGCGCTTGGGCGGGCTCAGTTGGTCGAAGACCTCGCGGTTGCGCTCGACGGTCGAGGCGATGTCCTTGGCGGCGACGATCTGCATGACCGGCTTGCCGGCCTGGTTCTCGGGGACGCGCGCTCCGGCGAAGCCGATGACCGTGTCGATGCGCGGATCGTCGAGGATTGCGAACGACGCACTGCCGCCGGCCGAGTGTCCGGTCGAGGCGACGCGGCTGGCGTCGATCGCTCCCTCGAACACGCCGCCGGCCGTGCCGTTGGCGCGGTCCAGCTCGTCGACCAGCAGCAGCAGGTGCTCCTCGTCGCGGTCTTCACCGGGGAAGGTGCCGGGCAGGGCGACCTCGGCGAGGCCGCGCTCCAGATGGTCCATCGAGGCGACGACGAAGCCCCACGAGGCGATTCCGGCGCACAGCATCGAGTTGGCCTGGCGGAAGCCGCCGAAGCCGTGGCTGAACAGGACCACCGGAAACGGACCGTCCTCGCTGATCGGCAGGTCGCGGTAGGCGGTCATCTCGATCACCGAGTTGAGGTCGGGGAATGCGGTGCGGATCGGATCGACCAGGTCTTCGGGCAGCGACTCGAGACTCTCGTAGGTGTCGCGCTCGACCCCCTGCTCGCTGCCGGCGACGGCGGGGTACCAGACCTCGACCTCGCGCGGCGGGTCGACGTCGAGAGTGAGGGTGCGAACCCCGACCGCGTACGGGCCCGCCTGCTGGTAGGCGGCGACCGCGCTCTGGTCGACCGGCGCCGGCTCGTAGCGGACTTTGCGCTCCGACGCTTCGGCGACCTCGGCGCGCGAGAAGGGCATGGTGAAGGTCTCGCCGTTGACGTACTTCGAGGTGAGGTCGCCGTAGTGGAGGTCCGGGTTGATGCGGTTGTAGACCTCGGTGGTCAGCTCACCCGGGTTGCCGAAGTTGCCGCCGGGCAGCGAGTTGACGACCTTGACCCCCCTCGGGTCGAGCTCGACGGCGAAGCGCATCGATGGTCCGCCGGTGAAGGTGTAGGAGCTCGAGTTCAAGCTGTACGAGGCCGGGTTGACGGTGAAGCGACCGCCCGGAGCGGCGAAGTTGCCGAGGTCGTAGCTCGGCACGCCGGCCTGGCCGAAGAAGTGCTGGAAGCGCATGCCGTGGATCTTGCCCCACTGCCAGGTGTCCATGTCGGCCGATTCGAAGGTCTCGCCGAGGAAGGCGATGGTGTCGTGCAGCGCGGCCAGCAGGATCTCGTCGCGCGTCTCGACTTCCGGCGTGCGCTTGTCGTCCCACAGGGTGCTCTCGCCGTTGTCGCCCTTGGTGTGAACCACGAACCCCGGGTCGGTGCGGTCGATGTCCTCGAGGATGTGCAGCAGAGCCTTCGAGGCGTCGCTGCCGCCCGGGCTGCCGATGCCGGTGCCTTCGAAGTCGTCGCGGAACACCGCCGGCGCCAGTCGGGTCGACCAGCCGACGAAGATCGAGGTGGCGATCGAGTCCGCCACCTCTTCTTGCGACACCGGAGTCGAGCGCGGCTCGAGGTCGTCGCGGAAGTCGGCGGCGTCGACCCCGGACAGCATGTCCCAGGCGGGCGAGTCGTCCTTGTTCTCGCCCCATTCGCGCAGCCGCGCCAGCGCGCTCTGCATCTCCTGGGTGAGCAGGTCGGAGCGATTGTCTGCGGCGGCGAAGAGGAACGGCAGCAGCCGCGATGCCTCGAGGCTGACGTTGTCGAACTGGTAGCGCGACATGTCCTCGAGCGTCATCTTGGCGCCGGCCGGGCGCACTCCGCCGTCGTTCGACAGCAGGTCGAGGATGCGTTCCTGGCGGAAGCCGATGGCGTTCGTGTAGGTCAGGTAGACGTCGTCGTTGAGCGGATCGTTGTCGAGGGTGTTGCCGTTGTGGTCGTTGTTCGACGACGCCAGGTAGCCCTCGGCGGGGTTGACCGACTGCGGCAGCTTGTCCTCGGGTAGCCACAGCGTGTTGCCCTCGGCGTCGGTGAGCCACTCGGCCTCGCCGGTTCCCGGCATCGGCAGGTAGGGGATCGCGCCTTCGGGGCGCTGCGGGATCAGGATGTAGGGGAAGTAGGCGATGTCGCCGTGGACATCGGCCCAGATCCAGTTCTGTCCGCCGGTGGCGAAGAAGCGCAGCGCCTCCTTGAACTCCTCGACATTGGTCGCCGTCAGGATGCTGTTGAGGAAGACCGCGTCGAGGGTGATCTCGTGGCCGGTCCAGCGCACGGTCATGTTGGTTGCGGCGAGACCTTCGACCTCGTCGTTGAGATTGGGGTCGGCCAGCATCGGGCCGTGGTGCGGAACGACCTCGATGACCAGGGGCATGACGTCGAGCTCTCCCTGCGGATTGCGCAGACGGATGCGTTCGACAATCCGCTGCACCTCGACTTGCTCTCCGTTGAAGAGAACGGTGCGCGGCGAGTCGGGATAGTCTTCGGGAGTGGTGACGGTCTCGACGTAGACGTCGGTGACGTCGATGTTGGACGTCGTCGCGCCCCAGGCGCCGAGCTTGTTGTGGCCGAGGATGACTCCGGCGAGTCCGGGGAAGTTGACGCCGTTGACGGCGAGGCCGTCGTCGGTCTCGAGGTGCACCATGTGCCAGATCGGCGGGTTGAAGTGGGCGAGGTGGGGGTCGTTGGCCATGATCGCGTGGCCGTTCTCGGTCATCTCCGGGGCGACGATCCAGTTGTTGCTGCCGACGAACTCGCTGCCGTTGGTCACCGGGTTGGCGGCGTCCACTTTCTGCATCGCCTTGCGCACGCTGGCGAGCACCGCCAGCGGCGGCAGCTCGGAGAGGATCGGCTTGCGGGCGGCGGCGGTCTGCGCGCCGACCGGCAGGATGGTCGCGTTGGTCGCCGGCGCGCTGCGGTAGACGTCGCGGAAGAGAGCGTCGGGTAGGGCCTGCATGCGCTCGGCGAGGCTGATGTCGCCGCCCGAGCTGTCCGACAGGTTCGACGCCTGCAGGCGGCCGATCGCCAGGGTGTCCTGCGGCCGCCAGTCGGCGAGATCGTCGGGGGTGAAGTTGGCGATGATGGCGAAGGTGTACTCCGCCGGCATGGTGGCGCCGTTGCGTCCGGCGCGAACGTCGGCGAGCCACGCGTTGACGCCGGCTGTGTAGTCTTCGATCAGCGCGGCGACGTCGGGCGCGTCCTGCTGGGTTCGCTCCCACAACGCGTCCTCGAGCCGGCGCCCGTCGCGGGTGGTGAAGAAGGTCCGCATCTGAACGTCGGAGCCGAGCGTGACGCCGCCGAAGATCTCGCTGAGACGTCCGGTGGCGACGCGGCGGAAGGCGTCCATCTCCCAGAAGCGGGAGCGGGCGGTTTCGTATCCCTGAACGAAGGAGACGCTGCGTTGCTCCGGTCCGTAGATGTGGGTGATGCCGCGGTCGTCGGTGACGACGTCGACCGGCGCGGTCAGGCCGGGCAGAGTGATGGTCGCGTCGATCGGCAAGCTGTCGATCGGATCCGGGCCGCCGCCGTTGTCGTCGTCGGAGCAGGCCACCACGGCGGCGCAGAGGACGGTCGAGAGAATGCAGCTACGCCAGGTCGGGCGCTTCATATCGGACTCCTTCTTCGGGACCGCGAGCCCGCGGCCTCCCCCCTAAGGTCGAACCCCGATTCTTAGGGCCCTGCCGGCGGTGTTGCAAGGAAAGCCGGCGCGGCGCGCGTGGAGTCCGCGCGGGACTATTCCACGGGTAAACACGGATCGCGCCGTGTCCATCCGTGTTGACCCGTGTTCACCCGTGTCTAAGGCTTGCCGGCACCACCGCTCCAGGCCTCCGAGAAGATTTTCAAGGAGATCTCGTATCGGTGCGCGGTGTTGCGATGGCCGCCGTCGAACTCTTCGTAGTGATACGGCACGCCGAGGCGGTCGAGCTCGCGGCAGTAGATGCGGTTGCCGAGCTGCAGGTGGTGCTCGTCCCAGCGGCCGCAGTCGATGAAGTAGGTGCGCAGGGACTGCAGCGCCTCGACATGACGCGCGGCGAGAGTGACCGGGTCGTGCTCGAGCCAGCGCTGCCAGACGTCATCGCGCATCTCCGCCGTGTGCAGATCGAAGGGCAGGTCGAAGCCGATCTCGGCGTCGGCGTTTGCCGAGTAGCACGACGCCATCGCCAGCATGTTGACGATGGTGAACCAATTGCGCCCGCGTTGCTTCGGCGGATGCGGGAACTCGCGCAGGAACTCGGCCGGCGAGCTGTTCCAGGAGGCGAGCGCGGCAACGACGTGCGGAATGTCGGCGCGGTAGCAGAAATCGAAGTAGCGGTCGCCGGAGTGGTCGGCGACCAGGCCGAAGACGTCGGCGTGGCGCATTGCGACGACGGTCGCGCCGTAGCCGCCGGAGCTCTTGCCCATCACGGCGCGGTGGTCGCGGTCGGCGAGGGTCCGGAAGCGGTGATCGACGTACGGAACCAGATCGTCGATCAGGTGGTCTTCGTAGCGGCCGGTGGCGGCGGAGTTGATGTACTGGCTGCCGCCTAGGCGGGTGATGCAATCGGGGATGACGAAGACCATCGGCTCGATCTCGCCGCGGTTCATCAAGCGCTCGACGCGTTGTGGGATGTTCTCCGACCAGATCGACTCGCCCAGGGTCAGAGTGCCGCCGCCGGCGAATCCGGCGAGGAAGTAGACCGTGGGATAGCGGCGGTCGGAGTCCTCGTAACCCGGCGGGGTGACTACCGGCACCCTGCGCTCGACCGGGTCGCCCATCGCATTGCCGACCAGCGAGGGGGCGGGGACTGTTTCGACGAGGATCATGACCGCACGCCGAAATCCCAGTTCAAAAAACGGGTAGTCGCGCCAGCGACCACAACCCCCTGCCTTTGCCCAAGCCTATGCCCGTGCCTACGAGCGTCTCCGTCCTCCGCAGCTCGCAGAGCGTAGGAGGAAGCGAGTTTTCGACTACCCGCCACGAGTGTGCATTTCCAGGTGCGGGTCGTCGCGTAATTGGTCGGGGGAGAGCAGGGCTTCTCGCTGGCGTTGGGCGAGGCGCTCTTCGGCGCCGCGGTCGCTGCGGCCGGTCCACACTCGGCGCAGCAACTCGACCAGTTCGTCGCGGCTGGCGCCGCTGCGCAACGCGGCGCGCAGGTCGGTGCCGATGCGGGCGTAGAGGCACAGGTACCACATGCCGTCCGCCGTCAGCCGGGCGCGGTCGCAGGCCGAGCAGAACGGCTGGGTGGTCGACGAGATGATGCCGAAGACGGTGCCGTCGGCGAGGGCAAAGCGCTCCGCCGGCGCCGAAGGGTCGGCGTTGGCTGCTTCGATCGCGCCGTAGTGCGAGCTCAGCCGCGCCAGCATGTCGGCGCGCGTGACGACGCGCTCGGGCGACCAGTGGGTGGCGCCGCCGACGTCCATGTACTCGATGAAGCGAACCTCGGCTTGGTACTGTTTGCCGTATTCGATGAGGTCGACGATCTCGTCGTCGTTGGTGCCGGCCATGACCACGGTGTCGATCTTGATCGGTTTGAAGCCGGCGGCGTCGGCCGCGGCGATCCCGCCCAGCACCTTGTCGAGCGAGTCGCGCCGGGTCAGCGCGCGAAACCGGTCGGGCCGCAGCGTGTCGAGGCTGACCGTCACCCGATGCAGCCCGGCCTTGCGCAGCGCCTCTGCCTGGGTATCGAGCAGGATGCCGTTGGTGGTCAGCGCCAGGTCGCGGATCGCCGGCTTGGCGGCGAGCATGGCGATGAAGTCGGCGACGTCGTGGCGCAGCAGCGGCTCGCCGCCGGTCAGCCGAACCTTCTCGACCCCGAGATCGGTAAAGCAGTCGACCAGGGTAGCCAGCTCCTCGAAGTCGAGAATGTCCTTGCGCGGCAGCCAGACGTAGTTCTCCTCCGGCATGCAGTAAGCGCAGCGCAAGTTACAGCGGTCGGTCACCGAAATACGCAAATTGCGCAACGGCCGCCCGTAGGTGTCGGCAGTGGGCATGAAGCGAAAGTATGGCCGATTGCGACTAGTGACGCCAAGGGGGTGGGCCCCCAAGTCTGGGAGCGATGATCGCCAACCACCCCTTTGCTCCTTTCCAGCTTGGCTCCTTGGCGTTGATCAGTTCCCCTGTAACCCGAATCCCCTACTGATCTGCGCTGCCCACTGCCGTCGGCAACTCCAGCCCGAGCTTGGCGTTGTACCCCGTCTTGTAGTGCGAGACCTTGCCGCTGCCGTCGATCAGCACGAAGGTCGGCGTGCCGCTGACGCCGTATGCCTGGAACGACTGGCGGTAGGGATCGACGGCGATGTTTTCCGGGAACGGCTCGGCGAACTTCTCAAAGAACGCGTCGAGCGCCTTCTCCTTCTCGTCGGTGATGGCGATGACCTCGACGCCGCGTTCCTCGGCGGCGCGCATCACCTCGGGTAGGGCGAACTTGCACGGCGCGCACCAGGTCGCCCAGAAGAAGAGGAGGGTCTCCTTGCCGGGCTGGACTTCGACGCTGCCGCGGTAGTCCTCGACGTCGACCGGCGGCGCGACGCTGCCGACCTTGGGCGGACCGGGCAGCTTCGGCATCTCGATCGGGAACGGGTCGGGCAGCAGCGTCAGTCGCATCGGCTTGCCGTCGCGCCGGATCAGCAGACCGGCCGGTTCGCCGATCTCGCGCTGCATCGTCCACTCGCGCACCTGGTTGGGTTCGAGAAATTCCTGGTCCGGAGTGCCGACGATGACGTCGCCGACGCGCAAGCCAGCCTTTTCGGCGGCGGAGCCCTCGTAGACGGTGACCACGGTGACCGCGCCGGCGCGGCGCTGCTCTTCTTCCTGCTCTTCCTCGCTCGGTGGGCGGTAGCGAATTCCCATCCACGCGGGCATGACCTCGTCGACCACGGCGCGGTCGTCGGCGAGGCCGGGGAAGGGCGGCGGGTCGGCGGCGTCGGTCGCGGTCTCGAACAGGCGGCTGCTGCCGCTCGCGTAGGCGAGCTGCAGATCTTCGCACGAGCGCAGCGCTTCGTACTCGGCGCGCTCCTGCTCGGTGCCGTCGTTGATCAGGTAGGCGCGCCCGGCGATGGTCGACAGCTGGTTGCGCATGCGCAGGAGAACGCCGAGGCGAACCTCCATCCGATAGGCCGCCGCCGCGGCGTCTTCGGCGCGGCGGCGCAGGGTGAGCATGCGCTCGAAGCGGGGGCGATCGGCGCGTGCGAACGGGCCGAGCTCGGCCACCAGCTCGGTGGCCAGCTGGCTGCGTCCCTCGGCGCCGATCTCGCGCAACTGTTCGGGCTCGAGGCGTTCCTTCCAGTCCGGATTGGCTTCGAGGAAATCGGTCAGATTCTGCTGGCGCACCGAGTCGAGCGCGGCGGTCCAGCGGTCGGCGTAGGTGCTGAGCTGTTTGCTGACCTTGGGAAGCGTCTCCAGCTGCCGCTCGAGCTCGGCGAGCGAGCGCGGACTGAACACTCCGTAGGCACGGCCGATGCGGTCGAGCAGGCGGATCTCCGGCTCCCAACTCGCCTTCTCGTCCCACGCCTGCGCCAGGTAGCGGTCGATGGTCGCGGTCTCCTCGTCGTCGCCGGCATGCTTGGCGAGCAGCCGCTGCAGGTAGACGTCGCTGGTGGCGTGCGGCACGTCCGGGGAATCGTCGAAGACGAGAACGTAGTCCTGCGCCGCCGGCAGGCTGCCGAGCTTGTCGATGCCGCGCAGAAAGTGATGCGCGTGGCCGACTCCGTCGACGCCGCGGTTCTCGGGGTAGCAGCCGTAGGCGGGGCGGTCGGCGGTCGAAGCGAAGTAGCCGCAGATCTCCCGCGCCGGGTCGGCGAGCCCGGCAAACGAACCCGAGAAGCACTGCGACATCAGCATGACCGTGCGCACGCCCTCGGGCACGTGGCCGAGCAGCTCGCGCAACTCGCTGACACTGAGGTCTTCTTTCCAGAGGACGATGGTGTTGTCGGTGAGGTCGTCTTTGTTGATCTCGCCGTGGTCGGTTACGTAGAAGAACAGCGTGTCGTCCGGGCGCAACCGCGGCCCGTTCTCGACGAACCACTCCTCGAGCGCCGCCTTGGTCGCGGGGTGCAGCTCGAAGCCTTCGACGCTCGAATCGACGTACTCGATCTGCGGGCTCAGCACCTGCTGGGCGCGCCGCGTCAGGATCCAGAAGTCCTCGACCTGGTTGCTCTCGCGGACGGCCAGATCCGCCTCCGGATCGGCGCCGTCGGCGGCGAAGATGACGACGTTTTCGGCGGGGATGTCGTAGGCGTCGAGCAGCTCGGCGAAGCCTTTGACATGGGTCAGGTGTGACTGGAAGTTGATGCGCGGCCGGCCGCCGCCGTTGAGCAGGACCGCGTAGGTTTGCGGTTCGTCGGCCTTGCCGAAGCTCAGCCGCGAGCAGGAGCCGACCGTCGCGGCGAGGGCGATGCAGACGAGCAGGAGGGGGAGGCGTTGGGGGCGCATGAAAAGGAGGGTACCTGCGGCTCGGGGCCGAGTCCATGCGACGCGGCCGCGGGTAGTGGGTCAGTTTGAAACTCGGAGAGCGCCCGAAGCGTTTCGACCGCGATCGGGACGTTGGAACGCTCCGAAGATACATTGGTGGGGCTTCGCCCCCATTCGAGGGACCCTCATCCTGCCTTCTCCCACAGGGAGAAGGAAATTCGGATGCCTCTCCCTGTGGGAGAGGTCGGCCGGAGGCCGGGTGAGGGCCCCCCGGATGACCGAGCGCAGCGAGGCTCAGTTTAGTTCCCGAGGTCCAAACTGACCCACTACGCGGGCCCCGGCACCGCATTGAGGGGGCCTCGCGTCCGTGGCAGGATGCGTCGATCGTGGCAGCGGCGGTCGAAGTAGAGCATTTGACGCACCGGTTCGGGGACCGGGTGGCGGTCGACGACCTGTCGCTGACCGTCGCCAGCGGCGAGATCTTTGCCCTGCTCGGGCCCAACGGCAGCGGCAAGACGACCATGTTCCGCGTGTTGTCGACCCTGCTCGAGCCGAGCGGCGGCAGGGTTCGCATCTTCGGCGCCGACACCGCCAGCGAGGCGGAGGCGGTGCGACGCAGCTTTGGCGTCGTCTTCCAGCGGCCGAGCGTCGACCCGAAGCTGACCGTGCTCGAGAACCTGCGCCACCACGGGCGCCTGTACCGCGTTTCCGGCGCCGAGCTGAGCAGCCGCTGCGACGAGATGCTGGGGCGGGTCGGACTGACCGACCGCGCCGGCGACTCGGTCGAGACTTTGTCGGGCGGCCTGCAGCGCCGCGTCGAGCTGGCCAAGGCGCTGCTCCACCGGCCGCGGCTGCTGCTGCTCGACGAGCCCTCCACCGGACTCGATCCCGGCGCGCGGCGCGAGTTCAACCGCCACCTCGCCGATCTGCGCGAGCGCGACGGGGTGACGATTCTGCTGACGACGCACTACATGGAGGAGGCCGAGCGCTGCGACCGTGTCGGCATCATGGACAGCGGCAAGCTGGTTCGCGTCGACACTCCGGCGGCTCTCAAGGCGAGCGTCGGTGGCGACGTCGTCGTCGTCCAGGCGCTCGATCTGAGCGATCTCGGCAATCGCATTCGCGATCGCTTCGGGGTCGAGGCGGCGCCGGTCGATGGCGCCCTGCGCATCGAGCGCGAGCGCGGCCACGAGTTGGTGCAACAGTTGGTCGACGCGTTTCCCGACGACGTACAATCGGTGACCTTCGGCAAGCCGACCCTGGAGGACGCCTTCATCCACATCACCGGACGCCGGTTGTGGGAAGGCGGCGAGGAGGAGGCGGCATGAGCGGAGGCGGAAACTAGCAAATGAGCGGAGGCGGAAATTCGCCCATGAGCGAGGCCGGCAGCGGCGACGTCGCGCTGCACGGGGTTTCGGTGCGCGCGGCGTCGGGCATCCAATGGAGCGCGGTGGCGACCCTGTGGTGGCGCGAGATCATTCGCTTCGTTCGCCAGCGCAGCCGGGTGACCGGCGCCTTCGCCCAGCCGCTGGTGTTCTGGCTCCTGCTCGGCGCCGGCCTCAACGACTCGTTCCGTGCCCCGGGCGCTGCCGAGTCAGGCTATGTCGCCTACTTCTTTCCCGGCGTGATCGCCATGGTGCTTCTGTTCACGGCGATTTTCGCGACCATCGCGATCGTCGAGGACCGGCAGGGCGGCTTCCTGCAGGGGGTGCTGGTGGCGCCGGTGTCGCGGATGTCGATCGTTCTCGGCCAGTCGCTCGGCTGCACCACCCTGGCGGTGGGGCAGGGGCTGTTGTTCCTGCTGCTGGCGCCGCTCGTCGGCTTCCCGTTGAGTGTCGCCGGCGCGCTGCTCGGCTTCGTTCTGATGACCCTGATCGGCTTCGCGCTCGCCAACCTCGGGCTGGTGATCGCCTGGCGCATGGATTCGACGCAGGGCTTTCACGCGATCATGAACCTGTTGCTGTTGCCGATGTGGATTCTCTCGGGGGCATTCTTCCCGGCCGGCGGCGCCACCAGTTGGCTGCGGCTGGTGATGGCGGTCAACCCGCTGACCTACGGCGTTGCCGCCTTGCGGCGGACCCTCTATCTCGGCAGTCCGGTGCCGCCCGAGGTGGCGGTGCTGCCCGATCTCTGGGTGTCGGTGGGAGTGACGGCGCTGTTCGCGGCGGTGATGTTCGCGGCTGCCTCGATGACGGTGCGGCGCAGCGTCGGCTAGCCCGATATGAGCTACGATTGGCCCGCGGCGCTGGTCTTCGTCGCGCTGTTTGCGGCGCTGATGGTGCTCGGTCGATTGCTGGCGTTTCGCGTGCCGGCCGGGAAGAGGCGTAGCTGCGTGCGGCTACGAATTTTGCCGCAGATGAACGCTGATTGACGCAGATGGCTGTCTGCCAATCAACGCTTCCAGCAACTAACGTAAAAGAAGAAAACCACGGATAAACACGGATAATCACTGTGGCGCCAGGAGTCGAGCGGCATCGGCATCCGTCAACACAAAGTCATTCCAAATGAGGCTGGGATGATTCCGGGGATGCCCCTTGGGCTCTTCTCTCGTCCGTGTCAATCCGTGTTCATCCGTGGTTTTTATTTTTCTTCGAGGCTAGCTCCACACGCGGCAAAGCCTTCGGAGCCCCATCAGCGCGTATCAGCGTTGATCTGCGGCAAGTTTCTGAGAGCCCCAGGGCTTCGAATCACTGCCCGCCGTCGATGTCCTGGAAGTAGCGGAAGAACTCCGAGTCGGGCGACAGCACCAGTCGGGTACCGTCGCCGATCGACTTGTCGTAGGCCTCGAGGGTTCGCTGCAGCTCGAAGAACGCCGGGTCGCGGCCGTAGGCGTCGGCGAAGATTTTGACCGCCTGGGCCTCGCCGCGTCCGCTCAGGATCTCGGCCTGCTTGTTGGCTTCGGCCATGATGATGCGGCGCTGCTTGTCGGCTTCGGAGCGGATCTTGCGTGCTTCCTCGTCGCCTTCGGCGCGGAACTTCTTGGCCTGGCGCTCGCGCTCGGCGCGCATGCGGCGGAACACGTTCTGCTCGTTTTTCTCGGGCAGGTCGGCGCGCTTGATGCGAACGTCGACGACCTCGATGCCGAACTCGCGCAGACGTTCGTCGCTGGCGCGGGTGATCTCGCGCAGCAGCTCGGTGCGGCGCGTGCTGACGATTTCGAGCAGGGTCTGGCGCCCGAGGTTCTCGCGAACGTTCGAGTAGATGATGTCGTCGAGGCGCGACTGCGCGGCTTGCTCGGTGCGCAACGTGCGGTAGTACTCGAGCGGGTCGATGATCCGCCAGCGCGCGAAGTTGTCGACGACGAGCTGCTGCTTGTCGCGGGTCAACAGCTCCTTGGGGTTGGCGTCGTAGACCAGCAGGCGCCTGTCGAAATACTCGACCGATTGGATGAACGGGATCTTGAAGTAGAGACCCGGCTCGCGGACGGTGCGCACCGGCTCGCCGAGCTGGATGACCAGTGCCTGGGTCCACTGGTCGACCCGGTAGAAGGCGGTGTTCCAGATCACCACCGCGACGACGATGACGAGACCGAGCGCGGAGAAGAGACGATTCATTCGGATTGCCCTCCGCTCTTCGCTTGCACCTCCGACAGCGGCAGGTACGGGACCATGCGCTGGCTCGCCTCGCTGTCGAGGACGATCTTGTCGGCGCGCGCGAGGACACGCTCCATCGTCTCGAGGTAGAGCCGCCGCTTGGTCACGTCCTTGGCCTTGGCGTACTCTTCGTAGACGGCGATGAAGCGGTCGGCCGATCCCTCGGCGTCGCGCACCACCGCCTGGGCGTAGGCTTCGGCTTCGTTGAGCATCTGCGCCGCCTGGCCGCGCGCCTTCGGCACGATGTCGTTGGCGTAGCCGCGCGCTTCGTTGATCATGCGCTCTTTGTCCTGCTCGGCGCTGATCACGTCCTTGAACGCGTCGTTGACCGCGTCGGGAGGGTCGACGTCCTGCAGCTTGACGGTGACGATCTCGATCCCGGCTTTGTAGTCGTCGAGGACCTGCTGCAGCAGGTCCTCGGCATCGTTTTGAATCCGTTCCTTGCCCTCGGTGAGCGCGTCGTCGATCTTGCTCGCGCCGATGACCTCGCGCATCGCCGCCTCGGCTGCGTCGCGCACCGCCTGGCGCGGGTCGGAGACGTTGAACAGATAATCGGTGGTGCCGTTGGGGGTCTGCTTGATGCGGTACTGGACGATGAAATCGAGCTCGACGATGTTGTTGTCACCGGTCAGCATCAGCGCCTCGCGGTCGATCTGGCTGTAGCGCGCCGGCGGGCCCGGTGAGACGGTGCGGAAGCCGATCTCCTCCTTGCGGATCTTGGTCACCGGGACCTTGATCTCGCGCTCGATCGGAACCGGGAAACGGTAGTGCGGTCCCGGTCCTTCCTCGCGCACCGCCTTGCCGAAGCGAAGGACCACCGCTCGCTCATCGGGAGCGACGATGAAGACGCCGCTGGCCAGGTAGGCGAGCAGCAGAAGAAGAAGGATCAGGCTCGGTCCGATGCTGTCGAAGAAGCCACGCCACTGGCGGCCGAGCTCGCGCAATCCTTCGATGGCGTCGTCGTCGGTTCGTTTTGGGGGCCAGTCCCCGTCGCCGAAAGTCATTCCAGCGAGCCTAACGATTGCCGGCGCCGGGCGCCAGCGGCGGACTCGCAGGGTAGTGGAGCAGTTTGGACCTCAGGAAGTGACGAAAGCGCTTCGACCGTGATCGATCCGCTCGAACATTCCGAGGATACATTGGTGGGGCTTCGCCCCCATTTGAGGGACCCTCATCCTGTCCTTCTCCCACAGGGAGAAGGGAATTCAGATGCCTCTCCCTGTGGGAGAGGTCGGCCGAAGGCCGGGTGAGGGACCCTCGAATGGCCGAGCGCAGCGAGGCTCAGTTTAGTGCCGGAGGTCCAAACCGACCCACTACCACTGACCGCTACGACTTGGAGCGGGCACGCTCGTATTCGGCGAGGTCTGGGGAGTCTTCTTCCACCCAGATCAGGTGGGCGCTGCAGTGGGTGCAGATGGAATCGAGATAGAAGACGCCGCGCACGCTGCCGAGGGCGAGTCGTTGGCGGTGGGTCTTGCCGTCGCTGTCGGTGCACTCGTGCTTGACCATGCGGCCGACGCCCTTGACGGAGGTGCGCTGGGCCGGCTGGGCTACCGGGACTGTGATGATGGTGGGCACGGCTCTGGCTCGATCAGCGGCGCAGCTCGGAGAGGATGGCGGCGGTCGCCGGTGATTTGTTGAGGGTGTAGAAATGGATGCCCGGGGCGCCGCCCTCGATCAGGCCGCGGCATTGCCGCAGGGCCCATTCGACTCCGACCGCCTCGGTATCGGCTTGCGTCGAAAGCGCGTGGCGCAGTTCGTCGGGAATGCGAGCACCGCACATCTTGGCGATGCGTTCGATCTGCTGGGCGTCGGTGATCGGCATGATGCCGGGGATGATCGGCGTCGCCAGGCCCGCGTCGCGCGCTCGCGCGACGAACGCGAAGTAGTCGTCGTTGTCGTAGAACATCTGGGTGACGACGAAATCGAGTCCGGCGCCGACCTTGGTGCAGAGGTTGCGCATGTCGGCGGCGAGATCGCCGCACTCCGGGTGTCCCTCCGGATAACCGGCGCCGCCGAGGCAGAAATCGCGGCCGCTGCCGCGGATGAACTCGACCAGCTCACTGGCGTAGCCGAAGCCGTCGGCCGGGCGAACGAATTGCTCCTGCCCCTTTGGCGGATCGCCGCGCAGGGCGAGGATGTTCTCGATCCCGCCATCGGCCAGTCGGTCGAGCAGGGTGCCGATCTCGTCTCGCGAGTGGCCGACGCAAGTCAGGTGAGCCATCGCTTCGATGCCGAAATCGCGCTTGATGCGGGTGACGATGTCGAGCGTCTTCTCGCGAGTCGATCCCCCCGCCCCATAGGTCACCGAGACGAAGCTCGGGGCGAGATCGCGCAGGCGCGAGACGGCGCCGAGCAGCGCCGTCTCGCCGGACTGCGACTTTGGCGGAAAGAACTCGAAGGAGAATACCGGCTTGGTTTCTCCGAAAAGACTGGCGATCTTCATCGCGGATTCCCCAAACGCATCATCCTGCGGGAATTTTTCGCGGATGCAAGGCCGCCGGGAGCGGCTGGGGGGCTCGCCCGCGGCTAGAAGGAGGCGAACGAAGCCGCTCGCAAACGCACCGTCATGGGGTGGGGCAGGAAGCGAAACAGGAAATCGGTCGGGTACTTGTCGGCCATCTCGTCGGCCACCCACTCGGCCATGCCGGGGGCCGGATCGGCGCGCACGTCCTGGAACTCCTTGCCGGCGATCTTCACCCGCACGTACGGCCGCTTGACGTTGTTCTCGACGAGCTCGGCGGCGGCGGTGCCGAGTCTGGCGTAGATGTCTCCCTGGATGACGACGTACCACACGGTCGACCAGTGCTCGTTGCGGTCGACGTCGGTCGTCTGGAAGCGCAGCGTCGAGCCCTCGGTCCACTCTTCCGGAGTCCACTCGGGGCCGGCCAGCGCGGGCATGGCCAGCGCGATCAATGCAACAATCGAGACGATCAACCTATCCATTTGCTGCTCGCTCCGTTTTTGCGAGTGTTTCGAGGATAGCCGCTGGCGTCAGAATGTATACTCGATTTGTCCGGTGTAGACGACGTCGGCGCGCAGTCCGTCGCGGTTCAGTGGGAACTGGAAGGAGGCGCCGATGACGAACTGGTCGAACGGGTTCAGCTTGAATCCGACCGCCGATTGGATCACGTCGTCGTTGCTGTCGTCGCGCTTGTCGTCGTGGTAGCCGAGGAAGTCGGCGGCCAGCGTCAGCCAACTGGTCGCCCGCGCGTCGGCGCCGACGATCCACTGTAGCTGGCTGACGTCTTCACCGCTGCGGAAGGCGTAGCCGAGATTGACGTGCGGGGAGACCGGACCGAAGCTCTTCGACGCGATCAGCCAGGGGGTGAAGGTCGGATCGTTGAAGCCGAGGAGATCGTCGCCGTTGCCGGTGGGGATGGTGAAGATCCCGACCGCGGCGAAGTCGGCCCAACGCGTGTTGGCGAAGTTCCACTTGCCGCGCAGGAAGATGTCGCCGGTGCCGGTGGCGGACTCGTCGAAGCTGTCGGTCACACAGCGGAAGGGGCGGCCGCAGATCGGGCCGACCCCGGTGGTGATGACGCCGGGCTGATCGAAGCCGAAAACGGTCGCTCCGTTGCCGAGCGGGTCGAGGGTCTGAGCCAAGGCCCGTCCTTTCATGCTGATGTGGTTGACGGCGAGGGCGATGCTGACGTCGATGTCGTCGGTGATGCCGTAGGCGGCGTTGACGTAGAACAGGTCGAGGCGGAAGCTGAGGTCGAGCTGGGTCTGCAGAATGTCGTCGCCGAAGGCGATCTGGTCGGCTTCCGGCTGGCTGTTGAGGAAGGTGGGAGAAAGCGCCGGCTGTTCGAAGCGCAGGCTGCCGAGGTCGTCGCCCTCGAACGAGTCGAAGTCGCTGTGCGTGTAGGAGAAGCCGATGGTGAGCACGCCCTTGCCGAGGGTCGGCGCGCGCTCGGCGAGGTTGGGGCCGAGGCTCTGCTCGCTACGCACGAAAGTGTCGAGCTCGCCGTCCCAGGCGAAGCGAAAGGCGCCGGTGGCCGAAGGCACCGGGACCTGTGAGCGCGCCGCGGCGAGCGCCGCCGGCAGATCGCGGAAGCGCCGCGCCAGCTCGGGCTCCTGGGTCGCCCGCGACGCCCCGTTCTGCGAGATCGTCGTGCCCAGGCTGCCGCCGAACAAGTTGGGGATGACGTCGACCAGATCGGTGGCGCTGCTCGGCGCGGCAGCGCCGAACAGCGCCGCCGCGACCACCACCGCGCGCACCCGGCAGCGCCATCGTCGCGCCGTCGCCCTGCTCGACCCCGCCACTGTCACGAATGGCATTGTAGAATAAGGGCCCATTGAATGAATAGAAGGCAACGCCAAAAACGCGGCGGCGGCGCGACGCCGCAAATCGCCAGGCAAATTGCGGGTTATTCGCTGCTCAGTGTTGCGTCGGCCCGATTCTCGGCGCTCCGTCGACGAACACCAGCATCTTGGTCAGCCGCACCTCGAGGCGGACCTGGCGGCCGGTCTTGCGGTCGTCGAACTGGTCTCGCCGGGTGAACGAGACGATCGTCGCCTCCGCTTCGCGCTCGACGACGACGTCGTCGATCTCGATGGTCAGATTGTCGGCGGCGTCCATGTACGCCTGCAGCGCCGCCTTCTGGCGGTCCGAGAAGCTGGCGTAGAGCTCGGCGACGCGAGTGACGTCCTTGGCTTCGATCGCCTGCTCGAGCTCACCGAGAAAAGCCCTGATCGCCGCATCCTGCGCGCTGTCGCTCTCGGCGGGCGTCTCGGCGGCGAAGGCGCTGCTGGCGAAGAGGTCGAGCCAGCCGCGCATGCTGCCGCCCTGCGACCTCGGTTCCGGCTTCTCCTCGTCGTCGGGCGGCGCCGGCAACAGGCCCTCCGACTCGAGCAGCAGGCGGTAGGCATCGACGTCGGTGTTGGTTTCGGTCTGGATCGACTCGCCCTCGGCCGCCGAGACCTGAACCCGCAGGCGGCGCAGCATGCTCAGTACCAGCTGCTTCTGCAGGTGGAAGAAGTCTTCGATTTCGCCTTCGACGCTGTCGGAGGCTTCGTTGACTCCGGACTTGGCGTCGATGATGCGTGCGTCGATGCGCAGAGTTTCGCCGGTGACGTAGAAAGCCCCGGTCACCAGGCGCTCGACGCCGAGCTCGCGCGCCGTGTACAGCGAATCGGCGCCGCGGATCCGCGTCGTGTGATCCATCAGCTCGGGTGAGTAGACCTTGAGCGCCCTGACTTTGCTGAGCTCGGTGTCGAAGGCGACGCGCAGGGCCTTGCTGATCCAATCGAAGTCGCGGTTGGCGCGCAGGTTGTCGAACTCGAGAACCGCGATCGAGTTGCTGCCCGCGGCGACCGTGGGCTCGGTCTCGGCGGCGGGCGCTTGCGGTCGCGGGCGAGCTTCCGCCGGCGTCACCCTGGCCTCGGTGGAAACGAGAATGAGATCGGTGCCTTCGGTCTTGGAGTAGGGATGCTGCTGGCCACCGGTCAGGCTGGGGACCCGCTTGGCGACGTAGCCGAACATTTCCGAAACCGACAGGGCGCCGTCGCCGTCGCTGTCGGCCAGGCCCTCGAGAGCCTCGAGCAGGGCGTAGGTGAAGGCGCCGTGGCCGAGCTCGCGCTGTTCCTTCGACTCTTCGCCCGGGCGCGACGCGGCGAGAAGAAAGAAGCCTTCGCCGGCCGACATCTGCGCCGCCATTTCGTCGGCCGAAACCACCTGGTCGCCGGACACGCCGAGCGCGCCGGCGTGGCAGGTGTCGAGCATCACCACGACCGCGCGCACGTTGCGGCGGACAAGGCGCAGCATCTCGTCGAAATCGGTCATGCGCAAGCCGGCGGTGAGCAGGGTGTCGGATCGCGCCGGATGCGGCAGGAAGTAGTAGCTGCCGCTGGCCAGATCGCGCACGCCGTGGCCGGCGAAGAAAAGCACGGCGACGTCGTCCGGCCCCGCCTTGCCGAGGAAGTTGGCGAGCCCGTCGAGCAGCGACTCGCGGGTGACCTCTTCGTTGGTCAGCACCATGCTGCGGACTTCCCGGTATCGGCCGCCGGCGGCGGCGGCGCGCAGGGCGCTGGCGATCTGCAGCGCATCGTCGTCGGCGAACTCGAGGGCGAGGCCGGGCTCGTCGTAGCGGCTGACTCCGACCGACAGCAGCCACAGGATGCCGCTGGCTCCCGGGGCGGCGCTCTCGACGCGCTCGTACTCGACCACGGCACGCTGGCCGAGGCTGGCCGGGTCGTAGATTGCCCACGTGATCAACGCGCTGCCGGCGAGGCAGGCCGCTGCCAGCGAAAGTCGTCCACCCAACGTCATCTTCATCTACGCGCGGACCCGCCCGATCCACCTCTTCCCCATCTACGTGCGGCGCCGCGGTGGTTCAATGGGAAAGTGCCATGCGTTCTCATAACGATGTTTCCAATTGAAAAGGAGGACAAAATCAGCGCACAACCGGGCTCGATCGTGTGTTGAAAAAATTTCGGCGAATGAACGCAATAATCTCTGTCCTCATCGCATCTCCTGTAGTCGAATGAGATGACTGCGCGATTTCGCATGCGGGCAGGAATTGGGGCGGGAAGTTACCGTGGAGTCGCTGAGCGAAGCACAAGAAGCGCGGAGCCTCATCCGACGGTGTTTGGCCGGCGAAGTAGAGGCAGCGAAGGAATTTCAGGAGCGCTACGGCGAGCTGATCTACGGTTACCCAATCCGAGTCTACCGGGTGCCCCCCGACGAAGCGGGCGATTTCTACGTGTTTGCCTTCGACCGCGGGAGGATTTTCCGGCGGGTGCGTACGTTCGAGGGCCGGGCTCCGTTTCGAGCCTATCTGCTCGGCTTCGTGTTGGACGACCTGGTCCTGGAGTGGAAGCGAGGGTTGCGCGAGATCGAGACGGTTTCACTGGAGAGCATTGGCGAGCTGCCGGATCCGGGGTTTGCCAGGGCCAGTGAACGGGAAGGTGTGTTTGACGATATGGATCTGGACCGATCAGCAATGCGCGAGTTGCTTTCGGATCTTTCGACTCCGAAGGCCGTGGTGATGAAGCTACTCTACGTCGAAGATCACGAGTTCGACCCCTCGGAGGTCCGCTATCTTTCTCAGGTTTCGGGAAACGCCATTCCCGACGTGCTCGACCGAATCGAGGACCTGAGGGCGACGGTGCGCGAGCGCGAGGCCGGGCTCAAGAAGATGGAAGATGCGCTCGATGCCGTGCAGGCGTGGATTCAGCTCTACGAGCGCCGCATCCAGCGGATCAACGAAGATCTGACCGCGTTGCCGCCGACGACGACGGCGGCGGAGCGTCTGCGCGAGGAGCGCGCCCAGTTGGAGCGCAAGATCGACCGGCGGCGCAGCCAGCGCGCAAAATTGCTTGCCCAGGCGCAGCGGCGCAAGGTGACGGCTCCCTACAAGGACATTGCGGCGCTGCTCAATACGAGCATCGGCAACATTGGCTCGCAGATTGCACGCTTGCGAAGAGAGCTGATGACCAAAGTCAGTGACACCGGAGCCCCGCGCGGCAACGAGTCGCACGACTCGTTGGGTGTGGGTTCCTGAAGGCGATTTCCACGGAGGCGATTTCATGACGCTCGGCACATCGGAAGGTGAGGGAATGAGCTCTTGTCCGGATTTCGAGGACTTGTCCTGCTACATCGACGAAGAGCTCGATGCTGCCCGGTCAAGCGTGGTTCGCGAGCACGTCGACTCCTGTGAGCGCTGCGCCGGTCTGACGGCGCGGCTGCGACGCGAGTTCGACGGCGTCGCCGCCAACGCCGAGCCCGGCGTCGCCGGCGCGGGATGCTCCGACGAGGAGGGGTTGATTCTCTATCTGACCCGCGACCTCGCCGACGCCGACCGCCGGGCAGTCGAAGCGCACCTGAGTCGCTGCGACGCCTGCGTCTACGGACTGTCCTTGCTCAAGCGTCGCCTGCGCGTCGAATCGAGCGTCGATCGCCCGGTGCCGGCGGCATTGCGACGGCAGGTACAGGGCTTGATCGAAGCGGGAGCGCGTGACCTGGCAGATCAGCCGAGGGCGGTCGAGTCGACCAACTGGCTGCACCGGGTTCGCGAGACGCTCGACCGGACGCTGCGCCTGCCGGTGCTGGTGCCGGCGGCGGTGGCAGCCGGAGCGCTGCTCGTGGTCGGGGTGCAGAACCAACAAGTCTTGCAGGGCAGTGATGGAATTCGCGCCATCGAGCGCAGCGCGGTGATGCGGGTCACGGCGCCGCGCGCGTTGGTGCGCGAGGTGCCGCGCGCCCAGGGTGGGGTGGTATCCGAGCTCCGGCTGGGAGACCGGGTGGAGGTTGCGGGTGAAGACCGCGATTGGTACCGGGTGTTGCTGTCGGAGAACCGAAGTGGCTGGGTGGAGCGCGAAGCCTTCGAGTGAGCTTGCGGGGGAAGCCGGGAATGCCGCCGGTCACGAGCTCGCGGTTGCGGCGAGAGCCGCCGCGCCGGCATGCGATGAGGCAGTTGGTCGAGAGGTGCCCTACTCGTGATCAGGGGGCGAGCGCCCGTGCTTGCAACGAAACGAATTCTCGGTTGGACCGGCCCCACGACCCAAACAGGTCGCGGGGCGGCGGTGCGCGCCGCGTTGTCGCTCGCCTTCGCGGCGGTGCTGATGGTGTTTGGTCCGACTGCCGGAGTCGGACAACAGAGGATCGCCTGCGGTGACTCGCTGCCGGGCTCGCTGTCCAGCGTGTCCGACACCGACGTCTACACCATGACGGCGCCGAGCGGCGCGGTCGTCTTCCTGCAGGGGACGGTGACGTCGGGAGACATCGATTCGCTGGAGATCCACGTCGTCGGTCCGGGCGTCGACATCACCACCTGCCGCAACGCGTTCGAGTTCGCTTCCGCCGGTGGCTCCTACCGGATCGAGGTATCGCCGTGCATCAGCGGCAGCGGTAGCTACCTGATCAGCGCTCACGTCGTATCCGACAACGATGCCAACTGCGGCCTCTTTCTGGACTGCGGCGCGACCGACGACGGCGTCGCGCTGACCCAGCTCGGCGAGGTCGATTCGTTCCAATTCCCGGGCTTGGCCGGCGAGCGGGTGGAGATCCGGGTCAACGACATCGAAAGCCGCAGCGACCCCTACCTGATCCGGGTGATCGATCCCTCTGCCAACCTTGTCGAGGAAACCTGCCGCGATCAGATCAGCGTCGCCACCGCCAGCGGCGGGACCTACACGGTGTTGGTCAGCGCATGCGGCGACTTGTCGGTCGGCCGATACCGGGTCGAGCGCTTCGATCGGCGTTGCCCGACTGGGCCGACGATCACTTCGTTCGCCTTCCTGCCGCAGGAACGGGTGTCGACGCTGCCCGACGGGTACGACGACGAGGGGCGGCCGTTCTTCGAATCGAGCGGGGTCGGAACCCTGATCGTCGAGGGCCGTGCCGGGGCTTCGCTGCGCCCGGTCGGCGACTCCGCGTTCAGCGCCGGCGAGTTGCCCGACTTCCAGTCGATCGTCAGCCGGCCGCTCGGCAACGGCAACCCCGCGGTGTGCGATCAGCAGGCGGTGCCGCCGGGCGGAATCGCCGCCACCGTCCCGTTCGGCTTTCGCGACGACACGGCGTCGATCAACCGGATCAACGACCTCGGCTGTCGCATCAACGACGGCAGCGGGGCGATGGTAGGCCGCCGCGACCCTCTGAACTCCTGCATCGACGACTCGTTCGCTTTCGA
This sequence comes from bacterium, assembly GCA_030430165.1. Taxonomy (GTDB): domain Bacteria; phylum Desulfobacterota; class Binatia; order HRBIN30; family CADEER01; genus CADEER01. The sequence goes on along the minus strand of JAUIGL010000028.1, from coordinate 23,504 downwards.
GGACCCGAGCACGACGATTCAGTTCTGCGGCGACATCGCGCGCTCCGAGGAGTTCCCGCCGGGAGACACGGTGCTTGCGGCGCGACTGCGCGACCTCAGCGGCAACCTCGGAGCGGCGCGTGAGATCGTCATCCGGGTTCCCGGCACCGTCGGACCGACGGTGACGCCGACCCATACGCGAGAACCGACCCCGACTCCGACGGCGCGGCCGACGACGCCGCGGGCGACCGCGACGCCGCGTCCGCCCGGGCCGTGCACGTCCGACTGCAACGACGACCGCAGTGTGCGGATCGACGAGCTGACCCGCAGCGTGCGCATTGCGCTCGGCGACAGCCCGCTCGAGATCTGCGAGAAAGCCGACCGCAACATGGACGGCCGGGTCGTCATCGCCGAGCTGGTCGACGGCGTCAACAACGCGCTGCTCGGCTGCCCGCCCGAGAGCTGAGACGTTAGCTCGCTTGTCTGTCCGGTCGCGCCCGCGTAAGGAACCCGCATGGGCGCGCGATCGGGCGGCAGGACGGTGGAGGGCGCGGCGTCGGCGATCGACTGCCCGCACGCACCGGATTGCGTCGGCTGTCCCTACATCGGCGTGCGCTACGGCGAGCAGCTGCGGCGCAAGCGCGAACGCGTCGAGCAGGCGCTCGCCGCCTACCCGGCGCTGAGCTCGCTCGCCGTCGCCAAACCGGTTGGCTCGCAGCGTGTGTTCGGGTACCGCAACCAGGTCAAGCTGGTCGCGCGCGAGGCCAAGCGCGGCCTGCTGTTGGGCGTGTACAAGCCGGGGTCGCACCAGGTGGTCGACGTCAGCCGCTGCCCGGTTCACGACTCGCTGGTCGCCAACGCGCTGGCTCAGGTGCGGCGCGCGGTCGAGCGCACCGCGACGCCGATCTACGACGAGCGCTCGCGGCAGGGGTGGCTGCGCTACGTGGCGGTGCGCTCGTCGTGGACGCGGCGAACCACCCAGGTGACGCTGGTGGTTCGCGACCGCGGGTGGAGCGGGGAGTCGGCCCTGGTCGAGCGACTGCGTCGCTCGCGCGGCATCGGCAGCGTCGTCCTCAACGTCAATGCGACGACCGGCAATGCCGTCTTCGGCGACGTCTTCGTGCCGCGCACCCGCCACGACGCCCTGGTCGAGCGGGTCGGCGGAGTGCATCTCAAGTTTCGCGCCGGCTCCTTCGTTCAGGCCAACCTCGGCGCGGCGCGCCGCGCCTACGAGAGAGTTGCCGCGCTGGCGGCGCTGGCGCCGGGCGAGGTCGCCGTCGATCTGTTCTGTGGAGTCGGCGCCATCTCGCTGCTGCTGGCGACCTCCGGCGCGACCGTATTCGGCATCGAATCGTCGGAGAGCGCGGTGCGCGACGCGGTCGAGAACACGCGCGTCAACGGGCTGCACAACGTGCGCTTCCGCGCCGCCGGCGCGGCGCAGGGGCTGGACACGCTGGCGCGGGAGCTCGACCGCATCGACGTGGTGACCCTGAACCCGCCGCGCAAGGGAGCGGGCCGTGAGACGCTGCGAGCGATCGCCGCGGTCGCGCCGTCGCGCATCGTCTACATGTCGTGCGACCCGGAGAGTCTGGCGCGCGATCTCGCCGACCTCGCCGAGCTCGGCTACGCGGCGCAACCTGTCGAGCCTTTTGATTTCCTGCCGCAGACCGAGCATATCGAAAGCGTCGTCCGGCTCGACCGGGCCGATCCGGTGCCGGAGAAGGTGGAAGCAAATGTTGGCTAGGATGTTCGATGTCGGGACCTCGCTGGCAGCGACGGTGAATCGCGGCGCTACCGGCATCGCCGTCGGCAAGCTCGGGCGGCGCCCGAAGCGGCGCTTGCAGCTGTTCGAGTTCGAGGCCTGCCCGTATTGCCGCAAGGTTCGCGAGGCGCTGTCGATCCTCGATCTCAGCGCCGAGGTCTATCCCTGCCCCAAGAACGGGCCGCGCTTCCGCCAGGAAGTCGAGGAGCGCGGCGGGCGCGCGATGTTTCCCTATCTGGTCGACCCGAACACCGGCCGCGAGATGTACGAGTCGTCGGACATCGTCCGCTACCTGTTTGCCCAGTACGGCGACGGCAGCGTGGCGCTGCCGCTGGCGCTCGGACCGCTCACCGATCTGTCCTCGTTCGCCGCCAGTGTCGTGCGCCCGGGCTTCGGCGCCTTCTACCGCGAAGCGCGTCGCCCCGAAAAACCACTCGAGCTCTACAGCTTCGAAGCCTCGCCCTTTTGCCGCATCGTCCGCGAGCAGCTGTGTGCCCTCGAGCTTCCCTACGTCCTGTACAACGTCGCCCGCGGCAGCCGCGAGCGCAGCGCTTTCGTCGCCAGGTCGGGCAAGATGCAGGTGCCCTACCTGGTCGACCCCAACACCGACAGCGCGCTCTTCGAGTCGGCCGACATCGTCGACTACCTGGAAGCGACCTACGCTGTTTGAATTGGTGAACTCGATTCTGAAGGGCCGATCTCCTACGCAGTGAATGTCGTGCGCGTAGAAAGCTCGGGTGGGACTTCGTCCTCATTCGAGGGACCCTCATCCTGCCCTTCTCCCACAGGGAGAAGGAAATTCAGATGCCTCTCCCTGTGGGAGAGGTCGGCCGAAGGCCGGGTGAGGGACCCTCAGACGACCGAGCGAAGCGAGGCTCCCTGCTTTTCTCCGTCGAGCTAGACCCCGCCGCTGCGATGCAGGAAGGTGCCGCCATGCCCGCGCTTGGATCGATTCTTATTGGCCTCGATCGAAAGCCGTATCCCGCGTACCGCGACCTGCGAGGCCGCGATTTCGCGATCGGCTCGTTTCGCCTCTGCCTCGAGCACGTGCAGGGCGATCCGTTCGCCAGCCCGAGCCGCTTGCGGGTCGACGTCGAGTCCGCGCTGGCGCAGTTGCCCGACTTCGCCGTCGCAGACCGCGATGCCAGGCGTGCCACCGCCGACTATCTGCAGCGCCGGCTACGCGCCGCCACCGCCAAGGCGCGGCGCGGTTCGGGCAGCGGCAAGAGCGGGCAGGTCGAGGTGGCGGCGCTCGGTCAGGAGGTTCTCGAGCGAACCGCGGTGCAGCTCGACGCCGGTGGTCGCGTCGAGATCCGCTTGACGGTCGGCTTGCCGGCGGCGGGCCGGCGAATTCTCGGCCGCGCCGCTGCCGATTTGCTGTGCGCTGCGATCCCTCAGTTGGTGAACGAAATCTTCGAGCAGCTCGACCGCGATGCCCTGCAGCGCCACGTGCAGGTGGTCGCCGACCAGGTGCAACTGCGCTCGCTTCTCGCCGAGCGGGGCCTGGTCGCGTTCGTTGCCGACGGCGCGCTGCTGCCGCGCGCCAGCGGCGCCGACGACCGGCCGCTCGCCGGCGCGGTCCCTTTCGCGGCGCCGGAGTCGCTGCGCATCGAGGTCGATTTAGGCAATGCCGGGACCGTCCGCGGGCTCGGCATACGGCGCGGCGTCACCCTGATCGTCGGCGGCGGCTACCACGGCAAGTCGACCTTGCTGCAGGTCTTGGCGCGCGGCGTCTATGATCATATCCCCGGCGACGGTCGCGAGCTCTGCGCGACGGTTGCCGACGCGGTGAGTGTGCGTGCCGAAGACGGCCGCTCGGTGTGCGGCGTCGACCTGCGCGGCTTCATCTCCAATCTGCCGTTGGGCCGCTCGACGGCTGCATTCGACAGCGACGACGCATCCGGCAGCACCTCGCAGGCGGCGGCGATCGTCGAGGCGCTCGAGACCGGCGCCAGCGCGCTGCTCATCGACGAGGACACCGCGGCGACCAATTTCATGATCCGCGACGCGCGCATGCGGGCGCTGATCCCGAGCGACCGCGAGCCGATCACGCCGCTGGTCGACCGCGCGCGGCAGCTCGCCGAGCGCGGAGTTTCGACCGTGTTGGTGGTCGGCGGAGCGGGCGACTACCTGGACGTTGCCGACACGGTGATCCAGATGGACGCCTATCGCCCGCTCGACGTCAGCCAGCGGGCGCTGCAAGTGGCTCGCGAGATGCCGCGCGAGCTTCCGTCGCCCGAGCAGTTGCCGGCGTGGCCGGCGCCGGCGCCGCGCATCGCCGATCCGGCTAGCCTCGACCCGAGCCGCGGCAGGCGCGCCGAGCGGGTTCGCGCCGTGCGCACCCGCTCGATCGAGTTCGGATCGGAAGAGATCGATGTCGCTCTCCTGGCCCAGCTGGTCGACGCCGGCCAATGCAGGATGATCGGCGACGTGCTGCTGCGTCTGAGTCGCTCGGTCTGTGACGGCGAGCGCGACATCGGCGCCATGCTCGACGTCATCGAGCGAGAGATCGCCGAAGGAGGGCTGTCCGCAGTGACCGCCCCGAGCTTCGGCGACCGCGCCATGGCGCGGCGCCACGAGATTGCCGCCGCCCTCAACCGCCTGCGCAGCTTGCGTTTGCTGAGAAAAATTTAGCCGCAGATGGGCGCTGATGGGGGTTCTGAAAAAATCTACCACGGAGAACACGGATGGACACGGAGGTCTCCTTGGCCGTCTCCGTGTCCATCCGTGTTCTCCGTGTAGATTTGTTTCCCTGCAAGCCCATCAGCGCCCATCTGCGTCCATCTGCGGCTAGCTTTTTCCTGCCGTCGATGTTCCAACTTCGTGTGGTTGGCTTGACTGGGCCGACCTCGAAGCGGAAGCTTTAGCGCACTATGCCGTGTCGATCCTGCGGCGCCGAGCTGATTGCCGGCAAGCAATTCTGTCACGCTTGCGGCGAGCCGGTGCGACCGAGTTGCGCCTCCTGCGGCGCCGACCTCGACGGCGAGTTTCGCTTTTGCCCCGATTGCGGAGCCCCGGTCGGTGCCCCGGTGGAGAGCGAGCAGCAGGACGGTGCGGAGCCGCAGCGCGGCGACGACAGCTTGCGGCGCTTCTCGCGGGCGATGCCGGCCGGTCTGGCGGAGAAGCTCTCCGAGAGCGGACGCACGATCAGCGGCGAGCGCAAGGTGGTGACGGTCCTGTTCTGCGACCTCGCCGGCTCGACGGCAGTTGCCGAACGGCTCGATCCCGAGGAATACCGCGAGCTCCTCGACCAGTACCTCGAGATCGCCTTCCGTGAGATCTACCGCTTCGAGGGAATCGTCAACCAGCTTGCCGGGGATGGGTTGATGGCCCTGTTTGGCGCGCCGATCGCGCACGAGGACGATGCGCAGCGGGCCCTGTGGGCGGCGCTGGCGATTCGCGACGCGATGGTCGACTTCAATCGCAAGTTGGCGGCGCGCGACATCCAGCTGCCGGCGCGGATCGGCGTCAACACCGGGCCGGTGGTTGCGGGCGCCGTCGGCAACGATCTCAAGATGGACTACACGGCGGTTGGCGACACCACCAATCTGGCGGCGCGTCTGGAATCGCTGGCCGAGCCCGGATCGATCTTGATCAGCGACGAGACCGAGCGTCTGGCGCGGGCCTTCTTCCGCATGCGGCCCGCCGGTCCGTTCGAGGTCAAAGGGAAGAGCGACCCGGTAGCGGCGTTCGAGGTGCTGGAGGCGGTCGACGCCACCAGCCCGATGGCGGTCGCGACGCGGCGCGGGCTGACCCCGTTCGTCGGACGCGACGCCGAGCTGGCGCAGCTGATTGCCTGTTTCGACCGCCTCGAGCAGGGGCTGCCCCAGGTCGTCGAATTGGTGGGTGACGCCGGCAGTGGCAAGTCGCGGCTCATTCACGAGCTGCGCGAGCACCTGTCGGCGGGCGACGTCACCTTCTTCGAAGCACGTTGCGCGGCGCTGCATCAGCCGGAGCCGTACTATCCGTTCATCTACATGCTGCGCAGCTTCTTCGGGCTCACCGACGATACCTGCGAAGCCGAAGCCAAAGCCTCGGTGGCCGACAAGACCGGTATGGATCCGCTCAAAGTCGAGCGCGAGTTCCCCCATCTCAAGCGCCTGTTGTCGCAGCGCGAGCTCGATTCGAGCGAGGTGCCGATCGACGAGCTGCAGCAGGAGACGACGCGCGCGCTCGGCGACCTGGTTCTGCGCGAGGCAATGCGGGCGCCGGTGGTGGTGATCTTCGAGGACTTGCACTGGGCCGACGAGCAGTCGCGCGAGCTGTTGGAGATGGCACTCGGCGGGCTTCGTCACGCGCGGGTGATGATCGTCATCAGCTCGCGGCCGGACGAGGTGTACCGCTGGGGCACCAAGGCGGCGCTGACCCGGATTTACCTGCGTCCGCTGTCGAACCGGGCGATGGACGAGATCATGCGCAACATCGTCGGCGGCGCGTTGCCGGAGGTCGTCACCAAGCGCGTGCGGGAGCGCGCCGAGGGCAGTCCGTTCTTCGTAGAAGAGATCACCCGTTCGCTGCTCGAGCGCGGACTGGTTCGTTGCGGCACTGACGGCTGCGAGGTGGCGGGTGACGTCGATCAGATCGTGATTCCGGGGTCGGTGCGCGAGGTCCTGGCGGCGCGGCTCGACAGACTCGCGCCGGCGGCAAAGCGCACGGCGCAACTCGGGGCGATTCTCGGCCGTCAGTTTTCCCGCGACGACGTCGCCGAGTTGCTCGACGCCAACGGGGAAAAGGTGAGCGCGGCGCTCGGCCAGCTGGTGGAACGCGGCGTCGTCCACCGGGTCGGCGCGAGCGACGCCGCCGAGTACCGCTTCGGCGAGAGTCTGACCCAGGATGTCGCCTACGAGAGCCTGCTGCTCAAGGAGCGGCGCGCACTGCACGAGAAGGTGGGCGAGATGTTGAGTCAGCACGGCGCCCGCGCCTCGATCGTCGCCTACCACTATGCGCGCAGCGCCAACGAGTCGAAGGCGATCGACGCGCTCCTGGCGGCCGCCGCCGAAGCGGAGCGGTTGCCGGCGTTTCGCGCGGCGAGCGACCTGTACCGCCAGGCGTGGGAGATCGCCGAGTCGCATGCCGAGCGCAGCGGTCCGCAGAGCCGCGAGCGCTTGCTGGAGGCGGCGCTCGGCTATTGTCGAATGCTGGTGTTGTACGGATCCTCCGAGGATCCGCTGGCGCGCGAGGCGGCGGAGCTTTCGATCGCGCTCGCCACCGACCTCGGACAAAGGCAGACGCTGGCGACGGCCAAAACCTTCTTCGGCATGATCCTGACCACCGACCCGGAGGAGTTCGATCGCGGCCTGCGCTCGGTCGAGGAAGGGGTCGAGGCGGCACGCGTCGAGGGCAACCAGGAGCTGGTCAACAGCGCGTCGCGCGCCCTGGCTTGGAACTACCTGCTCGACGGCCGCTTCGAAGAAGCCATCGACAGCCTCGAGCAGACGATGGCGCGCCAACTCGCGATCGACGAGAGCGGGACACTCGGCGAGATCTACCTGTCGGCGCGCATGATGCAGCAGCAGGTCCGCTGCTTTGCCGACGACCTCGACAAATCGTTCGAGCAGGCGAAAGAATCGATCGAGCTGGCCCGGGCGGCAGGCAATCGAACCGTCGAGACTTCCTCCCTGTCCCAGCTCGGATACATCGAGTTCTTGCGCGGCAACTACGACAAGTCGTTGCACTGGGCCAAGGCCGGCTTCGAGCGGAGCGAAGAGATCGGCATCGAGTGGGGGATTCGCAAGGCGGCGATCCAGTTGGTCGCGGTTCATGCCGAGATCGACGGCGAGGCGCCGCCGGCCCGGGTCGTGTCGCTGGCGGAGCAGGGGATCGCGATGGGCGGAAACATCGTGCTGTCGATTCTGCCGCTGGTCGAAGGGTTGGTCGGGTTGCTCAAGTTCCGTCGTGCCGAAACCCTGGCGCGCGAGGCGCTGGCGCATTCCGCGGGGCGCCTGCGGATCATGTTCTCCAGCGCCGCGCTCGGCGACTCGACGCTGCGCCTCGGCGAGGAGTACTGGGACGAGAGCGAGCGCTGCTTCGCCGAGAGTCTGCGGATCGCCGAGGCGATCTCGTCGAAGCTGGGGCAGGCGGTCAGCCTCAACGGCCTCGGCAAGCTGGCCTTCGTGCGCGGACGCCCAACCGAGGCCGAGGTGCACTTCACCCGCTCCCTGGAGATCAGCCGAGAAGCCGGGCTGGGGCGCTACAGCCAGCGCGCCGAGCGCCTGCTCGGCGAGGCCAAGGAAGCGGCGCTGGGTGCGGCGCGGTCGGAGGCAGTGCCCGCCTGATGCGGCATTGATCGCCGCGGCGGGGCGGCGAGACACCGGCCTGCTCTCTCTGTGCGTTGCAGTCGGTAGCCGATTCGTCGGATGTTGCGACGATGATTCCGATGGATGCGGCAGAGCTCACTCCCACTTGGTTGAACGACGCGCTCGGCGAGACGCTGGGGCCCGAAACCCGGGTCCAGGATGCCGAGGTGGTCGACTGGAACGCCGGCACCACCGGCCGCGCCCGCTTGCAGCTGAAGTACTCCGGAGGTGGCTCGGCGCCGGCCACCATGTTCGTCAAGCTGCCGCCGACCGACCCGATGCAGCAGGCGATGGTCAGCGCGACCGGAATGGGCAAGCGGGAAGTGCGTTTCTATCGCCAGCTGGCGGGCGAGGTTCCGGTGCGCTGCCCGACCCCGTACTACGCCGAGGCTTCGGACGACGGGTCGGCTTACCTGATGCTGATGGAAGACCTCGCCGCGGCTGGCTGCGGTTTCCCGACCTCGCTCGACCAAGGCGACGCGGCGCGCGTGCGGCGGGTCGCCGAATCGCTGGCGCGGCTGCACGCGGCGTACTGGGACAGTCCTCGCTTCGACGCCGATCTCGCCTGGATCGGTGCGCCGATGCGACACGAGCTCGGTCCGATGTTGATCAAGCAGGCGCTCGACGACTTCGGTGACGACATGCCCGAGGTATTTCGCGGCCTCGCCGCTCTCTACATCGAGCGCACGGATGAGGTGTGTGATCTCTGGGAGGAGGGAGAGCGGACGCTCTGCCACGGCGATTGCCACATCGGCAATCAATTCGACGACCGCGAGACGCCGGGCTTTCTCGACTGGGCGGTGCTGTGTCGGGCTCCCGGAATCCGCGACATCGCGTACTTTCTCGCCAACTCGATCCCGGCGGAAATGCGCCGCGCCGAGCAGGACGACGTCTTGCGGGTGTACCGCCAAACCCTTGCGGCACAAGGGGTAGAGCCGCCCCCCGCGGAAGACCTGCGGCGTCGCTATTGCCGTCTCGTAGGCTATTCCTGGGTCGCCGCGACGACCACCCTGACGATGGGCGACAAGTGGCAGGCGCTGAGCGTCGGCAAAGCGGCGACGGCGCGCGCCAACCAGGCGCTCGCCGATCTTTCGACGGTGGATATCCTTCGGGAGGATCTCGGACCTTAAAAGACTAGCCGCAGATCAACGCAGATGGTCGCTGATGGGCATCGGGAAAAAATTTACCACGGAGAACACGGATGGACACGGTTTGGTTCGTGCTCTCATCAGTGTTCATCCGTGTTTTCCGTGGTGAGTATTCTCTTACCGGTATCCTATCAGCGTAGATCTGCGTTCCTCTGCGGCTAAACTCATCCTGCGAGCAAAGCCTTGATGACTCGGTTGACGTCGCGGTCTTTCATCAGGGGGTAGATCGGTAGGCACAGGACCTCGGCGGCGGCGGCCTCGGCGATCGGGTAGGAGGCGCCTTCCTCGGAGAACTGGGCGAAGCCGGGTTGCTGGTGGATGGCGCGCGGGTAGTGGATGCCGGCGACGATCTCGCGCTCGCGCAACCGCGCTTGCACCGCGTCTCGGTCGGCGATGCGGATCGTGTACTGGTGGAAGACGCTCTCGGCACCCGCTCGTTCGACGGGTAGGCGGGCGGCGAGCTCGGCCAGTTGATTGGTGTAGGTCGCGGCGATGCGGCGCCGTGCCGCGTTCCAGTCGTCGAGGTGGCGCAGCTTGATGCGGAGGATTGCCGCCTGGATCGCGTCGAGGCGTGAATTGCGGCCGTCGGCGAGGGTGTGCTCGTACTTGGAGATGTCGCCGTGGTTGGCGATCAAGCGGGCCTTTTGGGCGACGGCTTCGTCATTCGTCGCAACCGCGCCGGCGTCGCCGGCGGCGCCGAGATTCTTGGTCGGATAGAACGAAAAGCAGCCGGCGTCGCCGATCGCGCCGACGCGCCTGCGACTGCCGCCGACCTGGCAGCGCGCGCCGTGCGACTGGGCGGCGTCCTCGATGATCACAAACGGCCGGTCGGCGCGCAGCTCGAGCAGGGCCTCCATGTCGGCCGGGTGGCCGTAGAGGTGCACCGGAATCACGCCCTTGACCGGATCGCCGTCGCGCAGCCGCGCCGCCAGCGCCTGGGTGTCGATCGTCAAGTTGCTGTCGAGGACGTCGACCAGGACCGGGATTGCGCCGACCCGCACCACCGCCTCGACGGTCGCGGCGAAGGTGAACGCCGGAACCGCCACCCGGTCGCCTGGGCCGATGCCGCAGGCGGCGAGCGCGATTTCGAGTGCGTCGGTGCCGTTGCCGACGCCGACGACGTGCTCGGCGCCGACGAACTCTCCGAGCTCGGCTTCGAAATCGCCGATCTCCGAGCCGCCGACGAACTGACCGCTCGCCAGCACTCGCTTGACGGCGGCGTCGATCTCTCGCTCGAGAGCTTTGTACTCGCCCGCGGGATCAACCGGAGGAATCATCGTGTGGGATCTAGGATCTGGGGTCTAGGTTTGGTTCTACTGAGCCGGGTGGTAGAGGACCAGCATTCGGTAGAGGAGCGCAGGGCGGTCGTTGCCGACGACGTGCACGGCGATCTCCTGGGTGACCTGCGTGCCCTTGGGCTTTTGCTGGATGTCGACCAGGCGCGAGCGCGCGTGGACCTTCGACCCGGCCGGCACCGGCGAGATGAAGCGCAGCTTGTCGGCGCCGTAGTTGGTGGCGTTGCCGTAGCCGACGATGCGGTAGTCGGTCGACGTGCGCAGTGTCGGTAGCAGGCTCAGTGTCAGAAATCCGTGTGCGATCGGCTGGCCGAACGGGCTTTCTTTCTTGGCGCGCTCGACGTCGACGTGGATCCACTGGTGGTCACCGGTGAGGTCGGCGAACTGGTTGATCATCTCCTGGGTAACTTCTTTCTCCGCGCCAAACTCGCCGAAGTCCTCGCTGATCCGGGCTCGCAGCCCGTCGATGTCGTCGAATCGGATGTCGTCCATGGTGTGTCCTCCCGCGTGTGAATCGCCGTGTGCAGCGGGAGCTTAGCAACGTCGCGGCGGTGCCGCGACCCGTCTCGGGGACCCGACAGCCGGCCGACCGTGCGCTCGCCGGTGGGTACTGCTAGGAACTGATGCATGGACATCTCGAACATGACGGGCAAGGCGGCGTTGGTGACCGGGGCGGCGAGCGGCATCGGGCGCGAAACGGCACTGGCGCTGGCGCGGCGCGGGGCGGATCTGGCGATTTGCGACATCAATCAGAAAGCCCTCACCGAGGTCGCAAAGGAAATCGAAGCGACGGGGCGCAAGGTCATCCAGCGCCGGGTCGACGTCGCCAAGGCCGAGGACATGGCCGCCTTCGCCGAGGCAGTGCACGCCGAGGTCGCGGCCGTCGACGTTCTCGTCAACAACGCCGGCGTCGGCCTGGGCGGCGGCTTCCTGCACACCGGGCTCGAAGACTGGAATTGGGTGGTCGGCATCAATCTCTGGGGCGTCGTGTACGGTTGCCACTACTTCCTGCCGCCGATGGTCGAGCGCGGCTCGGGGCACGTGGTCAACATCGCCTCGGCGGCGGGCCTGGTTGCGACCGAAGCCCTGTGCGCCTACTCGACCACCAAGTTCGCGGTGGTCGGTCTTTCCGAATCGCTGCGCGACGAGCTCGCCAACTACGGGATCGGCGTCACCGCGGTCTGTCCGGGGATCATCAACACGCCGATCACGCAGAGCTCGCGCATGGTCGGACCGATGGCTACCGACGACAACCGGGCCGAGATCGTGTCGGCTTACCAGCGCCGCAACTACGGACCCGAACGGGTGGCCGCGAACATCCTCAAGGCGATCGAGAAGAACCGCGCGGTGGCGCCGGTCTCCCCCGAGGCGTGGTGGATGTACTACATGAAGCGCTTCTTCCCGGGGTCGATGGGGCGGTTGGTGCACACCCTGAGCGCGCGCGAGCGGCGGCGCCGCGGCCTGTGATCTCGCCCGCATCACCGACCTGCTTTCCCAGTCGACTCCGCCGCGTTGGCGACGACCACACCTTGCCTATGCCTATGCCCTAGCCGACGAGCGCAGCGAGTTTCAGCCGTCGCGACTCGCCTTCAGTCCCGGGCAGTAGCGCGCCAGCTCGGCGCGCAGCTCGCGGATCGAGAGCTGTCCGGGGGCGACGCTGTCGTGCAGGAAGCCGTAGGTCAGCACCGAGCCGCATAGGGGAAAGAACACGCGAGAGGCGGCGCCGTGCGCGCCCATTGCGATGACGATCATCGCTCGCTCGCGGTTTGCGCGCAGCACGTCGAGCAGGCGGTTGCGGTCGCCCGCGTCGTTGGCGGTGGCGGCGAGCTTGGCGATGTCGGCGTCGACCTGGCGCGCTTCCGCGACCAGCGCATCGAGCTCGTCGCGATCGGGGGTCGCGGCAAAGTCGTGGTGGGAAACGATGGTGGTGACGCCGCGACTGCGCGCTCGTTCGAGCACGGCGTCGCGGATCGGCGAGCGCAGCTCGACATCGACGGCGTCGGCGTGCGGCATCGCCGCTTCGTAGAGCGCCAGGCGCCGCTGGTCGTCGAGCTCGATGGCGCCGCCCTGGTCGTGGCTGCGCACCGTAACCAGCAACGGAGCCGTCGCGGCGGCCTTGCGACAGCTCTCGGCGACGGCGCTCTCGTCGGTCGCGTCGCACATGTCGACGCGCAGCTCGACGATGTCCGCCCAGCGCAAGGCCGACTGGATTTCGCCGAGCTCGCGATCGACCAGCGGCACCGCGATCCGCGGCAGCGTGCCGAGCTCGACCGGGCCGATCGAGATCGCGTGGTTGTGGGGCGGCGTTTTCATGGACTTCCGTCGCATGTACCATGATTCCCTCGCGGGCTCGACTTCACGGCGGGGCTCGGTTTAAACGGACGTGGCGGGTCGCTCCGCCTGGCGAGGGCATGGCATCGGCGGCTGAGGAAGAGCGGGCGGGCAGGGACCCGGATGTGTCGGACCGGTTGTTTCGCGTCGGCTGTGTCGCGATCCTCGCGTTCTCGCTGTTCTTTCGGGTCTGGGGCTTGGACGACGTTCCAGCCGGGTTGTTCTGCGACGAGGCGGGCAACGGCTACAACGCCTACTCGCTGCTGAAGAGCGGGCGCGACGAAGAGGGCAGCTTCCTGCCGGTCTACGTCTGGTCGTTCGGCGTCAGCTACAAGAATCCGGTCTTCATCTACTCGGCGATCCCGGTGGTCGCCGTGCTCGGCCTGAGCGAGACCACCATTCGGCTGGTGGCGGGCTTGTGGGGGGTGCTCGGCGTAGCCTCCTTCCTCTGGCTGGGGACCGTCCTGTGCGGTCGCCGCGGCGGCCTGTGGAGCGGATTGTTGTTGGCGATTTCGCCCTGGCATCTGCACTTCAGTCGGATCGCCTTCGAGCTGATCGCGCTGTTGCCATTGGTCGCCGGCGGATTCGCCGCGTTCCTGCTCGGGGTTCGCGGCCGGCCGCGTTGGCTGGTGGTGTCGGCGTTCGCCTTCGCGCTCGGCCTCTACGCCTACGCTCCCGCCAAGTTCTTCATCCCGTTGTTCCTCCTGGCGGCGGCGGTCCTCTACGCAAAGCCTCTGTTCGCTGCCGGACGCTGGACGCTGGCGGCGATTGCCACGGCGGTCGTGACCGGCATCCCGCTGCTGGTTTTCGACCTCACCCATCGGCAGCGCTCCGGGCAGTACTTCAGCGAGACGACGATCGTCGACTGGGCGAGGCCTGTGGAAAGCCTGGCCAACGTCGCCGCCAATTGGAGCACCTTTTTCACCGCCGACTTTCTGTTTCTCTACGGCGATCCGCTGGTGCGTCACTCGGTCCCGGGAGTCGGCCAGATCTATCTGGCGACGGCGCCTCTGACTCTGGCGGGCGTGGTCTGGTGCCTGCGCCGCGGGCGTCCGCAGGGCAAGCTGCTCCTGTGGTGGCTCTTCCTCTACCCGATCGCTCCGAGCCTGATGAACGAGGTGCCGAGCGCTTCTCGCGGGTTCATCGGGGTCGGGGCGTTCTGCTTGTTGGCGGCGGCGGGCGCGACCGCGATCACGGACAAGTTGCTGGCGCGGGGGCACTCGGGGGCGCGCGGTTGGGCGCACGACATCCTGATGTGCGTCGTCCTGGCGACGATGGCGTTCGAGGCGGGGCGCTACGGTTATCGCTACGTCGACCAGTACCCCGAGCTGGCGGCGGAAGCGTTCCAGTACGGGTATCGCGAAGTGCTGGAGCTGATGGAGCCGGCGCGGTCGGAGTTCGACACTCTCTTGCTGACCACCACCGGCGGCAACCAGGCGCAGATCTTTCCCCTGTTCTACAACCGGGTGTCGCCCGAACAGTGGCTGGACGGCTACAACCCCGGCTACCTGATCATCGATCCGGCGGAGTTTGGCCGCTACGATCCGGCGCGCGAGCGGGTGCTGGCAGGATTGCGCGACAGCGACCTGTCGCTGTTCGACGAGCTCGAGGTGCGCGGCGAGGTGCGCGACCTGTCCGGCGAGCACCGGCTTTTCACGGTCGCCGAGATCAAGCAACGCGGCGTCTATCTGCGCGACTGGTTGCTGTTGGGGGCGTTTGCCAACGAGCAGGGCCAGGCCCAGGCGGAGGATCACTTCCCCGGTCATCGGCCGCGGCTCGACGCCCATTCGGTCGACGGCACGCCGCGCTACTGGCGGCGGATTCTGCCGTTCTTCGTGCGCGTCGAGCTGCACCACTTCTATCGTTCGGCGATCGAGCCGTCGGGAATGGAGCCGCGCTGGGTGTGCGCCTACGCGACCACCGAGCTATTGGCGGCCAAGCCGATGGATACCTCACTCGAGCTCGACGGACCGCAGCAGTGGGTACAGGGCTGGCTCAACGGCGTGCCGCTGACGTCGCGCATGGAGCCGATCGGCAACCAGGCCGCTCGCTGGGTGATGTCGCTCGAGGCCGGCAGCAACCAGCTTCTGCTGAAGACCTGCCGCGGTCACGCCGACTGGTCGTTCACGGCGCGGTTGCGCGCCGCCGACGGCGGGCAACCGGTCGGGGTTCGGTCGCGGGCGCGAATTCAGCTGCCCGAGCAAGCGATCGACCCGTTCGTCGAGCCGGCGCAAGTCGTCAGTGGGTTTTCCGAGATCGTCGCCTTTGCCCACCGGCAAGAGCACGACGGCGACTACCGCGGCCAGAGCGTCGGTTGGGTCGAGCATCTGTACGACTCCGATGGCGCGGTCGAGTGGAAGACCGCCGCGGTACCGCGGCGCGCGCCCACCGAGTTGGCCTTTACCGCGGTGTTGAGCCCGGTGCCCGGCACCGCGCAATTGTGGGTCGACGGCCGCTTCGCTCTCGAGTTCCGGACCGCGCGTTTTACGACGCCGCAGACCTGGACGCGCGGTCCGTACCGACTCCAGTACTGGCCGCAGCAGAACGGCGACTACCGATCCGGCTATTGGCTGTTGCGCGTGCCGGCGGAGCAGGTGCGGGCAGGGCAACCGTTGCGCTTGCGGGTGTCGCACGTCGACGGCGAGCGCGATGCGAGCTTCATGCTGAAAGACCGGGCCGATACGGCGGTCCACGAAGAGCTGGTCGGCGCGCAGCGGGCGAAGCGCTGAGCGACGATCGAGATTTTTCTTTTCGACCGAGCTTGACCTGAGTGGCGCGGTGCAGTCAGGTCGGCCGGGTGCCGAGCTCGACACCCGACCAATCTACGGATCGCCACCCGCGCGACCGCCTGGTGCGCGAACTTTCCGCCGGCGACGCGACGATGCTGGTGGTGTCGTCGGTCATCGGCGTCGGCATCTTTCTGACCCCGGGCGCGGTTGCCGAGCTTCTGCCGCATCCCGAGGTGTTTCTCGCCGCCTGGTTCGTCGGCGGGCTGTTGTCCCTGGCTGGCGCGCTGGCCAACGCCGAGCTCGGCGCGATGTACCCGCACGCCGGCGGCGACTACGTGTACTTGCGCGAGGCCTACCATCCGGCCGCAGGTTTTGCGGTGGGGTGGTTGTCCTTTTTCGTGATCTACGCCGGGACGGTGGCGACGCTGGCGGTCGGTGTCGGCGAAGGTCTGGAGCCGTTCCTGGCGATCGGCGACACCGGCAAGATCTTGGTTGCCGTTGCGACCGTCGCTGTGTGCTCGTGGATCAACTATCTCGGGGTGCGTTCCGGGGCGCGGGTCAACAACATCACCGCGGTGGTCAAGATCGTCGGCCTGCTGGCGGTGCTGGTCGCGGGCTTTGCGATCGGCGACGGCCATTTCGCAAACCTCCGACCGGGGGCGGGCGAGACGACGTCACTGCCTCTGTCGTCGTTCGGGCTGGCGCTGTCGCCAGTGTTGTTCTCCTATCTCGGCTGGAATTCCTCCGTCTACGTTGCCAGCGAGATCCGCGATCCCGGTCGCAACGTGCCGCGATCCCTGTTCACCGGGTTGCTGCTGTGCACCGGGCTGTACCTGCTGGTGAACGCGCTCTACGTGTACGCGATCCCGATCGACGACCTGCGCGGCGAGGTCCTGGTCGGCGAGGCCGCAGCGCGTCAGTTGTTCGGCGACGTCGGCGGAACGATCGCCGCGGCACTGGTGCTGGCGTCGGTGATCGGCTGTCTCAACGCGACGATCCTGGTTGGTCCGCGGATCGCCTACGCGATGGCGCTCGACGGTCTGTTTTTCACCGGCGTCGACCAGGTGCACGCCGGCAACAGGACACCGTACATCGCGATTCTGGCGCAGGCGCTCGCGGCGGTCTTCTTGATCCTGCTGCTGCGTACCTTTCCCAGCGTGCTCGACTACACGACGTTCGCCATCGTGCTCGCAACCATGGCCGATACGGCGGCCCTGTACACGCTGCGCCGCAAGCAGCCCGATCGGCCGCGGCCCTATCGCGCCTGGGGATACCCGGTGGTGCCGGCCTTCTACCTGGTGGCCAACGGCGCGATCGCTACGGCTATGCTGATCGGGCGCCCGCTCGAGTGCCTGGCGGCCCTGGCGGTCGGCGCAACGGCGCTGCCGTTCTACTTGATGCTCCGCCGCCGCCAGCCGGTCGACTGACGCCGGCTCAGGCGACGCGCGTGATCAGTTGCTCGATCAGCGCGCACAGGCTGTCCCGGTATGCCGTGTCTGGCAGCGGCGCCAGTGCCTGCTGGGCCGCCCTGGCGTGCTCGATGGCGAGGCGCTGGCAGTCTTCGATGACGCCGGAGCGCCGGATGCGCGCCAGCACGGCGCCGACCTCACCGTCGCTCAGCGACTCGGCGGCGAAGAGGTCGGCGAGCTCGCGATCCTCGGCGATTGCCAGCACGATCGGCAGCGACGGGTTGCCCTCGCGGATGTCGAGGCCGACCGGTTTGCCGAGGTCCGACTCGTCGGCAGTCATGTCGAGGACGTCGTCGACGATCTGGAAGGTGAGGCCGACGTGGCGGGCGCAGTTGGCGATCGCATCGACCCAGGACGGGTCCTGCGGTCGAGCCAGGGCTGCCGAGATTCGTGCTCCCTGTTCGAACAGCGAGGCTGTCTTGCGGTAGACGATCTCGAGGTAGTCGTCGAGAGTCACCTCCGGGTTGTTGCGGAAGCGACTCTGCATGATCTCGCCTTCGGTGAGCGCGATGCAGGCCTCGGCCGCCCAGTTGATCTGCTCGGCGTCGAAACGGCCGCAGATCTGGAAGGCGCGCGAGAAGAGAAAGTCCCCGGCGACCAGGGTGTGCGCAATTCCGTACTTGCTGCGCGCCGAGGCACGCCCGCGGCGGGTATCGTTCTCGTCGATGATGTCGTCGTGCAGCAGGCTGGCGGAGTGGATCAGCTCGAGGGCAACGGCGACGTCGACCGCGTCGATCGCGACGCTGCCGCCGCAGGCGCGGAAGCCGAGGAGAGTCACCATCGGCCGCACCCGCTTACCGCCGGCGCTGATCAGGTGGTCGGCGATCTCGGTCATGCGGGGCTCGCGCGAAGAGAGGACCTCGCCGAGCCGCGTTTCGACCGACTCCAGCTCGTCGGCAACCAGCAACGCAGCGGTCGCTGCGGGGTTGTCGGGTGGGGTGCGGGCAGTGTTGGCGCGACGGTCCGTGTGCGTTCTCCTGTGCGGTCCAACAGGTGCCGCAGGCGGTCCTCGGATCATGTCAGATGGCTTTGACCTGTCAAGGTGGCACGAGGCCCATCCAGAGCCGGTATTGGAATCCGAACCGAGCGGCGCCGGCGGCCGACCTTCGTTGTGTTTGGTGGGCTCACCGGTTAGCGTTCGCGCATGTCCGACCCGGCCCCGATCCCGCGCGAAATACGCCGCTTGGGTGTCAATGCGGTGCGAATCGTATGGCAGGACGACCATCAGGCGGAGTACGGGAATCGCTATTTGCGCGACAACTGCCCGTGCGCCGAGTGCCGCGAGAACCCGCGCCGGTCGCTGCCGATCGTCGGCCAGGACGAGGACGTCTATCCGGTGCAGATCGGCATCGTCGGCCGCTATGCGGTGAGCATGCAATGGAGTGACGGGCACGATTCGGGCATTTACAGCTACCGCACGCTGCGCGACCTCTGTCCGTGCTCGACGTGCACCGGTGCCGGGTCGGAGGAGTTGAAACACTGATGCAAGTAACCGTGGACCTGATTCGCGAGCGTCTCGCCGAGGTGCGTCCGGCGGGCCTGCGCCGCGACATCGTCGCCGCCGGCATGGTGCGCGACGTCCGTCTCGAAGGCAGCCGGGTTCACATCGCGATGCTGCGCGGACCTCTGCCCGAACCGGTCCTGAAGGCGACCCTGGAAGAGATCCGCAAGTCGGTCGGTGCGTTCGACGGCGTCGACTCGGTCGAGGTCGAAGTGGCCGAGGCGACGGGCGCGCCCCAGGAGGTCGGGCCGATCCCCGGCGTTGCCAGCATCGTCGCGGTTTCCAGTACCAAGGGCGGTGTCGGGAAATCGACCGTGGCCGCCAACCTGGCGTGCGCGCTGGCGCGCGGCGGAGCCAAGGTGGGCTTGCTCGATGCCGATATCTACGGTCCGAGCATGCCGACCATGTTCGGCCTGAGCACGCGGCCGGAAGTGGTCAACGGCAACAAGGTGCGACCGCTGGAGGCGCACGGAGTCCGCTTCGTGTCGATGGGCCTGTTCCTCGACGACAGCTCTCCGGTGATCTGGCGCGGGCCGCTGGTGACCGGAGTGGTTCGCCAGTTTCTCAAGGACGTCGACTGGGGTGAGCTCGACGTATTGGTGGTCGACCTGCCGCCGGGGACTGGCGATGCGCAGCTGACCTTGGTCCAGCACGTGCCGGTGACCGGGGCGGTGATCGTCACCACGCCGCAGGACGTCTCGCTGATCGACGTCGAGCGCGGCATGGCGATGTTTCGCCAGGTGAACACCCCCATCCTCGGAGTCGTCGAGAACATGAGCGGCCTGGTGTGCTCGAGTTGCGGACACCACGACCCGCTCTTCGGAGAGGGCGGCGGCGAGGCTCTGGCAGAGCGCTTCGGCGTGCCGCTACTGGCGAAGATCCCGATCGAGGAAGCGGTGCGCCGCGCCGGCGACCAGGGCACGCCGCTGGTCGCGGCGGACGAGGCGCAGGCGGTCAGCCAGGTCTATATCGAGCTCGCGACGCGGGTTCGCGGCGCCCTGGAAGAGAGCGCCGCCAGCAACCCGCTGCCGAAGATCGTCGGCTAGAGGCCTGGCCGGAAAGTGGCTTCGTAGCTAAAATCGTCAGCCGCCGCGAGCGCAAGGAGGTGGGCGCGACGGCGTATCGGGCGATACGTCGAGCGCTCGGCGACGCAGCGATCGCGGATGGATGGCGATTTGCAGCAGGAGTCCATTTTTCGGCCAGGCCTCTAGAGGCCTGGTCCTCCAGGCCTCCGATTGCGGGGGTGGGAGGGCTCCGTTATAGGTCGCCTCTCGCTGGGGCCCCGCACATGGATCGATCTCTGTTCGCGTTCTTCAACCTGTCGCTGATCTTCGGTGCCGCCTTCATTGGCATGCGCCTGTACATGGCTTCGAACCCCGACCTCGGTCAGGTGCGCGGGTCGCGCCTGCTGGGGCCGTCGGTGCGCGCCTGGTACTTCACCAACCTCGATCCCTTCGAGGCGCTGTTCGAGCGCTGGGGGGTGAGCCCGAGCGCGATTACCATCGCTCAGCTGATCGGCAGTGTCATTTGCGCGATCGCGTTCGCTTGCGGGTTGATCTACACCGCCGGCTTCATGGTTCTCGCCAGCGGCACCCTCGACATCATCGACGGCCGCCTGGCGCGGCGCACCGGCGGCGCCAGCGATGCCGGGGCGTATCTCGACTCGGTCGTCGATCGCTATTGCGAGTTCATCGTCTTCCTCGGCTTGATGGTCTACTTCGAGAGCGGCTGGATGGTGTGGGCGATTCTGTTCGGCATGCTCGGCGGGATGATGGTCAGCTACACCCGTGCCCGCGCCGAGGGACTCGGCCAGGATTGCAGCGTCGGGATGCTGCAGCGACCCGAGCGCATCGTCATCCTCGGCTTCGCCTCGATCTTCTCGTCGGTGGTGACGCACATGTTCGGTGGCGACCAGTTCCTGCTCGAGCTGGTGATCGTCCTGCTGGCGGTGTTCACCAACATCACGGCTCTGCAGAGGTTTTTTCACGTGCACCGCGGGCTGCGCGAGCGGGGGGCCGATGGCTGAGATGGCGGGGAAGGGCTGGCGCGTGCTCGGCTACTTCGTTTGGATGCTCGGCGCCGGGATCGTTCTCGACAGCGATGCCTGGGGTATCGGCGGAGCGTTGTTGGCGGTCGGCGCCGGCCTGTTCGTCTTCGGTGCGGTGCGCAGCGGCGCCCTGGTGGAGGCGGACTCGTGAGCCGCAACCTCAGGATCGCGCTGAGTGTTCTCATCTCGGCGCTGCTGCTGTGGCTGGCGCTGCGCGACGTCGATTGGGGCGAGGCGTGGACGGCGATGCGCGGGGCCTCGTACGTCTGGGTCCTGCTGATGGTGCCGGTCACCTGGTGGACGCTCTACATCCGGGCACAGCGTTGGCGGGTGTTCCTCGGCAAGGTCGGCGAGGCGCCGATGTCGACCCTGGTGTCGTCGACCAACATCGGGTTCATGGCGAACATGGTGCTGCCGCTGCGCGTCGGCGAGGTCATCCGGCCGGTGCTGCTCAGCCGCAAGGAAGGGCTGCCGTTGAGCGGAGTGCTCGGCAGCTGTCTGCTCGAGCGCATCTTCGACATGTTCTGCATCTTGCTGCTGTTCGGCGCATCGGTGTCGCTGGTGCAGGTGTCGGATCGCGTCCAGCAGTGGGGCTACGCTCTGCTCACCCTGGCGATGACCGTCGCCGGTGTGCTGGTGGTCCTGCGCTTCGCCGAATCCCTCGCACTGCGCATCAGCCGCGCCGTCTGCGATCTGTTGCCGGAACGCTTCGGCAGCGCGCTGCACGGCTTCGTCGAGGGGTTCGTCAACGCGCTGTCGATGCTGGACAGTCCGTCCGCCTTCCTGCGCGCCTTCGGCTGGACCTTCTTCCTCTGGGTGGTGATCGGGCTGATCTACGTGCTCGGCTTCTGGGCCTTCCACATGGACGTGCCGACGGCGAAGGCGGCGCTGATTGCGACCGCGATCATCGCGATTGCCGTGTCGGTGCCGTCGGCCCCGGGTTTCATTGGCGCCTACCAGCTCGGCTGCGTGATTTCGCTCGCCATCTTCGGTGTCGACGAAAGCGAGGCGGTGGCCTACTCTCTGGTCTTGCACGCGTTTCAGTTCATTTCGGTGATCAGCGCCGGACTCTATTCTCTCTGGATGGAGGGGATGAGCCTCGGCGAGGTCGAAGCGGAGAGCCAGGAAACCGAGGCCGGAATCAGCGGCTAGCGGGCCTTTCGGGATCGCCCAAGCGCATGAGCTCAATCGAGGGCAAAACCGTCGTTCTCGGTGTGTGCGGCGGCATCGCCGCCTACAAGAGCGCCGAGCTGGTGCGACAGCTGGTCAAGGCGGGAGCTTCGGTCCGCGTCGTCATGACGCGCAGCGCGCAGGAGTTCATCACTCCTCTGACGCTACAGACGCTGTCGGGTCACCCGGTGTCGACCAGCTTGTTCGACCTGACCCAGGAGAGCGAGATCGGCCACATCCAGCTCGCCGACTCGGCCGACGTCGTGGCGATCGCTCCGGCCACTGCCAACCTGGTCGCCAAGCTGGCGATGGGAATGGCCGACGATCTCCTCACCACGGTGCTGCTGGCGACGCGCGCACCGGTCGTCGTCGCTCCGGCGATGAACGTACACATGTACGAGAACCCGGCGGTGCAGGACAATCTGGGCAGGCTGCGCGGGCGCGGCATTCGAATCGTCGACCCGGCGGTGGGCTCGCTGGCCTGCGGCTACGAGGGGCCGGGTCGCCTGCCGGAAACCGAAGTGCTCGCCGCCGAGATCGAACGCGCGGTCTCGGCGAATGATCTCGAAGGTGAGCGCGTGGTGGTGACCGCGGGGCCGAATCGGGAGCACCTCGATCCGGTGCGGTTCATCTCCAACCGGTCGACCGGACGCATGGGGTTCGCGGTCGCCAGAGCCGCCTGGGCGCGCGGCGCCGAGGTGACGCTGATCGGCGGCCCGACCAGCCTGACGCCGCCGCACGGCGCGCGGGTGATCCGCGCCGATTCCGCCGCCGAGATGCATCGCGCGGTGCGCGCCGAGTTCAAGTCGGCAACGGTGCTGCTGATGGCCGCGGCGGTTGCCGACTACAAGCCGAAGAAGGCGGCGGATCAGAAGCTCAAGAAGGGCAAGGGCGGCCGTGTGCTCGATCTGGTGCGCACGGTCGACATCCTCGGCGACCTGCCGGCGCGGCGCGGGCAACGGATCGTCGTCGGCTTTGCCGCCGAGACCGAGGATGTGGTCGCCAACGCGACGCGCAAGCTGACTTCGAAGAAGCTCGACCTGATGGTGGCCAACGACGTGTCGCGGCCGGATGCCGGCTTCGAGGTCGACACCAACGCGGTCACGCTGATCGATAGTGAGGGCGCCGAGTCGCTCGAGCTCGCCGCCAAGGACACCATCGCCGACCGCATCCTCGACCGCGTCGTCGCCATCCGCCAGCGCCGCAAACGCCGCTGACGACCGGCCCGCGGTGTGCGTCGAGAAACCGAATGATGAAACAGGTCGCGCCAGCGACCACCACCCTTTGCCTGTGCCCATGCCTCGCCCATGCCTACGAGCGGCTCCTGCGTGGAGCAGGAGGCGAGTTCGCTAGGCGCTGACGGCGCGGCTCGACTGCGGTCGCTGCAGCTCGGCGAGCTCGGTTCGCTGGTCGAACTCGACCAGTTGCTCGGCGAGGTCGGGCGTGAGCGCGTTGCGTCGTTGCAGCATGCGTAGCTTGCGCCGTACGCGCATCGCCTCGGAGATCGCTTCGAGCCCGGTCGGGTCCGATGCCTGGCAGTCGGCCCGGCGCCCGCGCCGCAGCAGGTCTTCGATGTTGCGCTGGCAGGCGTTGTTGTAGTCGGCGACCAGTTGGCTCGGGAACGGGTGGCGCGATCGGGTCGCTACCCGTGCCATGAAGCGGTGCCAGTTGTCCCAATCGTGCAGCGCCAGGAAGTTCTCGAAGATGAGCTTGTTGGTGCGGAAGGAGAACAGAGTACGGGCGACGACCCGTTCGACCAGCGCATCGCATTCGGGGA
>JAUIGL010000131.1 GCA_030430165.1 bacterium | reverse complement strand
GGATCGCCGCTTGACCCCCCTGAAGTCCCCCCTTGCCAAGGGGGGACGGAATTTCGGGCGGCTTCCCCCCAAGCCGCGCACTTGCGAATCGAACTGACCCACTAAAGGAGTCTTGTTCTCTTGTCGGGCCGATGGATCGTCGCTTGACCCCCCTGAAGTCCCCCCTTGCCAAGGGGGGACGGAATTTCGCCCAAGCCGCGCACTTGCGAATCAAACTGACCCACTACCTGAGCGACGCTCGGGCAGGACAGACGGCCTGGTACTCCGGACGCGTCGTTCCGTCGACGAGGTCTGCGACGATCAGCGCCGTGATCGGGGCAAGCAGAACGCCGTTGCGACCGTGGCCGCCGGCGAGCAGGTACCCCGACACGCCGGGGAGCCAGCCGATCAGCGGCATTCCGTCGCGCGACACCGGTCGTAAACCCGACCAGTAGTCGGCCACCTCGAAGTCGCGCAGGTGTCCGCACAGCTCGAACGCGCGCCGCAGAATCCCCGCCACCGCGCCCGCGGTGACGGCTTTGTCGAAGCCCGCCTCTTCCCGGGTGCTGCCGATCAGCAGGCGTCCGTCGCGCCGCGCCGCGAAGTAGACGCTCTCGCGGTACACCGTGTGCGCGAACACGCGGCGGCGGGCGCGCAGGCAGACGATCTGGCCGCGCACCGGGCGAACCCAATCGCGGCCGGTGACTTCGGCCAGAGCCCAGGCGCCGCGCGCGTCGACCACCGCATCGCAGGCAATGGTCTCGCCGGCGACTTCGACGCCGCCGACGCGATCGCCGTCGAGATGAATCCGCGCTGCGCCCTCCCCCGCGATCAACCTGCCGCCGCGCCTTTGAAAATCATCGACGCAGGCACTGGTCAGCGCGGCGCTGTCGACGCGGCCTTCGCCGTGGAACAGGGCCGCCGCCCCCGTGAAGCGGTCCAGGATCGGTTCGAGCGTCCGCGCCGCGCGCGGCGACAGCTCGTCGCACTTCCCGCCGACCTCGAGGCAGCGCCGCTCGCGCTCCCGCAGCCGCCCGGCTTCCTCCTCACTCGCAGCGACGAAGATCGTCGCTGCGCGCGCGTAGTCGAGGGCGTAGTCGCCCGCCGCGCGGAGCTCGGCGATCAGCTCGGGGTAGAGCCCTGCGCTGTGCGCGGCGAGGGTCGTCAGTGCTGGCGTGTCGGTCTCGGAAAAGGTGCCGATGATACCCGCCGCGGCACCGCTCGCCTCGGCCGCAGGACGGCTGCGCTCGACCAGCACGACGCGACGACCGCGTCGCTGCAGCTCGCGCGCGCAGAGGGCGCCGATCAGGCCGGCCCCGACCACTGCCACTTCGGTCTGGGTCACTGTGGCGCTCCTCGAAGGCACCCGCTGGCGACGCAATTCGCCGGCGCAACAGACCTTCGCAGAAGCGGCACGGTTGTGGCGATGGTGCCACCCTCTTTCGCTTTCGACGATCTTTCGATATCAACCACGCCCACGCCTGCGTCTCCGATGAAGTACACCACGAAGATCCAATCTGCCATCGGCAAGCTGCCGATAGCCGGCGCCAATCTGCTCGTCGACGCCGATTTCGAAGAGCCCAAGAGCGCCGCGAGCTTCCTCGCCGATCTCGCCGGACAGGGCGGACCTTCCTCCACCGTGATCATGCCCGCCTTCACCGGGACGCAAACCCTGGTCGGCTGGACCGAGACGCCGCGGGCGTTCCACGGCGAGCTCCCGGTCGAGCCCCGAGTCGGTATCGTTTCCGAGGCGTTTCGCCAGGAGAGTGGCACCTTGCGCAGCGGGCACCCCACCCACTCCTTTCTAGCCATCGGCACGCGCGCCCACGACGTTCTCTCGACCAACCGCGACAACAACCCGCTCGGACCGATCAAGAAGCTCAATGTGATGAACGGGCTGGTGTTGCTGGTCGGCCTGCCGTTGAGCCGCTGCACCGCCCTCTACCAGGCCGAGATGCAGGCGCTACCGGCGTTGCGCTACCGCGGCACCGCCCAGCGCATCAACGTTGCCGGCTACGAGGAGCGCGTCGTCGTCGAGCACGCACCGCGCTGCAGCGCCGGCTACGACCGCTACGACGAGGCGGTCCAGTCGGAAGAGGCCGGACTGGTCGGCGATTTCGACGGCGTCCGCCTGTGGCGTTTGCGCGAGCTCATCCGCAGCGCCGCCGAGGCGATCCTCGCCGCTCCGGAATCGATCCTGTGCGACGACGCCGCCTGCCCCGACTGCGAGCTACGCCGCAGCGCGATCGCCCGACTCTGAGCGTCAGAGGGACGACCCGCCGCGGATCGCGGTGATGCCCGCAGCGGTCAGAACCGGTCGGTCGCCACCGCCGTCGAGCTCGATCCAGCCTTCGGCATCGAGTGCGGCCACTGCACGCTGCACCACTTCCGGCGGCGACTGCAGTGCGTCCGCCAATTGCTGCAGATCGAGGCCGAGGTCCTCGTCCCAAAGCACCTTCCGCGCCAGCATGAGCCGACACAGGCGAAAGGTGACCTCACCAAGCCGGGCCGGATCGACGGCCTCGCTTTGTCCATGTTCGCTGAGCATCGCCCACTGGAATGAGCAACGCCCGTGCCAGTGCCGGCTCAATACCGTCGCCACACCCGGCATGCAGGTCTGACAAAGCATCTGACTCTGCGCGCTGTCCATTATCGGCGGTGCAGCGCGGCAAAAACGACCGTCGAAGGCCGATTAGGCTGCCGACGGTTGTCTACGTCGTCGCCGCTACCCCCTGGAAGCCGGCCCTCCATTTGGGCGCCCGGCAAAGCCGGGCTTTGGCCGCGCCGGTCGAAGACCGCGCTTTGGCCGCCGCCGCAGGCGGCTTTGGACCTCACCACAACGAGGACAAAGCGCCCTGCTCAGCGAGGGTGCGACGCTACTCCAACAGAGAGCGCAGCTCTTGCAACTCACGCCGCACGTCGCGCAGGACTTCGCGGTAGCGCGAGTCGGCGATCGGGAGAGCCATTTGCGAGTCGTTGGTCTCCTCGACCGACTCTTCCTCGGCGAGCTCGGTCAGCTCGACGACGTCGTCCCCCGCTTCGCCGGCCCGGCCCTCGCGCAGGCGCCGTTTCGCCCCCTCGATAGTGTAGCGCTCGTCGTGCAGCAAGCGTCGGATTTCGAGCAGGGTTTCGACATCGCGCTTGCGGTACAGGCGATGCTTCGAGCGGGTCTTGCCAGGCCGA
The DNA here is from genome assembly GCA_030430165.1 of bacterium. GTDB lineage: Bacteria > Desulfobacterota > Binatia > HRBIN30 > CADEER01 > CADEER01. Next base: position 7,878 of record JAUIGL010000131.1, on the reverse strand, counting down.
ATGCTGGGGAATTCGGTCTCCCAGTAGCGCAGCACGTAGGGCTTTACGCCGACGATCTTGGCGACTTCGCCGATCTTGAAATAGAGCTTGTCGGGCAGCTCCGCCATCGCCGCGTCAGACTGGTCCACCGTCGTTCATGCTCTTCTTGAGCATCGGGCTCGCCTTGAAACCGAGCACGCGGCGGGCGCGAATGGTGATCGACTCACCCGTCTGGGGGTTTCGGCCCTTGCGCGGCCGCTTCTCGTGGACGACGAAGTTGCCGAAGCCGGAAATCTTGACCTTCTGCCCGACCTCGAGATGCCCCTTGATCATCTCGAAAACCGAATCCACGACTTCAGCGGCCTCCTTCTTCGAAAAGCCAACCTTCTCGTGAATCCGCTCGACGATGTCCGCCTTGGTTACGGCCACCAGTGCCCCCCTTGAGTGTCGAATTACTGGCGATGCTCTACGTCGAAGTGTTTCTCCAGCGCCAAGACCAGATGCTCTTGCAAACCGTTGACCTCTTCGTCGGTCAGCGTTCGATCCGCGGCTCGGTACGCGATGGAGTATGCCAGGCTCTTCTTGCCAGGCGCAATAGGCGAACCGACGTACTCGTCGAACAGCTCTACCTCTTCGACCAGGTCCCGATTCCACTCGCGGACGAAGCGAGAGATCTGATCGGATTCGAATTCGCTCGCCACCACCACCGCCAGGTCGCGCTGCACCGCGGGATAGCGCGGCAGTCCGTGAAACCGTACTGCCGGTGTAGAATGAGCTGCCAGCCGGTCGAGGTCGATCTCGAACAGCCAGTGCGCTCCGTCGACGTCGAGCTCGACCTCGGCGTCCGGATGCAGCGCCCCGATTACGCCGAGGACCGCGCCGCCGAGCTCGATGGTCGCGCTCTTCCCCGGATGGAGCGACTTCCACTCGGTACCGGGCCGCCAGGCGACGTCAGCCAACACCCGCCGCTGCTCGAAGAGAGTCTCGAGAATTCCCTTGAGATCGCCCAGCTCGGGGGCCCGCCGAGCGCCGAGGCCGATACTGGGCATCTCGCCGGCGAGGACGCCGCCGAGGCGCCAGCCCTCGCCCGCAACCCCTTCGTGCCAGTACGCCTTGCCCACCGAGTAGCCGGCGATCGCCGTCGCCCCCTGGTTGCGGTTGTGGCGCCACATCGCCAGCAGCGTGCTCAGGATACTTCGGCGCAGCTCCGGCTCCTCCTGGGTGATCGGATTGAGCAGGCGCACCGCGCGGCCGGCGACATTGACACCGGGCAGAATCCGGTTGGTGTCGGGCGAGGCGAATGCCAGCCCGACCGCTTCGGACATCCCCGCGGCCTGCAACGACTGGCGGATCGAGCGCTCCATGCGAATGCGCTCCGGCAGAGAACCGGCCATCAGCGGTCGCGATGGCAGCTCGGTCGGGATCTCGTCGTAGCCAATCACCCGCGCGAGCTCCTCGATGAGATCGATCTCGCGCTCCAAATCCGTCCGGTAGGTCGGAACCGTAACCGACAGGGCGCCCCCTGCCCCCTTGTCGACGCGAGCCCCGAGAGCCTTCATCACCTTGCGCGCCTGCGCGCCGCTCACCGAGCAGCCGAGCAGCTCGGTCGCCCGCGACGGCCGCAGCTCGATCGGATCGGCTTCGCGCTCGCCGGGATAGACATCGACCATTCCCGGCGCGACCGAGCCGCCGGCGAGCTCGGCGATCATCGCCGCCGCGCGATCGAGAGCGCTGGCGACTCCGCCGATGTCGATCGAGCGCTCGAAACGGTAGGCGGCCTCCGAGTGCAGGTCGAGCCGCCGCGCCGTGCGGCGGACGGTGGCCGGTGCAAACCAGGCCGATTCGAGCAGCAGGTCGACCGTCTCGGCGGAGACTTCACTGTCGGCACCGCCCATGACCCCGGCGATGGCAATCGGCTCGTCGCCCGTCGTGATCAGTAGATCGTCGGGGTCGAGCGCGCGCACCACGCCGTCGAGGGTCTGGATCGCCTTGGTCTTCGCGGCGGCCCGCACCACCACCTCGGGCCGCGCCAGCTTGGCGAGGTCGAAGGCGTGCAGCGGCTGGCCGCGCTCCAGCATGACGAAGTTGGTGACGTCGACGACGTTGTTCACCGAACGCATGCCCGCCGCCTGCAGCCGCAGGCGCAGCCACAGCGGCGACGGTCCGATCTTGACGCCGCGCACGATGCGCGCGGCATAGCGACGGCAGCGCTCGTCTTCGATGCGAATGGAAACCGCGTCGCCGCAGGCGCCGCCGCTCTCCTTCAAACGGACCTTCGGCTCGCGCAGCCGGCCGCCGGTGACCAATGCCACCTCGCGCGCCAGCCCGAGGATGCTCAGGCAGTCGCCGCGGTTCGGCGTGATCGAGACCTCGATAATGGTGTCGCGCAGGCCGAGCAACTCGGCGACGTCGGCGCCGAGCGGCGTGCGCCCGGGCAACACCATGATTCCGTCCGACTGTTCGGCGATGCCGAGCTCCGCTTCCGAGCACAGCATTCCCGCCGATTCGACCCCACGCACCTCGGCGCGGCCGATGCGGCGGTCGTCCGGCAGCACCGCGCCGTCGCGGGCGAACGCGACCCGAATGCCGGCGCGGACGTTCGCCGCGCCGCAGACCACCGTTGCCGGCGTCCCTTCTCCCGCGTCGACCTCGCAAACCGTCAGGCGGTCCGCGTCCGGGTGCGCCCTGGTCGCCGTCACCTTGCCGACCACCACCCCGTTCAGACCGGCTCCCCGCTCCTCGACGGCGTCGACTTCGAGGCCGGCCATGGTCAGCCGGTGACACAGCTCGGCGGTGTCGAGATCGGTGCGGACGAACTCGTTCAGCCAGCGCAACGGCAGCTTCATCTCAGACCTCGCAGCGCGCAACCGCCGCGCTCAACTGTTCCAGCCCTCGTCATCGATCAGAACTGCGACAGGAAGCGAAGGTCGTTGGCGAAGAAACGGCGGATGTCGTCGATTTCGTACTTCAGCATCGCGATTCGCTCGATGCCGATGCCGAAGGCGAAACCGGAGTATTCTTCGGGGTCGTAGCCGACCGCCCGGAACACGTTGGGGTCGATCATTCCCGAGCCCAGGACCTCGATCCAGCCGGTGCCCTTGCAGATGCGACAGGCGCCGCCGGAGCCGCCGCAGCCAAAGCAGCCGATGTCCAACTCCGCGCTCGGCTCGGTGAACGGGAAGAAGCTCGGCCGCAGGCGAACCGCAGACCGTTCCCCGAACACGGCGCGCACCGCGTGCGTCAGCACGCCCTTCAGGTGGGCGAAGGTGATGCCGCGATCGACCATGAAGCCCTCGATCTGATGGAACATCGGCGAGTGCGTCGCATCGCTGTCGTGGCGGTAGGTGGCGCCGACGGCGATCGCGCGCAACGGCGGCTGCTGCGACTCCATGACGCGGATCTGCACCGGCGAGGTGTGCGTGCGCATCACCCGCTCGCCCTCGACGAACAAGGTGTCCTGCATGTCGCGCGCCGGATGATCGGGGGGAAAGTTCAGCGCCTCGAAGTTGTGGTAGTCGTCCTCGATCTCCGGGCCTTCGGCCAGTGAGAAGCCGAGCCCGACGAAGGCGTCGACCAGCTCGGCGGTGACTTGGGTCAGCGGGTGCGAGCGCCCCAGCAACGGCCGGCGACCGGGGATGGTGACGTCGATGCGCTCGCTGGCAACCCGCTGGCTGCGCTCTGCGGCGCGGGCGTTGGCCAGCGTCTCACCGATCGCCGCTTCGACCTCTTCCTTGATCCGGTTGACCAGCGCGCCCATCGCCGGTCGCTCTTCCGGACTGACGTCGCGCATACCGCGCAGCACCGCGGTCAGCTCGCCCTTGCGGCCGAGGTAACGCACGCGGAGCTCTTCGACGGCGTTCTCGCTCTGCGCTCCGTCGAGTGCCGCCAGGGCGGCGGCACGAATCGATTCGAGCTTCTCCTTCATGACATCGAGCGGCCGGCGGAGGCGGGCCCGAATCGCGCGTGCCGCAACCGCCGCCGCGCACCGGCCCGCAACCGGCCGTGCGCGGCCTGCCGCGTCAAGCCGCCAGCTGCTGCTTGGCCGCTTCGGCGATGGCGCTGAAGCCGTCGGGGTCGCGCATCGCCATGTCGGCGAGGACCTTGCGGTCGATGTTGATGCCGCCCTTCTTCAAGCCGTGGATCAGGTCGCGGTAGGTCAGACCCGCCTCGCGCGCCGCCGCGTTGATGCGGACGATCCACAGACGACGGAACTCGCGCTTCTTCACCTTGCGATCGCGGTAGGCGTAGGTGAGGCCTTTCTCGACCGTCTCGCGCGCCTGGCGGTACAGCTTGCGCCGCCCGCCGACGTTGCCCTTGGCGAGCTTGAGAATCTTCTTGTGCTTGGCTCTTCCTGTGGTCCCTCGTTTGACTCGGGGCATGGTCTTTCTCCTCGCCGGCCGTGGCCGACGCTTGAACTAGAGGTAGGGCAGAATCGCGCGGATCTGCGGCTCGTCGACCGAAGCGATCAGCGTGCTCTTGCGCAGGCGCCGCTTCTGCTTGGTCGTCTTGTTGCTGAGGATATGCCGCAGGTAGGCGCGACGGCGGCGAATCTTGCCCGAACCCGTCTTGCCGAAACGCTTGGCGGCACCGCGATTGGTCTTCATCTTTGGCATTTGCTTCTCCTAAACCCGGTCAGCCTTTGCCGGGCGTCGTTTCGGCGAGGACTTCCTGCACGAAATCGTCGACCGAGATGGCGTCGCCACCCTGGCCGCCGTGGCGGCGCGGCGAAACCGTTCCATTCTTCATCTCATCGTCGCCGACGATGACGGCAAAGGGAATCTTCGCCACCTGCGCCTCGCGGATCTTGTAGCCGAGCTTCTCGTTGCGATCGTCGAGCTCGGCGCGGATTCCGGCGGCGCGCAGACGGTCGCGCACCGTGGCCCCGTACTCCTCGTGGCGCTCGGTCAGGCTCAGCACCCGCACCTGCTCGGGGGCCAGCCAGGTCGGGAAAGCGCCGCCGCAGTGCTCGATCAAGATTCCCATGAAGCGCTCGATGGCACCGAGAATCGCCCGGTGGATCATCACCGGACGCGCCTCCACCCCGTCGGCGCGCACGTACTTCAGATCGAAGCGTTCGGGCAGCGCGCCGAAGTCGAGTTGAATCGTCGCCAGCTGCCAGCCGCGCTTGAGCGCGTCGAAAAAGACGAAGTCGATCTTCGGACCGTAGAAGGCGCCGTCGCCGGCGTTGATCTCGAACTCCATGCCGGCGCCGTTCATCGCGTCGGCGAGCGCCGCCTCGGCCTTCTCCCACATGTCGTCGCTGCCGATCGACTTCTCCGGGCGCGTCGACAGATAGACCTTGCGCTCGTCGAAACCGAAGTCGGAATAGACCCGCTCGATCATGCGCAGCAGCGACGAGATCTCGTCGCCGATCTGTTCCGGCGTGCAGAAGATGTGGGCGTCGTCCTGGGCGAACGACCGAACCCGGGTCAGACCGTGCAGCGTGCCCGACCGCTCGGCGCGGTGCAGGCGGCCGAAATCGGCGTAGCGGATCGGCAGCTCGCGATACGAGCGCTTGCGCGAGCTGTAGATCATGCAGTGCGAGGGGCAGTTCATCGGCTTGACCGCGAACTCCCGCTCCTCGAGCTGCGAGAAGTACATGTTGTCTTTGTAGTTCTCGTAGTGCCCGGACTTGTGCCAGAGGTCGACGTCCATCACCTGCGGTGTGATGACCTCGTCGTACCCGTACTCCTCGTAGAGCCGGCGCACGTAGCCAACTAGCTGGTTGTAGACGAAGGCGCCCTTCGGGTGGAAAAACGGGCTGCCCGGCGCCGACTGGTCGAAGGTGAACAGGTCGAGCTCCTGGCCGAGCTTGCGGTGGTCGCGCTTCTTGGCTTCCTCGATGCGCGCCAGGTGCTCTTCGAGCTGCTGCTTGTCGGCAAACGCGGTGCCGTAGATGCGCTGCAGCATCTCGTTGTTCTCGTCGCCGCGCCAGTAGGCGCCGGCGATTCCGGTCAGCTTCACCGCTTTCAGGCGCCCGGTGGTCGGCACGTGCGGGCCGCGACAGAGGTCGACGAACTCGCCCTGGCGGTAGAGGGCGATCTCTTCGCCTTCGGGCAGGCCCTCGATGATCTCGACCTTGTAGGCTTCGCCCATCGACGAGAACAGATCGACCGCCTCCTGGCGGGTCACCACTTCGCGCTCGACCTTGAAGTTCGACTTGACGATCTTCTTCATCTCCTTCTGGATCTTCTCCAGATCCTCGGGAGTGAAGGGCTCGTCGCGCGCGAAGTCGTAGAAGAAACCGCTGTCGATGACCGGCCCGATGGTCACCTGGGTGCCGGGGAATACCCGCTGCACCGCCTGCGCCATCAGATGCGCCGAAGAGTGGCGCAGAACCTCGAGCCCATCCTCGCTGTCGGCGTGGATCGGCTCGACCGTCGCGTCAGGAGAAACCGAGCGCGACAGATCGACCGGCTTGCCGTCGACCTTGGCCGCAACCACGCCCTTGAGGTCGACACCAGCCGACTTCAGAAGCTCCACCGCGGCGACGCCAGCGGCGTCGGACGGGTTCTCTTCTCTGCGCTCCGCTTCCATAGCTTTGATTCTGGCGATGCGAGTGTCGGCGGCGCGACACACTCACAGCGTGTCGCGCCGCCAAACATAGGCACGGGCGGATTTGAACCGCCGACCCCTTCCGTGTCAGGGAAGTGCTCTCCCCCTGAGCTACGTGCCTCCAGTTCCGCCGTCTACTCTCGCTAGATCCTCGCCACTCCGACTCATGCCGGCCCGCACACAGCGCGACCGCCACAAAAGCACACAAATCTCGGCAATTAGCCAAGCCTCGCTAGGTATCAACTTCGCTACGCCGAATCAAGATCGCCCGCCTCCACAGGTGAAGAAAAACAACGTTTTTTTGCCGGCGATTTGGGCCCCCTCCGGGGCCCTCTCGCCGGCGGGTACGGGGTACAGGGTACAGGGTACGGCCTCTTACCCGGCAACGTCTCACCCGACCGTACCCCGTACCCCGTACCCCCGGTGTCGGGCGCGACGCAGTCGCGCCCGACACCGTTGACCCACCGGAGGTACAACTGTAGCAGGCTGGGATGCCCGAGATTCGCACCCGCTTTGCCCCGAGTCCGAGTGGATTTCTTCACATCGGCGGCGCCCGCACGGCGCTGTTCAACTACCTGCTGGCGCGCAACCAGGGGGGGAAGTTCGTCCTCCGCGTCGAGGACACCGACCGCGAGCGCTCGACGCCCGAGTCGATCCAGGCGATCCTCGACGGTCTCGAGTGGCTCGAGCTGGACTGGGACGAGGGCCCGTTCTACCAGAGCGAGCGGGCCGAGCATTACGGTCCGCACGTCGAGCAAATGCTCCAATCCGGCAAGGCCTACCGTTGCACCTGCACCCCGGCCGAAGTCGAGGAGATGCGCAAGCGCGCCCAGGCCGCCGGCAAGCGCCCCGGCTACGACGGGCGCTGCCGCGGCCGTACCGACGTAGACCCGGGGCGGCCGCACGTGGTGCGCTTTCGCACCCCGGACGACGGCCAGACGGCGGTACGCGACCTCATCCGCGGCGGCGTGCTCTTCGACAACACCGAGATCGACGACTTCGTGATCTGCCGCAGCGACGGCTCCCCGACCTACAACTTCGTGGTCGTCGTCGACGATGCCGAGATGAAGATCACCCACGTGGTGCGCGGCGAGGACCACCTTTCCAACACGCCGAAGCAGATCCTCCTCTACCAGGCGCTCGGTCTGCCGGTTCCCGAGTTTGCCCACGTACCGCTGATCCTCGGCACCGACGGCGCCCGCCTCAGCAAGCGGCACGGCGCCACCGCCGTCACCGCCTACCGCGACATGGGCTACCTGCCGGCGGCGATGAACAACTACCTCGCCCGCCTCGGCTGGTCGCACGGCGATCAGGAGATCTTCAGCCGCGACGAGCTGGTCGAGT
>JAUIGL010000027.1 GCA_030430165.1 bacterium | reverse complement strand
CGGCCTCCGGCCGACCTCTCCCACAGGGAGAGGCATCTGAATTCCCTTCTCCCTGTGGGAGAAGGGCAGGATGAGGGTCCCTCGAATGGGGGCGAAGCCCCACCAATGTATCTTCGGAGCGTTCCAAACATCCCGATCGCGGTCGAAACGCTTCGGACGCTCTCCGAGTTTCAAACTGACCCATTACTGTGAACCTTGACAGCTCGCGGGCACCCGTGGTCTGCCGGAGCATGGGGAAGGTCCTCCTGGCGGCGTTCACGATTTGCCTAGCGACTCCAGTGCTCGGGCAGCAGACTTGTCTTGGCGACTGCAACGGTGACGGGCGGGTCGCCATCGTCGAGCTGATTCTCGCAGTCAACACAGCCCTCAGCAAGGATCTCTCCTACTGCGGGGCGGCCGACAGCAACTTCGATCGGGCGGTAAGTATTGCCGAGCTGGTGAGTGCAGCGAGCAACGCCCTGAATGGATGCCGCCGTTTGCCGACACCCACTCCGAGCAACGCGGACTACGATGATCTCGCGCGTGTCTGCCGAGACCTGGCCGGCGAGCTCTCCTCGATCCAGAGCTGCTCGTCCGACGACGAGTGCGGCCAAGCACTCAGGGGGACGAGTTGTGGATGTACGCGAAGCCTTGTGGCGAGAAGCGATGCCTCGGTTCTGCGCTTTTACGCACTGAGGTCCCGCTACTATCAGTTGAGGCGCGAGGTTCCCTATCAGGACTGGCCGCCCGAATGTAGCTCGTTTAGCTTCACAACAACCTGCGACTGTCCGAGAGCGGCTGGGTTTGTCTGTTCGTACGGCCGATGTCGATGGGACTACGTTCGATGACCGCAAGCGGCGGTAGCGCCGTTTACCCCATCCCTCGCAGAGGCCGATCAAGTCGGCGAGCGTTCCCGGTTGGGTTGCGGTATTGGGGTCGGACCACGCTAGGAGCCCGAGATGATTGGAGAAAGCCTCCGTCTGGCCGTCCATTTCGCCGTTAGGGGCGGTTTTCGGCGCCGAATCCGAGTTCTAAGCGTAGATGAGCCCTGCGTTCCGTGGTGATGTCCGGCTCGCTGGTCCAAGTGGACGTCGGTTTCAGCGGGAAGAGCTGGAAGTCCATGAGCGCCGCGGGCTGATCTAGGTCCGATTTGTCGACGCCTACCGGCTCGGCTATTGGGCATCGCTATGGAGTACGTCGACGTTTCCGATGCGATCGCTCTGTCGGGCTTGCGGCTGGTGCTGACTGCCGGCGTACCGGGGCCCTGGGGCGAGGCGGCGAAGGCGATCTTCCAGGTGAAAGAGATTCCGTTCACCCCGGTGCGGCAGACCGCTGGTGAGCAGAATCGCGAGCTGCTCGAGTGGACCGGGCAGAGCGGCGCACCGGCGGCGATGTACGGCGATGAACGACCGCGCACCGGCTGGGCCGAGATTCTCCTGCTCGCCGAGCGGTTGTCCCCGGAACCGCGGCTGATTCCGGCAGATGCCGAAGAACGGTCGACGATGTTCGGATTGTGTCACGAGATCTGCGGCGAGGAGGGCTTCGGCTGGAGTCGGCGCTTGATGATCTTCGATCCGATTCTACGCGCGGGTACGATCGACAAGTCGAACCCCTTCCCGTGGAAGTATGGGTACTCGCCGGCGGCGGCGGATGCCGCGGCGCAGCGCGTCGTCGACCTGCTGGCGATGTTCGCGGCGCGCCTGCACCGCCAGCAGGCGAACCAGAGTCGCTTCTTCATCGGTGCGGGACTCACGGCTGCCGATCTCTACTGGGCTGCGTTTGCCTCGATGCTGGTGCCGATGCCGGCGCCCCGCTGCCCGATGACCGATTCGATGCGCGATCTGTACGATATCCACGCTGCGGCGCGACCCGTCGAGTTCGATCCGATTCTGCTCGAGCACCGCGACTACGTCTACGACACCTTTGTCGGCTTGCCGATGGACTTTTGAAGCATGGGGCTCTTCGATTCTCCGCGAACCGACACGGTGCCGATGAGCGGGCGCTCGATGGTTCTCGCGCGCGGCGGTATGGCCTGCACCAGCCAGCCGCTGGCGACCGCGGCCGCCGTCGACGTCCTGCGCGGCGGTGGCAACGCGATCGACGCCGCCGTCTGCGCGGTGGTGACGCTGGGAGTCGTCGAGCCCTTCATGACCGGGGTCGGCGGCGACTGCTTCATGCTGATCTGGGACGCCGAATCGGGTGCGCTGCACGGCCTCAACGGCAGCGGTCGCGCGCCGGCGGCGGCAACCGTGGAGGCGTTGCGCGAGCGTGGCTACGACGACATGCCCAATCTGGGGATTCACTCGGTGACGGTGCCGGGGGCAGTCGACGCCTGGTCACAGGCGCTCGAGCGCTTCGGCTCGCAACCGCTGTCTCGCTTGCTCGAGCCGGCCATCGGCTATGCTCGCGAGGGTTTCCCGGTCAGTGAGATCGTCAGCCACCAATGGCAGCTCGCGTTTGCCCTGCTCGGCGAGGAGGAAGCGCAGCGGGTGTTCTCGGTCGAAGGCCGCGCGCCCGAGGTCGGCGACGTCGTCCGCTTCCCCGAGCTGGCGACGACCCTCGAGAGCATCGCGCGCGGCGGCGCCGACGAGCTCTACCGCGGCGCGCTCGCCGACCGTCTGGTCGCGGCCAGTGAGAGCCGGGGCGGCTTTCTCCGCGCGGCCGATCTCGCCGAGCACAGCTCGACCTGGGTCGAGCCGATCTCGGCCGACTACCGCGGCTACGAGCTGTTCGAGATTCCTCCCAACGGTCAGGGGTTGGCGGCGTTGCTGGCGCTCAACATCCTCGAGTGCTTCGACGTCGAGGGCGCCGGCCCGCGCACCGCCGCGGCGCTTCACCTGATGATCGAGGCGGTCAAGCTCGCCTACGCCGATCGCGGACGCTGGGTTGCCGACCCGGAGCACGCGCGGCTTCCGGTCGACGAGCTGCTCACCAAGGACTACGCCCAGGGGCGCGCGGCGTCGATCGATCCCGCCAAGGCGCGCAAGTCGGCGGCGCCCGGAGAGTTCCGCGCCGGCGTCGATACGACCTATCTGACGACCGCCGACGCGCGCGGCAACGTGGTCTCGCTGATCAACAGCCTCTACTACCCCTTCGGCTCCGGCGTGGTGGTCGAGGGCACCGGGATTGCGTTGCACAATCGCGGCTACGGATTCTCCCTGAACCCCGAGCACCCGAATTGCATTGCGCCGCGCAAGCGACCGTTCCACACCATCATCCCGGCGATGTTGATGCGGCATGGGCGGCCGATCCTTTCGTTCGGAGTGATGGGCGGCGACATGCAAGCGCAGGGACATCTGCAGGTGGTGTCGAACGTCGTCGACGCGGGTATGAATGCACAGGACGCGATCAGTGCGCCGCGTTTCCACTACCTCGAGGCGGATCGAGTCGCGCTGGAGAGCGAGCTCGACGCACAGGTCGGCAGCGATCTGGCGGCGCGCGGTCACCAGGTGCTCGGCGCCGATGCGGCCTTGTTGCGCGGCGGCTTCGGCGGCGCCCAGGCGATCGCGATCGACGACGAGGGGACGTATTGGGGGGCTTCGGACCCGCGCAAGGACGGCAATGCCGCCGGCTACTGAAGGCCCGATTGATTCTTGGCAGTGAGACGAAGAGAGTGATTGCACGGCGGTCGCGCGCATGTGGCCGACCGGTACAGCGAAATGCGCAAGCCCAGAGCGAACGGCAAGATCGAATCGATCCACGACGGACACGTCGTCCACCTGCGTCTCGAGGGATACGACATGCCGGATGGCCGGACCGTCGACTTCGAGGTGGTGCGCCATGCACCCGCGTGCGCGATTCTCGCAATCGACGACGACGATCGCGCGGTTCTCGTCTACCAGTTCCGCCACGCTCTCGGCCACGAGATCTGGGAGGTTCCGGCCGGGATCGTCGAGCCCGGAGAAGAGCCACTTGCCTGCGCCAAACGCGAGCTGCAGGAAGAAGCGGGCTTGGTCGCCGGGCGCTGGGACGCGCTCGGCGAGATGCTGACCGCTCCGGGGTTCTGCGACGAGGTGATCTATCTCTATCTGGCGCGCGAGCTGTCGCCGGGCAAACAGAATCTCGACGACAACGAGGTGCTCGAGGCGCAGGCGATCGCGCTCGACGAGGTGCACGCGATGGCGCAGCGCGGCGACATCGTCGACGGCAAATCGCTGGCGGCTCTGTACCGCGCGGCGCCTCTGCTCGCCTCCGGGGGGACGAAATGAAGAAGCGCGTCGTCACCGATTCGATGATCGGTCTCGACATGCCGGACATCGACCGCTGGTCGGAGCGGGTCACCGTCGTGCTCGGCCAGAATCCGGGGATGTTCACCGGTCCCGGTACCAATACCTACATCATCGGGACCGGCTCGCATCCGCTGCTGGTCGACACCGGACAGGGGATGGACGCGTACATGCCGTTGCTGCGCCAGGCGATGCAGGAGCACGGCGCCGAGGGGCTTTCGGGGATCGTGCTGACCCACGCCCACCCGGATCACATCGGCGGGGTCGCCCACATCCAGTCCGAATACGGGGCGGTTTCGGTTTCCAAGAAACCGTGGCCGGAGCTCGACGGCGACGTCGAGATCACGGTGCTCGACGACGAGGACGTGGTTACCACCGAGGGCGCGACCTTGCAGGCGATCCACACACCGGGCCACGCCAAGGACCACCTCTGCTACTTCGTTCCCGAGGACGAAGCGTTGATCACTGGCGACGTCGTACTCGGCGCCGGGACGACGGTGATCCCGCCGGACGGCGACCTCGGCGACTACATTCGTTCGCTGCACCGCTTGCTCGACTTCGATGCGAAGGTGATCTACCCGGCGCACGGGCCGTGCATTCGCAATCCGCGCGAAAAGATCGAGGAGTATCTGCAGCACCGCCAACTGCGCGAGGATCAGATCATCGACGGCCTCGAAGCGGGGCTGGAGACGATTCCCGACCTGGTGAAGCGTATGTACACGGACGTTCCCGAGTTCCTGCACCACGCCGCGGGCATGTCGGTGGACGCGCACCTGCGCAAGCTACTCCGCGAGGAGCGCGTCGCTCGCGACGGCGACCGCTGGTGGCTGTCCAAATGAGGAATCGACGCGAGTCGTACCTCAACGTCAAGAGAACTGAACAACGCCAAGGAGCGAAGGAGCAAAGGAGCGAAGGGGTGGTGCGTCGGCTCCGCCGACGTCGTTAGAGACTCCCTCTCCTCAATCCTCCCCCATAGGGGGCTGTCGATTTTCTCGAACGAAACGCGCGAAGCGCGCACAGAATCCCTCTCCCGCATTGCTGGCGGGAGAGGATTAAAGATGACGGGACCGATAGGAAAGGCGTCGCTAGCCAATGCGGCACAACGGTTTGCGTACCGCAGCCATTGGATACGCCCTCACCCTGGCCCTCTCCCGGAGGGAGAGGGGATCACAGGCGGTGCGGCGGTCACTGGAGAAAATCGACAGCCGCATAGGGGGGGAAGTCTTGGCCGATCTCATTGACCTTCGTCGGTTGTGCCGGCGCGGTTCAACGCTTCCGCTTCTTTGATGCGATTTCCTTTTCTACGCCCGAACGGCGGGTGTCGTAGCCGCCGAGCTTGGCGACAGCCCGCTTGAACGCTGGCGAGCGAATCGCCTCGATCAGCTTCTCGCCCTTTGCCGAGCGGGCGAAGTCTTCGCGCAGAACCAGGTCGTAGTCTTCCTGCTCGATTGGTTCGAAGCTCAGCCCGAGCGCTTCGGCGGCGGAACGGATTCCGAGGCCGCAGTCGGCGAGCCCGCTGGCGACCGCGACGGCGACGGCCATGTGGGTGAACTCTTCGCGTTCGTAGCCGTCGATGCGCTCGGGCTTGATTCGCAGCTTCTTCAGCTTGTGGTCGAGCAGGACCCGCGTGCCGGCGCCGGGTTGGCGGTTGACGAAACGAACCCCCTTCTTGGTGAGGTCGCGCAGCGAACGGATCTTCTTCGGATTGCCCTTGGCGCAGATCAGGCCCTGTTCGCGGATCACCAGGTTGACCACGCGGACACCGGAGCTCTTGCCGAAGACCTTGCGGATGTCGGGGAGGTTGTATTCGCCGGTCGCCGGGTCGAGCAGATGACAGCCGACCAGGTGCGCTTCGCCGCGTTTGAGCGCGACCAGTCCGCCAAGGCTGCCGACACTCGACGCGGAGATCTTGAGCTCGGGAGCCGTCTGCTTCAGGCAGTCTTCGAGCACGCCGACGGTGAGGTCGTGGCTGCCGCTGAAGACGATGGTTCGATCGATCTCGCTCACCGGGCGCAGCAGCTCGACGTCGACCTCTTCTCCCGCGTTGACTCCTTCGTCGAGCGCGGGGACGCGCAGGAAGCCGTCGGCGCGAACCATCGTCGTGATGACGCCGGCGCCGCGGCCGAGCGGGTTGGCTACGACTCGGTCGCCGACTTTTCCCAGCGTGACGCGCACGAACTCTTCGTGGCCGAGGCGCGATGGCAGCTTGCGCGGCACCAGGGCGCGCACGGTCTGCGGCGGTTCCGGCTGGCGGCCCTGCAGGCGCGCCAGCAGCGGGTGCAGGACTTGCTGGCAGACGACGATTGCCGACACCGGATAGCCGGGCAGGCCGAGCACCGGCGTGTCGCCGACCGTGGCGCAGATCGCCGGCTTGCCGGGCATGATGTCGATGCCGTGCACCAGCACTTCGCCGAGCTTGCTGAGGACGCCGACCGTGAAGTCGCGCTCGCCTGCGGACGAGCCGGCGATGATGACGACCACGTCGTGCTTGGCGGCGGCGCGCTTGACGGCCGATTCGATGGCTTTCGGATCGTCGCGCACCCGCCGCAAGCGCTGCGGAGATCCGCCCCACTCGCTGACGAAGGCGGCCGCGACTCGTGAGTTGAACTCGGTGATCGCCCCCGGCTTGCGCCGGTCGCCGGGCTCGATCAGCTCGCTCCCGGTGGGGATGATCGCCACCGTCGGCCGGCGGGCGACTTCGACCTCGACCAATCCGGCGGCGAGCAGTGCGCCGATGTCGAACGGACGAATCCGGTGCCCGCGCGGCAGCAGCAGCTCGGTGGCGACGACGTCTTCGCCGACCAGGCGAATGTGCTGCCACGGAGCCGCGGCGGCGTGTAGCGTCAGCCCGCTTCCCTCGGCCGGAATCACGTTCTCGATCATGACCACGGCGTTGGCCCAAGCGGGTAGCGGATGTCCCGTGTCGACGTAGGCGAAGACGCCCTTCGGTGTCTTGCCCTTCGCGACTCGGGCGGGTGCCTTCTTCAGGACGATCGGATTGCCTTCACTGGCGCCGAACGTATCTTCCGCGCGCACCGCGATGCCGTCCATTGCCGCGCCGTGGTAATGCGGCACCGAGATCTTGGCGAAGACCGGGGCGACCGTGACTCTGCCGAGACTATCCTCGACCGCGATCGTCTCTCGGTCGGCGGCGCCGTCGATCGTGTCGACGAACAGCGCGAGCGTTTCGGCGAGCGACTTCTTGTTCAGGTATTTGGTGCGTCGTGCGAGTTTGTTGGCGGTACTCATTGGCCTGTTTCTGGTTTCGTCCAGCGGCACCCGCGGTGGAGTATTGCGAGAGCGGCATGGAGGCTGCTGTGTCGGAGTCCTCAACTGTAGCGGCTGCTACCGTTATGCCGTTTTTTGAGGCCCACTCAACGACCGCAGTGGGTTGCGTCGAGCCCGCCTACTTTGCCGCGTGCCTGTTCGCTAGGTCGAGCTTTGGTTTCTCGGACTGCCGGCTTGCATGGCTGCGTCGCTAGCAATCTCACCACGAGGGCATCGCCGGCCGAGGTTGATCTGGTGCTCGGCTCGGTACTATAGCGGCACCAGGCTGATTAGAAGGGGGAAGCGATGATAGGGACTCGACTGCGTGGTCTCGTCGTGGGTTTTTCGGCGTTGGCGATGCTGGTTGCCGCGGCAACTCCTGCCAGCGCCTGGTGTTGGTGGAACTGCAACTACACCAAGACCAAGTACCCGATCGTGCTGGCGCACGGCATGTCCGGCTTCGACGAGCTGTTCGGCGTATACGAGTATTGGTTCGGTATTCCCGACGCGCTCGACGACGGCGGTGCCACCGTGTTCGTCACCGAGGTGAGCCAGTTCAACTCGACGGAAGCGCGCGGTGAACAACTGATCGACCAGGTCGAACAGATCGTCGCCATTACCGGCAAGCCCAAGGTCAACTTGATCGGGCACAGCCACGGTGGTCTCGACGTGCGTTACGTCGCCGCGGTACGGCCCGATCTGGTCGCCTCGGTGACCAGCGTCGGCAGCCCGCACAAGGGCGCCGACCTCGCCGATTTTCTCGCCGACAACGTCGAGGGGGGCTCGTTCGGCGAGGCGGTTCTCGGTGCGTTCGCCGATCTCCTCGGCACTGTCCTCGGACTCATTTCGGGCTCGACCAACCCGCAAGACGCGATTGCGGCGCTCGGCTCGCTCACCACCGACGGCGCGGCGGCGTTCAACGCCAGCTACCCGCAGGGTGTTCCAGGCACGAGCTGCGGCGAAGGTTCAGCCGTCGTCAACGGCATTCGTTACTACTCGTGGTCCGGCACCGGCGTGCTCACCAACGCCTTGGACGTTTCCGATGCGGCGATGGGGCTGACCTCGCTTTTCTACGGAGAAGCCAACGACGGACTGGTCGGCCGCTGCAGCTCGCACCTGGGTGACGTGATTCGCGACAACTATTTTCACAATCACCTCGACGAGGTGAACCAAATCCTCGGTTTGGTTTCGATCTTCGAGTCGAATCCGAAGTCGGTGTTTCGCGCGCACGCGAACCGGCTGAAGAACAAAGGCTTGTGATCGGGTGCGGTCCGGCGTCCTCGCGGGCGCCGGACCGCCGGAGCAGCATTGTCCAGAATCTACTTGGCGGTCACGGCGGCCGCGTTGGCGGTGATCGCCGCACTTTGGATTTGGCCGGCGGAACAGGTCGAGCCAGGGCGCAAGCTTCAGAGGTTGGCGGCCGAGCCCGTCGGGTCCACGTTGCGCCCGCCGCGGCGTGGCGAGCATGGCAACCGGGTGCCCGCCCGCGCCGAGCCGGGGGAGTGGAAATCCCTGCGGCAGACCGTGCCGGACGGTGCGTTGGCGAGCGATGAATCCGGCAACCTGATCCTCGACCCGGGAGTTTTGCGGTTCTTCGACTATTACTTCCTGGCCAGCGGGGAGGTGGCGGACTCGGTCATCGTCGGCCGGATCGAAGCCGAGATCGAGCAGCGCCTCGAAGAGCCGGCGCGCTCGCAGGCGATCGACCTGTTGGCGAGCTATCTCGACTATCGCCGCCGCGCCGCCGCGCTGTATGCGGCGAGTGGCGACGGCGAAACCGTCGAGGAGCGAATTCTCGCGATCGCGGATCTGCGGAGCGAGACCTTCGGCGACGATGCACCGCTGCTGTTCGGTGAAGATCTCGAGTACGCCTTGGTCGCGGCGCACATCGAGCGGACGCAAAGCGACGCGAGCTTGTCGCCGGAAGAGCGCGAACGCCAGGTCGCCGCGCTCGAAGCGGAGCTGCCCGCCGAGGTCGTTGCGGCACGCCGGGCAGCGACCGCGCCGCTCGAGCTGTCGCGCGACGAGGCGGCGCTGCGCGCCGCCGGCGGCAACCAGGACGAGGTGCAGCGACTGCGCGAGGATCGCTTCGGTGCGGAAGCTGCCGACCGCCTCGCGGCGCTCGATCGGCGCCGCAACGAGTGGCGCGGTCGGGTCGACCAGTTTCGCAGGCAGCGCTCGCTGATCGAGTCGGATGCCAACCTCGATCCCGTCGCCAAGCAGCGCGCCGTCGATGCGCTGATCGAAGATAGTTTCGACGAGAACGAGCGCTTGCGCGTGCGCGCACTGGACCGAATCGAGCTCGGCCGCGAGTGATTTCGCTCAGAAGCGAATCACGTCGACTTCGCTTCCCTCGTCGATGCCCTCGGCGTTGGCGGGAACGCGAACCAAGCCGTCGGCGGCGACCAGGTTGAAGATCGCACCGGATTTTCCGGGCATGGGTGTTGCCACCGAGCGTCCGTCGACTTGCTCCAGCTTGACGCGGATGTAGTCCTCGCGGCCCGGCTTGGAAGCGACGTTCTGCGCCAGCACGGCGCGAGTTGTCTGCGCCGGTTGAAACGCGTCGGCTGCGCCTTCGCCGCCGAGAATGCGCAGCAGCGGAGCGCCGAACAGGTCGAAGATGACCAGCGCCGAGACCGGGTGTCCGGGCAGGCCGACGATCGGCTTACCCTTGGCCCGTGCGAGGATCGTCGGCTTGCCCGGGGCGACCGAGATCCCGTGGAAGACGATCTCCGAGTTGGGAAACGACATGATTACGTCGGTGGTGAGATCCTTGACCCCGACCGAGCTGCCGCCGGAGAGAAAGACGACGTCTTCGGACCGCAACGACTTGGAGAGCGTCTTGGCCAGGTCTCCGGCGGCATCGTTGATGACGCCGTAGTCGACGACGTCGGCGCCGACCGATTCGGCCATCGCCGCGAGCGAGAACTGGTTGACGTTTCGCACTTGCCCCGGGCGCGGCTTGCGCTCGGGGGGGACGATTTCGTCGCCGGTCGAGATGAGTCCGATTCGCGGGCGCCGGTGGACGCGCACGCGGGTGATTCCCAGTCCGGTGAGAGCGCCGATGTCGCGCGGTCGCAGGCGGCGGCCGGCGGCCATCACCGTCGTTCCCTTCTCGACGTCCTCGCCAGCGCGCAGCACGTGCTGCCACGGCGACACGCCTTTGTGAATCTCGACCAGCTCGCCGACCTCGTCGGTGTGCTCGACCATGACGACTGCATCCGCTCCGGGCGGCAGCATGGCGCCGGTCGCGACGCGAAACGCTTTCCCCTTGCTCAGTCGCTTGCGCGCTGTCTGACCCATCTCGACCGACCCGAGAATTTCGAGGTAGGCCGGCGTCCCCGAAGATGCGCCGAAGGTGTCGGAAGCGACCACCGCGAAGCCGTCCATGTTGGCGCGGTCGAAGTGCGGCATGTCGATCGGCGCGACGATGTCGCGGGCCAGCACGCGTCCGCTCGCGTCGCGTGTCGCAATCGACTCGCTGCTGATCGGATCGGTCTCGCGGATGCGGGCGCGTGCTTCGTCGGTCGAAACGACCTTGAAGAACGGTCTTACCCGCGGAGCACTCTGTGCTCGAGGCATGGAATCTCCTGGCGAACCCGCGTCAGGTAGTCGAGATCGATGTCGGCGAAAATCACTCCGTCGCCGTCGCCGCAGCGCGCGAGGACGGTTCCCCAGGGGTCGACGATCATGGAGTTGCCGTAGTTGAGAACTCCGCTGCCGCCGCGGCCGTATTGGTTGGGTGCGATCAGGTATACCTGGTTCTCGATCGCGCGCGCCCGCACCAGCGACTCCCAGTGCACCGCACCGGTGGCCATGGTGAACGCCGACGGCATGCAGATCAGCTTGGCGTCGCGATCGACCAGACGGCGGAAGAGCTCGGGGAAGCGCAGGTCGTAGCAAATCGCCAGGCCGACTTCGGTCCGGTCGCAGATCGCAACCTCGACGCGGTCGCCGGCGAGCCGGGTGTCGGACTCGCGCACTGCCACCCGATCTGCGATCGCGACGTCGAATAGGTGGATCTTGCGATAGGTCGCGATGGATTTCCCGCTGGGGTCGAATACGCAGCAGGTGTTCCAGGCCTTGGTGGTGCCGTCGGCGCGTTCGAGAATCGAACCGGCGACCAGATAGATGCCGAGCCCGGCGGCGAGCTCTGCCACGCGATCGCTGGTCGGGCCGGGAATCGTTTCGGCGGCGGCGGCTTCTTCTTCGCGCCGGCCGCCCCACGAGAACAGCTCGGGCAGGCTGACCAGACGCGCACCGCGCGCCGCCGCCTCGCCAACCAAACGCTCCGCCACCGCGAGGTTGGCAGACTTGTCGTTGCCGACGCGCAGCTGCACCGCCGCTACTGTGAACCGGTTGCTCATACCGAGGCCCACCTAGCCCGCACTATTCAGTGCGCCGTGCCGCCTGTAACCGTTGTAACAGTTGAGGTAGAGCGCATTCGGCAGGTCGTCGGCGCTTCGACACAGAGTCATGCTCGATCGAGATCAGATTCCTCATGAACCCGCAAGGATGCGGGTTTCGCGGGCGCCTTCCGATATTCATGAGTACTCCGGGCTACTGTGTATCCATCTTGGGGATCAGTTACGAGCCTACATCCGCAGCCAGGGAATCGCCGGCACGGCCGTTTCCTTGCCGCTGTCGGGACGCTTGTGGTAGCTCCAAAGCTCAGTTCGAACCATGCAGAAGGCCAAAAACAGCGATCAGCGGCTGATCAAGCGCTACGGAAATCGCAAGCTCTACGACGTCGCCAAGAGCAAGTACATCACGCTCGATGGGATCCGCGCGTTGGTGCAAGCGGGTGAAGATGTTCGCGTCGTCGACAACCGTAGCGGTGAGGATCTCACCGGCGTTACCTTCGCCCAGATCATCTACGAGGCCGAGAAGCGCAACAACGGCGCTCTCGAGCTGCCGCTGCTTCGACGCATGATCGAGGTCGGCGACGAGACCGTGCAGAAGTCGAGAGAAGCGATCGGTTCGGTGGTCGACGCCGCCGAGAAACGTGTGCGCGAGCTGGTCGGCAACGATACCGCCGATTTCCTCGAAGACGTTCTCGATCTGCCGCAGCGTCGACTCGACGAGCTGCAGCGGCGGATCGATCACCAGGTGCGACAGTCGGTGGAGAAGGTGACCCACAACCCGGTGCTGCTAGGCGAGCTGCGACGACTCGAGAGCAGCTTGCGGCAGCTCGAAGACCGCCTCGCCGACCTCACCGGGTCGAAGGGGCAGGCGAAACCGGTGAAGAAATCGGCGCGCAAGACCAAGAGCACCGCCAAGAAGCGCAAGTCGCGGAACTGAGATCCCGCGAAACCTCGGCGACCCGAGTGAGCTTCGGCTCGCAATCGTCTCGCCGCCTGCATCGTGGTAGCCTGAGATACATGTCGATCTCAGTCGAAGGAATGGACCACATCGTGCTCCGTGTCCGCGATCTCGATCGGTCGCTCGGGTTCTACGAGAGTCTTCTCGGCCTGCCGGTGGTTGGTCGCGCGGAGCTGGAATCGGGCGAACGCCCGTTTCTATCGGTACGCGTCGGTGCGACCGTGCTGGTCGACCTGTGGCCGGACGAAGCCTTTGATTCAGGGCTCAGTCAGCAGCATTCGGGCTTCTTCCATTTCTGTATGCGCGTCGACGGCTCGCTCGACGAAGTGGTGAAGCAACTGCGCACGGCGGGCGTCGAAATGCTGGAAGAAGAGCCCGCGGTCCGTTTCGGTGCGACCGGCTTCGGCCGCTCGATCTACGTTCGCGATCCGGATGGCTATATGGTTGAGTTGAAGGAATCCAAACCGGAAAGAGTGGAATAAATGAAGCGAATGCCCAGCTTGCCGCTGGCGGTCTGGATCGGTCTTCTGATCGCGATCCCGCTGGTAGGTGTCTTTCTGCTGTCTCTGGCCGCGGCTACCGTCGTCGCCGGCATTGCCCTCGGTGCATACTACTTGCTCCGGCCGTCGAGTCGCGACCTGCCGGCGCGCCCCGTCCAGGGCAATCTCGACGAAATCGAGCTCTCCTCGTCCGATTTCCGGCGCCTTCCGAGTGCCGAAGATGGAGATCGTTGAAGCGATGAAGGTCATTGCCATCCCTCAGCTTTCCGACAACTACGCCTACTTGATCGTCGATCCGGCGTCCGGCGAGGCCGGCATCGTGGACTGCGCCGAGCCGAAGCCGATTCTGGAAGCGGTCGAGAAAGAGGGGGCGCACCTGACGTCGATCCTGCCGACGCATCATCACTTCGACCACGTCGGTGGCAACGAGGAGTTGCTGGCCGCGGTGCCGGGCTTGACCGTGTATGGCTACGACGACCGGGTCCCCGGGCTGACGCTCACTGTGCGCGAGGGCGACGCGGTGCGCGTCGGGTCGCTCGAGGGGCGGATTCTCGAGATCCCAGCGCACACGACGGGCCACATCGCCTACTACTTCGAGAAGGAACGCGCCGTCTTCACCGGCGACACGCTCTTTGCTGGTGGTTGCGGTCGGCTCTTCGAGGGCGACGCGGCGATGATGGTCCAGTCGATGCAGAAGCTGCGCGAGCTGCCGCCCGAAACGAAGGTGTACTTTGGCCACGAGTACACCGAGAACAATCTCGATTTCGCGCTGACCCTGGAGCCGCGCAACTCGGCCCTGCAACAGAAGCGCAAGTGGGCCGCCCAGCAAGTCGCGGGAGGCGGCTACACGACTCCGACGACGATCGAGTCGGAGGAGGAGACCAATCCGTTCTTCCGCTGGCAGAGTGAAGAGTTGCGCCAGACTCTCGCAGAGAAGTTTCCCGATTTGCCGATGGACGACGTTTCCGTATTCGCGAAGACGCGGTCGCTCAAGGACAACTTCTAATCGCCTTGGCGCTGTGTCGGTGCCGGCGCGTTGCGGCCGCATCGATCGAGGGCTGCCGGCTTTGGCGCGTTGACACGGTACCGGCAAACCGGCATCGAGGAGGGCCATGAAAGTACTGGTCACCGGCGGTACCGGTTACATCGGAGCACACGTAGTTCGCGGACTGGCACAAGCAGGCCACGAACCGATCGTCGTCGACGACCTGCGCGCGTCCAAGCGAGAGCGGGCGGGCGACTTCCCTTTCGAACAGGTCTCCCTGGAGGATACCCCGGCGCTGGTCGACGTGTTCGCGCGCCATCGCCCCGAGGGATTGGTCCACCTAGCCGGCTCGATCAGCGTCGGCGAGTCGGTTCGCAACCCCGAGCTCTACTGGCAGAACAATCTTTCCGCCGGTGCGAGCCTGTTGCTGGCGTGCTCGCGCCATCCGGTGCGCGCCTTCCTCTTCTCGTCGACGGCAGCGGTCTACGGCGACACCGACGTGTCGCCGATTCCCGAGAGCGCCAAGCTGCAGCCGACCGCTCCGTACGGTTCGTCGAAGCTCGCCTTCGAGCGGTTGCTGCACGGCAGCGCTCCCAGTCTCGGCATCCGTTCGGCGGCGCTGCGCTACTTCAACGCCGCCGGCGCCCACCCCGAGTGGGGGGTCGGCGAGGCGCACGACCCGGAGGAACACCTGATACCGCGGGTCATCGAGGCGGTCGTCGCCGGGCGTCCGCTGCAGGTTTACGGCAATGACTATCCGACGCCGGACGGCACCTGCGTGCGCGACTACATCCATGTGACCGATCTCGCCGCAGCGCACGTGCAGGTCATCGAGGCCGACGAGTTGGAGAGCGGGCAGAGTTTCAACTGCGGCACCGGTACGGGCAACTCGGTGATGCAGGTGATCGAGCAAGTCGGCAAGCGGCTCGGCAAGGAGCCGATCGTCGAGGTGTCGGCGCGGCGCCCCGGCGATCCGGCGACCCTCGTCGCCGACCCGTCGCTGCTCCGGTCCAAGGTTGGTTGGCAGGCGCGTCACTCGTCCCTCGAGGAGATCGTCGACAGCGCGGTCGGTTGGGCTCAGGCGAGGTCGTAGTCATGGCGCGCAAGCGTGTGCTGTACTTTTTCAGCTTCAGCTCGCCGTTCTCGGCGCTCGCCGACTTTCGCATCGACCCGATGCTCGAATCGGTTGAGGCCGAGCTAGAGCCGATTCCGCTGATTCCGCCGGCGATGGACCCGCCGACGGGTCTCGCACTCACTCTGCAGGAGAGTAAGCGCGACTATCTGCGCGAGGACGCCGCCCGTTGGGCGCGCAAGCTCCACATCCCCTGGGTCGACGATCCCGCCTCGATCGATGGCCGGGACGCGGTCGCCGCCTACTATTTCGCCGGTGAGCGCGGCCAGGAGCGCAACTTCCGCAACGCACTGTTCCGCAGTCGTTGGTGCGAGGGGAAAGACCTCGATGATGGGACGGTGTTGGCCGAGTGTGCCGAAGACTGTCGCATCTCCGGCAACGATCTGCGGCAGGCGGTACGCTCGCGCCTCTACCACAACCGCGCCGACCAGAACATCGCGCGCGCGCTCGAGCACGGTGTCTTCGGAGTGCCGCTCTTCGTCTTCGCGGGCAAGCGATTCTGGGGCAACGACCGCATCGAGCACCTGATCGACGAGCTGCGAGCGGCCGACCCTTCGTGACTTGTGCCTTCGTGTTTAGAGCGCCACTACGAGTGTTCGAAGACGCTGTTGCGCGCGCCTACTGGTCTTCGAGTCGGTCGGCGATCATCTCGATGAGGTAGCGGTCGAGATCGAAGGCACCGCGAAACTCCGGCAGCTTCTTGTAGGACCGGTCGATCATCCGATGGGCGCCGTCGATGACGACGTCGAGGACGACCAGCCCGGTGTCGGAGCGGATCAGATCGACGGCGCCGATCGGCGAGCCGACGACCTTGAGCGCGCGCCTGGCCAGCTTGTCCGCTTCGTCGCTGACCACTTGAAGGAAGCGCCGCGGGGTCTTCGTTTCGGTAGTCAGCAGAAAGTCAGACGGACGTTCGACGCGGTCGCGATAGGACTCGATCCAGTAGGGGACGTGGTCGTCGGCGACGAATGCGCGCAGTACCGGCGCCGGGGTCAGCACGCCGCGGCGGCCGATCCGGGTGATCATTCGCTGCACCAGGAACGGCGGGGCCACGCTGAGCACCCCGTGCTCGAGGTGACGGCCGCTACCCTCTGCGAGCGGTTCGACGACGTAGCGCCGGCCGCGCGCTTCACCGAGCAGGGTACGGTTGGCGTCGGCGACCAGCAGTAGGCTCGATCCGACGCCGGCGGCGCGAAGATCGCGCAGCACCGCGTGCTCGTAGCGCACGACGAAATCGCGCACTTCTTTCGGGTCGTCGGTGACCAGGGTCTCCGGCATCGGTACGCCGCGTTCGAGGAGGCGCGCGCCGAGGGCGACGCGGTCGGCGCTCAGGTGATGTGCCGCCGGAGGGTTGATCACCGTGGCGTTGGGGAATCTCCGCGACAGCAGCCGATAGAGCTCATCGCCGTCGGCAACCCCGGCCTCGAGCGGAAACACATAGACCTGCGAGACGTCGTTGAATGTCGTCGCCTCGGGCAACCGCTCGAGATCGACACCAACCAGCTCCAGGCGTCGCGCCGCTGCCAGCTGGATGAGGTCTCGGATCACCGGCTCGACGAAGGCCGCGGCGCCGGTTCCGTAAACGCAGGCAATCATCCTAGTCGAAGTGCGACTCGGCGTCGGTGGCGGAAACCCTGATCTCCTGGACGACCTTGTCGCGGTAGATCTGGATCGTCACCTCGTCGCCGGGCGAGCGTTTCCAGATTCCTTCATAGAGATCGCTGCGCTCGCGCACTTTGGAACCGTCGACGGCGAGGACCAGATCGCCGGGTTTGAGCCCTGCGCGCTCGGCGGGTGTGCCGGGCAGGATTCCGGCGATGACTACATGGGTGTCGACCTTGTAGCAGTAGACTCCGATGAAGGCGCGCGGCGGCCGGGTCGAGCGGCGCCCGTGACGCAGCAGCTCTTCACGGTGGTCGGAGAAGTTCTCGGTGGGAATCGCGAGGGTGAAGTGGCCGATCTCGTTGAGATCGAGCGATACGACCCCGCAGAGCTTGCCGTCGAGGGTGAACAGACCCCCGCCGCCGAGCCCGGGATTCATGATGGTCGTCGTGATCGCCCGTTCGAGGCGGAATTCCCAGAACGCGTCGAAGGCGGCGAGGGTGGTGATGGCGCCGGTGTTGACCCGGCGCTGGCTCTCTCCGGCGGAGGCGGCGATGAAGACCTCCTGTCCGGGCGCGAGCCCCTCGGACGAACGCATCTCCACCCTCGGATAGCGCGGGCCGGAGATTCGCATGACGGAGAGGCCCGAGTAGAAGTCCTGGGCCACGACCTCGGCGGTGCCGGTGACGCCGTCGAGGAACGCGACCTCGACCTTGGTCGCCCCGACCGAAACGTAGTTGGCGGTCAGCACCAGCTCATCGTCGATGATAGTGCCCGAGCCCATCCGCTCGGTACCGAGGATCTGCGCCGACGGGTGGTCGTCCGGAATCGTCACCTTCAGGCCGACGGTTGAAGGCAGAATGGAATGGAGAAGATCGACCGAGGCGTTCATGGGGGTGCGCTTTATTGCGCGGTTTCCGAAGGGTCGCTAGACTTTGGTTCCCAAATCAGGAATCCCATGCCGACGCAAGAAGTCGCTTTTCTCTCCGACCCCGCGACTTTGCTTGCTGGCGGCGATGGCGAGCGGTTGGTCCTGCTGGACGGCCGCAGCGCCGATTCCTGGGGCGACGGCACGGTGGTTTTTGCCGCTGCTCCGACGGCGGTTCTCGAGATCGACGCTGCGACCGAGGTCGATCCGATGGACGCCTTGCAGAGCTTCGTCGATGCGAATCTCGAGAACGGCTCGGCCGGCATCTTCTTCGCTCTTAGCTACGACCTGAAGCACGCCGTCGAGAATCTGGGGCGGCGGCTGCCCTGGCCGCGCTGTCCGCTGCTCTACGCGGCCGCGTATGACTGGGCCTACCGAGGCAATCGCCGCTCCGGCTCGGCGTCGATCGTCGCCGGCTCGGATGCGGCTGCGGCTCGCGGCAGGCAGAGGCTGCAGCGTCCGGCGGAGGGGCTTGGTGACGTTGGGCCCCTGTTGCAGCGTCCCGAGCCGCTAATGACTCCGCCCGAGTATCGCGCGATGGTCGAAGCGGCGCGCGAGTACATCCGCGCCGGCGACATCTACCAGGCCAATCTCGCCCAGGCGTTTCGCTTTCGCGCGCGCCCCGGCGACGGGCCGGCGGTGTTCGCGCGCTGGACGTCCCGCTATCCCAATCCCTTCGCCGCCTACGTCGACGGTGGAAGCTGGTCGCTGCTCAGCAACTCACCGGAATGCTTCCTGCGAGTGCGCGGCCGTGTGATCGAGACTTATCCGATCAAGGGCACGCGCGCCGTCGAGCCGGGCGGCGACACAGCGGCGATCGCCGCCGAGCTGGCGGCGGATCCCAAGGAACGAGCCGAGCATTTGATGATCGTCGATCTCGAGCGCAACGATCTCGGTCGCCTCTGCGAGACCGGGTCGGTACACGTGCCCGAGCTGCAGCGTGTTCGCGAGTACCCGATGCTGACTCACATGGTGTCCAAGGTCCGCGGCCGCCTGCGACCGCGGGTGGCGCTCGCCGACATCGTTCGCGCGACCTTTCCCGGCGGATCGATCACCGGAGCGCCGAAGATCCGGGCGATGCAGATCATCGAAGAGCTCGAACCGTTGCCGCGCGGTTTCTACACGGGCAGCCTCGGCTGGATCGAACCGAACCGAGACGTCGTGTCGAGCATTGCCATTCGCACTGGCTTCCTCGACCGGGAGGGGTTGTCGTTTCACGCTGGGGGCGGCATCGTAGCCGATTCGGATCCGGAGCGGGAATACTGCGAGACCCACGCGAAGCTGCAGTCGCTGTTTCGCGTTCTCTCCGGCGAGGGAATGGACCGGTCGGAATGAGTTACCTGGATGGGATCGTCTTCCTCGATGGTCGCTACGTCGCGGCGCGGCGCGCCAAGGTGAGCGTGTTCGATCGCGGCCTGCTCTACGGCGACGGGCTGTTCGAGACGATGCGCGCCTATGGCGGACGAATCTTCGGTCTCGACGAGCATCTGCAGCGGCTGCGTCGCTCGAGCGACGCGCTCGGCATCCCTCTCCCCGAGCGAGACTGGCGCAAGACCCTGGAAGAGCTGTTGCGCCGCAACCGGCTCGGCAAGGGCGACGCCTGGGTGCGACTCAACCTCACCCGGGGCGCCGCGGCTCCCGACATCTTGCCGCCGCGGCGCGCCCGCGCCACCGTGTTCGCGCTGGTCAAGCCGGTTCCTTCCGGTTTCAGTCCGATCCAACGCCGCGGCGCCCAGATCACGCTGCTGACGTACTCGCGCCACAGCTTCATGCCGGAGCACAAGTCGCTGAACTATCTGCCGACGATCTTGGGCAAGTCGGCGGCGGCGCAGCGCGGCGCCTATGAAGGGTTGTTCGTGCGCGATGGTCGATACCTGATGGAGGGAACCACCAGCTCGATCTTCCTGGTGCGCGGCGACAAGCTGCAGACACCGCCGGTCGAGGGAATCCTGCCCGGTGTTACCCGTCGCATCATCAGCCAGCTCGCAGCCGAGGAGGGCATCGGCCTGGTCGAGCGCGACACCTCGGTGGCGATGTTGAAGAAGGCCGACGAGGCGTTTCTGACCTCGTCGGTCGCCGAGATCGTGCCGGTGGTTCGACTCGACGCGCATCGGATTGCCACCGGGAAACCGGGACCGGTCACCAAGCTCCTACAGCGCCGCTACCGGACCTTCGCGCGCCGCGCCGCCGCCGCCGACTGATGCGCGCGTTCCTGCTCGCGTCGGTGTTGTTGGCGGCGTCGGCCGCGCTGCCGGCGTCCGCGGAGATCGATCTGGTCGAGCGTTTCGCGGTTGCCGACATCGGCACGCCGATTCGGCAGATCGACTTTCGCGACCGAAAGGAGCGCGCGGTCCTGTCGGGCGGCTGGCGCAACATCATTCCCCGGCCGCAGTACCAGCTGCCACTGCAGTGGCTGGGCTGGGATGCCGATTGGACCTGGCCGTGGACCGAGGGGCGGGCGGCCGTGCTCGAGTTGCCGGTCATCGAACCGTCGCCTCGGGTCGTTCACCTCACTCTCGCTCCGCTGACGGCGGACGCCAACCTGCCGAAGCAATCGGTGCGGTTTTTATGGAACGACCGGCCACTCGGCGAAATCGAGATCGAACGCGCCGGGCAGCGGGTGTCGTTGAAGATTCCGGCTGCCGTGCAACGTCGCGGAACGAACCAGCTCGATGTCCTGCCGCGCTACTGGGTGGTTCCCAAAGCGCTCGGCGCCGGGCCGAGCACGATCGGCCGCGGTGTCCACGTTTCGCGCATCGAGATCGAGCACGAGCGACCCCCGCTGTATTCGGGACAGCCGGCGGCCGACCCGACTGGCCGTACCATCCGTCATCCACCTGGCAGCACGGTCTCCTACTACGTGGTCGTCCCGACCGAGGCCGAGCTGCGCGCCGCCGCTTCGGTGGGCGATGACGATTCGGATCTCGGCGCCGGATCGTCGAGCCGGATCGCCGTCGATCTGACCGACCAGAGCGGCCAGCAGCGCAACTTGTGGGCGAGCGACCGGAGCGAGCTGGGCGGAGCCGTGCGGGAGATTTCCGTCGACCTGACACCCTGGGCCGGACAGATGGTGGCGCTGACCTTGTCTCATTCGGTGGTGCCGGACGCATTGGGCGCGAGTGGTGTTGCCGAGAGACTGGCGCCGGTGTTGTGGTTGGATCCGCGAATCTCGTCGCCTACCCCGGACCGAGAGTCGGCTCGCCCGCCATTGAGGCGCTTCAACATCTTACTCATCCTCTTCGACACGCTGCGCCCGGACTTCGTTGCGCCCTACGGCGGAGATGTCGCTACTCCGGCGCTGTCCGCACTCGCCGCGTCGGGCACGACCTTCGACCAGGCGCGTTCGAACTCTTCGTGGACCCGCACGTCGGTGACCTCGCTGTTGACTGGCGTCTACCCGTTTCGCCACGCGGTGATTGCCGGAGGCGATCACCTAGCGGAGGGAGATCCGTACCTCCCCGAGATTCTCCAGGCGCGGGGATTCCACACGATGGCGATCATGAACAATGCCGTGATTGCTCCCGAGTTCGGCTATGGCCGCGGCTTCGATGCGGTACACAAGTACTACGAGCTGCGTCACCCGGTGGTGCTCAAGGACTACCCGGCGCCGGCTGCGCAGGCGGACCTGGTGTGGGACGAGTACGTCGATCCGTTCCTCGGCGAAGCCGGCGCGGAGAGCTTCTTCATCTACCTCCACGAGATCGATCCGCACGCGCCCTTCGACCCGCCCGCACCATTCGGCGATCCCTACGCGGTAGACTACAAGGGCAACATCGACGCGGCGCGGTTGCTGGTGCGCATGTTCCGCCGGCACGCCGTTCCACTCGACGCCTTCGACGTCGAGTACCTGCAATCGCGTTACCGTGGCGAGATCGCTTTCATGGACGCCTACCTCGCGCGCCTCATGCAGCGATTGGAACGAAGCGGCGTAGCCGACGATACCCTGGTGCTGTTCGCCTCCGACCACGGCGAGGAGTTCATGGAGCACGGTACCGTCGGCCACTACTGGAATCTCTACGAGGAAGTTCTCCGGGTACCGATGATCTGGAGGCTGCCGGGCATGATCGCCGCGGGGCAGCGTGTTCCGTCGCTGGTCGAATTGCTGGACGTTCCGCCGACGCTGCTCGATCTGTTGGGCATACCCATTCCCGAGGCGATGGAGGGCCGAAGCCTGCGCCGCGACCTGTCGGGCGAAGAGGAGCCGCCGCGCCCGCGGTGGTCGTTTGCCCGCGTGCGCAGCGACGGCTGGACCTCGGCGCGCTACGGCGACTGGAAGCTGCTGCGCGAGTACGGGGGTGGTCCCTTGGATCTGCCGCGGCTCGAGCTCTACGACCTCGCCGACGACCCGGGCGAAACGCGCAACCGCTGGGCCGAGGAGTGGATCGTCGGCAAGACCCTGTCGCAGGAGCTCGCCGCCCGCGAGGCGCAAACCGGGCCGAGCGCCGGCGCGACCAAGGACCTCGACCTCGACGACCTCGACCCAAAGGTAGTCGAGCAACTACGCGTGCTTGGGTACGTGGAGTAGTCGGGTCGCGGTGGTCGTCACTGCAACTCGTCGACTTGACCGATGGTCCGGGTGCTCAATTTTTTTGTCCACAGATTACGCAGATTACGCAGATTTCGGAGTTCTGGTTTTCCGGTCTTCAGAGAGTGACAAAGACTCTGTGAAATCTGCGTAATCTGTGGATAGAAAATTGAGCCTCGAGAAGCTCGCGCGGGCCTAAGAATTCTCTGTGAAGCCCACCCCGAGACAGGGCGGGTTCAACACCCATCAGAAAGCCAAAATCTGCGTAATCTGCGAAATCTGTGGATAAAAAATGAGCCACCGAACTTCGTCGAAGCCACCCGAGCCTCAGTGACAACCCCCGCCTCTCAAGTTCGCACCAGTCGATAAACCCGAATATTCCGGTCGGTGCGTGTCTTGTAGACCGCGAACTGCGGAATCACCTCGCAGAAGCGCGTCCACATCTCGTCGCGCTCGGCTTCGCTCAGCCGCTGCGCCTCGGCCTCGAACCGCTCTCCACCGAGCTCTACCACCGCGCGCGGGTTGGCCTCCAGGTTGTACGACCAGGCGGGATGATTGGCGCGCCCGAAGTTGGTGGCGACGACGATCGGATCGCCGTCGCCGACGTAGCCCAGCTGCACCTGGCGCGGCTGACCGGACTTGCGGCCGGTCGTAGTCAGGATCAACTGCGGAATCGTCGGCACGCCAGTCGAGGTGAACCGCCCACCAGTCGCGCGATAGACGACCGGATCGATCCGCGCGGCCAGCTTGCGGGCGATCCAACTGCCGACCGGCGTCGTCGAGAACCAGTTGACCCAGGAGGAGTACGACATGGCCAGATTCTCGACGATACCCGGACGGATTTCCATCGCGCCGGTCGAGGGGTGACATCGCGCCTGGCGATTCGCTATGAAGGCGGGCTGAGTCCAACGACCGGGAGAGCACGATGAGCGAAGCCATCGAACCATTTGAGATCCATGTCGACGATTCGGTTCTCGAAGATCTGAAACGACGCCTGGCGCAAACCCGCTACCCCGATCAGATTCCGGGCACCGACTGGGACTACGGCGCCGAGATCGACGAGACGCGCCGCCTGGTCGAGTACTGGCGCGACTCGTACGACTGGCGCAAGCACGAAGCCACGCTCAACTCGTTCCCTAACTTCCGCACCGAGATCGACGGGCAGCAAATCCACTTTCTGCACGCGCGCTCGCCGCACGAGAACGCATTCCCGCTCATCATCTCACACGGCTGGCCGGGCTCGATCGTCGAGTTTCTCGACGTCATCGGTCCGCTGACCGAGCCCGAGAAACACGGCGGGTCGGCCGAGGACGCCTTCCACGTGGTCTGTCCATCGCTACCGGGCTACGGCTTCTCCGAGGTCACCAAGACACGCGGCTGGGATCCGCGACGGATGGCCGAAGCGTTCGCCGCGCTGATGGCTCGCCTCGGCTACGAACGCTACGGCGCACAAGGCGGCGACTGGGGCGCGATCATCTCGACCGAGATCGCACTCTACGATGCCGCGCACGTGAGCGGACTCCACACCAACATGCCCTTGGCGTTTCCCGACGACTCGGTCGAGCTGACCGAAACCGAGAAAGCCATCGTCGGCGAGATGCAGCAGTGGGAGCAAGACGAGGCTGGTTACCAGAAGATCCAGGGAACCAAGCCGCAAACTCTCGGCTTCGGTCTCAACGATTCCCCCGCCGGTCTCGCCGCCTGGATCCTCGAAAAGTTCCGCACCTGGAGCGACTGCGACGGCAAGGTCGAGAGCGTGTTCACCAAGGACCAGCTGCTGACCAACATCACCGTGTACTGGGTCACCTCGACCATCACCTCGTCGACCCGGCTGTACTACGAGATGTTCAAAGGCGGGCGCCTGGGGCTGCTCTCCGCCAAGGTCGAGGTGCCGACCGGGGTCGCGCGCTTCCCCAAGGAGATCATGCGCTTTCCACGGAAATGGGTCGAGAATCAGTACAACGTGACCCACTGGTCGGAGTTCGACCGCGGTGGCCACTTCGCGGCGATGGAAAAGCCGGAGCTGTTCGTCGAAGACGTCCGCAAGTTCTTCCGCACCGTTCGTTAACCAGCAGAACCGCAAAAAGAGCAGAGAATCATGCGAGCCGCCGTTCTCGAAGAACAGGGAAAGCCCCTCGTCATCGACGAGGTCGACATCGCCGCGCCGCGGCAGGGTGAGGTCCGCGTCGCCGTCAAACACTGCGGCCTGTGCCACTCCGACCTCAGCATCATCGACGGGCTGTTCCCCGCCGAGGTACCGGTCGTCCTCGGTCACGAAGCCGCCGGAGTCGTCGCAGAGCTCGGCCCGGGGGTCGAGGGACTGGCAGTCGGCGACCAGGTGGTGCTGACGCCGGTGCCTCCGTGCGGCGTCTGCTACGGATGCCTGCGCGGCGAGCCGGGAACCTGCGCCAACGTGATCGGCATCCAGACCAATGCGCTGCCCGACGGCAGCACGGGCCTTTCCCGCGGCGGCAAGAAGGTCATGCGCGGCGTCGGTGTCGCCGCTCTCGCCGAGAGCGTCGTCACGCCGGCGAGCGGTGCGGTCAAGATCGCAAACGAAGTGCCTCTCGAAGTCGCCTGCGTCATTGGCTGCGCCGTGCAAACGGGAGTCGGCGCCGTGCTCAACACGGCGAAGGTGGAAGAGGGCGCGAGCGTGCTGGTGATGGGGCTAGGCGGCGTCGGATTGTCGATCGTCCAGGGCGCGCGCCTGGCCAGCGCCGCCAAGGTCATCGTCTCGGACCCGATTGCCGCGCGCCGCGAAGTCGCAACCCAACTCGGCGCCACCCATTGCATCGATCCCACCAGCGAGGACCTCGCCGCCAGAGTGCTGGAGATCACCGGTGGCGTCGGCGCCGACTACGCCTTCGACGCCGTCGGCAAGTCTTCCTTGGTCGAGGCTGGTGTGTGGGCGACCCGCGCCGGCGGCACCACCGTATGTGTCGGCGCCGCGCCGATCGACGACGCCATCACCATCAGTCCGTCGGCGCTGTTCGTCCTCAGTGAGAAGAAGCTGATCGGCAGCACTCTCGGCAGCTGCAACTCCCTGCGCGACATCCCGCGCCTGGTCGCCCTATGGCAGGCCGGTCGGCTCGATCTCGAGTCGCTGATCTCGGCACGGCGCCCGTTGAGCGAGATCAACCAGGCAGCGGACGATCTACGAGCCGGACGCGGCATTCGCACCGTGCTGGATATCTAGTTGCACGCTAAGGACAGTGCGGGCTCATCACTGAAACGGATGAGCCCGCGCTGTTTTTGGGTGGGTCAGGCGGCGATCGCCGCGGTGTAGCGTTCGAGGGCGATGCGCAGGACCTCGTCGACCGATGCGACCGGGTGGAAGTGCATGACCTTGCGCACTTCTTCGGGGACGTCGTCGAGGTCGGGTGCGTTGCGCTCGGGCAGGATCACGTCGGTGAGACCCGCCGCGTGCGCGGCCAGCACCTTCTGCTTGAGCCCGCCGATCGGCAGCACCCTGCCCTGCAGCGTCACCTCTCCGGTCATGCCGACGGTGTTCTTCACCGGCTTGCCGGTCAGCAGCGACACCAACGACGTGACGATCGTGACTCCGGCGCTGGGGCCATCCTTGGGGATCGCACCCGCCGGCACGTGGATGTGGAACTCGCGATCGCGCAGCAGGCTCTTGTCGATGCCGAGGGTCGCGGCGTGACTGCGGACGTAACTCAGCGCGATCTGCGCCGACTCCTTCATCACGTCGCCGAGCTGACCGGTCAGCACCAGTCCGCCCTTGCCCGGCACTGCTGCGACTTCGACGAAGAGAACGTCGCCGCCGGTTCCGGTGACCGCCAATCCAGTGGCGACTCCCGGCACCGACACGCGTGATGCGACTTCGCTGAAGAACTTCTGTCGTCCGAGCGCATTGCGGATCGCCGCTTCGTCGATCGCGATCGAGTCGGCCGGAGCCTTGGCGACCCGGGTCGCCGTCTTGCGCAACAGCTTGCCGATCTCGCGCTCGAGCTGTCGCACGCCCGACTCGCGGGTGTACTCGTCGATGACCAGCTTGAGCAAGTCGTCGGAGACCGTCGCCTCGCCCTCGCGTAACGCGTTGCGCTTGAGCTGGCGCGGCCACAGGTAGTCGCGCGCGATCGCCGTCTTCTCGTCGATCGTGTAGCCGTCGAAGCGAATGATCTCCATGCGGTCGAGCAGCGGAGCGGGGATGCTGTCGACGACGTTCGCCGTGGCGATGAAGAGGACGTCCGACAGATCGAGCTCGACGTCGAGATAGTGGTCGCGGAATGTGTGGTTCTGCGCCGGGTCGAGGACCTCGAGCAGCGCTGCCGACGGGTCGCCGCGCCAGTCGTTGCCGAGCTTGTCGACCTCGTCGAGCAGGATGACCGGGTTCAATGTGCCCGCGTCGCGCAAGGCGCGAACCAGGCGTCCCGGCATGGCGCCGATGTAGGTGCGGCGATGGCCGCGGATCTCGGCCTCGTCGCGAACGCCACCGAGCGCGATGCGAATGAACTCGCGACCGGTCGCGCGCGCGATCGACTCGCCGATCGACGTCTTTCCGGTTCCCGGAGGTCCGACCAGGGTCAGGATCACTCCGGCGCGCCGGTCGGGCTCGATGCCGCGTTCCTCGCGCAGCTTGCGCACTGCGAGGTAGTCGGTGATGCGCTCTTTGACGTCCTCCAGGCCGGCGTGGTCGGCGTCGAGAACCTCTCGCGCGTGCTCCGGATCGAGTGTCTCCTCGCTGCGTTCGGACCAGGGGACGGCGATCAGCCAGTCCAGATAGGTTCGGATCTGTTGCGACTCGGGGCTCTGGTCGCCCATGCGCTCGAGACGCGACAGCTCGCGTTCGGCGTGCTCGCGAACCTCGTCGGGCATGCCCGCCTCGGCGATCTTCTCGCGATACTCGTCGACGACGGCGTCGTCGTCTTCGCCGAGCTCCTTGCGGATCGCGTCCATCTGACGCCGCAGCACGTACTCCTTCTGTTGCTTCTGGGTGCCCGTGTCGACGTCCTCGCGAATGCGCTTGCGCAACTCGAGCTCGGTCAGTCGGTCGCGCTGCAGCTGCAGCGCTCGGGTCAGACGTTTCTCGACGTCGAAGGTCTCGAGCAGCTCGACCTTCTGTTCGAAGGTCAGGTCCGGCGAGTAGCCAGAAGTGTCGGCGAGGGTACCGGGCGCTTCGATCGCGCGAACGAATGACGCGATCCTGCCGTCGTCGCCGCGCAGCTCGAGGATCTCGGCGACGACCGCCCGGTAGTTGCGATCGAGCTCTTCGATCTCAGGGCTGATCGGGTTGTCGTCGGGGCGTTCCTCGACTTCGACGCGCAGGTTGCCCTCACTGTCGGCCTGCGCGGTGCCCGCCGTGGCACGCACCAAACCCTTCAAGCCGACTGCGCGCACCCCGCCGGGGAGCCGCAACGTGCTGCCGACTTCGGCAACGACCCCGACCGAGGCGAACTGCCCGTCTTGTCGGGGGACAAGCAAAACACGGTTTTCTTCACCAACGGAGATCGGCAAGGTGATGTCCATCCCCGGAAAAACAACGATATTGTCGGTGGGAATCAGTCTCAGAGTCGTCATAGTCCGGCGAACCTAAGCACGGATCGCGGACTGTCAATGTCTATGAAAAGGCAGGGGCTAGGGACTAGGGGTTAGGACCTAGGGGCGGATGGCCGCTTTGCGAGCAGGGTTGCGGTGTTGCGTCCGATCGGTGCGGCGAGTCACCAAACGGCGGACATCGATGCGGCCCGACCTCTAATCCCTAGCCCCTAGCCCCTAACCCCTGCCACTATCCCAGC
The DNA here is from genome assembly GCA_030430165.1 of bacterium. Taxonomy (GTDB): domain Bacteria; phylum Desulfobacterota; class Binatia; order HRBIN30; family CADEER01; genus CADEER01. Next base: position 39,581 of record JAUIGL010000027.1, on the reverse strand, counting down.
AACGGTCGCAAAAACCTTCCCGTGTGCGATCGCTTCGCCTTGGCAATCTTCTTCGGCGTCCCCATCGCGACGACCTTGCCGCCGGCGGTGCCGCCTTCGGGGCCGAGGTCGATGATCCAGTCGGACTCCTTGATGATGTCGAGGTTGTGCTCGATGGTGACCACGGTGTTGCCCTGGTCGACCAGCCGGTGGATGACGTCGATCAGCTTTTCGACGTCGGCGAAGTGCAGGCCGGTGGTTGGTTCGTCGAGCACGTAGAGAGTCGAGCTGCGCGATTCCTTGCTGAGCTCGTAGGCGAGCTTGATGCGCTGTGCCTCGCCGCCGGAGAGGGTGTTGCTGCCCTGGCCTAGGGTCAGGTAGCCGAGTCCGATGTCGTCGAGCAGGCGCAGCGGCACGGCGACCTTGGGGACCGCGGCGAAGAAGTCGACGGCGTCCTCGATGGTCATCGCCAGTACCTCGCCGATGTTCTTGCCGTTGTAGAGAACGGCGAGCGTCTCGCGGTTGTAGCGCGCGCCGCCGCAAGTGTCGCAGCCGACGTAGACGTCGGGCAGAAAGCTCATCTCCATCTTGATGCGACCCTGGCCGGCGCACTCTTCGCAGCGTCCGCCCTTCACGTTGAACGAGAAGCGACTGGCCTTGTAACCGCGGCTGCGCGCTTCCGGGGTCATCGCGAACAACTTGCGAATCTGATCGAAGAAGCCGACGTAGGAGGCGGGAATCGAGCGCGGCGTCCGACCGATCGGAGTTTGATCGACTTCGATGATGCGGGCGAGCGCTTCCGCGCCTTCGATCGCGTCGCAGCGTCCGACCCGTCCGGCGCTGAAGCCGAGCTTGCGGCGCAGGCCGGAGTAGAGGACGTCGCGCACCAGGGTCGACTTCCCCGAACCGGAGACGCCGGTGACACAGGTCCAGGCGCCGATCGGCAGCTCGACGTCGACCGCGGCGAGGTTGTTCTCGCGCGCGCCGCGAATGCGCAGCCGATCCAATTCCTTCAGGTCGCGTTGTGGTCCGCGTCGCCGGCGATCCTTGCCGAGAAAGCGACCGGTGAGCGACTCGCTGTCGCGGGCGAGCTCGGTCGGGCTGCCCATGGCGACCAGCTTGCCACCCTTCGACCCTCCCCCCGGGCCGAGGTCGACGACCAGATCTGCTGCGTCGATCGTCGCCTCGTCGTGCTCGACGACGATCAGCGTGTTCCCTTTGTCTTTGAGCCCGCTCAGCGTGTCGATCAGCATCGCGTTGTCGCGCGGGTGCAGGCCGATGGTGGGCTCGTCGAGGATGTAGCAGACACCGCACAAATTCGAGCCGAGCTGGGCAGCGAGGCGGATTCGCTGTGCTTCGCCGCCGGAGAGGGTGTCGGCGCGGCGGTCGAGTGTCAGGTAGGGCAGTCCGACCTCGCGCAGGAAGCGCAGCCGAGGCAGAATCTCCTTCATGATGTTCTTGGCGATGGCGCCGTCGCGCTTGTTGAATCGGTAGCGCCTGAGCTTGTCGTAGGCGTCGGCGACGGAGTCGGCGGTGACCTCGGAGATCGAGCGCCCGAGAACGCGCACCGCGCGCGCCCGCGGGTTGAGCCGCTGGCCGTCGCACTCGGGACAGGCGCGCTCGCTCAACAGATCCAACAGGCCCGCTTCATCGTCCTGGTCTTCGTCCATGAGCTCGCGCAGCTTCTCGATCAGGCCGGGTTTGCCGTTGCCCTCGAAGAAGCTCTTGCGCTTGCGCGCGCTGACCTTGGCGAACGGCCGTTCGAGCGAGATCCGGTGACTGCGCGCGGTCTTGCGGGCGATCTTGAGCGCTTGGCGCCCGGCCTCGCCGAGGCTGTCCTCGAGCGCGCTGCCGAGCGGCGCGTCGAAGTCGCCGATCAGCGACTCCGCCTCGAAGGTCACGATGGTGCCGAGGCCGTCGCAGGCGCGGCAGGCGCCCTGGCGGCTGTTGAACGAGAACAGGCGTGGGTCGAGCTCTTCGTAGCCCAGATTGCACGATGTGCAGTACAGTCGCTCGCTGTAGATGCGCTCGGTGCTGCCGTCGCTGGCGACCACCGCGCCGTTGCCGAGGCGCAGCGCTTGGTCCACGCATTCGGCGAGATCACTGCGATTCTTGCCGCCGACCGAGACTGCGCCGGTGACGACGTCGATGTCGTGCTCCTTGTAGCGGGCCAGGCTCGGCGTCGGCGTCAGGCCGACGATCTCACCATCGATGCGCGCTTGGTTGATCCCGATCTTGCGCACGGCGAGGAAGAGGTCCTTGTAGATTCCCTTGCGGCCGCGCACTGCGGGCCCCATCACGGTGACCTCTTTGCCGCGGAAGTCGCGCCAGATTCGCTCGACGATCTGCTCGCGGGTCAGCGCACTCAACGGCTCGTCGCATTCGACACAGTGCTGGGTTCCGACCTTGGCGTAGAGCAGGCGCAGGTAGTGGTAGACTTCTGTGACGGTAGCGACACTCGACTTGCGACTGCCGCGGCTGAGGCGCTGCTCGATTGCCACCGTCGCCGGGACGCCGCCGAGCAGGTCGACGTTGGGGCGCGGCAGGATCTTCACGTACTGCCGCGCGTAGGTCGACAGACTGTCCAGGTAACGCCGCTGTCCCTCGGCGTAGATGATGTCGAACGCGAGAGTCGACTTCCCCGAGCCGCTGAGGCCGGTAACGACGATCATCTGATCGCGAGGTAGGTCGAGCGAAACATCGCGCAGATTGTGTTCCTTTGCGCCGACCACCCGGATTCGACCGGCGAGACCGTTGGTCGCCGGTTCGGCGACGACCGGAGCAGGGGCGCCGGTCGTCTCGGGCCGCAGCGCCTGGCTCAGGTAGCGGCCGGTGTGCGACTCCCTACATGCGGCGATCTGCTCCGGTGTGCCGGTCGCCACCAGCCGGCCGCCCTCGCGTCCGCCTTCCGGGCCGAGGTCGATCACGTGATCGGCTGCCTTGACCACCTCCATGTTGTGCTCGATGACGATCACCGAGTGCCCCTGGTCGACCAGTGCTTGCAGCGCGCGCAGCAGCTTTTCGACGTCGGCGAAGTGCAGGCCGATGGTGGGCTCGTCGAACAGGAACAAGGTTCCGGTCTTGTTGCGCTGGACCATTGCCGCGGCCAGCTTGAGGCGCTGCGCTTCGCCGCCGGAGAGTGTGGTCAGCGGTTGTCCAAGGCGAATGTAGCCGAGGCCGATCTCGGTGAGCGGCTGCAGCCGCTCGGCGACCTCGGGGATGTCGTCGAAGAACTCGATCGCCTCGTCTACCGTCAGGTCGAGCACCTCGCGGATCGAGCGCCCCTTGTGCGTCACTTCGAGTACCTCGGGAGTGAAGCGCGCGCCGTTGCAGGCGGTGCAGGTGACGTAGACGTCCGACAGAAACTGCATCTCGATCTTCTCGAAGCCTTCGCCGGAACAGGACTCGCAGCGGCCGCCGGCGACGTTGAAGGAAAACGTCGCGGCGGTGTAGCCGCGCATCTTGGCGAGGCCCGAGCGCGCGAACTGCTTGCGGATCGGGTCGAACGCCTTGAGGTAGGTGACCGGGTTGCCGCGGCGGGTGCTGCCGAGCGCCGCCTGGTCGACCATCACCACCTCGGGGACGTCGTCGGCGCCGGCGATCGCGTCGTGCTCGCCCGGTGGAGCGACGAACTCGCCGAGCCGCTTCTTCAGGGCGCGGTAGAGGATTCCCTCGACCAAGGTCGATTTGCCGGAGCCCGATACGCCGGTGACGCAGACGAAGCGGGACAGCGGGAAGGTGACGTCGAGGTTCTGCAGATTGTTGTCGCGGGCGCCGCGCACGATCAGCTGCTTCTTCTTGATCGGCGGCCTTCGCTTGTCCGGCACGGCGATCGACTTGCTTGCGGTCAGGTACGCCGCGGTTTCCGACTTTCGGTCGCGTAGCAGCTTGGGGTACGGGCCGGCGAAGATGATCTCGCCGCCCTTCTCTCCCGCCTGCGGGCCGAGGTCGATGATGTGATCCGCCTCGCGGATGATCTCCGCCTCGTGCTCGACGACCACGACCGTGTTCTCTTTCGATCGCAGCTCCTTGAGGATGCGCACCAGGCGCTGGCTGTCGCGCGGGTGCAGCCCGACCGACGGCTCGTCGAGCACATAGAGCGTGTTGACCAGTGACGAGCCGACCGCGCGCGTCAGATCGACGCGCGCCAGCTCGCCGCCCGACAGGGTGCGCGACTGCCGGTCGAGGGTGAGGTAGTCGAGCCCGACGGCGAGCAAGTAGCCGAGTCGCGATCGAACTTCGGTGAGGATCAAGTCGGCGATCTCGACCTCTTGATCGCTGAGATCGACGTCTTCGAAGAAGGCGACCACGCCGGCGATGCTCATACGGTGCAGGTCGACGATGCTCTTATCGCCGATCTTGTAGTGCAGCGCGTCTCCCTTGAGTCGCCCGCCCTGGCAATCCGGGCACAGGCGGTAGCTGCGGTAGCGCGCCAGGAAGACGCGCACGTGCATCTTGTAGGTCCGCCCCTCGAGCCAGCGAAACCAGCCGCGAATGCCGTGAAACTTGCCGGCGCCGTCGACCACCGCGCGTTGGTGCTTCTGCGACAGGTCGCGGAAGGGGCGGTCCATCGGAATCTTCTGGCTGCGACAGAAGCGGGCGAGTACGTCGCGCTCCCATTCGGTCGATTTGGTGCTCCACGGCTTGATCGCTCCGTCGGCCAGGGACTTGCGATCGTCCGGAATCACCAGGTCGAGGTCGACGTCGATGACGCGGCCGAAGCCGCGGCAGTTGTCGCAGGCGCCGAGCGGGCTGTTGAAGGAGAACAGGTTGGGCACCGGCTCGCGCAGATCGACGTCGCAGTCGGCGCAGTGGAGCTCTTCGGTGTGGGCTTCGCTCGCCAGGCCGTCGTCGGGGAAGCGCAGGGACATCTGTCCCTTGCCGAAGCGGAACGCTTGCTCGATCGAATCGGTAGCCCTCTTGGTTTGGTCTGGGCGGATGACCAAACGGTCGACGACGACCTCCACCGTTTCCGGAGTGGACTCGATCTCTTCTAGGTCGCGCGTTTCGCCGTCGACCAGCAGCCGTTGGAAACCCGCCGCCTCGAGTCCGGCGCTGACTTCATCCCACGGGAGGGTCTCCGGTACCATCGGTGCGAACGTGATGAGGACCCGGGTTCCCTCGGCGCGCTCGAGCATCGAGTGGGCGACGCTCTCGGGCGTCTCCCTCGCGATCGGTTTGCCGCACTTCGGGCAGTGCGGCCTGCCGATTTTGGCGAAGAGAAGCTTCAGATGGTCGTGTAGCTCGGTCATGGTGCCGACGGTCGAACGCGAGGTCTTGACCGAGTTGCCCTGGCTGATCGCGATCGCCGGCAGGATTCCGTCGATGCGCTCGACCTGGGGCTTGTCCATGCGGTCGAGGAATTGCCTGGTGTAGGCGGAGAAGCTCTCGACGTAGCGCCGTTGCCCTTCGGCGTAGAGAACGTCGAAGGCGAGGCTCGATTTTCCCGAACCGGAGACGCCGGTGATTACGGTGAGGGCGTTCACCGGAATCGCGACGTCGACATCCTTGAGGTTGTTCTGCGTTGCGCCTTTGATCTCGATCCGGTTTCTTTCCACTGGCTCCACCCGAACCGCGAACTATAGCGAATCACCGGTGGTCGGGCCATGTGCCCGGGTGCGGTCGACATCGATCGGCCGCTGGGCTAGCACCGCGGAGGTCTCGGTGAGAGCCGGGACACGCGGCCGGATACGGTCGCGGATGACGGAACGATGCCGAGAGCGATTGTCGCGGTAGAAGATGTGAACGCGTGGGAGCGCGAGGCCGACGTGGTCGTGGTCGGCCTCGGTTGTGCCGGCGCGGCCGCGGTGCTCGAAGCGACGGCGGCTGGCGCCGAGGTGGTCGCGCTCGAGCGAGCGAGCGGCGGCGGTGGCACTTCGGCCAACTCGGGCGGCGTCATCTATCTGGGGGGCGGCACCGCGGTGCAGCGCGCCTGCGGCTTCGAAGACTCGCCGGAGGAGATGTTCAAGTATCTCATGGCGGCGAGCGGACCCGCTCCCGACGAGGCCAAGATCCGGGTCTTCAGCGAAGACAGCGTCGCGCATTACGAGTGGTTCGTGCGCCAGGGAGTTCCGTTCAAGGCGGTCTTCTACCCGCACTACAGCGGCGAGCCGCCGACCGACGACGGGCTCGTCTACTCGGGCAGCGAGAACGCCTACCCTTTCGATGAGATTGCACGACCGGCGCCGCGCGGCCACGTGCCGCAGATCCCCGGTCAGGCCGGCGGCTTGCTGATGCAGAAGCTGCTCGCGGCGGTCGAGGCGAGTGGCGCCGAAATCGTTACCGACGCGCATTGCCAACAGCTGGTCGTCGATGCCGACGGAGCCGTGGTTGGCGTGGTCGTCCGGGTCGATGGCGAGATGCGGACGATCCGCGCCCGCGGCGGAGTGGTGCTGTGCGCCGGTGGCTTCGTCAACAACAAGGAGATGCTGGAGCGCCACGCGCCCGAGCTACTGCAGTGCAAGTACCGGGTAGGGACGACGTTCGACGACGGCAGCGGCATTCGACTCGGCATGGCAGCGGGCGGCGAAGCGATCCACATGGGCTACGGCTCGATCTCGCTGCCGATCGTCCCGCCGAAGAAGCTGCAGAAGGGCATCCTGGTCAACGGTCACGGTGTCCGCTTCATCAACGAGGATGCCTACTTCGGGCGCGTCGGCGAGCATGCGGTGTACCGCCAGGACGGCGTGGCGTACCTGATTCTCGACGCCGAGACCTTCGACCGTCCGGATGTCGAACGCGAAATCGCCGGCGTTGGCGAGTCCATCGCAGAGCTCGAGACCGAGCTGAATCTGCCGTCGGGCAGCTTGCAGTCGACCCTCGAGCTGTACAATCGCCACGCCGAGCAGGGAAACGACCCGCTGTTTCACAAGTCGGCCGATTGGTTGGTGCCGCTGTCGCACCCGCCGTATGGGGCGCTCGATTGCACCACCGCCAACTCGTTGTATGCGGTGTTCACGCTCGGTGGCCTGCGGACGTCGATCGACGGCGAAGTGTTGACACCCGACGGCGATGCCGTGAAGGGTCTGTACGCTGCCGGGCGTACGACCAGCGGGATCGCCGCGCCGGGATATGCCAGCGGGGTTTCGATCGGTGACGGAACCTTTTTTGGACGCCGTGCTGGAGCGGGCGCTGCGCGGCGCGCCAGGGCCTGAGTCCACGGCTGAACACGGATGATAACGAGAGCGACAGGAAAGGCACCTGAATGAAACTTGGATTGCAGCTTGGCTACTGGATGAGCCCGACGCCTCCCACCAATCATCTCGAGCTGGCGCTCGAGGCCGAGCGTCTCGGTTACGACTCGCTGTGGACCGCGGAGGCCTATGGCTCCGACTGCTTCAGTCCGCTCGCCTGGTACGGATCGCACACCGAGAAGATTCGGCTCGGCACGGCGGTGACCCAGATCTCGGCGCGCAGCCCGGCGTGCACCGCGATGACGGCGATGACCATCGATCATCTTTCGAAAGGCAGGCTGATCCTCGGGCTTGGTGTTTCCGGTCCGCAGGTCGTCGAGGGGTGGTACGGCCAACCGTTTCCCAAGCCGATGGCGCGCATGCGCGAGTACATCGGCGTCCTCAAGAGCGCCTGGGCGCGCGAGGCGCCGGTGACCAACGACGGGCCGCACTACCCGCTGCCCTACCCCGGCGGTACCGGGCTCGGTAAGCCGCTCAAGCTGATTACGCATCCCCTGCGCAAGGAGATTCCCGTGTTCATCGGCGCCGAGGGGCCGAAGAACGTCGAGATGTGCTTCGAGATCGCCGACGGCTGGCTGCCGTTGTTCATCTCGCCGTACCGGATGGGAATCTACGAGGAGCCGCTGTCGAAGCGGAAGCCCGGCTTCGAAATTGCGGCGACGGTCGTCGTCAGCATCGACGACGATCTCGACAAGGCGCTGTATCCGGTCAAGCTGATGCTCGGCTTCTATCTCGGCGGCATGGGCGCCAAGAAGCAGAACTTCCACGTCAACCTGCTCAACCGAATGGGTTTCGAGCACGTCACGGGCAAGATTCAGGACCTGTTCTTCGACGGCAAACACGACGAGGCGATCGCCGCTATTCCGGACGAGATGGCGGACGAGATCGCCCTATGCGGCAGCCGCGACCGGATTCGAGAGCGTCTCAAGGCGTGGGACGATTCGCCGGTCGACACCATTCTCTACGGCGGCGGCGAGCTCGACGTGGTGCGCTTCCTCGCCGAGGAGTGCGCTTGATTCGTGGGTCCGGGGAAACTCCTCGAGCAGAGGCGCAGAGCCGCAGGGGGATGAACGGCTAGCCCCTCCGCGGCTCTGCGCCTCTGCGCGAGGCATAGGCTGGGTCCCCACGGGCGGACATTCGTGGAGCTGGGTGTGGATTTCGTACTAAACTGGCGCGCTCATGATCCGATGGTCACGTTGGTTGCTTTGGCTCGTTTGCGCCGCCCTCCCGGGCTGCGCCGTCGTCCACCTGGTCTCGTACGTAGTCTGGCCCGACTTCCCGTTGTACAGCAATGGCGAACGTGTCGAGCTGACTGGTCTCGAGAGTGAAGTTGCCGCCACCCGCCGCAGCGACGGATTATGGCGTATCGAAGCCGAGAACGAGTCCGATGGGCTGTTCGTGCTCGGCTACTTGCAGGCGCGCGACCGCATGGGGCAGCTCGACTTGTTCCGCCACTTGTCGCGCGGCGAATTCGCCGCGCTCGCCGGTGATCGTGAGTTCGGCGGCAAGTCGGCGCTCGCCGCCGACCGCCTCAATCGTTTCCTCGGTTTTCGCGACGACGCGAGCCGGATGCTGGCCATGGTTTCCCCCGGCGAGCGGGCTTCGCTCGAATCGTTCGTTGCCGGCATCAACGCCTGGATCGACGAAGGCAAGCTGTCGCTCGAGCACCGGCTGATGGGGGTCGACGAGATTCGGCCGTGGACTGCGGAGGACTCGCTGGCGATCTACCTGATGGTGATGCACGGCCTCGGCGGCAACGCGGATCGCGAGATCCGCCGGCTAGCGATCGCCTGCAGCGCCGGGATCGATGCGATGGAGCGCATCTGGCCGACCGACATGTCGTACGAGTTTTCGAGCTTGCCCGACGACGGTCGGGGGGGGCCCCGTTCCCCCGTGGCACCCGCAGTGGTTCCCGACGTCGCCGCCGAGCTACCCGCTCTGTGCGGCTCGCCCGACGCCGCGAAATCGGCGGCCGCGCCGGTTCAGGTCGGCTGGCTGTCGACGCTGTTGTCGGGTTGGAGCGCCAGCAACAACTGGGCGGTTTCGGGTGCCTTCACCGAGTCGGGCGCGGCGTTGTTGTCGAGCGACCCCCACCTGCCGCACATGAATCCGCCGATGGTCTGGGGCTTCGATTTCCAGACACCCGACTACCGAGTCGTCGGTTTCACCCTGCCCGGCCTGTACCGGGTCGTGTTCGGACACAACGGCTCGGTCGCCTGGGGCGCGACCACCAACCACGTCGATCGCCAGGACCTGGTCATCCACAAGCCGCGCAGCGAAGAGCGCGACGGGGTCGTCGTCGAGGGCTACGAGGTCGATGGCGAGCTCGTGCCGTTCGACACCAGGACCGAAGAGTTCGCGGTGCGCGGCGGAGAGACCGTGCGCCAGACGGTTCGCTTCACTCGCGACGGTCCGCTGATGAACGATCTCAGCGACGACCTGGCCGACCTTCTGCCCCTGCTCGCGCTGCGCAAGGTACCGATCGGGCGCGGTACCGATCTCGAGGGCGCGCGCATGCTGACTCGCGTACGCACGGTCGAAGACTTCGCCCGCGCCATCGACCAACTCGACCTCGGCTGCTCGAGTTGGGTTGCCGCCGATTCCTCCGGTTCAATCGCCTATCGGTCACCATGCCTGGTGCCGATCCGCGACGGCTGGCGCGGCACCTTCCCGATAGCCGGCTGGACCTCGCGCTACGATTGGAAGGGCCTGTATGCGAAGGACCAGTTGCCGACCTCGATCGCTCCGTCGCGGGGCTGGCTGGCGACTGCCAACAATCAGATCGTTCCGCCCGGCGCCCTACCCTCCATCTACAACAATGACGTGTCGGCGCCGGACCGGGTGCTCCGCATCGCCGAGCGGCTGCAGCAGGGCCGAGGCAGTCTCGACATCGAGTCGTCGTCGGCGATCCAGATGGACCTGCGTGACGGCACCTGGCCTCGATCCCGCCCCCAGCTCGATGAGTTCTGCCGTCCCAAGGGCGCGGACGCCGCGGTCGAACATGCCCGGCGACAGCTCTGCGCTTGGGACGGCGAAATGGCGCCGGACTCCGTCCCGGCGACGCTCTACACGCTGCTGACCTTGTCTCTGGTCGACCACGGTTTGGCCGACGAGCTACCCGGTGGCGCCGACAGCGAGGTCTGGGCTTTCGTGCAGTCGCTTTTTCAGTTCGAGGCCGACGTCCGCTGGATGTGGACGCGCGACCCCGACGACCCGGTGTGGGACGACGCGTCGACGTCGGCGCGCGAGACCCGCGACGAGATCCTCGAGGTGGCGCTCGCCGACGCGGTCGCCGACGGACGAGAGCTCTTCGGCTCCGACATGGAAGCTTGGCAATGGGGCGAGGTACGACCCTTCGTTCTGGCGCATCCGTTCGGTGCCGGGAGCGACGTCCTCGGCGCGGTCGTCAACAGCGACCCGATCGCGATCGGCGGCGGCAACGAGACCGTGTTCAAGCACCAGTTCCCGGTGTCCGACCGCAGCGAGATGAAGGTTGTCGTCGGACCCATCATTCGCCTGACCGTCGACCTCGGCCAACCGTGGTCGGCGCGATACTCGATGGCGGGTGGTGAGAGCGGCTGGGCGAGCTCGCCTTTCTATGGCAATCTGCTCGCCGACTGGGCCGCTGGCACATCGCGCCCGCTGACCCCGCAGCCGTCCGACGGCGATATTCGCGTCCAATTCGCGCCCGACATGGCGAGCTGAGAGTTGGGGGGGGGGCGAGGGGGAAGAACCTTCCTTCCCCCTCGCGACCTCGTGAGACGCAAGGGGGAGGGAGCATCTCACGAAGGGAACTCGACGTCCCCGGATTAGGAGGACACCTTATGAATCCATGTTCACAGCAAATTGGCTTATAGCAGTCCGCGTCCGGACGTCAAGCACTAATCACTCGATTAATCGAATGTTCACCTGTCTGCGTGAGCTGGCTCGGATGCGGTCAGCAATCTTTGCGCTCCTCGTGTCCCTTGTGTTTTTAATGGGTTGTGGCGACGACGACGGTGCGTTTCCAGTCCCTCCGGACGGGCTCAGCGTCGACGGTAGCGCCAGCCGGGCGCGGTCGTCAGGGGGTGAGAGCATCTACTGGCGGGAGCGCTTGATCGATGCCCGCGAGGTCAACGGCGGAATCGAAATCCGCGGCGGTGACGGTCTCGCGGTAGGTGATCTGGACGGTGATGGATTTTCGGACGTGGTCTCGGTCCACGAGGACAGCGGGCATCTGCGGGTAGCTTTTGCTTCTCCCTCGCCCGCGACCTGGCGTCTGCTTACCCTGGCCGACCGTGGCGTCGACGGTATCGAGGACGTCGTACTCGGTGACTTCGACGGGGATGGAGACAGCGACGTGGTGGTCGCTTGTGAAAAGGGCCACCTCGCCTACTTCGCCAATCCCGGCGGAGGGGCGGCGCGCGATGCGAAGATGTGGGCCTTGGTGATCCCGCCGCTGACACGCGGGCGCGGCTCATTCATCCGGGTGAGCGCCGGCGACTTCGACGGCGACGGTAGGCTCGACCTCGCGGCGGCCAACAAGGGCTTGGTGTTGGCTGAGGCCGGCCAGGAGCTCGAGCCCAGCCGCGAGACGATTCTCGCCGTGCTCGGCGCCGACCCCACGCCGATCTCGATCTTTACGCTCGGCGGCGAGCCGCTCTCCGGGAACTGGACCGAGCACGAGCTCGGCCGTTTCCGTGTCCCGGTCAGCTCACGTGCGATCGATCTCGACGGCGATGGCGACCTCGATGTCGTCGGCGGCGGCCGCGGCGAGCTGCGTGGGCTTTTGTGGTTCGAGAACCTCGGCCACGTTCCGGACGGCTTCCCGGACTTCGCGACCCACCTGGTGACGCTCGACCAAGCCAGCGCCGAGAAGATCGGCGGCGAGGGTGAGTTGGTTCTGCTGAGCGGCCAAACGCTGGAGCTTCACGACTTCAATCGCGACGACCGGGTCGACATCCTGACCGGATTCACCATCAGCTCTTTCGGCTGGCTCGAGCAGCCGGCCGATCCGCGTGACGCTTGGCGGGCGCACGTGGTCGGTGACCTGGCGCCGGACCACCACGCCGGCATGACGGTGGCGGACATCGACGGTGATGGTCACGACGACATCATGGTCGGTGGTTACAGCAAGGGCGACCGCGAAAGCGACCTCGGCGCCGAGGTCGACCACCCGCTCGGGCGCATCGCCTGGTACCGGGCGCCCGCCGACCCGACCGCGACCTGGACGCGCCACGACGTATCGCGGCGCACGCGCGGAATGTTCGACGACTTCGTCGCCCGCGACGTCGACGGTGACGGCGATCTCGACTTCATCGGAACCCGCGGCAACAGTGTCCCCTACGGCGGCGTCTTCTGGCTCGAGCAACGCCGGCTCGCCGGCGAGGTGCGCAACTTCGTCCCGGCCAGAAACGCCGAAAGCGACCCGCAACCCCTACCCGAACCAGATTGAGTGTCGCGCCAGCGACCACCACTCTCTGCCGGCGCCCGTGCCTCGCCGATGCCTGCGTCCTCCGCAGCTCGCAGAGCGAAGGAGGGCGCTCAGTACTTGCGCATCACCGCGACGACGACGCCGCGAATCTGCAGGTCGGTGGCCGCAACCAGGATCGGCTCGAGGCGTTCGTTGGCCGGCTGGAGGCGAATCGTGTCCTCGCCTTCGCGGTACAGCCGCTTGACGGTCGCGTCGCCGTTGACGATGGCCACCACGGTGTCGCCGTTGTCGGCGTCGCTGCGTTCCTCGACGACGATGTAGTCGCCGTCCCAGATGCCGTCGTCGATCATCGAGTCGCCGGTGACGCGCAGCACGAAGGTGTTGCCGCGCCCGATCAGCTCTTCCGGCACCGAGATGGAGTCGCGATCCTCGAGCTCCTCGATAGGCTGCCCCGCCGCCACCCGACCCAGCAGCGGCAACTCGACCGCTTCGGCGCGGCGCGGCTCCTCCACCAGCTCGATGGCGCGGCTGTGGTTCCAGGTGCGCCGAATGGCCCCCTTGACCTCCAGGTTCGACAGATGCTTGTGCACCGTCGCCAGCGAGGCCAGCGAGAAATGCTCGCCGATCTCCTCGAGCGTCGGCGCGTAGCCGTGCTCGGCGATATATCCGCGCAGGTAGTCGACGAGCTCCTTCTGTCGCTTGGTCAAAGTCACGGTAGCGAAAAAATAGCGAAAGCGGGCCCTTTCAGCAAGTCCCAAACCCTACTACGCCAAAGGCTTCGTAGGGCGTCCCAACGCGCGCTTCGCGCGCGGTCCCAAGATCGGCCTGCGGCCGATCGTCCCAACCCGGCTTCGCCGGGGGGCCGGGTTGCGTGCGTCGCGCGCTGCGACCGGCCATCCCCCCGGCGAAGCCGGTTGGGACGCCCTCCATGCCGAAGGCATCGGAGGGCTTGGGACGTCCGCGAGAGCGTAGCGACTCGCGGACTTGGGACGAATCGCCTCCGGCGATGCTTGGGACGCGGCCCTTGAGTTCAACAACGAAACGGACTAAGTCCAACGACAGAACTGACTCAGGAGTGGCGTCGATGGCCGACTGGCAACAGACAGCGTGCATTCTCTGCAGCATCAATTGCGGGCTCGAGGTTCAGACCGAGGGCCGGCGGATTACAAAGGTGCGCGGCGACAAGCAGCATCCCGGCTCGCAAGGCTATGCCTGCGAGAAGCCGCATCGGTTGGATCACTACCAGAACGGCCGCGACCGGCTGACTTCGCCGATGCGCCGTCGCCCCGACGGCTCCTTCGAAGAGATCGACTGGGACACTGCGATCGCCGAGGTGGCGCAGCGCTTCGCCGGAGTGCGCGACCAGCACGGTGGCGAGACGATTCTCTATTACGGTGGCGGCGGCCAGGGGAATCATCTGTGCGGCGGATACGGTCGCGCGACCCGGGCGGCGCTCGGTTCGGTGTACGCATCGAACGCGCTGGCGCAGGAGAAGACCGGCGAGTTCTGGGTCGATGGCAAGCTCTTCGGCAAGCCGCGATGCCACACCACCGGCGACTACGAGGAGGCCGAGGTCGCCGTCTTCCTCGGCAAGAACCCCTGGCAGTCGCACGGCTTCCCGCGGGCGCGCGTGACGTTGAAGGAGATCGCCAAGGACCCCGAGCGCTGCCTGATCGTGATCGATCCGCGTCGCACCGAGTCCGCGGAGATGGCCGACTACCATTTGCAGGTTCGCCCGGGCACCGATGCTTTTTGTCTCAGCGCGCTGCTGGCGATCCTGCTCGAGGAGAAGCTGATCGACGACGAGTTCATCGCCGAACGCACGCGCGGCTTCGAAGAGGTTGCCGAGGTGCTGCGCCAAGTGCCCATCGCCGAATACTGCCGGCGCTGCGATATTCCCGAGGCGACCTTGCGCGAGGTCGCGCGACGCATGGCGCGCGCCTCGAGCATGTCGATCTTCGAGGACCTCGGGATCCAGCAGGCGCCGCACAGCACGTTGAACTCTTATCTCGAGAAGCTGCTCTATTTGGTCACCGGCAACTTCGGAAAGCGCGGCGCGATGAACCTGCACAGCCGCTTCGCGGCGCTCGGCGGCGGCAAGTCGCCGGGCGTCGAGCCCAAGTCGCCGGTCGGCGGTCATCCGATCATCACCGGGCTGATCCCGTGCAACGTCCTGCCCGACGAGATCCTGACCGATCATCCGAAACGTTTTCGTGCGGTGCTGGTCGAGAGTGCCAACCCGGCGCACTCGCTCGCCGACAGCCAGCGCATGCGCGAGGCGCTCGACGCACTCGATCTGGTGGTGGTGATCGACGTCGCCATGACCGAAACCGCGCGCCACGCCGACTACGTCTTGCCGGCGAGCTCGCAGTTCGAGAAGTGGGAGGCGACGTTCTTCACTCTCGAGTTTCCCGAGAACGTCGTCCATTTGCGCGAGCCGATCTTCGACCCGCTGCCCGGCACTCTGGCCGAGGCGGAGATTCATGCCAGATTGATCCGTGCTCTCGGCGTGTTGTCGGAAGACGACCTGGCGCCGTTGCGCGAGGCGGCGAAGCAGGGGCGCGAAGCCTACGCGGCGGCGTTTTTCAGCGCGCTGTCGGAGAAGCGTCATCTCAAGCCGCTGGCGTCGATCGTTCTCTACGAGACGCTCGGTCCGACGCTGCCGAAGAACGCCGCAGGCGCGGCGGCGGTGTGGGCGCTGGCCCATACCTGCGCCATGGAATACCCCGAGTCCTTGCGCCGCGCCGGCTTCGCCGGCGAAGGGCTCGAGCTCGGCGAAGCCCTGTTCGAGGCGCTGTTGAACCGTCCGTCGGGCGTCACCTTCACGGTCGACGAGTACGGCGAGACCTGGCGCCGCCTGCTGACTCCGGACGGCCGCATCAACCTCTCCATCGCCGAGTTGATGGACGAGTTCCGCGGCCTGAAGACGGAAGACGGGGGACCGAAAGACCCAGAATTTCCGTTCGTTCTATGCGCCGGCGAGCGGCGCAGCTTCACCGCCAACACCATCTTTCGCGACCCGAGCTGGCGCAAGAAGGATGCGGAAGGAGCGCTGCGCCTCAGTCCCGAGGATGCGCAACGTCTCGGCATCGCCGACGGCGGTGTCGCCACGGTGACGACGCGCCGGGCGAGCGTTCGCGCGCGAGTCGAGATCAGCGACACGCTGCGTCCCGGGCATGCGACCTTGCCGAACGGCCTCGGGCTCGCTTACCCGTCGGAAGGTGGCGACGCCGAAGTCCACGGCATCGCGCCAAACGAGCTCACCGCCTCTGAGGACCGCGATTGGTTCGCCGGCACCCCGTGGCACAAGTACGTGCCGGCGCGCATCGAAGCTGCGGCCTGAGCGCGGCGTCATGCGGCGAACTCGATTCGACAAGTGGCCGTGCCCGATCGCGCGCGCGACCGACCTGATCGGCGACTGGTGGACGCCGATCATCCTGCGAAACGCGTTCATGGGGCAGCGTCGCTTCGAACAGTTTCAGGAGTCGCTCGGTGTCAGCCGCGCCATTCTCGCCAACCGGCTGAACCGCCTGGTGGCCGACGGCTTGATGGAAAAGGTGGCCTATTCGGAGCGGCCGCGACGCTACGAGTACCGCCTGACCGAAAAGGGCCGCGACTTCTGGCAAGTGCTGGCCGCAATGTGGCGCTGGGGCGAGGACTGGCTGTGGGAGGAGGGCGAGAACCCCTTCGTGATGGTCGACCGCGACACTGGCGAAGAGATTACGCCCGCCATGGTCGACGCGCGCACCGGTGAAGCGCTGGACGTGCGTCGGATGCGGGTGGCCGAGCGGAAGAGAAGCTAGCCGCAGATGATCGCAGATGGACGCAGATTGGGTTTCTGCTAGAAGGTGCTCCGAACAGACGGCTCCAAAAGCTGGCCACGCATTGCCGGATAGCCCATCCGCGCGGATCTGCGTCCATCTGCGGCTTGAAACCAACGGTTAGCCGATCTGGCCACGAGGACTGAGATGGCAGACAACTCGAATCAAGAACAGGCGGAGTACTGGAACGAGCAGGCGGGGCCGAAGTGGGTCGAGCTGCAGTCGTTCATCGATGCGCAGGTCGGCCCTCTGGGGCTGGCCGCGATGGAGCGCCTGGGGCCGATCAATGGGGCGAAGATTCTCGATGTCGGGTGCGGTTGTGGCGCGACGTCGCTCGAGCTGGCACGGCGTGTCGGAGCCGGCGGCTCCGTTCTCGGGGCAGATCTGTCGCGCCCGATGCTCGATCGCGCAGCCCAGTCGGCGAAAGAGTCCGGCACGACCAATGTCGCCTTCGTCCGGGCCGACGCACAGAGCGAGACCTTCGCCAACGACTTCGACGCAGTGTTCTCTCGCTTCGGTGTCATGTTCTTCGCTGACCCGGAGGCGGCGTTCGCCAACCTGCGCGCATCGCTCAAAGCGAACGGAGTCGTGTCCTTCGTGTGCTGGCGCGCGATCACCGAGAACGAATGGATGTGGGTCCCTACCCAAGCCGTCCTCGAGCACCTGCCGCCCCCAGAGCTGCCGGTGCCGGGTGCGCCCGGGCCGTTTGCGTTCGCCGAGGAAGGGCGGGCGGAGAAGGTTCTCGCCGCCGCCGGCTTCTCCGCCATCGACGTCGATCGCCACGACACCGAGCTTCCCATCGGCGAGGGGCGCGAGCTCGACGAGATCGTACCCATCATGATGCAGATGGGTCCGGCGGCTCGCCTGCTGCGCGATGCGGACGACCAGACCAGGAGCCGCGTCGCCCAATCGCTGCGCAGCGCGCTCGAGCCCTTCGGCGGCGACGGCGGGCTGGCGATGAAGGCATCGGTCTGGCTGGTGCGCGCTTCGGCTTGACGCCACACCGCGCGACCGGGCTCTGATCGACTCCAAACATTCGACGAGGGGCGGTGGGGCAACGGCTATTCGCAGGAGGCCGCCTCGCTCGCGATCGACTGGGTGGCTACTCGCGCAGGCTTCCGTCGAATCTTAGCTTCGATCGACGTGCCCAACGTCGCGTCGGAGCGTGTTCTGCGCCGGCTTGGATTCGAAGTCACCGGCGAGCGCCCGCCGCGGGTGGGGCAGACCCACCACCAACTGTACCTGGCGAAGCAGCTGCCGCAGTAAAGAGCCGCAGAGCGACGCAGATGGAACGCGAGATAGCGTTCTTGCCAGCAGTCGCGCCCACCAGTCGGATCGCTCCAACCCGAGCTCCGCAGAGACCGTCGCCCTATCTGCGAAAATCCGCTGTGACGATTGTCACACTTTTCTTGTGGTGGTGGGGCGTCTGGCTCGGGAGTTATCATCCGATCGGTCAGGAGATGTACGTAGAATCCCTATTGCTCAATAGATTACTAATCTGTTGACAGACAAATTCCCAGCCAACTATACGGTGATTAGTGCTCAGGGCCTCTTAGGCGTGTCCGTCGGGCACACGTGGACCAGTCCAAGCCAGGGATCGGAGATCGACACACCCATGAATCGAGTATTAGCCGCCGCCCTCTGCCTTCTCGCGACTACGTTCGTAGCCGCACCAGCAGCTGAGGCTGGTTGTTGTGCCTGTACGGACAGCGACTGTCTGTTCTGCGTCGACGATCTCGACGTGTTCGCATGCAACGATCTTTGTGCCGGGTGTGCGCTGGGTTCGATCGGCTTCAGTACGGTCGACGACTGCGACGGCGGCTGTGGGACCGCGCCCGATCTGCCGACTTTGACGCCGACCTCGACCTCGACACCGACCTCGACGCCGACCGCCACTCCCACGGAAACCCCGTCGTTGACCCCGTCGGATACGCCGACCGCGACGGATACGCCTACGGAAACCTTCACGCCTACCTCTACTCCGACGCCGGAGCGGTGTTGTGCGTGCCCCGACACCAACAGCTGCGGGCCTCCACAGGGGGCGAGCTTTCAGGATTTCTGCAGCGTTGGTTGTACGCCGGTCTTGCACGCTCGATGCGACGGGATCGAGGTCGACTGCCCGACGTTTACGCCGACGGAGACACCGACGCTCACCGAAACGCCGACCCAGACCTTCACGCCTTCGAATACGTTCACGCCGTCCTTGACGCCAACGTTCACGCCGGTGTTGCCGGATCTCGATGCCTACAAGTGCTACAAGGCGAAGAGCATTGGTCCGACGGTGGGCGAGCGGATCGTCACCTACACGGACGAGTTCGAGACCAAGCGCACCCGTGTCATGAAGCCGTTCCTGGTCTGCAATCCCTCGGCTCCGGCAGACCCCGATATCCCGGTAGCCGAGGTGACACCGGCCCCGCTGTACGATCCGGCGGCGCGACTGATCTGCTACAAGGTCCGCGACGAAAAGAAGCAGGAGAAGCAGGACCGCTTCGAGAAGCAGAACGTCAGCCTGAGGACCCGCGTCGAGACGATGAGCCTTGCCGGGGTTTGCTGCAACGAAGACGACTGCGACCTCGACGGTTCCGACAATCCAGTCTGTACCCGTTGTCGCGCCGGGTCGAGTTGTCAGACCTTGAACGACTGTACCCGGACCCAGCAGATCAAAGAGGTGTGCACGCGCAATCTCGACTCGCTGGAGAGGTACGAAGCGAAGAAGGCTTTCGTGATGTGTATCCCGGCGCTCAGAGAGTTTCCGTAGGGATTGCTTCCTTGGCCTTCGAAAGTCCTCCCCCGCGACCGTGAACAGCTTGATTCCGAGGACCGTGATCTCGCTCGTCAGATTCTCGATTGCGAGCGCACTCGGCTTTGTCCTGGTGGCGCATGCATCGCAGGCGGAGCAGTCGGATCGCCCTGCTGACCTCGCGGTGATGCGGGGCTGTTGTGCCTGTGCAAGGTGCCTCGATTCCGACCGGTGCTCGCCGGCCGAGAGCCCGCTGACTTGTCACGAGTTGTGCCGCGATCTGGGTTGTCGGGTTGTACGCTTCAATCTGACGGGCTCCTGCGGCAACGGTTGCGCGACGGCGGAAGAGGGCGACGATGCTCGCTGATCGCCTCAGGGTACTCGTTGCCGCGTTTGCTGCGGCGATGCTGTTCGGGTTGTCGACGACCCCGCCGGCGGCCGAGGCTGAGTGTTGCTCGTGCTCTGGCGGCGCCTGCGGCAGCGGCGGGATCTGCGTCGATGCCGTCGACTTCGCTACCTGCAACTCGATCTGCGCCGCTTGCGACGTCATTACCTTCGACGGCGCCGACGATTGCGACGGTGGGTGTGGCGCGGCGCCCGAAGCACCGACCGCGACAGTTACCTCGACGCCGATCGAGACCCCGACCGAGACGCCGACTACGACGCCAACTGCGACGCCGACCGAGACGCCGACTACGACTCCGTCGGCGACACCGACTGTGCCGGTTGGCTGTTGCGTGTGTTCCGACTGCCCCGCGGGGACGCCGGGGCCGGACGATCAGTGCGTCGAGTTTGGTACGCTGGAGTGCGCCGTCCGCTGTCTCACCGACAACGGATGCAACTCGTTCCAGGCCAATCTGGACTCTACCTGTGCCGACGGCAGCGGTACGACTTGCTTCACCAAGACGCCAACCGCGACATTCACCGACACGCCGACCACGACGCCAACGGCCACGCCGACTTCGACTCCGTCGGAGACGCCGACCTCAACGGCGAGCTCGACTCCCAGCGATACACCGACGGATTCTCCATCAGCGACGCCGACCGATACTCCGACGTCGACGCCGACCGGCACGGCAACTGAGACACCGACCGACACTCCGACATCGACTGCCAGCTCGACCGCAACCGCGACGGCAACCGAGACGGCGACGATTACCCCGGGTGGTCCGCCGCTGCAGATCGCACCGATTGGACCGACCGGCGCGAATCCGCCGACCTTCGAGTGGACGGCCGTGGCGGGCGCTACGAGCTACCAGATGGCTCTCTACGACGGCACCGACATGGCGTATGAGTTTCTCCAGACCACGGCGGGTACGAGCTTCACCCCGGCGCAGGGGCTGGATCCGGCGCACGCCTGGCGTTGGAAGGTTCGCGCCCGTACCGGCGGGGCCTGGGGACCGTTCGGGGCGTTCGTGAGCTTTACCGTGACCGTGCCCATCGGAACCCCGACCGACACGCCGGTAGCAACGTCGACTCCGGGTTCGGGGCCGCCACAGCAGATTGCGCCGATTGGCTCGACGTCGGACAATCCGCCGTCCTTCGAGTGGACGGCGGTGACCGGTGCGACGAGCTACCAGATGGCGCTCTACGACGCGACCGACAAAGCCTACGAGTTCCTCCAGATCACCTCGGGCACTATGTTCACACCGCTCCAGGGTCTCGATCCGGCGCACTCCTGGCGCTGGAAGGCACGGGCTCGAACCGCCAGCGGCTGGGGGGCGTTCGGCGCTTTCGTCAACTTCAACATCGCTGAGCCCACCGCGACCGCGACTGCGTCGGGAACGCCTGATACGCCGAGCCCGACGCCGACTCCGGTGCCGCCGACGCCGACCGTTACTCCCGGCGGCCCGCCGCAACAGATTGCGCCGATCGGGTCGACGTCGGACAACCCGCCGACCTTCGAATGGACCGCGGTGGCGGGCGCGACGAGCTACCAGTTGGCGCTCTACGACGGCACCGACATGGCGTACGAGTTTCTCGAGATCACCTCGGACACCATGTTCACCCCCATCCAAGCGCTCGATCCCGGCCACGCATGGCGCTGGAAGGTGAGGGCCAGAACCGGGTCGGGGTGGGGCCCGTTCGGAAAGTTCGTCGGGTTCGACATCACGGGCTAGCTTCACCACGACCGTCATACTCCCGGCCCGGCGCCGAGGAGCTGCCCAGGGTGACTGTGTGACTGGAGCGAGCTCTTTATCCGGCGTCCTTCGCCATGGCGCGCGCCAGCGCGGGACGGGCACTGCATCGTTCGAGGTAGGCGTCGACGACTGCGCCGGCGGGAAGCATCTTGCGTTCGACCTGGCCCATGCTGGCAACCAGGATGTCGGCGCCGGAGAACTGTTCGCCGAGTAGGAACGGGCCGTGCTCGAGTGCCGCGAGAATGCGGCGATCCATCGCGTCGCGGTCGCGAAACGTGCGTCGTAGGTCGGGGTTGTCGCCGAGGCCGGCGAACTCGAGACTGAGCACGGGCTCGATGACCCCGGCGTAGTAGGCGAGCCAGGATAGGTAAGGCCCGCGTTTCGGGTCGTCGAACGTCGGTCCGATGCCGGCTGCGGGAAACTTGTCGGTGAGGTACAGGACGATCGCCGCCGATTCGGTTACGAGCACGTCGCCGTCGACCAGGGCCGGGACCTTCTTGTCGGGATGCGGGTTGTCCGGGTCGGCGCTGCCCGAGCCGTCGCGGCGCGCGATCTTGGTAATGTGAATCGAGTAGTCGGCGCCGAGCTCTTCGAGGAGCCAGACGAAGCGGGACGAGCGCGACAGCGGCGCATGGTAGAGGGTGAGCATTCGGGGATTCTCGACGAGCCGCGAGGGATGTTCAACACGCGTGGCCGAAACCTTGGTCGCGTCACGAGTATGCGCACGCAGTGGCTACATCGACGGACGACGCGTTCCGCGACGCGCTCGGAACCAGCTTCGTGAGTTTCGTCGACCAGCTCGACTTGTAGTAGTTGGGCCCGGGCGGCAGTCGGAGCGGATCCGTTTTGTCCCTCGGCTGCGAATGCGGCGCTTTCGCCCCGACGCACTCGATCTCCACGAGAGCGACCACTGTTGGCTCCGATCCGTATTGAACCAGAGCAATAGTGCACTATTTAAGTGCACCTTCTCAGTTGACCAAAAGGGGGTACTAACCTAGTCTGCTCGGCTATGGTGGCCAGGAAACGACGAGCGGTGATCAGCGCCGAGGAAGCCCAACTCGATTGGATCGAGGACCTGATCGACCAGGGCCGCTACCGTACGGTGTCCGAGTTCGTGCGCGAGGCGATCCAGGAGAAGCTCGAACGGGTTGAGCAGGATCGCATCGCGGAATCGGTGGAGCGTTATTGCGCGTCCGGACACGCAGCGGAGGACGAGGATCTCATCGCCGAGCAGGCATTCGATCGAAATAGCCCGACGGCGCGACGGAGCAAGCGAGCCCGCCGTGCTTCGGGGTGAGATCTGGTGGGGAAAGCCGGCGCTGGTTGGTGGTTCCCGGAAGCGTCGCCCGTTCCTGATCGTCTCTCACGACGCCTTCAACCGCAACCAGCGCTATCCGAAGGTCATGGCGGTGCACCTGACGTCGGTACGTCGGATCGGCGATGACTACCCTTGGGAGGTGCGACTCGCTCGCGGGGAAGGCGGGCTACCAGTTGCGAGTGTTGCGAAATGCGGCGAGGTCTACACGCTGCTCAAAGCTCAGCTCGAGCGGCCAGCGGGAATGCTGAGAGCGGATCGGATGAGAGAAATCGATCGCTCGCTCGCTGTTGCGCTGGGCTTGGAGCGGCTCGGGCGAGGTCGTTGAGTCTCGTTTGCTCTTGGCGTCTTCGCGTCTTCGCGTCTTGGCGCGCGACTCTCGTTCTCTTTCTACTCGCGCCAAGGCGCCAAGGGGGGCTCCGGATATCGGCCGTTGTCTCCGGTGGTCAACGCCATTGAATCGGAGCTGGGCGAGGAGGCGGATGCTTCCTCGAGCCTGGCATCATCGCGTTTGGGTCTTCATGTGCTCGAAGAGTTGATCGAAGGCAGCGCCCCAACCCGGTAGTTGCCAACCTTTGCTCGTCGGCAGGGAGATCAGGGTGGATTCCGGCATTGCCGGAATGACGGGGAATGAACAGCTGACGGCCTTATCTGCGCGGATCTGCGTCCATCTGCGGCTACGAATCGCCGGTCAACCAATCGGACCACCTTTGACTGAGAAGACGTTCACCAGCCGCGCGAAGCAGTGGTCGACCGTGTCGAGTGCCTCTGCCGAGACCAGTCCGCTGTCGAGGAAGTCGCGGTCGAACCAGGTCGAGCGGAAGAAGTACTCGCGCTTGTCTTCGACCTCGCTGAAGCGCAGGTACTGCAGCTCGTAGACGTAGCGGGCGAACATGCGCCAGACGGCGTCGGCGGGGTACTCGCCGCGCAGGGTGCGGATGTTCTGGCGCACGTAGGCCTCGCGTTCGACCAGTGCCTGCAGCGGCGACGCCAGCAGATTGGCTTTGAAGTCGGCAACTCGCGGCAGGAGCATGCGCAGGATCGCCGCCCCGTTGCCGTCGCCGGGGATCGCGATGGTCTCGCCGCCGAGGTCGACGGCGCTCGACTCGGGATGGGCGCGGCGCAGCTCGTCGAGATCGGCGGCGACCTTCGGACCCATCTTGGCCTCGGCGGCGGCGATGACGTCGTCGAAGCACGCGGCGAGGTCGGCGACCGGCGTGGTGAGATCGCCCGCTGCCTGGACCCAGCCCGCATCGACGGCGAGGTGGCACCATTCGTGGAGAGCGCGGGCGCCGAGCATGGCGCGGGCGTAGGGCAGCGCCGGAACCTTGAGTCGTTCGAGGTGTGGCTCGTGCAGGTTGTAGGCGAGGATCTTGCGGCCGCGATAGAGGTAGGTGTAGCCGTCTTGGCCGATGTCGTCTCCTGGCTCGGGTAGATCGGCGAAGCGGTCGCCGGCGAGCTCGGCGAACGCGCGACTGTGATGTGCGATGGTTCGCAGGTCGGCGAGAATCGAGCGTTGTACCGGTCCGCCGGCGTTGCGCAGCTGGTTGCGGATGCCGCCGACGCGATCCGCATGCTCGGGGTCCCAGAGGATTCGATTCTTCTGTCCGGCGACCAGCAGCGGCGGACTCTCGTCGCGCAGCCAGTCGAGGACCTCGCCCAGCGCGGCCGGGTCGCGGTCGTCGTAGGAGCGCAGGTAGGTGGCGACGCAGCCCTTGGCGACCTTGGTCCAGCGGGCGACGAGATCCGCGGGGCGACGCTCGTCGGCGCGGGCGATCAGTAGGCCGGTGTTGGGGATGGGCCGGTAGGCGCCGACGATCGCCGGCGGGCGGAGCCGTTCGTGATGGAGCTCGCGCAGCCACGGAATCGCATCGGCGAGAGCGTGAAAGGCGGCGGCGTCGGGGCGAACGGTGGCGCGTGCGCCGCGCTGGAAATCGGCGACTTCTTGGTCCGTTCGATCGAACCAGTAGGCGGCGTTGCGCACTGCGGCCATGGTGGCCTCGCCGGTGACCGACATGCGGTCGCCGTGTGCCAGCAGGTAGGCGACCAGCTCCGTGCTCGACGTCGCCGGGTCGAAGTCGCAGTCGAAGAGGGTCCAGGTGCTGGTGTTGAGCAGCTGGACGTAGGGCGGAATCGCAGTGTCGTTGTCGACGATGGCGATGTTGCGAATCCGCGGCGCCGGCCAGTACCGATCGTTGCCGGCGAGTGCTTGCGACCGCTCCCAATACAGTGGCAAGGCGCGATTGAGGAGGGCGACGATTGCGCCGCCGTCCTCTCGCCGTGCAGCGACTGCCTCGGCGAGATCCTTCGAGATACCGGCGGGCGAAAGGTGCTCGATCGGGGTCAGGATCAGGCGCTCGTCGCCGAAATAGAGCTCGTCGAGCATGGGTGCGGTGTCGCCTCGCGCAGTGGTTGCGACCACGGATGAACACGGATGGGCACGGATGTCCAACTGCGGAGCCAGTATCGCTAGCGTGTTTCCGTGTTGTCCGTGTTCACCCGTGGTCGCAGAAAAGAAAAGGGGGCCGGTGTGTCGGCCCCCTCGGGTGTCGTGCTCGTTGTGGAGAGACTTCAGAGGAAAATCGGCAGGTCGAAGTCTTGCACCGTCCAGTAGTCGGCGGGGTTGCCGCCGTCGGCTGGCAGGATGGCCTGCACCGTGCCCTGCGGGACGTTCATCCAGTTCTTGAGGATGGTTCCGTAGACGTCGCGGATGTCCGTCGAGCGAAAGCCGCCGCTCTGCGAGTAGGGCGTGTTGCCGTTGTAGTTGTCGATCACCGCCTGCGCGATGTTGGGGTGATTGCCGACGACTCCTCCGGCGAGTCCGCCGCCGATGACGAACATCGGCCCCTGGGTGCCGTGGTCGGTGCCGTTGTCGTTCTGGATGATGCGCCGGCTGAACTCGCTCCAAACGAGGATGCAGATCTTGTCGGGAAGATTCTGCCGGCCGTCGGTCTGTCCGTTCGCCATGTCGGCGATGTCGTCGAGGAAGATCTTGATTCCGGCCGAGACCTCGCGGTGCAGTCGATAGTGGCGGCCGTCGGGATCGCCGCCCCCCTGGTCGGAATGATTGTCGTAGCCGCCGTTGTGCACCTGGAAGAATCGGGAGTTGACGTTGGGTACGCCCTTGGCGGTGCCGTAGATGATCTTGGCCACCTCGCGCAGGTCGCGGGTCGTGCTGGTGCCGCCGCCGAGGTTCTGATCGTCGTACATGTCGCTGAAGCCGCCGCGCTCGTTCTCGTAGTCGGTGTGCAGGGCCGGGTAGCTCTGCGCCGCCTGTGCGGTCGCGGCCCCGCTGTTGCCGATGAATACCGCCGGCCCGCTTCCGTTGGCCGCTGCCTCGTCGTAGAGCGCGTCGAAGGCGTCCTGCTTGGCCTGTTCGTCGTCCTCGTACTCGTCGTCGTAGGGAAAGCCGAAACGATTGAGGCGCCGGATTGCCAAGACACTGGTGCCCGTCTGCTGCAGCTCGCCGGCGACCTGGTTGTCGATCGTAACCGCGGGGATGTCCGTCGGGTTGTATTCGGCCTCGAGATGGCGACCGGCCCAACCCTTGCTGCCGGCGAGGGCGCCGAAAGGATCGCCGGTCTCCCAGATGGTGGTGGCGACGTCGTGCGACAGACTCGGCTCGGGATAGCCGCAGCCCTGGAGGACGACCAGCTGCCCGGCGTCGTAGAGGTCGCGAAAGGCCTGCAGCCCCGGGTGGAAGCTGAGTTGGGCGCCGGTGTTGGGATCGAGAAACGACGACGTCGGCATCGCCTGATCGAGCCCTTCGACCCCGCCGCCGCCGGAGCCGGCGTCGAGCTGGATGCCGCCGGAGTTGGTGCGGCGCGCGTTCTCGTAGTCGCTGCGCAGCGTGCCGCCCCCGTTGTCGTAGGGGACGACCGTGTTGAGACCGTCGTTGCCGCCGTTGAGGAAGAAGGAGATGAAGTAGCGGTCGCCGATCGTCTCGGCCAGCGCGCGCTGCATCCACGGATTACCGAGGATGCCGGGTCCCATCAGTCCGCCGGCGGTCGCGAATCCGGAGCGGCGCAAGAACTGTCGTCTGGAAATTGCCATCAATGGATCTCCTGCTCAGCGGCTCAGTGGAGCATGTAGGCGGGCGACTGCAGCACCAGGCAGATCGCGCCGCGCAGTTTCATGTCGCGGGTTTCGTAGTCGGAGAAGTCGACCGTGCCGCCGTTGCCGTCGGTGAGGTAGTCGACCAGGATCGCGCGGTTGTTGCTGGCGGGGGCGAACTCGTCGCCGACGCCGAGCAGATTGGCGATCGCCTCGACGACGATCTCCGGGTCGACCGCCGGGGACTCGGCGAAGTCGAACAATCGCTCCGGTCGTAGCGTCGTCTTGCCGCGACCGCGGGCGCTGATGACGTCGCGGGCGAAGCCGTATCGAGCGAGGAGGGTCGAGCTGCTGACCCAGCTCGTTTCCCAGTCCCAGCCGAAGACACTGGGTGGCTCGAGCAACAGCTGCCCCATGTTGGAGAGCTGGTCGCGGATCTCGTCGTAGCTGCCGCCGTTGATGTACTGGTAGCGGCTGCGCAGCTTCATCCCGAGCAAGCGCAGGGTCGTGATCACGTAGTCGACGGGCCATTTCACCGAACGCTTGGTCGGGTCGGAGAGCGGCGCGTAGAACTCGTCGCTGACGAAGACCTGGTAGAGAAAGTCGCGGACGTTGAAGGTCGTGTCGAAGTTGGACGCCGACACCATCGACTCGACGTACGCATTGGTTGGTTCGGGGTCGGCGAAAAAGGTGATGAGGCGGTATCCGATCCAGTGCGCGACCGTATTGCGGCCGGCGCTGTCCTGGTGCTGGAAGATCGCGTTCATCACCTCGTCGATCTCGGCCTCGTAGTTGGTGCCTGCCGCGGCTCCGAAATCGTAGCCGCCCGGGCCGAAGGCGGAGTTGCCGGCAAAGATCACCTTCGGGCCGCGCTCGGGGTAGGGATCCTCGGGAGCGCCGGTGCCTTTGTCGTGGCGGTTCTCGTTCAGGTAGGCCTGGTTGTTCTTCGAGTTGGTGCGCCAACCGGTGAAGGCGCGCGCGATCTGGACGATGTCTTCCTGGGTGTAGTTGGGCTGACCGTCGAGATCGAAGACGCCGAAGCAGAACAGCTCCTGCAACTCGCGCGGGTAGTTCTCGTTGGGCTCTTCCTTCGAATTGCGGATGGTGTCGAGGAAATCCATCATCGCCGCGTCGCGGTTGATGGCGTTCATCAGTACCCGGAAGTCGCCTTTGCCGAGCGATCGGAAGAGGCGGTTCTGATCGGCCATCTGCTTCGGGTCGCGGACGACGTCGTTGCTGGTGGCGAAGTGGTCGTGCCAGAAGAGCGCGAGCTTCTCCTGGATCGGCGTGCGGTTGCGCACCATGAATTTGATCCACTTGTTGTGCGCGATGTCGATGTCTTTGTTGCGCGGCCGGAATTTCGACGGCTTGTAGTCGAGAATCGAAGCCGCGGCTTCGCCGCGCGTCTCGTTGCGGCTGAGTAGCCGTTCGACGTCGCGGTCGATGGCGCCGAAACCGCTCCGCCGCAGAAGGTGTCTTGCGCTCGCTTCGTCGAGCGCGGTGCTCTCGCTCATTCGTGTGCTCCTGGTCTCAGTGCGATCAGAAAGTGCCCGGCACCCAGCCGGTTTGCGGTGCTCCGTCGGAGATCCACAGCTCGATCACGTCGCGCAGCGTTCGGTGTAGCTTCTTCTTGCCGAGCGGCATGCGCTCGCCGTAGGCGGCGCTGGGCAGATCGTCGTCGATCTTGCGGAACAGATAGCTCATCTCGGGAGTGCCGCTGGTGCCCGGCGGGTTTGGCGCGTGCACGCGCAGCCAGCCGTCGCCGCTCGCCGACGGATTCGACGGTGTCTGGTTCACCAGGTTGCCGTATGCGGCTCCGGTCTCGAGCAGCAGGTTTGCGGCCTGGGTCTGCGAGTCGTGGCAGCCACTCACCGCACAGCTCTGGTTGAAGACCTGGCGTTGGATTCGATCGAACGTGCCGCTGAACAGCACCATTGGCTCGCAGCCGTTCGGATCCGGTTCGCAGCTCAGCTTGAGTGTGTCGCGGTCCTTGAACTTGCGGCCGTCGATCAGCTGCGACAACGCGTCCAGCTTGATCTTCTTGCGCTGGCGCCGGCAGCGATTGTTGCCGATCGGTCCTTTGATCGGAACGATGACGTCGGTCGTCGCCGTGCAGATGTCGACGTTCGTCGTCGGCGGCTGGATGTCGTTGTCGACCGCGGTTTGCAGCGACTGGAAGTCGGGATCGAACTTCGGACTGCCGTCGTCGATGGCGTTGTCGATGACGATCGAGTCGACTCCGTTGATCGTGCACTCCGGGTTGAACGTGCTGTTGGCGCAGATCCGCACCTCGAAGGTGCAGAGGCCGTTGACGACGCCGTCGCTATCGCAGGCGGGGTCGCCGTCGGTGCAGCGCACGTGTTTCGGTTTCGCGGCCGGATGGTTGACGGCGGCGTCGAAGGTCACCAGGCAGTCGCGCTTCTGCGAGCCGCCACCGCCGACTTCGATCGCCCAGGCTCCCGCGAGCGGCAATGTGATCGACCACATCGCAAGCGCGAGCCGGACCATACTGGTCTTCATCGAGCTCCTCCCCTTCGGTTGCGGGCACCGGTATCCATCGTCCTCCCCCGGCGCGCCGCCAAGCAGGTCGCAATATAGGGTCGCGCTAGCGTTTTCGTCAAGCTCAAATGCAAAGCGTGTGCCTCGTAACCATGCAATAAAATTGGATTTTCGCGTCGGTCCCAGCTGCTCCGCCGGCGGCCTCACGAAACGGGGCGGCGGCTGAGATTCTCTTTCCTGCCAGAAGCAAGGGTCGGGCCCAATCACGTGATTCCCGAAGTGTCCGCGATTTTGTGGAACCGACACCGCAGCTGCTTTGGTGAACCGTCATCCAAACCGGCGAGATTGTGACGAACGTCGAAGAGGCTCGCGCAGCCACCGGTTGACGGACTGAGCTCGGGACCGCAGACTTCCCGGGAGGTCGTTTCGATGCTGTTCAGTCGTTCCAAGTTGGAGATGCCGTCAGCCGAGCAGGCGCTTCCCGGTCGGGAAGAGGCGATGCCGATCCCCGACCAGCACTTCGTCAGTGGCGCGCCGCTCGCCGGTCCGTTTCCCGACTCGTCGCGTCAAGCGATGTTCGGGATGGGGTGTTTCTGGGGGGCCGAGCGCAAGTTCTGGGAGCTGCCCGGGGTTCTCTCGACGGCGGTGGGATATGCGGGCGGACACACGCCGAACCCGACCTATCGCGAGGTGTGTAGCGGCGGGACCGGACACAACGAGGTGGTTCGGGTCGTCTACGATCCGGACGCGGTCTCGTACGAACAGCTCCTCGCGGTCTTCTGGGAGAGCCACGACCCGACCCAGGGGATGCGCCAGGGCAACGACGTCGGGACTCAGTATCGATCCGGCATCTACTGTTTCGACGACGAGCAGTTGGAGAGCGCGCGCGAGTCGGCGGCTGTCTACGGCGAGCGTCTCGGCGCCGCCGGCTTCGGTCCGGTGACGACCGAGATCGTCAGCGCTCCGCCCTTCTTCTTCGCCGAAGAGTACCACCAGCAGTACCTGGCCAAGAATCCTGGCGGCTACTGCGGGCTCGGCGGCACCGGCGTTCGCTGCGGGTAGGGCAAATCCGAGGTCGGTGCCCCGGCGTCTGGCGCGAGGGCATTTGTTGCGGCCCCTCCCCCGGGATCACCCCGTCGGCGCGCGACGCCCAGGCGTGGCCCGAGCCGTGTAAGGTCTCGTCGACGCTGCGGAATCCACACGTTTCGAGGCTGCGCCCCGTCAACCGTGTTTGCGTCGCTCGCGAAAGCGCTCCGGCTGTCGCCGAGATCGGCCGAATCCGACAGTTGACAGAGGGAACGGCATGGGTGTCTGCTACGGCCATCGACGTCAGTACAGCCACAATAGGGGAGGGAGTATGAAGTCGATCATCCGCAGTGCCTTAGTCGTCTGCGCCATGGTTAGCGCGTACTGCGTGGTAGCCGGAGCGCAGGACACTTGTGACGTAACCTTTCACCTCGACGATCCCGGGCCGTTCGAGGTCGTTACGTTCTCGGCGGACTACTCTGCCGCGGGTGGCGACTTCGTCGGCGACTCGTCGCAGCCGGGCATTGGACCTTCCTGGGGAACCGAGCCGCTCGCCTGCACGGTGTTTCCGAGTGGGCTCAACGAAGCGACGCTGCTCGACAGCCCCGCCGACGTCCTGTCGGTGTTGTTGTTCGACGTCGACGGTTTGCTGGCGGGAACCGCCTCACTGGTCAGCTGCGTTCTGGCACTGGACGGTGGCTTTCCCTGCCCCGACCCGAGCGCGTTCGCAATTGGCGAGCAGGCGTTTCCAGACGATCCCTACCCGTCGTTACCCCTGCTGCCGCCGGCGCCGGCGATTTCCGTGTCGGTTTCCCCGCGCACTCCGGTCTGTGGTGACGGATTCATCGAGGGCGCCGAGGAGTGCGACGACGACAATACTGCCGATGGCGATTGCTGCTCGTCTTCCTGCTCGTTGGACGCCGCCGGAACTCCGTGTCCTGACGGCAGCGTTTGCACCGTCGACGAGACCTGTGACGGTGCCGGCGCGTGTGTTCCGGCGAGCACGCTGGTTTGCGACGACGGTGTGTTTTGCACCCATGACTTCTGCGACGACACGCTGGGCTGCCAGTCGACGATCGAACCGACCCCGCACGGCAACTCGGCGAACGGCTGCGGTGGTTTGAGCCGTACCAAGCTGCTGATCGGCGACCACGAAGTGAAGGACGCCCGAGACAAGCTGGCGATTCGCGCCGACCTGAGGGGAGAGCTCGGCGACCCGGTGAGCGATACGGAATACGGAATCTGCGTGTTCGACGAACAGGCGGACGTTCCCAGCCTGGTCATGTCGATCACGGTGCCGGCGGGCTCGCCGTGGAAGAGCATCGGCACCGACAAGGGCTTTTCCTACAAGGACTCTTCGGCGACGAGCTCCGGCATCAAGAAGATCAAGTTGAAGCAGAAGAAGGATGGCACTACCAAGCTGCTGCTGCTCGGCAAGGGCGCTTCGGTACCGCTGCCGGGCCCGGTGGCTGCCGATCGGTACCTGGACGCCGATTCCGCGGTCACGCTGCAAATCGAGAACAGCGTCGGGGAGTGCTGGAGCGAGCGGTTCACGGATTCTCCGAAAGCGAATCGCGTCAACCGCTTCATGGCCAAGGAATAGAACGGCAATCGCGCGACAGTTTGCTCGCGAAGTGAGTATCCGCGGCCGGACGTGGTGACGCGTCCGGCCGCGAGCCGCGTTGCCCCTTGCGGCGCCTGATGAGCGGGCTGTAGGGATGCGGCCCGGTGGCAGGTGGCAAAGGGCGGCCAAGCTCGGCGCACCGCGGGGACCAATCTCCCGGGGGGTGTTCTCGGCAACATGTTTCGCGTGCCCGCGCACGAGGCCAGTGCCAGCCTGTGCGTGCCGGTGTTGTGAGAGCTCGGCCAACCACCGGCCGTCGGTAGGATTTTCTTTGCCCCGAAACGGGGGGTTCGGTAGTGTGCCCGTGCACTGAGTACCCCTTTGCCGGCTGCAGAGGCCGAGTCCCCTCAGCCGGCCGCTGAATCGGAAGGAGCGAGCCATGGGACTATTCGACTTCGCCAGAGATGCCGGCGAAAAGTTGCGCGAGAAGGCAGCCGACTTCTTCTCCGGTGACGCCCAAGCAGCTGAGGTTGCCCAGGAAGAGATCCAAGAATCCGTCCGAAAGCACGATCTGCCGATCGAAGGCGTCGAGGTTGCCCTCGAGGGAGACCGCGCGATCCTGCGGGGCAAAGCCGCCTCCGAAGAGGCACGCGAGAAGGCGATCCTCGTCGTCGGCAATACCAACGGTGTCGCGCAGGTTGACGACCGGATCGAGGTTGCCGAGCCGGGCGAGCCGGCTCAGTTCTACACCGTCCAGAAGGGCGACACGTTGTCGAAGATCGCCAAGCAGTTCTACGGCAACGCCAACAAGTACCCGATGATATTCGAAGCCAACCGGCCGATGTTGTCGGATCCCGACAAGATCTACCCGGGACAGGCGCTGAGAATTCCGAAGGCGAAGGGAGACTAGGCGAGATGGGACTGATCGTTGGCTTGTTGATCGGAGCGTTGGCCGGCTGGGCTGCCGGCAACATCATGCGCGGCGGCGGATTCGGTGTTCTCGGCAATATCGCCGTCGGCGTGCTCGGTGCTATTTTGGGCCAGTTCGTCGCCGGGTTTCTCGGAATCCCGATCGGTAGTGGGGCGATCGGCACCTTCGTCTTGGCGCTGGTCGGGGCCGTGCTCCTGCTGTTCGTCGTCGGACTGTTCAAGAAAGCGTGACGACCGGTCACCGCCGCGGATCGGGCTGCCGCGGCGTATTCGAGTCGCTACGCGAACGTCTCACGCGGAGGTACGTCCGCGCCTGGCAGCACTTGCCAGGTCGGCTGCCCTGACCAGTCGGCGCGCTTCGGGTCGGCAGTCGTTTTTCGGGCGACGTTGATCCAGGAATCGCACTTGCTTCGCTGGCCGCGCCCGATGAGCTGGATTCAATTCGCCCGGACCCTTCTCGCCCTTGGTTTCCTTTTGACGGCTTGCGTCGGCGGCTGCGGAGGCGGAGGGTCTTCGGCCGGTGGCGCTCCGACTGAATCTCCCACGTCACCGGCGACCACGACGCCGACGGTTACGGTCGAGCCGGCGGCCACCGCGACGGCGATCCCTACTTCGACTCCGCTCGCGGATCAGAGGGTGTTGGACCCCTCGCTGGTAGTCGAGAGGGTCGTCGATGGCCTCGTGCTGCCGACCACCATGAGCTTCCTCGCGGCAAACGACATCTTGGTTCTGGAAAAGGAGACGGGCCGGGTTCGGCGCGTCTTGGACGGCAATCTCCTGGCAGCGCCGGTTCTCGACGTCGCGGTCAATGGTGCGGGTCTCGGTGGAATGCTTGGTATCGCGGTGAACAGCGAGGAGCCGCCGGCGGTCTTTCTGTTCTACAGCGAAAGCGAGGACCCGAACGGCGACGGTAGCGATCGAGGTCCCGTGCTCGGGCACCGGATCTACCGCTATCGCTGGAATCCCGACCAGGGGGCTCTCGAGGATCCCGTGCGTCTGTTCCATTTCCCGCCGTCGCCGATCGGCAGCGTGTCTCACAAGGGGGGCATCGTGCTGCTCGGTCCGCCGGCGGCGGACGATCCCCAGCGGGTCGGCGACGGCGCCGTCCTCTATGCCGTGATGGGCGACAACGGCACCCAAGACGATGCCGAGATTCGCGTCGAGCGCCAGCTCAACAATTCTCCGGATGGCCTGCCGCCCGACGACATGTCGGTCATCGTTCGCCTGCTGCAGGACGGTTCCCCGGCGCCGGACAACCCGTTCACACCGTACTGCAGTACGACGACCTCGACGACCTGCGGCAGTGATCTCGATTGCCCCGGCGGCGAGACTTGCGTGACCGAAGTGGCGAGCTATTTCGGCTACGGAATTCGCAACAGCTACGGCCTGGCCCTCGACCCGGTGACCGGCTCGCTGTGGGAGACCGAGAACGGTCCGTTCACCCGCGACGAGATCAATTTGGCCGATCCCGGTTTCAACAACGGATGGCACGTTCTGCACGGCCCGGACGAGCTCGATCCGCAGAGTCCCGATCAGCTCTTCGACATTCCGGGAGCCGGCTCGACCTACAGCGATCCGGAGTTTACCTGGATGCAGCCGATCGGGGTGACTGCGATCGTGTTTCCCTACGGCAGCGCGCTCGGCGCGCGCTACGACGATATCGCCCTGGTCGGCGACAGCCAGACCGGCAAGCTCTTCGCCTTTCCCCTCGACTTGGCGCGTCGGGGGTTCGACTTCACCGACTTTCCGGCGCTGCAGGACCTGGTTGCCGACGACGAGGCGGAAACCGATCTGCTGACCTGGGCGACGGGGTTCGGCATCGTCACCGACCTCGAGGTCGGCGAAGACGGAAGTCTCTACGTCGTGTCGTTTACCGAGGGCGCGATCTTCCGAATCCTGCCGCGGCGCTGAGCTCCCGAAGAGCTCGCGAAATCAGAAATCGATCTCGAGGGCGTCGTGGGTGGGTACGGTTCCGAATCCCTGCACGTCAGCCCCGCCCGGCACGTAGATGCGGTCGCCGACGGTGACCGCGCCGATGCCGTGCCGGGGAGCGGCCATGTCGTCGAGCCGGGTCCAGCGGCCGGCAGCGGGATCGAAAAACTCGACCTGGGGAAAGATGCCGCCCGGTCGCCCTCGATTGCCTTCGCCGCCGAAGGTGACGAGGCGCCCGGCCAGCGCCGCGGCGGCGTGGCCGGCGCGTCCGGTGATCATCGGCGGTAGCGCGATCCATTCGCCCGCGGGGTGGTCCCAGCGGTAGGCGCTGGCGGTGATCGGACTGCGTCCGCCGACCACGTACAGCACGCCGTCGACGGTCGCCACGGCGATGTGCTCGCGCGCGATCGGATAGTCGCGCAGCTCGATCCAGCGATCTTCCTCGGGCAGGTAGGCGGTGTGGTCGCGCACCGCGCTGGCGATACCGCCGGCCACCGCGTGGATGCGCCCGTCGGCTGCCGCGACCGCCATCGCTCCGCGCGGCTCGGGTAGCGGCGCGACTTCGTCCCAGCGGTCGAGGTCGGGATCGTAGCGATAGACGTCGTCGAACGGACGAAAGCCGTTGCGCCAGCCGCCGACGGCGTAGACGAAGCCGCCGACCGCGGCGGCGCCCATGTGGTGTCCCGGTTCGGGTAGCGGCGCTATGTCGATCCACTCCTCGGCGGCGATGTCGTAGGCCTCGACGACCGCCGACTCCCGCACGCCGGCGTCAAACCCGCCGATGACGTAGATGAGCCCGTCGAGGTGGGCGACCGCGACCTCCTGGCGCTCGGTCGGCAACGGCGGCAGGGAGATCCAGCGCGATGCCGGAGTCGGAACCGCGGTCTGGGTCGGGGTGCGGGTCGGTGAAAGAGTCGGAGTGAAGGTCGCGGTTGCCGGTGGAGTTGCCGTCGCGGTTGGCGTCGGGGTCGGCGTAGGCGGTCGCATGCACGGCGCCTGCGGTTCGATTCTGCCCTGCTGAATCGCCGCGATGTCGGCCGCGGTCACCTGCGCGTCGCCGTCGCTGTCGGCAGCTGGGCAAGCGCCGAGCGCCGATGGCGAGAATATCGCGGCGATCGAGTCGGCGAGCTCGTCCTCGGTTACGGTACAGTCTTGGTTGCAGTCGCCGGCGCACGAGCAAGCCGGTTGGCCGCTGGTGGCCGAAGGTCTCGCCAGCGAGAGGACGAGCAGCGCGATCGCGATTGCGAGCTTCATCGCCGCGGCCTACTGCTCGTCGGCCAGCTCCCACACCAGCTTGTCGTCTTGCTCCCGGCCGAGCAGCTCCTTGGGGTGGCTCTTGTCGATGTGACCGATCAGTCCGTTGTAGATGCTGTAGCCGATCAGCTCCTGCAGCCGCGGCGCGAAGCGCGTGGCGATCGGCCGCGGAATGCCGAGCTGTTGATTCTCCTGCTGGCGGATGAATCCGGCGCAGTAATTCATGGCGATTCCGATGCGGCGGGAGGCGGTTTGGTTGAGCCCGCCGCCGTGCCACATGCTGCCGTTGTATACGAGGACGCTCCCCTTCGGCATCTCGGCGGCGATCGAATCGTAGTGCTTGCCGTACTCCGGCGAGTGGTCGTAGAGGTGGGAGCCGGGGACGATCCGCGTCGCTCCGTTCTCTTCGGTGAAGTCGGTGATCGCCCACATGGTATTGCAGACGATCGGCACGTGAGGTTTGGCGAGCGGGATCAGCTGGTCGTCGGCGTGGATCGGCTGCGGTATCTCGCCGCCGCAAATCGCGATCGACGACAGCGAGGACACCAGGCAGCCGGGGTCGAGCACCCGCTCGACGATCGGCAGGATCGCCTGGTGGACGGGGATTCGCTCGAAGTTCTCGCCGTGAACCAGCAGGTTGTAGATGCGGACGGTCTTGGTGCCCTCGAACGAATTGTTCGCGGGAACGATGCGGAGGTCGCGCTCGAGGCGTTCGAGGTCGGCGGCGAGCGCATCGATCAGGTCGGGCTCGATTGCCCCTTCGACGATGGCATAGCCGTCGCGAGCGATGGCGTCGGCGTAGCCTTGGATGCGATCTTCGGGCAAGGCCATGCCGCAACATAGTCCCGCGGCGCCCGCAAAGGAAAGACGCGGGCGGTGAGGGTAGTGGGTCAGATTGGACCTCGGGAACTAGACTGAGCCTTCGCTGCGCTCGGTCATCCGAGGGTCCCTCACCCGGCCTCTGGCCGACCTCTCCCACAGGGAGAGGCATCTGAATTCTCTTCTCCCTTTGGGAGAAGGGCAGGATGAGGGTCCCTCGAATGGGGGCGAAGCCCCACCAATGTATCTTCGGAGCGTTCCAGCGTCCCGATCGCAGTCGAAACGCTTCAGACGCTCTCCGAGTTTCAAACTGACCCACTACTTGGATCGTCCTAGTCGCGCCGGGTCGCCTTGCTACTCGGGTGTCCGCTCGCTTGAATGAGATCCGATGCAGCGGATCATTCCGATCGCGCTGGCGGTTTGCCTGGGTCTCGCGCCAGCGCCGTCAGCGGCGCAGTGCGGCGGGGATTGCAACGGCGATGGCGCGGTTTCGATCGGCGACCTGATCACCGCGGTCAACATCGTCTTCGGTCTGATCGACCTCGACGCCTGCGCCTCGGTCGACCTCAACGGCGATCGGGTGGTGTCGATCAACGAGCTCGTCGCCGCGGTCAACCGAGGTCTTCGCGGCTGTCCGGCGACGCCGACGCCGTCGAACACTCGGGTGGCGACCGCCACCGCGACGGTTACCGAGACGCCGACGGCGACTCCGACGGCGACGCTGACCGCGACCGCGAGCGAAACGCCTACGGCCACCCCGACCGCAACGCTGACCGCGACGGCGACGGTCTCGCAGACTCCGACGGCGACCACGACCATCGATTTCCCCGACGTTTCGGGGGTCTGGGACGAGGGCCAGCTGGGACTCTCGTCGTCGACCTGTCTCGAGATTCTCGCCGCCGAGTTTGCTGCCGAGCTGGCGCGGCGTCCGCCGTGCACCCATCAACTGTCCAGCTTTGGCTCGCGGGTGACGATCGTCGATTGCAGCCAGCGTGCCTTCATCGGAACGATGGATCCGGAGGGAAACGTGACCTACGTTCTGCCGGACGACGTCGGTCAGGAGGGCGACTGCCTGGTGACGCTGTCGACCAGCGTGCGAGTGGCTGCGGCGATGTCGCCGACCTCGGCGTCCTACTTCTTCGAAATCGGTTTTGCGGGCAGCTGTTTCTTCGACTCTTGCTCGCTCACCGCGGTGGCGCCGTGGACGCTTCGCGACTCTCAGTAGAGTCGGAAGATCAGGCCGAGCACGACGAAGATGATGCGCACCGTATCGACGAACGGACGATAATGGCTGCGGCGGACGTCGGCCGGCGGGTAGTAGGTCTGGACCGGTACCGATCGAATCGGAATTCCGGCGCGAACCGCTCGGATCAGCACCTCGGTTTCGAAGGCAAAGCGACTGGCCCTGGTGCCGAGCTGGAGCGTCTGCCGAACCGGATAGGCGCGCATTCCGGACTGGGTGTCGGGGATGGTCTCGCCGCAGGCGATCTCGACCCAGCGGTTGGCGAAGCGGTTGCCGAACAGCCGATTCGCCGACACTTCTCGTTCGTCGATGATGCGGGCGCCGATGGCGAGTGTGGGGATATCGGATTCCTGACCCTCGAGCAGTTTGGGGATCTCCTCTGGCAGGTGTTGCCCGTCGCCGTCCATGGTCAGCACGGTGGCGATGCCTTGCGCGTCGGCCCACTCCAGCGCCCGGCGGATCGCCGCGCCCTTGCCGAGATTCCTCGGTTGGCGCAGCACGGTGGCGCCCGCCGCTTCCGCGACGGAGCCGGTGCCGTCGACCGAGCCGTCGTCGACCACGATCACCCGCGGCGCGTGGCTGCGCGCGCCGCTCACCACCTCGCCGATCGTCTCCTCGCAGTTGAAAGCGGGCACGGCGACGAGGAATCCGGAGGGTGCGGGATCGCCACTCGGCTGGATCAACGGAAGCTCCCCGCCCGGATCGGACTGTCGTCGAGGAGGCGCATCGCGGCTCAAGATGGGGCGGGTACGCCGCGGAGTCAACGCAACCCCCCGGCATGGCGAGTCGAGGCAGGTCTGATATGAGTCGCGCGATGACCGGCAGCAATCCAATCGCCGACAAGCTGCGCTACGACGGCTTGTGGTGGCGACAGCTGGCCGCTCTCGGGTCGAGCTACGGCCCCGAGTGGTGGAAGCGCTCGTCCCCGCCGGTGATCGGCGCGGCCTGCTACTCGATGATCACCAGAAACCGCCGCGGCGCGATTGCAAACATGCATCGCGTTCTCGGTGACAGCTCGCGCAACCCGTCGGCAACCGCGCTGCGCATGTTCGTCGAGTTCGCCTACTGCTTCTCCGAGACGCTCGAACGTTTCGGCCCGTGCCCGGTGCCGGTGCGCGTCGATCTCCCCAAGCACGACCCGATCAAGACTGCACTCCAGGCGGGCAAGGGAGCGATCCTGGTCGCCGGGCATTTCGGCAATTGGGACGTCGCCGCCCTCGAGCTGCTGCGTCACGACCGCCCGACACACGTCGTCATGGCGCACGAGCAGAACCAATCGACCAACCCCTACCTCGAACAGATGCGCGCCGAGCGCGGCCTGCACGTGGTCTACTCGGATCGTTCGGCGCTGTCCTCGCTGGCTCTGCTGCACGCTTTGCGGCGCAACGAGATCGTCGCCATGCAGGTGGATCGACTGGCGCGGTCCGACAGCGCCGCCGAAGTCGAGATGTTTGGTGCGAACGTTCGTTTCCCGCGTGGCCCCTTCGAGCTCGCTCGGCTCTCGGGTGCGCCCCTGGTGTCGGCGTTCGCGCCCCGCCTCGGCACCAGACACTACGAGATTTACCTCGGCCAGCCGCGGTTGCTGTCGCGCCGCGCCTGCGCCGTCGAGATCGCCGACTGCATGCGCGGCGTCGCCCGCGACATGGAGCGGATGATTCG
>JAUIGL010000026.1 GCA_030430165.1 bacterium | reverse complement strand
AGCGGCTTCAATCTCGTCTTCTGGAAGCATTCGCTTGCGCCCGACTACCGTCGCTACGGCAAGGGCAACCGGTTGGAACCGTTCACGCCGCCGCGGGATTCAATCGCCGCCACCACTTTCGTGGTGATGGTTCGCAACCCCTATTTCTGGATGCTGTCGACGGCGCGCAAGCACTATCAACTGCGGTTTTCAGAGGAGGCCGACTCCGTGGAGGCGCGCCTGGCGAGCCCGGTTCGCCTGTTCGAGCACGAGGCAACTCATCTGGTCGAGATCTGGGCCGCGTACTACGACGCCTACCGCAGCGAGCTCGAGCCACGCTCTCGCCTGATCTACGTTCGCCTCGAAGACCTGGTGACCGACCCGGAGCGCGAGCTCGAGCGTCTGCGCGATCTCCCTCGCCGCCCGGGGGTGGACGTCGCAGCGACCATCGCCGCAATCGACGCCAAACCGGCCAAAGACCATG
This sequence comes from bacterium, assembly GCA_030430165.1. GTDB lineage: Bacteria > Desulfobacterota > Binatia > HRBIN30 > CADEER01 > CADEER01. The sequence continues at coordinate 68,068 of JAUIGL010000026.1, read as the reverse complement.
GCGGCGCCTGTGTCGCGGGGGACGAAGCGCGCCGCCTCTACTCCGTCGACCGCATCCCCGAAACGTTGGGCAGCGCCGACCTGGCAGCCGCAAACGCGCGACTCGACCAGAGTCTGATGCAGCGCTTCGGCTACTCGACGGTCGTCGCGCCGCGCCGCGCCTGGCACCAGCCGGTCGTGCTCGGCGGAAGCGGCTGATCGCCGCCCAAGGAGCGAGAAGATTCTCGTCCACCCCAAATTCGCCTTCATCGAAATGCCGCGGAGCGGCTCGACCCATGTGGTTCGCCTACTCGGCAACTGGGAGGGCGTACAGCGCATCGGCATGCACGAAGCGGCGCCCGCCGACGTCATCGACAGCGGCCGCGCCATGATCGGCACCATCCGCAACCCATGGGATTGGTACGTTTCTCAGTGGACGATCGGCTGCGGCGGCACCGGCCTCTTGCACCGGGTCACGACCCGCGACCGGCGCACGCTCCAGCACGGACCGAGACGCGGCGAGATCTTCGATCCGCGCCCCTGGCAGCGCGTCTACGCCGACCGCTCGGCGCGCGACGTCGGCGCCTTTCGCGCCTGGCTGGAGCTGCTGTTCGACGCCGACGCAACCGGCCTCGCCATGCCGCGCGCCTACGGAGGCTCGGACCTGCGCAACTTCGCCGGGTGGTACACCTACCGCTACATCGAGCTGTACTGCGCCGACCGCGCGGCGCTGCATCGGCGCGGCGCAGTCAGCGACGTCGCGCAATTGCGCGAGCTCGCGCGCCATCAACTTTACATCACGCACATGGCGCGCACCGAGCAACTCGGCAGCGACCTCGTTCAGTGCCTGGAGCAGATCGGAGTGCCCCTCGGCACCGCCCGCCGCAAGCGAATCCTCGGCGCCGAGCCCTCCAACCGATCGCACCGATCCTTGCCCACCGAGGCTTATTTCGACGATCGCAGCCGCGGCCTGGTCGAGCGCGGCGATGTCCTGATCGTCGACCAGATCGCCGCCCTGGCCGCCGGCAAACCGGATCTCCGCCCCTGGGCCCCGGCGCAAGCCCAGCGGTGAGATCCGAGAGCCCCGCGCCCGCCTTGCCCGCGCGCCACGGACTCGATTAGAAAGACTGCAGCGTGCGCTACCTCCAGTACACCAACTATCAGTCCGGCCATTCGGGGCTCAGCAACGGCATCATGTCGATCGAGGTCGGCGCCGTGCTGGCCTTCCTGACCAATCGTTTTCTGGTCATCGAGGGCAACGTCTCGCCGCCGGCCAACGTCGTCTCCTACGGCGACCGCGTCGACAACCGCAGCCCCAGCCGGGTGACCGATTTGATCGACGTTCCGGTAGCCTGGGGAGAACCGGCCGACGTCGAGCTCGACGGGCTGAAGAGCCTCGAGCTGAGCGACATCCACCTCGGCCAGGCCACCTTCTACGTGCCGGGCACCGTCGACCTCGAGTCGGCCGACGCCGAAGCCTTCGCCAACGGCCGGAGCCGCTGGCTGAGCGGCAGCGGCCGCTTCGAGGACGTGCCGATCCTGCGCGCCAGCGAGAGCTACAGCGAGAAGAATCACCGCTACAACCTCACCTTTTATTCCTACTTCTTCTACCTGGACGACGAGACCCGGCGCTCGGTCTACCGCATGCTGCAACGAATGCAGGCAAAGGCCGAGCTCGCCGAGCTGGCTCGCAAGGTCGCCGGCGACATCGGCTCGTTCAACGCCGTGCACCTGCGCCGCGGCGACTTCAAGGTGACCTACGGCGTGACGACGCTCGATCGCCAGCCCTGGGAGGCGCTCGAAGTCCTCGAGCACCACTTCAAACGCCAGGATACTCTGGTGATCGTCACCGACGAACGAGACGACCCGTTCTTCGACGAGATCAAGGCGGCCTACCCGCAGCACGTCTTCATCGACCACCACATCCTCGACGAGTACGGCAGCGACTTCGGCGAGCTGCCGCACCGGGACAGCATCGCCCTCGCCTACCTGTCCCAGCTGGTGGCTGCCGAGTCCGACGACTTCATCGGCACCATGACCAGCACTTTCACGGCGATCATCCAGCGATATCGCGGCAACCGTGGCAAGAACGAGCCCTTCAAGTTCCTCTGGAACGAGCTCCCCGACCCCGGCGATCGCCTCGAGCGCGGCAGCCACCCGGTCAGCGAATGCATCCCCCTCGACCGCGGCATCATGGTCGAGGAGGCGAGCGGGCCCTACTCGTGGAATCGCTACAGCCCGCGCATCGCCGCCAACTGGATGCGCGAGTGGCCAGAGGGTTTTCTCACGGCGGACGTGCTCGAGACCGGTCGCCGCAGCGACGGGGCGAAAGGCGGACCGCGGCCAATCCTGCAACTGCGCCGCGAGCCGTCGCACGTCGACATCTGCTTCGAGGAGCTCAGCGTCAAGCTGCGGTCGCAAGCGACGCGCGTCACCGCGAGACTGGGCGAGTGCTTCGGCTCGCGACGCGACGGCGCGGTCGAGAACGTGATCGACGAGCTGCAGATCACCGAGCACGACGCCGGCTATCGCCTGACCCGCGGCGAACACGAGATCGCGGCCGTGAGCAACTTCGAGGAGCTCGCCACGGCAATCAAGCATGCCGTCGCCCCGGTCTACATGAGCGCCCGCAAGAATCACATCTGGCTCGAGGGAGTGTCGTTCCGCCGCTCCGGCAGGGCGATCGCAATCGTCGGCGACCTCGGCAGCGGCGCCGACTGGCTGCCCGACGCGCTCTGCACCAACGGCTGGGAGCTGCTGTGGGACGACGTGGTGCCGATCCACGTCGCCGACTGCGCCGTAACGCCCTTCGGACGCAGCAGCTGGCCCAAGGGAGCCGCTCTGCGCATCGAACGCGAGCCGTGCTTTCTCAGCGGCCTGATCGTCGCCCAACACAAGCTCCAGCAACGCGACTCGCTGGTGCCGCTTTCGCCGTCGGTCGGCGTCGCCGAGCTGCTCGGGACGTGTATCGACTTCCGCCACAATCGCGAGGAAGCGCTCGAGCGCCTGTGCCGCCTGGTCGAGAAACGACGGGTCGGCCTGCTCACCTTCAGCAGCGCCGAGCGCGCGGTCGACGTCATCACCGCTCCCTTCCTCGAGGCCGAGCGACAAGCCAACGAACGCAAGGAATCCGCATGAGCTCGCAGCCGGAGGCGCGCATCGTCGACCTGCATATCCGCACCATCGGCGGACACGTGCTGTCCCTGCAACTGCCGGAGGACGCGGCCCCGCTGCGCGAGCTCTTCGCCGCCTTCGCCAATCGGCAACAAGCGGGCGGCGGGCTGGTCCAACTGCCGCTCGACGGCGGGCGCACCGCCTGCACGATCGCAATCGACAACGTCGTTTCGATCACCTCGACGCCGCCGGTCCTGCTCGACCTGCAGCCCCAGCCGCAGCCCCAGCCGGCACCGGAGCCGGTCGATGTCGAGCCGCCCACGCTGCGCAAGGCCGAGCACGTCGTCATCGACGACTTCCTCGGAGTCGACGAGAATCGCGACATGCTCGCCTTCGCTCTGCGCGATCGCGATCGCTTCAAAGCCGGCACCGTCGAAGGCAAGGCCCACGAAGCGCGTCGCAACTCGGTCATCCTCGACTTCGGGCGCTTCGAGCACGCCAACCTGATCGCCAACCGCCTGCTGATCTGGTTCCCCCTGATCGCCCGCTCGCTCGGCGAGCCGCTGTTCCCTCTCAAGCAGGTCGAGGCGCAACTCACCGCGTCGAACGACGGCGACTTCTACGGATCACATCTCGACAACGGCGCCGACGAAAGCGACGGACGCGCCATCGCCTGCGTCTACTACTTCTTCGACGAGCCGAAACCGTTCACCGGCGGCGCGCTGCGGCTGTACGACTCGATCGAACGGGGCGGACAACGTTCGCGGGCCGAGAGCTTCCATGAGATCGAGCCGGTAAACAATCGCCTGGTCGCGTTCCGCAGCCGCACCTACCACGAGCTGATGCCGACACGCTGCCCCTCGAAGAAATTCGAGGACAGTCGATTCGCAGTCACCAGTTGGCTTCATCGCAGCGCGACGCCACTGCCGGACGCAACCTTCGGGTGGGGCCATTTCCGTTGCGGCAAGGTCGCACCCGCTTTGACTTGAAGTCATGATCTTCACCGTATTCGTAGCGCCGCCAAACCCGGAGGGGGATTGGCGCGCCCAACTGCTCGAGTACTCCTGGCGGCGGCTGCGCCAACCGGGCGAGCTGATCCGGCTGGCGCCTCTGCGCAAGTCGGAGACCGCTCCGACCCACCGCAGGGCGCGAGTGGTCGCCACCCGCTCGTGGAACCCGCACCCCTATACCGAAGACAACTACGCCGGCTACGAAACTCCCGCCGCCTTGCTCGAGTGGCTGTTCACCGAGCGGATCGAGGGCACGATTCTGCTACTCGACCTCAGAAGCGTGCTGCAGAAGGCGATCGACGAGGAGGCACGACCGGGGCTCGCGCGCGCTTGCGTCTGGCCCGACCCGCCGAGTGGAGAAGGCCCGTTCGGCCTCAATGACGACCTGCGCTTCCTCGAGAGCTACTGCGTCAATCGCCAGCTCCCGATTGCCCCGGTGCGTCCGCCGCTGCTGATCCACAGCAGCGACCTGCGCAAGATCGCCGCGCGCTGGCTGGAGCTCACCTCGATCATCCGCCACGGCTACAGGGACATGTACGGAAAATGCCAGGATGCCGACCGAGTCGCCTACGCCATCGCCGCCGCCGAGTACCGAGTCGGACACGAAACCACCGAGCTCGACCTCGGCACCGATGCCGCGAGCGGAGATGCGCCGATTCTCGGATACTCGACGCCGGTCGAATCGTCGCGCGGCGAGATCGTCTGGGATGAGCAAGTCTACGAGCCGTGGGGCGAAGCCTTCCCCGAAAATGCGCGGCCCGGTGCCGGACGCGATTTCCTCGCCCTGCTCAACGAGCTGGCCACGCGGGTGCAAGCGGGCACCGAGCTCGACGTGACGCGCCCGCTGCGTCGCCCGGGAGTGCGCGAGGCACGTGTGCTCGACGACATGCACCTCGAGGTGCCGGGCACTAGCGAACCGGTCCTGCTCAACCCCTCGGCGGCGGCGATCTGGGAGCTGTGCGACGGCACGCGCACCCTCGGCCAGATCGTGCGCGAGCTGCAGGAACGCTTCGACGCGACGGCGGAGACGCTGAGCTCCGCCGTCGAGGCAACGACCCAGGAGCTCGAGCACGCCGGCGCGCTCGAGCTGGAGGACCTACTCACGTGACCGCCCCGAGCAGCGAACGGCCCCGGATCTTCGTGTCGATCGCGTCGTACCGCGACCGCTTTCTCCCGTTTACCATCGATTCCGTACTCGAGAACGCCACCCACCCGGAGCGTCTGACCTTCGGTATCTGCTGGCAGCACGACGAGTCCGAATCACTCGCCGAGTACGAGGACGACCCGCGGTTTCGCATCCGCAAGTACCCCTACTACGCCAGCCTCGGCTACGGCTGGGCACGGGCCGAAATCCAGAAGCTCTACGCTGGCGAGGAGTACCACCTGCTGATCGACTCGCATACGCTGATGGCCCCCGGGTGGGACGAAAACCTGATCGCACAGCTCGAGAGCAAACCCGGCGACAAACCGATCCTGACCACCAGCTCTCCGCCCTTCACCTTCGACGGCGACGGCAATGCGGTCGTTTCCTGGCGCGACGACCCGGAGCTCGACGGAGTGCCGCTGATGAAGTGCGAACGGATACGCCCCGCCGGCTGGATCGACATCCAGATGTCGCGGGAGCGCAAGTCGGAGCCGCACCAGAAAACCGGCTTGATCTGCTGCAACTTCGTGTTCAGCCACGGCGCCTGGATCCGCGAGGTGCCCGAGGACCCGGCGATGATCAACGCCGGACACGAGTCGGCCCTGTCGGTTCGCACGTTCACCCACGGCTACGACATCTACCTGCCCGACGAGATCCAGGTGTGGCACCTCGACTACGACAACTACCCCGACGGCAAGCGCAACAAAGTCTGGGAGGCCAAGTCCGACACCTGGCAGGCCGAGGGGACCCGAAACATGCTGCGCCGACTCGAGGTGCTGTTCTACGGGCGCGGCGACCCGAGTATCCTCGGCCGCTACAAGCTCGGGACCGAGCGGACGGTTGCGGAGTGGGCGGAAGCGACGGGACTCGATCTCAGTGACTGAGCTTCCCCCGGCGCTGCTGCCGATCCCGCCGACCGAACCCAACCGCGCCACCTACGCCAATCGCGACGCCGCGCTCGATCTGCTGATCCTGAGCAAGGATCGCGCCTGTCAGCTCGACGGCCTGCTGCGCAGTATCCGCGCCTATCTGACCCTTCCGCACCGGATACACATTCTCTACACCAGCTCCAACCTCTCCTTCGAACGCGGCTACGATCAGGTGCGCGAGTGGCACCCGGGCATCCACTGGGTCGACGACGCCGGGACCTTTCGCCACAGCTACCTCGAGATGATTCGCTACATCGCCTCCGGCCCGGGCCGCTATCTCATGCCGGTGATGGACGACATGATCTTCACCCGCCCCTTCACCGCACACGGCTTGCTCCGCTTGCTCGACGAGGACGACGACGTCCTCGCCATTTCGCTGCGACTGGGCGCGAACGTCACCTTCTGCTACACGCGCAACATCCCGACCACCCCGCCCGACTTCTCGAACGGCTGCCGATGGGAATGGCGCACGGCGAGCCCCGGTTACTGGAACTACCCGATGTCGGTCGACGCCAACATCTTCCGTACCGCGGAAATGGCGAAGTACATTCCGACGCTCCAGTTTCGGCGCGCGGAAGGAGTCGAAGCGAAGATGGCGATGCGGCCGCTCGATCGCCCGCACATGGTTTGCGAGCCGACGCCGACCGTGCTCAACCTCGCCGTCAACCGCGTCCAGCACACCTTCAAGAACCGCCACGGCAACATCACCGCCGAGTCACTCAACGGCGCGTTCACCTCGGGTTTCGCCATGGACCTGCGACCGTACATCGGCCAGACCTACGACTCCTGTCACGTCGACGTGGAGATCTCGATGGTCCCCGACGCCCGCACTCCGCCCTCCGGCCGAACTGCGCCCTCGTCTCCCGGATGGCGGCCGCGACGACACGGCAAGGCGGCCGCGGTCTCCAATGAAACCGTCGAGATCGAGATCGAGGGGCGCGACCAACCGGCGCGGCTCAACCCGACCGCGGCGACGATCTGGAACCTCTGCGACGGCACCAAAACGGTGCAAGAGATCGGCGCCCAGCTGATCGACCACTTCGACGCCCCTGCCAACCAAATCGACCGCGAGTTGCGGGAGATCCTCGGCTCGTTCCACGCCGAAGGATTGCTCGACCAACAAGCCCGACGCGACGCGTACCACCGCGTCGACCTCAGGGAAATCCCGTGCTTCGTCATCAACTGCAAACAGGACGTCGTCAAGCGCGAGTCGATGGAACGACAGCTCGCCGATCTCGGGCTGCGCTGCGAGATCGTAAACGGCGTTCAATCCGACCCGCCGTGGCACGGAGTCGCGCTTTCACACCTGAAAGTGTTGCGCCTCAGCCGCGCCAATCCGCCGTTTCTCGTCCTCGAGGACGACTGCGTATTCAATCACCAGTTCCACCCGGTGTGGGACGTGCCCGCGGAAACGGACGCCCTGTATCTCGGCGTTTCCGACTTCGCCCTCGAAACCCCCGGCCAGTTCAGCTGGGGCCGCCAGTTCACCAATCAATGGGAGCCCTACGACCCATCCTTCCTGAGGATCCGCAACATGCTGGCGCGCCATGCAGTCGTCTACTTGTCCGCCGGATACTGCGAACGTGTCATCCAATCGCAGATCGTCGCGCTGACCAACCCGCGGCTGCCCTACCCGGGCGACATCGGCTGCGCCATGCTGCACGACAGCCACGTCGTGCTCACTCCCAACGACCCCGTCTGCCGCCAGTCGAACCGAGACTCGACCGCTCGCTCGCTGCGCGCCGGGCCCGACCCCACCTGATCGGAACGAGCGCGAGGCCGAGACGGTGAAGCGCGGCACGATACCGGAATTGCGCAACCGCACCGCGTGCGTCGTCTCGCAACGCCATCGCTTCCTCTACCTGACCACGGCCAAGAACGCGTCCTCCACGCTCAAGGAGGAGCTCACCCAGCAACGCGTCGGCGGAGAAGCGAAGAGCCGGAGCGAGGTCCCGCGAGAAGTCTGGGACGACTACTTCACGTTCGCCTTCCTCCGAGACCCGGTCGACCGCCTTCTCTCCGCCTACCAAGAAGTATCGCTGCGCATCGAGCGCGGCGAGCTGCCGGCGCGGCCATTTGCCGATATGCCCGACACCGAAGAGCGCTTTCTGCGTTTCCTCGCCGAGCTCGAGTCGGACGGCGCCTGGGACGTGCACGTCGCGTTGCAGGCGGACTTCGTCGAGGGGCGCCGCATCGACTTCTGGGGGCGGGTCGAGACGCTGCAGGAAGACCTGCGCAAGATCTACGACCGGCTCGGCATCGGCTCCTGCCCGCCGCTGCCGCGGCGGCGAGCCCGCCAACCCCGTCGCTACCACGTCGCTCGAGATGAGCTCGCCGCGGCGACGCTGGCTCGAATCGAGGCATTGTATCGCGAAGACGCGGAGCTGATCGCCGCGGTTCGGCCCGACGAGCACACCGGCAACCAGGTCGAAGTCGAGATCACCCTGATCGACGGCAGCGAGTACGCGCTTCGCCTTCCAAGGGGGCACCCAATCGTCGGCGAGCTGAGGTCCTGCAGCGCGGCCGGAGCCGCGGCAGCCACCCGCTTGCTCCAGTTGCCCCTGCAGGGCGGCGCCACCGCCCTGACCTTCGCGCCGCGCCATCTGGCACGGCTCGAGCTGCGCGATCCCACCGGCAACCGGCGCACCGCGGCCGCGGACGAAGCGGCGACCGCCGAGGTCGAGCGGGCCGCGGCCGAGGTGCCCGCAGCCAAGGTCGAACAGGTCGTGGTCGTGCCACCCGCGGCGAAGGTCGAACAGACCGAGGTGGTGGGCGGAGGGGTTCCACCACCCCCCGCAGCGGGCCCGCCGGGCTCGCACCCGTGGACCAACGTCGACGAAGGCCACCTTGGCGGCTACGTGCGAGCGTCACCAGTTCCGGGAGAGCGGATCCCCGCTACGCCGAACGGCGACAACAGCACATGGTACCCGCGCCTGTGGCGCTGGCTGGTCGAGGAGCTCGGAGTGCGCTCGATGCTCGACGTCGGCTGCGGCGAGGGGCATGCCGCCGGCTTCTTCCGCGATGCCGGCTGTGAGGTGGTCGGCGTCGACGGCAGTCGGCAGGCGCGCACCGAGAGCGTGATCCCGCAGCAGCACCACGTGCACGACTTCGTCGACGGCCCCTTCGTTCCAGAGGGCAGCTTCGATCTGGTCTGGTCGTGCGAGTTCGTCGAGCACGTCGAGCAACGCTACACCCACAACTTTCTCGGCGCCTTCGCGGCAAGCCAGCGCTATCTCTTGCTGACCGCCGCCCCGCCGGGTCAGAAGGGGTGGCATCACGTCAACTGCCAGCACCGTGAGTACTGGATCGACAAGCTGGCGCGACTCGCCTTCGCGCCGAACCCGGAGCTCACCGAGAAGGCCCGCGCCCTGGCGGAGCATGGTCACTTCTCTCGCACCGGAGAGGTCTTCGTCCGCAGCGACCGACGCCAGCGCCCCTCGTTCGTGCCCGCTGCCGGCACGCGGACGACCCCGGAGGCGCGGCAGATCGACCCGCTGCAGCCGAAAACGATGCAGGTCGCGGGCGATGCGGACCAGCCGTACTACCTGTTTCACGACATCTTCGTTCACCCCGACGGACGAAAAATCGTCGCCGTGTGCTCGTACTACGGCGACGACTGGAACCCGGGAGACGACGGCGTCGACTACGACTCCGTAGAGCTGGCTCTCGGCGACGACCGAGTGCGCGGACGCTGCGTGCGGCATCGCCTCGACTCGTGGGAGCCGTGCATGCTGCTCGAGTTCGCCGGCGCCGAAGTCGAGGCGGCGATCCGCGAAAGTGCGGTGATCCAGTGCGAGGTCCACACCGGCCCGCACCGCCAGGCGTTCGAGCTGCCGACAGCTCCCGGCCCCGCCCACGCAGTCGCCCTCAGCCTGGTGGTGCGCAACGAAAACCGGTGGATCCGCGTGTTCCTCCAGTACTACCTGGACTGCCTGCGCGCGGATCACGTCTTCGTCTACGACAACGGCACCGCCGACCGCGAGGCCCTGCTCGAGATCCTCGAGCCCTTCCGCCGCGAAGGGCGCGTCACCTACATCCCGTGGGACTTCCGCTGGCGCAACCGGAGCGATCGCAAGATGATCGCGCAACCGGCGCAGGAGGCGCACTCGCTCAACCGCTTTGCCAACTGCCGCTGGCTCGGCTTCTTCGACGTCGACGAGCTCCTGCGCCTGCCGGGTACGACGCTGCCGGCGTTCCTCGAGCGCTACGCGGAGGCCCAGATCGACGGCCTGTCGTTCGGCCTGCGCTGGTATTCCTACCGCGGCGACGCCGATTTCGAGACCGTCGAGAATCCGCCTCTGACCTATCTCTACGCGCGACGCGACCCGCTCGGGCGAAAACGGCAGAAGCTCTTCATCAAGGGCGGGCGGACGCGTTTCGCCCGCTTGCACTGGCTCGAGGAGGGCCGGCGCGAGCTGCCGATCGACGACACCGACATCTTCTTCCACCACTACGAGCAGCGCGCCCAGCGGTTCGCCGAGGCAAAGACCCGGCCGGGCGAGCGCGACGAGTACATGCTGCGCTTCGCAGCGCATCTCTCGTCACAAGCGCCGCCGCCGCGCCCAGCCGATCTCCAGGCCTGGGCCGACCACATCGCCGCGGCGATCGACGCGGCGGTCGCCGGACGCTCTCGTCTGTCCGCCGAGGTCCTGGGGGTCCAGGGCATGTGCGGCACGTACAACCGCCACTTCTACAACAACCTCTGCAACTTTGCCGGTTGCCGCTATCTCGAGATCGGCAGCTTCCACGGTGCCAGCACCTGCGCCGCGCTCTACGGCAACGAGATTTCCGCGCTCTGTATCGACAACTGGTCCGAGTTCGGCGGACGGCGCGGCCGATTCGAAGATGCGGTGCAGCGCTTTCGCGGCCGCAGCAGCGTCACCGTCGTCGAGCGCGACTGTTTCGATCTCGAAACCAGCGAGCTCGGGCCGTTCGACGTGTTCCTGTACGACGGTGCGCACGACCATGCGAGCCAGTACCGCGCGCTCCAGCACTACGCCCCCACCCTCGCAGCCCTCGCCGTGGTGGTCGTCGACGACTGGAGCCGGCGTCAGGTACGAGACGCGACCCGAGAGGCGATTCGCGACTGCCAGCTCGACATCGCCTTCGAGCGGGAAGTACTACCCGACGAGTCGGACACGGCGGACAAAGACCACGAGCGCGGCGCGCGCGGCTGGTGGAACGGCCTCTATATCGCCTTGATCCGCCGCCCCGGCTAAAGCGCGCCGGCCTCACCAACGGCCGGAAAGCGCCAGTCAGCTTTCGCTGTCGTCGCCGTCGTCGGTGTCGTCGTCGGCAGTGTCCTTGGACACCTTGTCCTGCGACATCAGCTTCTTCGCCGCCACTCCGAACAGGGCGCCGGCCGCAATCGCCGCGCCCGTACCGGACAGCAGAGGTGCGGCGGCCGCTGTCGGAAACGCCGTCGGGGCTGCCGTCGGCTCGCCTTGGCCCGGGAACGTCGGCGGACCGACGGTCCCATCCATGGTCGGCGACAAGGTCGGCGACGAAGTCGGCGGCGCCTGGGTCGGAGACGTGGTCGGCTCCTGGGTCGGAGACCGGGTCGGCTCCTGCGTCGGAGACCGGGTCGGCTCCTGCGTCGGAGACGTGGTCGGCTCCTGCGTCGGAGACCGGGTCGGCTCCTGCGTCGGAGACCGGGTCGGCAGCTGCGTCGGAGACCGGGTCGGCTCCTGCGTCGGAGAATTGGTCGGCGACGACGTCGGTTCTTGCGTCGTTGGCGACAACGTCGGCATCGGAGTCGTCGGCGATACGGTCGGCGAGGTCGTCGGAGAAGTCGTCGGTGAGCTGGTCGGCGACGTCAAGGTGACACCGGCTCGCGCCGGGCGCACGCCAGTCGTCGCGGCGATCGGCACCGAGAGTACGACAGGGGTCACCCAGGCGACCTTGAGAGCATCGCGACGGCTGATGTCACCGCCCAACGTCGGCTGATCAGGGCGCTTGCGCTTGCCGGCCTTGCCGCCGTCGACCTGCTGGCGGAGATCCTCGAGCTCCGCGATCAGGTCTTTCTTCGTGCGTCGCTCGTCTCTGCTCTTCTTGGGACCACTCATCAGGACGCCTCCACCGACCGCCGCCACGACTGCCACGGTCATCCGCCCCAGTCAAGTACAAACAACCTCGCCGCCTGCGGGCTGCCGGCAAAAAAGCGTAGCTACGGCAGGGGTCTACGCCGCAACATGGACGCTGGAGCGGAGGGTTCTAGCCGGCTCCGGATGGACCGCGAAGAAGCTCGAGGCCGGTCTTTTCGCGATAGTACGAAATGTCGGCGGCGTAGATCTCCTCGGCCAGGGCACGGGTCTCGCGATCGTAGAAGCGGTCGGCGGCCGGCACCCCATTCCTGCGTAGCCAGCTCGGCGGGCGATCGCATGCCATCTCGCTCGATTTGCCGTCGTATCGCTGCAGGTTGAAGCGCGGCACCGCGACGTGGAGCCCGAGCCTGCTGCCGAGAGCGGTCAGCCCCGCTTCCAGATCCTCCACTGCGACGACCTCGTCGAACGTCCAGTCGTCGATCTTCTCGACCTGCTGCACCAGGTGATGCTGCGGCCGGATACCGTTGCGGTTGAGATGTTGCAGGGCGAAAAGGAACTGGCGAAACGACCTGTCGTCCAGCCGCATTCGACGCTGGTGGTCGGCAAAGCACCAGCGGGCGGGCTGGCGCACCACCCACTGGACGTAAAAGCTGACCAGCCGGCGCAGCGGGTCGCGGACGAAGAAAACCTTCCAGTAGTCAGGATAGCGACCGTGCGCCTCCGACCCAACGAGAAAGGGGTCGACGCTGTCGACCGCCTCGCCGGTCGCCTCCTCGATCGCGGCGGCGCACCAGGCGCGCACGGTCTGCGACGCGCACTTGGGACTGTACACCGCAATCAACCGCAGGGCGTCGATGCCGACGAAGAAGTGGGCCATGGCGCGATCGCGACTCGGAGCCGATCAGGACTCGCCCCGAGCGCTCGCCGCGAACTCCTCGAAGGTGAGGCAGGCTCGCCAATCGGCCGGGCTGTGAATCGTCACCGGGTCCGGGTTGGCGCCGGTGAACACGTCGGGATGGGCGCGGGCGGTTTGAAAATCGATTCCGGCGTAGGCTTCGTATTCGCGCAGGGTGCGCGCCGGACCGAAGCCATACGGCCCAGGAAGGCGCTGGTCGCGACACGTGACCAAGCGACCGAGCCGATCGTAGGCTTCCGCATTGCGGCTCTGGACGACGTCCTCTCCGTGCTCCCAGTGGCGCCGCGGCGGACCTCCCTGGTGCTGCATGTGCCAGGCGACGGCCTCCGAAGGCAAAAAGAAATCGTAGCCCCACGTGTACGAGCGAATCGTCACGTTGAGCTCCTCGCCCCAGTAGTACTGGCCCGGGTCTTGCGGCACTTCGACGTTCCAGACCCCGGGCGCGAAGGCGAAGTTGCCGTTGATGAAGCGAGTGCGCCCCGGTTGCCGTTGGTTCGGCGGGCCGAAATCGAACCATGGCGCCCACGGGGTGGACGGGTTCCAACCGTTGACGCGGGTGGTCGGGACCCCCATGTCGAGGCGCCGGTGCGCTTCGCCGTCGCCGTCGTACCAGAACAACGGCGCGTTCATGCTGAGGATGGGCTTGTCGCTGGGCAGCGATTCGAGCATCTCGATCAGCCGACTGTCCCAATCCCGTTCCAGCTTCATGTGCGAATCGATCTGCATCGTGTAGGGCTCGCCGCGCCACAGGCTCTGCGCAATGTTGCGTGCCCACGGCCCGCCCCGGCTCTCGTGGATCGTCGCATCGACGAAACGAAAGCGGCGATCGCGACGAAACGTGTCGAGCTCCACCGGCGCTTCGGGATCGGCTTGCCAGCAGATTCCGAAGCGCAGGCGGTCCGGCGAGTGCGCCGTCTGCAGAGCGTCGCGCAGCGTACGCGGCAACTCCGGGTCGGTATACGCCGCGATCGCGACGAAGATCTTCGGCTGAGAAGCGGACTCCACGATTGCTAGTCATGCCGAAGCCGCCAACCGGCCGCAACAAGGCAAGCCCAGGCTCGGCATCCCCCCGCCCGTACCCAGTACCCCGTACCCAGTACCCCGTACCCAGTACCCCGTACCCAGTCCCCCGTACCCCAAACATTGCAGCCGTATCCCGTACTCGGTACCCCGTACCCCACCATGCGCGACAAGGTTCTCGGATACGGCTGGCACTTCAGGCCGAAGTGGTCCTCCAACTCCATGCGCCGGCCGCGCCTGTTCGACTGGACCGACGATCCGGCGCAGGCGACCTGCGACGTCGCGGTGTACATGGACACCGCAATCCGCTCGGGCGTCGACCAGCCGGGGCGCAAGATCGCCTGGTTGCTCGAGTCTCCCGCGATCAGCCGCTGGCAAGGGACGATCCCCTTCATCGAGGACAATCTGCATCGCGTGCTGGCGAGCTACGAGTGGCTGCTGACCTCGGACCGCTCCCTGTGCCGGCGCCACCCGCGCATCGTCTACAACCCGCCGGCCTCCAACCTGCCCTGGATGGACGAGGACCGGTACGCGATCTACCGCAAGTCGAAGCTGTGCTCGATGTTCGCTTCGAAGAAGAAGATGGTCGAAGGGCATCTCTACCGCCAGCAAGTCGCGCAACGGCTCAAGGACAAGCTCGATCTCTTCGGCGGCGCCTGCGGCAGCGCCCGCGTCGGTGGCGAGAGGAATCACCCCGACAAGAGCGAGGGAATTCTCCCCTACATGTTCCACGTGGTCCTCGAGAACACCAAGGTCGACTTCTACTACACCGAGAAGATCACCGACTGCTTCGCCACCGGAACCGTGCCGGTCTACGGGGGCTCACCGTGCATCGCCGAGTTGTTCGATCGCGACGGCATCCTCTTCTTCGACGACGATTTCGACCCCGACTGCCTGACCGAAGATCTTTATTACGAGATGATGCCGGCGATCCGCAGAAACTTCCTGCTGGTGCAGCAGCTCGAAGGCTCGGACGACCTCCTCTACCGCAGGTTCATCCGCGGCGCCGCACCAGGCCGGGAGCTCCCCCCGTGGAAACGAGAATGTGAGCAGCCGCCCCGACCGGCAGCGGGCCGCGGAGCGACACCGTGGCGGCCTTGGCAAAGCGACGAGATCCTGGCCAGCGCGCGTGCCAACGGCGACTCGCCCGACGAGCGATTGCGCATCGTGCGAACGCAACACAAGACCCCAATCCGCTCGCTCGAGCAGGTACCCGCCGAGCAGGTCTCGGTGCGCCGGGTCGACGAAGCGATGCAGCCGGCGCGCAGCCTCGCCGCTCCCGATGGCGGATGGCTACCGGAAATCCACACCGCGTTCCTGCTCCGCCTCGGTGACGCCTACATCGGCGACAACGTCATCTTCGACGCGCAGCGCTACTACGGCATGGGCCGCTGGTGGCTCGGAACGGGCTGGCGGCGCTACGCCGGGATCGAGGAAGTCCGCCATGTCGATGCGGCAGTCTCGATCGGCGCCTGGGGCGGGGAGGCGTTCCAACACTTCGTCTTCGACGCGCTGCCGCCGCTGGCCGCGGTCATCGATTTGCTCGAGCAGCCCGAGATGCGCCACCTCCGCATCGTCAGCCACAACCAGCCCGGCAAGCAGTCGAGCTGGTGGTGGAAACGACTCGGGGTGGAGGACCGGATAGTCGCCAAGCCGGTTCGAGCCAGCAGCGGCTTCGTCATCCACGCCGACCTGGCGCTGTTCCCTCAGTTCGAGCCCAACCACAATCAACTCGGCCTCTACCCGCGCAACCTGCTGCGCCCGATCCAGCGCCGCCTCGGCACCCTCGAGCCGGCGCGGCGCGACCTCGCCGTGTACCTGCGGCGAACCTCGAAACGCTCGGTCGCGGGCGAGAAGGAAATGCTCGAGCAGGCCCGTGCGGCGGTCGAAGAAAGCGGTCTGAAGCTGCACGTGCTCGGCGGTCTGGGTCGCATCGCCGACGCCGAGCCGTGGATCAGGCGAGCCCGGATCGTGTTCGGACCGCACGGCGGCGCCTTCGCCAACCTGATCTTTGCACAGCCCGGAACCGCCGTGGTCGAGTTCGTACCGCGACGAGCGCTCGAGGAGGGCCGTCCCAACGATCGCTTGTCGATGTACTATGGCCTCAGCCAGGCGGCCGGCCTCGACTACTGGTTCGTAGACCCGAAGTCGTACGACCACGACGCTCCCGGCATGCAGATCGACGCCGGCGATGTCGCCGATACGCTGCGCCTTGCGCTCGGCGCGCCACGCCGCGGCTGAGGCCTGGGCGGCTGCCGCCGCCCACCCGCTCAGTCCAGGTACCAGAGGTCGAGCTTCTTCAGGCGCTCGATCTTGTGCCCGAGGTTGCTCGTCCAGTTGACGTGCGCAACCAAGCTGTCCGGCGGCAAGGCACGCACTCCGACATCCACCTGGGCGAGGATCTGGCCGTCGACGTATCGCTCCGGCAAGCGCGCCGTGCGCAGCCCCCTCTCCTTGAAACAAGAGATCACCTGGTTGACTACGACCTGGTCGGAGCGGTGGAAGACCACCGCTGGGTAGGCCGACAACACCATCTGCCAGACGTGGCGGCTCAGCGGATTGTTGCGCACGAAGATGAAGCCGGAGTTGTAGTAGAGCGGCTGGAACAGTCGGTTCATGTCGCGCATGAACTGGAAGTCGAGGCGATCCGCCATCGCTCTCGACGTGAGATCGGGGAGCGGGTCGGCAAACCATATCAGGTCCATGTCCTGCAGCAGGAAGTCGTAGCCCAGCTGCAGCATGTCTTGCGCCATCGCCAGCTTGAGGAAGATACAGGAAGCGAAGCCGCGATCGCCGTACACCCGTACTGCCCCTCGCGGCTGTTCGCCGTAGGACGCGGGATCGAAGCAAGTTACGAAGCCGAGCTCGCGCGCCGCTGCATCCGCCTCGTCGTCGGTGGGAAAGAGGACCGCGCACCGCCGCGCGTCGACGCCGTGGCGATCGCAGGACGCCGCCCAGTTGCGCAGCAACGGCACGAAGCCGGCGTTGAACGCCGACACCACGAACGTCGTCGTCTCCATTCGATCGCAGATCCGCCGCAGCTTCTGCCGCCGCTCGTCGAGTCGCTCCTCGAAAGCGGCTAGATGACGCTCCGCTCTCTTGCGCGCACCAGCGAAGGCTCTCTCATCGGTAATCGAGGAGACGACGCTGAACAGCACGTTCGGCCCGGCCAGATCGGCTACGGAGCGCTGGTCGATGCGCTCGGCGATGGCGGGCGTCCGATACGGCGGCGTCGTTTCCACCGCAGCGATCTCTTCGGCGCGAAAGGTGACCGCGGAACGGCCGCCGTCCAGGGGGAGCTCGAACAGGCGCCGCGCTCGCTCCACCGGCAACGCCGCCAGCGGTTGCTCGAGGAGCTCATGCAGTAGCTGCGACCCCGCCGGCAGCACCACCTCGTAGGCGTGGCCGCCGCGCAATCGAACTCGCACGGCAATGCCGCGCTCTTCGCCCGAGGGTGGCGAACCCGATGAAGAAGGCTGTCGCGGCATCGGCTTCAGCCTAGCCCACCGTGCTCGCCCGAGTCGACGGTCTGCGCTATGCCTACGCGGGTGGAGGGCACGCACTCCACGCGGCGGCGAGACGAAAGCGATGCGCGACGCAGGAGGCAATCACAGCCAGGCAAAGCTCGAACCGACGCGGCAGGAAAACGCGACGCCGTGGACCGCCGCGCGCGTCAACGACACCGTCTGTCTGGCGTCCGGCAGGAGTCTCGCCTCCTGCGACCGAGTATTCTTCCTGCACATGCGCAAGGCCGCCGGCACCTCGATGCGCGCCCTGCTCGAGAGCATCGGAAAGCGCAGGGGAATCGAAATCGACACGCAGGAGGGCGGAATCCTCCACCAGCCTCGAATGGGCGGCGCGAGAACCTTCCGCATCACCTGCCTGCGCGACCCGCTCGAACGAGTCTTCTCACTCTACAACTTCCAGGGCCGCTGGCCGCGCGCTGACCAGGACAAGGATCCGGAGCAGGCCACCCCGTTCGCCGAATGGCTGAATACGATCCCAACACCGCGCACCTGGCGGCTGTGGGACGAATCCGCCGACTACTACGCCAAAACGCTGAGCGGAGGGCCGCTCGATCAGCGCGGCATCGCGGTGAACGAGCGCCGCCTCGCTCTCGCCCGCGCAGTTCTGGAACGTTTCGACCTGGTCCTGATTCTCGAACGGCTCGGCGACCCCGCCTACGACGCGTGGTGGTCGCGTCGCCTCGGGCTCCCACATCCCAAACGCCTGCCGTGGCATCGCAAGACTCGGCGGAAGCAAAACAAGTACGACATTCGCGACCATATCACCGACGACCAGCGCGCCGAGGTCGTCGCGCGCAACCGATTCGATATCGCGCTGTATCAGTACGCGCGGGAGCGCTTTGCGCCGCCGCAAGAACGGTTCGCGACGACGCTGCCGAGCCCGGCGAACGACGGCGCGGACCGGAAGTAGGGAGAGCTGTCGTGCTGTTGGTCTTGCGACCGTTCCGCGAGGTGGACGGAGGTATCGGCAACTACCTGTTTCACCTTTGCCACAGCATTCTCTACGCGCAGGCGTCGCAGGCGACGCTGGTGATCCCCCGACCACTGGCATATGCGACGATGAACCAGAACGCGGTCGCGCTCGACTTTTCGACGCTGCCGAGCCCGGCCCAGCCGCGTCCTCCGTGGTGGGACGGCGTCACCCCGAGGCAGCGCGCGCCGATCTCCTACGACCCGGAGCGGATCGAAGTCATTTCGGGACTGCTCCACGGCAACGAAGTCACGCGCCGCCTCGACTTCGCCGCGCGCTACCACTGCATGCAGGAGTACGTCCGCTCCCTATTCGCCGCGGATGCCCCGCACGACGCCCTCGGCGACCAGACACTGGTCATCCACGTCCGCTCCGGAGACATTTTCGAGGCCGAGCCGAACGCGAAATACGGGCAACCTCCGCTCAGCTGGTACCAAACGCTGATCGAGGACAGCGGCTTTCGCGAAGTGACGATCGTCGCCCAGACGCAGATCTCGGTCGGCGCGGAAAACCCGGTGCTCGGCGAAATCCGCAAGCGATGGCCGCGCCTGCGCATCGTCTCCGAGACGGTGGAACGCGACTTCCACACGCTGCGCCACGCGCGGCACCTCGCCCTGTCGGTCGGCACCTTCGCCGTTGCCGCAGCGATGCTGAACACCCGACTGGAGACGCTACACGTGCCGCGCTACGAGCGCATGCGCGACGAAAACTTCAGCGACATCTTCCCGCCCGGGACCGACCTCGGCTTCAGCCGCTACGACTACGCCATCGACGGCTACCAGGGCATGCGCAATTGGGCGAACACGCGCCAGCAGATCGACCTGATGTTGCACCACTCGCCGCAGGACATCCGGATCGAGCGCGAGTCGACCGCGGCCAGAGGCGACTGGCATCCGCCGCAGGTCGGACGCAAGCAGCCTCGCTGACGGGCCCCGGCCTATTCGACGTAGCGTCCGCCGCTTGCCCGCGCCGCAAACTGCTCTTCGATCCAGTGATAGGTGCGCTCGATGCCGACCCGCAACGGCGTCGCCGGGGCCCAACCGAGGCGGTCGAGAATCATCGTATTGTCGCTGCTGCGGCCGTCCACACCCTTCGGAGCATCGAGCTTGTAGGATCGCTCCAGGCGCACACCGGCGACGTCCTCGACGAGATCGACCAGGTCGTTGATGGTGACGGTTTCGCTCGAGCCCAGGTTGATCGGCTCGCTCAGATCGCTGTCCATCAGTCGGCGGATCCCCTCGACGCAGTCGTCGATGTAAGTGAACGAGCGGCCCTGTTTGCCGTCGCCCCAGATCTCGATCCGGTGATCAGCGTCGGCGACCGCCGCGACCACCTTGCGACAAATCGCCGCCGGCGCCTTCTCGCGCCCCCCGTCCCAGGTCCCGTGCGGTCCGTACACGTTGTGGAACCGCGCAACCCGAGCGGTAAGTCCGAAGTCCTCGGCGAAATGCCGACACATCCGCTCCGAGAACAGCTTCTCCCAGCCGTAGCCGTCCTCCGGCATGGCCGGATAGGCATCCGACTCGCGCAGCGGTGTCACGTCGTAGCCGCGCTGCTTGTCGGCATTGTAGACGCAGGCCGACGACGCGTAGAAGAACTTGCTGCCGCCGTGGTGAACCGTCGCCTCGAGCATGTGCGTATTGATCAGGACGCTGAGCATGCACAGCGCCTTGTTGTTCTCGATGAACCCCATGCCGCCCATGTCGCAGGCGAGCTGATAGACCTCGTCGATGCCGCGCGCGGCGGTCATGCAGGGGTCGCGCAGACGCAGGTCGAGCTCGAGATTCTCGACGTCGTCGAAGCGCTGATACCAGGAGTCGAACGGCTTGATGTCGACCGCGCGCACCGAGGCGGCAGTTTCACGCAAGCTGCTCACGAGGTGACCGCCGATGAAGCCCCCCGCGCCGGTCACCAGTACCCGCGGTTTGGTCATTCGGCTGTTCATGCGGCAAAGTCGGCGCCTTGGCAAGAGCCGCTTGTCATCGCCACCGCGGTCGGACATGGTCCGCACTCGCGACAAGCGCAAGCTGGAGAGGAGCACGATGGATATCGGCAAGCTCGGATGCTGGACGTTTCTCGATACGATGACCGCCGACGAGGCGGCGGACGTGGCCCGCAAGATCGAGGGTTGGGGCTATGGAGCCCTGTGGGTCCCGGAGGCGGTCGGCCGCGACCCTTTCGCGCTGCTCACCTATCTCGCCACCAAGACCGAGCGGCTGGTTCTCGCCACCGGAATCGCCAACATCTTCGCCCGCGACGCGATGTCGCTGCGCGCGCTGCAGCAGACGTTGGCCGAGCTCTCGCGCGGGCGTTTCGTGCTCGGCCTGGGGGTCTCGCACAAGCCGATGGTCGCCGACCTGCGCGGCCACGACTACGCCAAGCCGCTGTCGACCATGCAACGCGTGCTCGAGGCGATGAGCCACGCGCTCTACGTCGGACCGCCGCCAGCTGAGGAGGCGCCGATCGTGATCGGCGCCCTGCGTCCGAAGATGCTCGCCCTGGCGGCCGAGAAGACGCAGGGCGCGCATCCCTACAACGTGACGCCCGAGCACACCGCGCGCGCCCGCGAGATTCTCGGTCCGGACCGCTGGCTGTGCCCCGACCAGAAGGTCATCCTCACCACTGACGCGGCACGCGCCCGCGAGCTCGGCCGGCAGCACCTGGCGACCTACCTCGGCCTGCCCAACTACCGCAACAATTGGTTGAGCATCGGTTTCGACGAGGCAGACTTCGACGGCGGCGGCAGCGACCGCCTGATCGACGCGATGTTCGCCTGGGGCGACGAGGACGCCATCGGCAAACGGATTCGCGAACACCACGACGCCGGGGCCAACCACGTTTGCATGCAGCCGATCCGTTCCGACGGCGAGATGGGTCCCGATCTGAAGGTTCTCGAGATCTTCGCACCCAACAAGAACTGAGCTCACTGGAAAAAATATCTCGCGCAGAGACGCAGAGACGCCGAGAAACAACAGGTCGAAGGGCTCCGATGCCCGTGCTCGACGACTCGTTCGCGATGGGATCGGGCATCGGCGAAGAGCTTTCTCTTCTCTGCGGCTCTGCGCCTCTGCGCGAGAATATACTTGATCAACGTGGCTGAATCCGGCGATGCCGCGAAACCGACCGACCGCGGGTCCCTTGCGGCGGGGTCGCGACACCGGCGCGGCGTTTCGTGATAGGCAAGCGAGATGGCCGCGTCCCCCCTGCCCCCGATCCACCGGCTTCGCCCCGATCTGTTCTACGGCTGGTACGTCGTCGCCGCCGCCTTCGTGCTCGGCTTCATCTCGGTCGGCATCGGCTTCTACGGGCAGACGGTCTTTCTCGACGGCCTGATCCACGAGAAAGGTTGGTCGAAGGCCGGCGTCTCGGGCGCGTCGACGCTGTTCTTCACGATGACCGGGGTCAGCGGGGTCGCCGTCGGCCGCGCGGTCGATCGATGGGGCTCGCGCAAGATGCTCGTCGCCGGCGCCCTGACGATGGCGACCGCACTGCTCTGGCTCGGCGGAATCAGCACTCCGGCGGAGCTCTACGTGGTCTATGCCCTGCTGGCGGCGAGCTTCGCGATGAGCGCGGCGATCCCGCTCTCCGGCCTCGTCAACCGCTGGTTCTTGCGACAGCGCTCGCGCGCCATGAGCTTCGCCCAGACCGGGGTTTCGGTAGGCGGATTGGTGCTGGTCCCGATCGCCACCGAGCTCATCGCGACCAGCGGCTTTCGCAGCGCGACGACGATGCTCGCGGTGTTGGTGCTGGCGGTCGCGATTCCGATCGCCATTCTCGTCGTGCGCGACGCCCCCGAGCCGTACGGCCTCGAGCCCGACGACGGCCACGACCCTGCGCTACCTCCTCCTGCCGCGGCACCGCACCAGGAGCACCTGTGGCGAGCGCGCGACGCCGTTCGCACACGCACGTTCGTTCTCATGGCGGCTTCGTTCGCCGCGATCCTACTGTGCCAGACCGGAGTCGCGGTACATCACCTGCACCTGCTGCGCCAGCACATGTCGACGTCGCAGGCCGCTTTCGGCGCCGCCGCCATTCCGCTCGGCAGCATCATCGGCCGGCTGATCTCGGGCGCCGTGGCGGATCGCATAGAGAAACGGCTGGTCGCCAGCGCCCTATTCGCGATCCAGGCGGCGGCGATCCTGGCGCTGAGCTTCGCCGCACAACCGATCGCGCTGCTCGGCACCTCGCTGCTCTTCGGTCTCACCATCGGCGCGGTATTCATGCTGCAGGGCCTGCTCACCGCCGACCTGTTCGGTCTGCGTTCCTACGGCACGGTGTTCGGCTCGCTCAACCTGGTGACCGGGATCGGCGGCGGACTCGGTCCGCTGGTGATCGGACTGCTCGCCGACGCCACCGGCGGCTACTCCGGCGCGCTGCGATGGGTCGTCGTGCTGGCGCCGCTGGCGGCTTTCGCGGTGGCGCGGGTCGAGCCGCCGCAACCGCCCGCTGCGCCTCGCTGAGCGGCGCCGCGTTCGACAGCCAACCGATCATCGTGTAGTCAAATTGAGTCGAAGGGCGGTCGCCCACCAGGTCTGTCGATGATGCCACGCCCGCACGGGATCGCCCTACTCACCGCGCTGCTCGCCGCCACCACGGCATCCGCCGAGATCGAGCCGGCGCCGGCAGCCGACGTCCAGCCGAGCGCCCCGGAGGCGAGCCCGGAAGCACTGATCGGGCATCTCAACGACGAGCTGCTCGAGGTTCTGCGCCGCTCGGGCGAGCTCGACTACCAGCAGCGCTTCGACGTCCTGGCGCCGACGCTGCGCCAATGTTTCGATCTCGAGTACATGGCGCGCCAGGTCGTGGGGCGCGGGTTTCTCGACCTCGACGAAGCCAGCCGACAGCGCTGGTACGAGCTCTTCGCCACCTACATGACGGCGAACTACGCATCGCGCTTCGACCACTTCTCGGATCAAAAATTCGAGATCATCGAATCCAAGCCGGCCGCCAAGGAAACGGTTCTGGTGCGTACCCGGGTCATCGACCCGGCGGCGGAGAACGTCGACCTATCCTACCGGGTGCGCCAGGGCGACACCGGATGGCGGGTCATCGACGTGTTCCTCAAGGGCACCGTCAGCGAGATCGCGCTGCGCCGAGCCGAGTACGCCGCCGTGCTCAAGCGCGACGGTTTCGCCGCGCTGACCGACAGCATTCAAGAGCGGATCGACAAGCTGGCCAGCGACGCCGCCGGCGAGTCGTCGGACTAACGGGCCTGCAGTCCCGAGCCGCCGTCCGACTGCCACGACGCGTACCAGCGCATCTCGGTCCAGTCGAAGGAGGGCGGAACCCAGTCGCCGGCGAGCGCCAGCAAGGACTCGTGCTGGTCGTGGCCGTCCCAGACCTCGGCGCTGCGAGTCTGGTAGAACGCGTTGCGCAGGGCGGCGTAGAAATCGACCGAAGACTCCTCGAGCGCGGCCAATTCGTCGGCGACCTCTTCGCGGGTCGCCAGACCGTAACTGCCGCCGTACAGGGTCGAGTAGAGCACCTGGTCGGCGACCGGAATCAAGAAAGTCGTCGGCCGGAAGACCATGTCGACGACGTCGCCGACCCCGTCTCGCAGCGTCGTCGGACCGAGCAGCGGCAGAACGATGTAGGCTCCGGCGGGAACGCCCTCGAGGGCGAGCGTTTGGCCGAAATCGGAAACGTGCTTGTCCCAGCCAAAGGAGCTGGCGGGATCGAACAACCCGGCGATGCCCACCGTCGTGTTGATCCCGAAACGCGCCACGGTCGTCCCCGCGTTGCCCCACTCGCGCTGCAGCAGGTCGTTGGCAAACACGACCGGGGAGTCGAGGTTGTCGAGAAAATTGCGCACCGAGCGACGGGCCGGCTGCGGCAGCACGAACTGGTAGACGTCGATGACCGGATTGATCAGCCAAAAGTCGACCTGGCGGTTGAATGCCAGCGTGCCGCGGTTGAGCGTCTCCAGAGGATCGGCGTAACTCGCCTGGTCGTCGAAGAGACCGTCGTCGAACTCGGCCGCGAAGTCATCGACCGGGGCCGTGAGCGCGTGCGTCGCATCGGTGCGATCGGCAAGCGTCGCCACCGGCGAAGCCAGCATCACCGCAAGCATGGCGGTGTATCGAACAATCTTGAGCGAAGTCGTTCGCATAGGGTCCCGTCCGCGGCCTCGTCTCACCCAACCCACTTCTACCCCAGGAGACGGCCGCTTTGGTGGTGCGGCCGGGAGGTTCGTCAGACCTCGACTATATAACACCGATCTCGCGATTGACCACCCCCCAAAATCACATGCCCTATCGGATGTGGAGTCGCGGGGTGGTAGATAGGGACTCGTCCCCCCGGGCCCAGCCATCGTGAACCAGTCCAAGCGCACCATCGCCGCCGCTGCGTGCTCCTATGTAGCTGGAATTCAACGACATTCACGAACTGTCGTGGTCGTGGAGCTGCTCCTGACCGCTCTCCTGGGGATATTCACGGCGACCCACCTCGGCGTGAACATGGACAACAAGCAGCTGCTCTCGCCCGACCTCCCCTTCCAGCGCGCCGCCCGGGAATACGCGAAACACTTCCCGTCGCTCGACGACTCGCTCTTGGTCGTCATCGACGCCGAAACCCCGGAGCGGGCGCGCGAGGCGGCCAATCAGCTGGCGCAGGCGCTACGCGACCAACCGGACGACTTCCGCGACGCCTACATCCCGGGAAACAGCACCTTCTTCCAACGCTACGGCCTGCTCTACCTGAGCCCCGACGCGATCGACGAGTTCGTCGATCGGATCGCCGTCATGCAACCCATGCTGGCCGAGCTATCGGTGGATCCGAGCACCGCCAACCTCGCCCGCCTGATCCGCATCGGCCTCGAGCAAGCCGAGGAATCGACCGGCACCAGCCCGGCCGATTGGTCGATCATCCTCGACAAGGTCGGCGAGGCGACCGTGCGCACCTTCGAAGAGTACCCGGTGTCAGTGTCGTGGGAACGCATGATGCTCGAGGGCACCGCGCTCGAGGCGGGAACCCGACAGATCGTGGTCGCCGAGCCGGTACTCGAATTCGGTCGACTGCTGGCGGCGCAGAGCGCGATCCAAGCCATCCGCTCGGCCGGGCACTCGCTCGGGTTGAACGCCGAGCAGGGCGTCCGCCTGCGGATTACCGGCAACCCCGCCCTCAACTACGAGGAGATGTTCGGCCTCGCCTGGGACATCGGGATCTCCACCCTTCTGTCGCTGGTCGTCGTCGTCGCCCTGCTCTACGCCGCCCTACTCAGTATGCGCCTGGTCGGCGCCGCCGCGATCACCCTGGTGGTCGGCCTGGTCTGGACCGCCGCCTTCGCGGCGCTCGCAGTCGGGCATCTGAACGTCCTTTCGATTGCCTTCGCGGTTCTCTTCATCGGCCTCGGCGTCGATTTCGCGATCCACCTCGGCATGCAGTTCGCCCATGCTCTGCACGAGGGAGCAGGTCCGACCGAATCGATGCAGATCTCGCTGCAGCGGACCAGCACCGCGCTGGTGCTATGCGCGTTCACCACGGCTCTCGGCTTTCTGGCCTTCTATCCGACCGGCTATCGCGGCGTCGCCGAGCTCGGGCTGATCTCCGCGGCGGGGATGTTCATCACCCTGTTTCAGACGATGACCCTCTTCCCGGCGTTGATCTCGCTGATGCGGGCCGGCGAGACACCGCCGAAGCGCGAGTCCCTTCCATTCCAGCTGACGCCTCCGTCCATCGTCGCGACCCACCCCAAATCGATCGCCTTCGCCGCGCTGTTGGTCGGAGTCTCCGCTGCGTCGGTGCTGCCGCTTCTCCGCTTCGACATGAACGTCGTCGAGATGCGCGACCCGCGAACCGAATCGGTGCAGGCGTTTCGCGACCTCCTCGAGGACAGCCGAACTTCCCCCTGGTACATCGATGCGATCGCCGACAGCCTGCCCGAAGCGACCCGACTCGCCGAGCGCATGCGCGAGCTGCCGGAGGTGCGTAGCGCGGCCGCCTTCACCGACTACGTCCCCACCGACCAGGCGATCAAGCGCGACAGCTTGGAGACCGTGGCGATGATGCTCGAGCTGCCGCCGAGCGACCCCAAGCCGCCACCGAGCATCGCCGAACAGATCAGCGCCCTGCGCCAACTCCACACGGCCCTGCAAAGCGACTCGCTACTCGACGCCGAGCCGCCGCTCGGCGACAGCGCGCGGCAGTTGTCGCGACACCTCGAGGTACTCATGGAACGTCTCGAGGGCAGCGACGATCCGGCGGCGGCACTCGCCGACCTGCAACGGGTCCTGCTCGGCAACTTCGCGGACGAGCTGGCGCGCCTGCAAACCGCGGTCGACCCCCCTCCGCTGACCCTGGACGACCTGCCCGACGACCTGAGGAGCCGGATGCTGGCAAGCGACGGCAGCGCGCGGGTTCAGATCTTTCCACGCGACGAGCTGCGCACCAGCGAAGAAGTCGCGCTCTTCGTCGACTCGGTGCGCGCCGTCGACCCCGACGCCACCGGCGTCGCCGTCAACCTGCTCGAGTTCGGCAGGGAAACCTCGAAGTCGCTGCGCCAGGCTCTCGCCATGGCCTTCACCGCGATCGCCCTGCTGCTCCTGCTCCTGTGGCGGCGTCCGGTCGACGCCGCCCTGGTGCTGGCACCCCTGGCGCTCGGCGCTGCCATCACCGGCGCCCTCATGGTCGCCCTCGACATTCCGTTCAACTTCGCCAACGTCATCGTGCTGCCGCTGCTCATCGGCATCGGCGTCGACTCCGGAATCCATCTGGTGCACGCCGAACGCCACGCGGCGCAAAGCGACCAACCGCTCGACAGCGTCGCCACCCGGGCCGTCTTCTTCAGCTCGCTGACCACCATCGCCAGCTTCGGCAGCCTTTCGCTGTCGGCACACCGCGGCATCGCCAGCCTGGGGGTCCTGCTGGTCAGCGGCATCCTGATCGTCCTCGCTTGCAACCTGGTGGTGCTGCCGGCGCTGCTGCAACTGCGCCGGCGTGCTCGTGCCTGAGGCGCCGCTGGCGCTACGACGCCGCGCGTTCTAAGAACACGGCTCGCATGGACCCGACCCAGCCGAAACCCGGCGCCGCGCTGCCCGCCCGCACCATCCGCTACTACGGCCTCGGGCAGGCGTCCGAAGGCATCAAGAACTACGCCTTCACGACCTTCCTGCTCTTTTACTACACCTCGGTGGTCGGTCTTTCGGGATCGCTTGCCGGCGCGGCACTGATGATCGCCTTAGTGTTCGACGCCGTCACCGATCCGATCGTCGCCGCGCTGTCCGACCGTACCCACTCGCGACTGGGCCGACGCCACCCCTACATGATCGCGTCGGCGGTGCCGCTCGGGCTGTTCTTCTACCTGACCTTCGCCCCGCCGGCGAACCTCGGCGGATCCCTCGGCGTCGACAACGAGTGGGCGCTGTTCGTCTGGCTGGCCACCTTTGCGGTGCTGACGCGGGCCGCGATGACCCTATTCCACGTGCCGCACATGGCGCTCGGCGCGGAGCTCAGCGACGATTTCGACGAACGCAACAAAGTCGTCACCGCGCGCTCTCTCTACTCGACGATCGGCTCGGCGATCTCGGTCACCAGCTACTTCGTGCTGGTCGCCGCGCTCGAGACACCGGCCTATCCCGACGGCAGGCTGAACCCGGCGCCCTACGCCATCTTTGCCGGCATCTACGGCCTGGTGATCGCGCTGGTCGTCTTCGCCTCGGCCTGGGGAACCCGCGATCGCATCCCGATGCTGCCGGGGCCGGACGGACACGTCGCGCAGGGCGGACTCGTGCGCACGATGATCGGCGACCTGCGCGACGCCCTCGGCATCGCCTCGTTCCGCGCCCTCTTTTTCGGCTTCACCCTGTGTTTTCTCGGCTGGGGCGTGACCAACGCCCTGGGCACCCACAACGCGGTCTACTTCTGGCACGTCACCATCGAGCAGCAGGGGCTGTGGGGACTGGCGATGCTGATCGGCATCGTCGCCGGCCTCGGCTTCTGGAGCCGCATGGCCCAGCGCACCGACAAGAAGCCGACCTTCCTGCTCGGCATGGGGTGGTTCACCTTCTTCGCCGCCGCACCGCCGCTCGCCAAGGTCGCCGGCTTCTTTCCGGCCGAGGGATCGCCTCTGTACGTCCCCTGCTTCGTCCTCTCCGGAGGACTGCTCGCCTTCGGCATCGCCTCGGCGATGGTGGTCGTCGGCTCGATGATGGCCGACATCACGGACGAGGACGACCTGCTGCACCAGCGGCGCCGCGAGGGAATCTTCTTCGGCGCCCTGTCGTTCGCGAGCAAGACGGCGAGCGGCGCCGGGGTGGTGATCGCCGGCTTGGTCTACGACGCGGTCGGCCTCTACAAGGGCCTCGACCCGACGCTGGCCGATCCGCAGATCGCCACCCGCCTGGGAATCATCACCGGGATGACCATCTTGGTGCTGGTCGGGGTCTCGCTGCTGATCTTTCTGCGCTACGACCTCACCCGAGAGCGCCAGGCGGAGATCCGCATGGCCCTCGACCGCCGCGCCGGCATCGCCTGAGAGGAGGTACGGCGCCGCCGCACCCCCTCTCGGCGAAGAAACGACGCCGCGCTCAGCGCCCGAAGCGCAACATGAAGTCGACCATGCGCTGATGCCGCTTGCGGTAGGGCGGGTAGAACATTTCGATCAGCTTGAGCTTCGGGCTGGTGAACACCGGCCGCAGCTTCGAGAACTCGAGGAAGCCCTCGTGCCCGTGGTAGTGCCCCATGCCGCTGGCGCCGATCCCGCCGAAAGGCATGTCGTGCTGGGCGACGTGCAGGATGGTGTTGTTGACGGTTACCCCGCCGGAGATGGTGCGGTAGAGGATCGACTCCTCCGTCTGCTTGTCGTTGGTGAAGATGTACAGGCCGAGCGGGCGATCGCGCACGTTCACGTACTCGATGACCTCGTCGAGCGACCGGTAGGTCTTCACCGGGAACAGCGGCCCGAAGATCTCTTCCTGCAGGATGGTCATTTCCTCGGTCGGATCGAGCACCAGATGCGGCGGGATCTTGCGCTGAACGTCGTTGAACGACGACGAGGGGACCAACGGCACCAGGGTCGCGCCCTTGGCTTCGGCGTCCTCGAGCGTGGCGCGCAGCCGCCGGTATGACTTTTCGTCGATCACCGACGTGTAGCTCCGGTCGTTGGTGTCGGGATAGCGCTCCTGGACGAGGCGGCGCGCCGCATCGACGAAGGCGTCCCGCTTGCTCTCCGGCACGAACAGGTAGTCCGGCGCCAAGCAGGTCTGCCCGGCATTGACCAGCTTGCCGTACATGATGCGCGAAGCGGCGGTTTCGATGTCGAAGTCCTCGCAGATGATGGTCGGCGACTTGCCGCCGAGCTCCAGCGTCACGGGGGTGAGGTTGTCCGCCGCCGACTTCATCACCGTGCGCCCCGCGTCGGCGGAGCCGGTGAAGATCATGTGGTCGAACGGCAGCGTCGAGAACTCGCTGCCGCGCACCCCCGGCAGGATCGCGACGGTGTCCTGGTCGAACACTTCGGCGAATTTCTCGGCGAGCAGCACGCACAGGTTCTGCGAGCTCGACGCCATCTTGATCATCGCCCGGTTGCCGGCGGCGAGAATGCTGGTCAGCGGGCTGACCGTCAGGAAGAGCGGATAGTTCCAAGGCGAAACGATTCCGACGATCCCCTTCGGTTGTGGGATCACCCGATTGGCGCCGGTCGCGAAGTTCATCGAAACGTGGCGCTTCTGCGGCTTCATCCACTTCTTCAGCCGGCGCCGGGTATCGCGCAGGCCGTCGACGCAACCGAACACCTCGAGGATCTTGGTCTCCTCCTCGCAGCGATTGCCGAAGTCGGCGTTGACCGCGGCCGCGATCGCGTCGACGTTGTCGACCAGCACGCGCTCGAGCTCGTTCAATCGGTCGATCCGCTCGTCGAAGCTGGGATACGGCTGCTTCAGATAGGCGGCGCGTTGCATCTGGAAGATGCGCTGCGCTTCGTTCTCGGCAACGTCGATTTGCTTCAGTTGGGCAGTTTGCGCCATTCCGTCTCTCCTCTGGGGCTTGCGCCGCGCACCGGGGCGCCTCGGCAGAGCCCGCTCGCCGCCCGGCGAGCGAGCAACTGCCATCATCTTCACGACGCCCAACCAACTGCAACCCCGCCGCGACTCAGGTAGTGGGGTCAGTCAGATCAACAGACAGTCGCAAACGATCGCCCCAAATCCCCCCTCCTTGACAAGGAGGGGGCTAGGGGGAGGTCATACCGCGACGTGAGAAGCGTCCATTCTCGGGCCGTTTGCGCTCCGTTTGACCCCCCTGAAGTCCCCCCTTGGCAAGGGGGGACGGAATTCGGGCCGGGCCGCGTCCCGTGGTAGCGTACTCATCGATGAGACTGCCCCGATACGAGTCGTAGCACCGGCGATTGTCGCCATTTTGGGCTTGCACTGGTAGCTTGCCGGATGCTCGCAATCGCCCCGCGCCGCAAGCCGAGTGCCCGCTCGTGATGAACGCGCTCATCATCGTCGTCGCCGCCACCGTCGCCGGCTTCCTCGCCTTCTCTCGGCGCCTCTCCGGCTCCGACACCTGGGCCGCCACGGTCACCCCGCTCGCCTCGATCATGGGCAGCGGGTTCCTGGTGAGCGCCCCTCTGCTGGCCACCATCGTCGGCACCTATGCCCTTCCCTCGATGGCGCTGTTGCTGGTGCTCGCCTACGGGGTGGGCAGTGCCATTCGCTTCAACATCCGCCATTTCGAGCCGATCGAGAACCAGGGGCGCGGCCCCCTGCAGGATCTCGGTTTTCTCTCGCGGGTGGTGTTGGCCGGCGCCTATCTGGTCTCGATCACCTACTACCTGCAGCTGCTCGCAGCGTTTCTGACCCAAGCGCTCGGCGTGACCGCGGCGGACGCCGCCCCCTGGGTGACGACCACCCTCCTCGTCATCATCGGCGGCTTCGGGATGTGGCGCGGCCTGGCGCAGCTGGAAGCCATTGAGAAGTACGCGGTCAGCCTCAACCTGGGAATGATCGCCGCGCTCCTGGTCGCGCTCTTCATCTACAACGCGCGGCTCGTGTTCGCCGGCGAGTGGGGAGAGCCCCCGGTCGACTCGTCGCTCGACGGCAGCGACCTGCGGGCGCTGCTCGGCCTGTTGATCGTCGTCCAGGGCTTCGAGACCTCTCGCTACCTGGGCGAAGAGCACCCCGCGGAGCTGAGAATCCGGACCATGCGCTACGCCCAGCTCCTCTCCGCGGCGATCTACCTGCTGTTCATCGGTCTGACCACGGTGCTGTTTCGCGCCGACCTCGGCGCCGAGGTCACCGCGATCATCCAAATGACGGCGCCAATCGCAGCCGTGTTGCCGATCCTGCTGACGACCGCGGCGATCGGCAGCCAGTTCAGCGCCGCCGTCGCCGACAACGAAGGCGCCGGCGGGCTCATCGAGGACATCACCATCGGCAAGCTACCGCCCCGCTACGCCTACCTGTTGATCCTCTGCCTCACCCTCGCGCTCACCTGGGAGACCGACGTCAACCAGATCATCGCCTACGCCTCGCGCGCCTTCGCACTCTACTATTGTCTGCAGTGCGCCCTCGCCCTGGGCCTGGCGATGCAGAGTCACGCAGTCCCCCGGCGGTCGCTGCGAATGGCGCTGTTCGCGGCGCTCAGCGTCCTCTGCCTGGCGGTCTTCCTGTTCGGCGTGCCAGCCGAATGACGCCGGAGAACGCCGCGCCGCGCTCGACGCCGAGGGGCGGAGTCGCTATCGGTATCGGAAGCGAAGGCGATACCGATAGCGACCCCGATTGCCGGATCGCTCAGAACTTGGCGTCGTAGCGGTCGAATTCGTTGCGCCGCACCGTGCTCGGCGCGAACACCGACTCCCAACAGTAGCCGGCGTCGTTGACCAACTGCACCGTCAGCGCGTCGTCCTGGTGGAAGTACTGGGTGCCCTCGGCAGCGCCTGGGAGCGGCACCAAGCTGCCGCGCGCGCTGACCAGGATCTTGTCGCGACCGGGCTTGCCACCCTTGACCAGCAGCTTGCCCACTCCCGACTGGAAGCCCTCGCGGTCGCGGTAGCGGTAGCCGCGCAGAGTCGAGCCGCCGAGCGCCTTCCAACAGGGTTTCGCCGGACACACACCGCCGGCACCGAGCTCCATCACGATCGCGTTCTCGGCGAGGAGCGCGTCCTCGTCGTAGAGGCAAATCTGGTAACCGGTCGCGGAGGTCGGATCGCCCAGCTCCGCGGTATCGAGATCGCCCTTCAGCCACAGCCACTTGAAGCTCTTGTTGGAGCCTGACCGGTGCTTGATCTTGAGCTTGCCGGCGGTGGCGGCGACGCAGCCGGAACGCGGCTGCGCAGCGCACACCGGCACTTCGGTGGCAGTCCAGGTCGAGGTGCCGGTCGCCGTCGGCGTTTCGGTCGCCGTCGCCGTCGCCGTAAACGTCGCGGTCGGCGTGTCGGTGGCAACCACGAGCACGGTCGGAGTCGGCGTGTCGGTCGCCGTCGGAGTCGCGGTGAAGGTCGCGGTCGGCGTATCCGTCGCCGTCGCCGTGTTGGTCAGCGTGGCGGTAGCGGTCGCGGTGGCCGTCGAGGTCGGCGTCGGAGTCACGTTGGTCGGGTCGCTGCTCGGGTCGGCGGGGTCGGCGCCGACGTCGAGCTCGTCGCGATCGAAGAAACCGTCGCTGTCGCGATCGAGGCCGATTCTCGTACCGTTGCCCGGCGGCACGCAGGTGTAGGTCAGCTCCTGACCGGGCACCGCTGCCAGCGCCCGCAGCTGGGCATCGCTCAGCAGGGGCTCCGAGGCACGGTCGCTGCGGAAGGTATCGACGGCGATGCGCAGCCAGCCGCGATGCTCGCCGCCGACCACGCCCTTGACGACGACGTCGCACTCGGCCGCGCCGGCATTGCCCGGCACGGGATACGACGCCGCGGCGCGCTGCAGGAGCAAGTCGATGCGCGGACCAGCGATCGGGGCATTGGTGTTGGTGAGCGAAATCTGCTGGCCGACGATCGGCGCCAGATTGGTGTCGGAAGCGAGCGAGAACGCCTCGACCTGACGGCGCTGGTTGTTGCCGCCGTTGAAGCCGACGGGGTTGAACGTACCTCCGTCGTTGAACACCGTCGCGTTGAAGAAGCGGAATAGCGTGTCGGTGCTGCCGTCGTGGAGGAAGCCGAAGCCGCGCACCTGCTGCCCCTGGTGCCCGTTGTTGCCGCCATTGAAGAATCCGACCGCCGGCATGCCGAACATGCCCACCTTTTGGTACATGTTGCGGATGTGCGGAATCTTCATGATCTGGGTTTCGTTCTCGAAGCTGGCTTGACCGTCGGTGCCGAAGAACCCTTGCGACGGGTTGAAGGTGTGGCAGCCGACGCAATTGAAGCCAGTGCCGCCGCCGACGAAGAGACCATCGGAGCGGCGGCTGCCGGTCATGAAGTTGAAGCCCGCCTGCTGATCGGGCGTGAGCGAGTTGTCGAGGGCGCGGATCGGATTGGGCGGCAGGAAGATCTGCAGGCTGAAGTCCGAGAACGCTTGCATCGCCGACTCGGGAAGCTGCGAAGCGCGACCCACCAGACCCGGGAAAGCGACCCGGAAGTTGCGGAAGGCGATGTCTTCGTTGAAAGGCTCGGCGCCGTCGGCGCGATCGCCGCGCCAGTGCATCGCACCGTGATTGGCCATGCCGCGCAGCGTCTGCGTGGTCATCGGTCCCTTCATCGGGTGAAAGTTGTCGAAGTCGACGTCCTCGCCATTGAGGACCGCGACATCCTCCAGCTTGATCGGCAACGGGTTGGGGATGCGCTCGTCATCCGGATTCCCGAGATCCCACGCCAAGCTGTCGAAGTCGCCGAAGATGTGGCAGCTCGAGCAAGAGGCCTCGCCGTTGCTCGACGTCAGATTGGCGTCGTAGAGGAACGGGCGTCCGCCGACGACACTACCCGGCTCGGGGTTGTAGATCGGGCGATGGTCGATCTCGGTCAGACTGTCGATATCGATGATCGAGATTCCATTGTCGAACCGGGTCAGCACGTAGGCGCGATCGCGCGGCTCGTCGAGGACGATTCCGCTCGGCCCGCCGGCGCTGAGGGCCACGTGGTTGGCACTGCTCGGCACGAAGCTGTCGTCTTCGAGCGAGGCGGTGTCGAAGACGCCGACCTTGCCCGAGCCGAACGCCACGGTGTACACGGTGTCGCCGTCGGACGAGACGACGATGTCGAGCGGCGTCGCCAAACTGTTCTGCTTCACCCCGGCGGGCGCCGGGCGGATACTGTAGTCGATGTGCTTGTTGAGGTGGCGCGGAGTGACCGTCGAGCCGTCGAGAATCGAGATGCGGTACTCGGCGAGATGCCCCTGCACGGTCGTGCTGGCGATCCCGGGCCCCTCGAAGCGGACTTCGTTGCGCGATTCGGCGTTGGTGACGTAGACCTTCCCGTTGTCGGGGTTGACCGCCATGTTGAAGAGGATCGTGCCGACGTGCGAGTACACCGCCGACTCGACCGGCGGATTGGCGTTGGCATCGATCGCGAACACGTCGAAGTCGGGCAGGTCGAACTTGACGCCGTTATCCCAGACGCGGCCCAGCTCATCGACCCAGTTGGTACCGTTGTAACGCACGATCAAGCCGACTTCCGGGCGCACCGCCCCTTGGTGATCGCGGTGCGGCAGCGGCAGGCCGCCCGGCATCGACTCGCCGCCGACCGTGCACGGCCCTTGAACCTGATTGGCGTTGATGTTGGCGTCGCTGGTGTCGCAGACGGCGCCCTCGGACACCACCGTCGTCTGGTTTCCGGAGTGGAAAACGCCGGCGTAGACGGTCGATCCGTCCGGGCTGACGGCGAGCGGCCGCGGCGTATCGCCAAACAAGGTCAGCACCGAAACCGGCGTACCGCCGAGGTCGGTGCCGAGCGCGCCCGCGTCGAACACCCAGACATCGGCGCGTCCGACCCCCGGCGTGGTCAGCTGCGGATCGACCACCGAATTCTGGCCGCGGTGGGCAGTCGTAATGAACGCCCGATTGCCGGCACTGCCGCCGAATACGATGTCGCGCGGCTCGTCACCGACGAGCAGCGTGCGCACCACGCGCGGCGGGCTGGCGCTCAAGTCGACGACGCTGACGCTGTCCGAAAGATGATTGACGACCCACGCCTCGCCATCGTTGCGCAAGGCGATCGCGCACGGCTCGAGACCGACTTCGACCGATCCGAGATGGGTCAGGCCGGCCGAATCGACCGAGAAGATCTCGACGCGGTTGTCCGGCGTGTTGAGCGCGTACAATCTGGATCGATCCGACGACAGCGCCAGCGGCCTCACCTGTCCGGTTTCGAAGAGTGTAAAGTTGGCCCGCGCGGCACCCGGCACCGCGACCAACGCACACAAGAGTCCCAAGAGGATTCTGAACATAGCTCTCCCGTCGCGCCCCCAAAGCAGCGCTGCCTACCCCCTCGCTCCCATAGTAGGCCGGGGCCTGTGAAACAAGCGCGAAGACGCCGCCCGGGGCGCCGCCAGGCTCCCTCGAGCCGCGACCCCGGCCGCGCAACCCCTTGACTCACGGGTAGAATCACGACGCCAGGGCCGATCGCCCGCGCCTCCCGGCAACCCTCCCACATTCGTCCCAAGGCCGTGGACGGACCGCCCGATCCCCGATATAGAAGGGGGATCGCTCACCGCGCTCGCGGCGCGGTGCCCCACGCAAACCAAACCGGCGAGGACGACAATGCAAGCGACCGCAACCAAAGAAGCGACCTTCATGAACACGGACCTGCCCCTGCTGGCGGGGCTGCCGTATCGGGTCGCCGATCTGACGCCCGAAACCATTCAGTTCGGCCGCAAGGAGCTCGACCTGGCGCTGGTGGAGATGCCGGGCCTGGCGGCGCTGCGCGAGGAGTACGCCGGCCAGACCCCTCTCAAGGGCGCAAAAATCATGGGGTCGCTGCACATGACCGTGCAGACCGCTGTCCTCATCGAAACCCTGGTCGTGCTCGGCGCCGACGTGCGCTGGGTGTCGTGCAACATCTTCTCGACCCAGGATCACGCCGCCGCGGCGACCGTCGTCGGCCCCGAAGGCACCGCCGACAAGCCCGCCGGGGTTCCGGTCTTCGCCTGGAAGGGCGAGACCCTGCCCGAATACTGGTGGTGCACCCTGCAGGCGCTGGTGTGGCCCGACGGAACCGGCCCCAACCTGCTGCTCGACGACGGCGGCGACGCCACCCTTCTCGTCCACCTCGGTCGCGAGTACGAGGAGGCCGGTACCATCCCGCCCGTCGATTCGGCCGACAGCGAGGAGTTCCGCTGCGTGCTGCAGCTGCTGCACGACGTGCGCGCCGCCAAGGGCGACACCTTCTGGCACGAGATCGCCTCCAGCATCCGCGGCGTGTCCGAGGAAACCACCACCGGCGTGCACCGCCTCTACGAGCGGGTCCAGAACGGAACGCTCTTGTTCCCGGCGATCAACGTCAACGACAGCGTCACCAAGAGCAAGTTCGACAACATCTACGGCTGCCGCCACTCGCTGGTCGACGCCATCATGCGCGCTACCGACGTCTTGATCGCCGGCAAGAAGGCGCTGGTTTGCGGTTTCGGCGACGTCGGCAAGGGCTCGACGCAGTCGCTGCAAGGACAGTCGGCGCGCGTCTCCGTCGCCGAGGTCGATCCCATCTGCGCCCTGCAAGCCTGCATGCTCGGCATCGACGTCGTCCGCGTCGACGACGTCGCCGAGGACTTCGACATCTTCGTCACCACCACCGGCAATCGCAGCATCATCAGCGTCGAGCACATGAAGCGGATGAAGCACAACGCGATCGTCTGCAACATCGGCCACTTCGACAACGAGATCGACATGGGCGACCTCGAGAAGCTGGTGGCCGCCGGCGAGGTCGAAAAGATCCAGATCAAACCGCAAGTACACGAGTACAAGTTCAACAACACCACGCACGGCCCCAACGGAGGCGGACACTCGATCCTGGTGCTCGCCGAGGGGCGCCTGGTGAACCTCGGTTGCGCCACCGGCCATCCCAGCTTCGTCATGAGCGCGTCGTTCACCAATCAGGTCATGGCGCAGATCGAGTTGCACAAGAACGCCGAGCAGTACGGCAAGAGCGTGACGGTGCTGCCGAAGCAACTCGACGAGAAGGTGGCGCGGCTGCACCTCGCCAAGTTCGGCGCCGAGCTGACCGAGCTCACCCCCGAGCAGGCCAAGTACATCGGCGTTTCGGTCGAAGGCCCGTACAAGCCCGAGCACTACCGCTACTGATCCATGCGCCGGGCGCGGCCAGATCACCACGGCCGCGCCCGGGCTTGCTTCCCCCGACACCGCGTCCGCATGCGACGCTGCCCGACGAGACGGCCGCAACGCGGCCCGCGATTCGGCATGGCCTGCGCCGCTGCCGCCCTGGCCGCGAGTCTGGCTTGCGTCGCCGGCGGCGAGGAGCCGGCGCCACCAGTCGCCGACCAGGTTCCGGCCGGGGACACCGTCGTCACCGAGACGGACGCCGAGGAAGCGGCCGACGAGACGGCCGTCGGGGCCGGCGAACCGGTAGGCGAGCCGACCGCCGAGGACCGAGTGGAGTACACCGGTCCGGAACAAGACCAGGTTTTCTTCCAGGCCTACTGGGACGAAGGAGTGAAGTACCGACTGCTCGGCTCTTTGCGGATCGAGGAGGGCGGACACCTCAGAAGGCCCTATCTCACCCGCGACCCCTTGGTGACCGGCGAGCTCGGCTTCCGTCTCCACGTCGACGCCTCCGCCTACGTCGAAGCCGACGGCCTCCGCCAGATCGGCGACGGCATCGACGTTCGGCGGTCCTTCCTGGTGGCGCGGGGAACCGTCTTCGCGCTGGTCTACCCGATCGACTTCAACATCCAGATGGGCGCGATCACCAGCAACTTCTTCATCGACACCGCGTACCTGCAACTGAACGACCTGCCCTACATCGGATCGATCCGAGCCGGACAGTACACCGCGCCGATGTCGTTCGATGCAGTGTACAGCAGCCGCGATCGCGGGTTCATGGAGAACCCGTCGCCGGTGCAGGCGTTCGGCCCCGGAACCCTGGCCGGCATCAACGTCGCCGACAGCAACCGCTCGCGACGAACGACCTGGGCGCTCGGTTGGTTCGCCAACGGACAGGAGGTTGAAGTCGGCGACGCCAGCCAGAGCTTCGCGCGCTTCATCGGCCGCGCCACGTGGGTGCCGCTGGTCTACAGCCAACCGCAGCCGGCCCTACTCCACGTCGGCATCGGCGGCAGCTACCTGTTTTCCAACGAGAACAGCATCCGCTACCAGTCGCGACCGGAAAGCTTCCTCGCGCCGTTCGTCATCGACACCGGCGAGATCGATGCGCGCAATGCCTTCGTTCTCGACACCGAAATTGCCTTCATCTCCGGCCCCTGGTCGGGACAGTTCGAATACCTGCAGGCGTTCGTCGGCGGCGGCGAGGCCGGCAGCGTCGATTTCCCGGGGCTCTACTTCCAGGTCAACCGCCTGCTGACCGGCGAGACCAGGCCGTACAACTACGCTCGCGGGGTATTCGATCAG
Source organism: bacterium (assembly GCA_030430165.1). Taxonomy (GTDB): domain Bacteria; phylum Desulfobacterota; class Binatia; order HRBIN30; family CADEER01; genus CADEER01. Next base: position 28,977 of record JAUIGL010000026.1, on the reverse strand, counting down.
CTGATTCCCAACCAGCCGCTGTCATGGGACAACGGCACCTGGGGCGCGTTGGAATGGGGCGGGCGCTACTCCTACACCAACCTCGACGACGGCCCGGTGCGCGGCGGCAAGATGCACATGCTGTCGTTGGGGCTCAATTGGTACTGGAACCGGTACATTCGCTGGCAGACAAACTACGGGGTTTCCTTCATCGACGGCGGGCCCTACGACGGGATCCTCAATGTGTTTCAGGTTCGCTTTCAAATCGAGGTCTAGAGACCAATGAAACTGCTCCTGGCACTGGCGCTGATCGCGGCGCTGCTGGTCGCGGCCCCGGCGTGGCTCGACGGCGAAACCGAGACCATCGAGGAGGCCCGCCGGGAGCTGCCGGCGGCGAGCTACGCCGAGCTGGGCAACGGACCCACGCACTACGAAATCGGCGGACCAGAGACGGGACCGCGCGTCGCCCTGGTGCACGGCTTCTCCACTCCCCTGTTCACCTGGGACGCGGTGTTCGAAGGACTGACGCGAGCCGGCTTCCGCGTCCTCCGCTACGACCTCTACGGACGCGGAATGAGCGAGCGGCCAACCGACGTCGACTACGACCCGGACCTTTACGACCGACAGCTCGTCGAGCTGCTCGATGCGATCGGCTGGGACGGCGAGGTGCACCTCGCCGGACTCTCGATGGGCGGCGCCATCGTCATCGAGTTCGCCGCGCGCCGCCCCGGTCGGGTCGCTTCACTCACCCTGTTCGACCCCGCGGGCTTCCCAATCGAGATGCCGTTCGTCACCAAGCTGATCCGCATCCCCGTCGTCGGCGAGTACCTGATGCGAATCGCCGGCGACACCGCGATTCGCGACAACCTGCGTACCAACTTCTTCGACCAGAGCCTGACTCCGGCCTTCACCGAGCGCTTCCTGCCGCAAATGCGCATCGACGGCTTCAAGCAGGCGCAGCTGTCGACCATGCGCCACATGCCTCTCGGCGCGATGCAGGAGCGCTACCGCGCGGTGGGCGAAACCGACCTGCCGGTGCTCCTGTTTTGGGGGCGCGAAGACGCGGTCGTGCCCTACGCCAACGCCGCGTTGATCCAAGAAGCGATTCCGCAAGCGAAGCTGGTGACCATCGACCAATGCGGCCACACCCCGAACTACGAGAAACCCGCTGCAGTCCTGCCACCGATGATCGCTTTCCTGCGCGCCGCGAGCCGCTAGCCAACGCCAGTTGCACCCCCGGCTCGAGCACCAGCAGCCCGTCCTACTTTTTCAACGGGCTGCTAGGGCAGAGTGTCGAGCCCAAGAGCGGGGGCGCAGGCCCCCTCTGGCGTGCAGAAATCACTGCAACACTCCTCGTGCGACGCGCAGGAAGCGCCGACGGCGCCGCAACAGACTGTCGTCGATGGCGTCACGCTCGGGTCGACGACTTTCTCGCAGAGATCGTCCGCACGACAACACGATGCCTTTCGGGTGGTGTGGGCAAAGTCGCGAACCCAACAAGGCTCCCCGCGATCGGCACAGCAGGTTCCGTCTTCGCCTCGCTTGCAACAGAAGTTCGAGCCCTCGAGGGCCATCGGCCCAGTGCACTGCTCCTCGGGGTTGCAACACGGTCCCCGCGAGCGGAAGTCGGTGCGGCAGACACCACCGCTTTGGACACAACAGGACCCGTCGACGCAGGCATCGCCCGGGGTGAGCCATACCGCCCAGCTTACGCCGCAACAATCGGCGTCGGATTGGCATGACGACCCGGGAGGTGGGCAGCATCGACCAGTGACCGCTCGAGGGAGGCTCGGGTCGTCCGGCACCAACTCCCAGCAGGCAACGTCGTCGCAGCATCCCCAGGACGAGAACTGGGTCTGCCCGCACCCTTCGCCCAACTCGCCGCAGCTGCGGCAGCTTGGGTCGAGGGGCACCAACCCATCGACACGGTCGCGCCAGCAGCAACGGTCCTCGACGCAATCGTCACCGCTACAGCAGAGAGTGCAGTCGTCGTAGCAAATCGTGTCGAACGGGAGGTCGACATCACATTCCTCTCCTGGTTCTACAACGCCATTACCGCAGACATACGGGCAGCCTTCGAGCACTGCGCGAACGGCGCGCACGGCATCGTCGACGCTGACCTTGCCATTCTCGTCGGAATCGGCGGCGGCACAAGCATCGAGCGACTCGTCACCCAGCAGAATGCGCACGACGGAGACGACGTCGTCGACGGTTACGGTGCCCCGACTGCCACAGTCGCCGGCGCACAACGCACTCGCGGTGGACGGCACTGCCAGAGTCGCAATCACTGCAGCCGTGACCAGGATCATCGCTCCCCCCTCGCTCGCTGGAAGGGTCAGCCATCCGACGGTGATTTGTCAAGGACAGCTTGCAGACGATCGCGGCGGCCAGCCGGCCGAGGTCGGAGGCTTCGCCGTCCGCAAGGTGCGAAACCAAGCCCGCGGGCAGCCCCGAAAAGCACGGCGGGTGACGGCCGACCGCGGCGGGAAACTGCCGTCTGTGTAACACTTTGGACTGATCCGATTGTTTCGTTGTGTGATAGCGGCGCCTCCTGCTACTTTCCGTTTGCCCGGCTGGGCCGGGTCGAGCGGGGGAAACCGAGATGTCTGCCAAGAAAAGATACGCCGTCCGCGCGCACGTCCTGCTGTGCGTGATCGGGCTTCTCCTCGCCGCCACGGAGTCCGAGGCCAGTCCTGGCCGGTGCGAGAGAGTTAGCGGCAGCAGTTTGCTCACTTGCGTCAAACGAGTCGCCAAGCAGCATCGCAAGTGCGTCGCCGACAGCACCAGGAAGTGCCCCGCAGACGATGACAAGATCCTGCGGCAGATCGACAAGATCGAAAGACGCATCGAAGCCGCGTGCTCCTCGGACGCGGAGGTGCAAGCGGCGGGCTTTGCCACGCTGACCCGCGACGCGCTGGTCGAGCGCTTGCAGAGCGCCTGCCGCGCCGAAACCGATGCCTTGTTCGCCCGCGCATACGCAGGCCCGCATTCGCCCGCGGCAAGACAGGTAACGACCAGTGAGCGCGACTGCCTTGGCGCGACGTTCCGCGGCGGCGCCAGGGTCCTGTTCGGCGAAACCCGGCTCCAGCTTCGCTGTATCGATCGAGAGAGCAAGGGGCGAACCTGCAACCAGGCCAAGACTGCCGAGAGAATCGCCAAGGTGCGCGCCAAGGCGAGCGCCAAAGCGGCGGCAGCATGCGGCGCGACCTCGCTCGAGGATCTGATCGCCCTCGATTCCGCCACCTACTTCGATCGCGCTTCGTCGCAAGCGCACTGCATGACCGCGATCACTCGCTCCGACACCTCGCCGTTGGCGCTGGATTGCGGTCCGCGAACGCAGATCGATCAGCCGCCGCGCGGCGAGTACGTTCGCATCGTTCTCGACGAGGCCGAATGGGGCACCCGGTGCGGCACGGGCAGCCCGTACGCGTTCTGGATCCGGCTCGCTCCCGAGGGGCACCCGGTGGAGAACGTGGTGCTGCAGATGCAGGGCGGTGGAGTTTGCATCAACGAAGGCCAGTGCAGTGGGGTAAGCGCCGGACTGTTCAGCGCCACCGACAACAACCCGTCCCAGGGCGGCATCATGTCGAACAGCACCACGGTGAGTCCGTTCGCCAACTGGACCAAAATCTATCTCCCCTACTGCACCCAGGACCTATTCATCGGCGGCGGCGCCACCAACGTCTGGCCGAGCATCACGGTGCACCGCTGGGGAGCGATCAACACGCGAGTCACGTTGCGATACCTGCGCGACATTCTGTGGCGCGAGATGGACGGCGACGGCGTGGGCTATCGGCCCGACCGCGTCACCATGCTCTTCGGCGGCACTTCCGCCGGCGGGTTCGGATCGCTCTACAACTACCACTACGTGCTCGACGACCTGCAGTGGGCGAATACCGCGGCATGGCCGGACTCGGCGCTGGCGCTGAACAACGGCGAGGTGGTCGGCATCGGCGGCCTCGGCATCCTGATGCTCGCCGAAACCGGCAGCGGTTGGGCGTCCCTCCCCTACATGCCGCCGTACTGCACGGCGATCGGTTGCGGCGTCGGTCCGACGATCTACGCGCAATCGGCCGAGCGCCTGGAGGCGGTACCGATGCAGCGCTTCCTGGTCATCTCGAACCAGGTCGACGGGACTCAGGTCAGCACCACCTCGTTCCCGAGCACCGCCGCCTGGGTCAACGAGCTGCGCCAGTCCTACTGCGACACCGCCGGAACCAAGGGGCTCAGCTACTTCCTGCCCGCCCAATCGGGCAGCCAGCACGTGATCGCGACCAAGACGAACTGGTTCACGGGGATACCGTCCGACGGCATCCTGATGCGCGACTGGGTCGAGTGGGCGATCACCGACCCCGACAGCCTGCCGGACGCGGTCGAGGAAGGGAGCCTGACGACGGCGATCTCCGGCGTCGATCCGTTTCCCTGCAGCGTCGACTGACCGACTGATGGCGGCGAGCACGAAGGCGCCGTCGTGACCGGCCGACTCACCTACGACTACGCGGGATGGTGCGGACACTGCGGCCAGCTGCACGATCTCCCGCGAAACGAGGCCGCGGTCGCAGCAGTCCACGCGCTGCATGCGCGGGTACGCACAGAGCCGCGTTTCGCCGCTGAGGGCAAGATGCTCGGTGTGTTGCTGGGCAGCGCCCCCTCGGGAGAGTCGATCGCCCTGCATGCCTTCTCCGGCATGCTCGCCGGATCTCCGCACGCCGACGGCTTCGTCGGCCCGACGCGCAGCGGCCAGCTGACACAGGCGCAGGAGGAGGCAACCCTCGGGCGATTGTCGGAGCTGAGTCGCGCGATCGGGGAGCTCGACACCGCCTCGGTCGATGAGGAGCGCGAACGCGCGCTGGCGCCGGTCGACGCGCGTCTGCAGGAACTTATCGCCGGGCGCCGCCTCGCCCAGGCGCGCCGCCGCGAGGAGCGGCTGCACCTCGGCGAAGGCGACCCGGCGGCAAGCGTGCGTGCCGCGCTCGCCGCCGAAAGCGCGGCCGAGCGCCGCGCAATTCGCGAGCTGCGCCGGCAACGCGAGCAGGCCGATACCCCCTACCTGCAGCGGATCGAGACGATGCACGCAAAGCGGGCCGAGCTGAAGCGCGAGCGCAGGCGTCTCTCGCGCGAGCTTCAGTCGGCGATGCATGCCGCGCACGGACTGGTCAACTTCGCCAACCGCTTCGCGCTGCTGCGCGATCTCTTCGACAGCACCGGAATTCCCAGCGGCGCCGGCGAATGCTGCGCGCCCAAGCTGCTCCACGCCGCCGCGCTGCGCGGAGTTCGCCCGTTGGCGATGGCCGAGGTGTGGTGCGGTCCGCCCCCCGCCGACGGCAGCAAGCGCGACGGCGCCCTCTATCCAGCCTGCGAAGAGAAGTGCGCCCCGCTTCTCGGCCACCTGCTGTGCGGCGCCGAGCACCCGCAATCGGCACTGCCGATTCTCTTCGAAGACGAGCACCTGATCGTGATCGACAAACCGGCCGGCCTGCTCTCGGTTCCCGGCCGCAGGTCGGAGAAACACGACTCCGTCGAATCGCGACTGCGGCTCCTGTATCCGTCCGACTGCTCGCTGCGCGCGGCGCACCGACTCGACGAGGCGACCTCAGGTGTATTGGTAGTCGGCCGCACCGCCGCCAGCGCGCGCAGCCTCGCCGCCAGCTTCGCCGGCGGAAGGATCCACAAGACCTACGAAGCGATCGTCGACGGCGTCCTCGCCGAGGACCACGGTGTCGTCGACCTGCGGTTGCGCTCAGACCACGCCAGCCGGCCGCGTCAGATCGTCGACCCGGTCGCCGGCAAGCCGGCGCGAACTCGCTACGAGGTACGCAATCGCACCCGATCGACCACGCGGCTCGGCCTGTTCCCGGAAACCGGACGCACCCACCAGCTCCGCCTGCACTGCGCCGCCGGGCTCGGCGCCCCGATCCTCGGCGACCCCCTCTACGGAGACGAGAACACCGCCGACCGCCTCATGCTGCACGCCGAGAGCATCGAGCTCCCCCACCCCGCCACGGGCGAGACGATGACGTTCGAGTCGAAGCGAATGCTGCCGACGCGCAGCAGACCCCCCCTGAGACGCGCAGGCTAGCTCAAACCGACCGTCGCACAGCGACCACCACCCCCAGCCCTAGCCTTTCGCCCCAGCCTTTGCCTTCTTCAACCGGCCTAACCTGGAATATTCATGAATTTCGGAAGGCGCCCGCGAAACCCGCATCCTTAAGGGTTCATGTGCGCTCTGACCTCGATCGAGCACAACACTGTGTCGAAGCGCCGACGACCTGCCGAATGCGCTCTACCTCAACTGCGACAACGGCTACAGGCGGCGACGGCGCGAAGTTCATGAATAGCGCGGGCTAGAATCGAAAGTTGATCTCGCCTCCGAAGGTCCGCGGCGGCGCGTAGAACCGAGTGATGTTGCCGGTCGGCAGCACGGGAATCTGGTAGACGTCGTCGAAGTAGGTTTCGTCGCCGACGTTCTTGGTCCACAAGGCGAGCTCGAGCGCGTCGTCCCAGAACCAGTAGCCGAGCCGCAGATTGACCAGATTGACGCCCGACTGAACGCTGCCGTCGAGCTCGCGCCCCCAGTACTGAATCGAGCTCTGGTAGGTCCAGTCGACGCGCGGGGTCAATGTTCCGTACAGGCAGTCGATGTCACCGCCGTCGATCGGATAGGCATACTGGATACCGACCGAGGCGCTGAACTCCGGGACGAACGGAAAGCGCTCGCCGGCGCGATCGATCTCGACGTCCTCGACGTTGGGGTCCTTGAGAACGTTGGTGCCAATGTAGTCGTCGAATTCGGTGAACTGGTAAGCGGCGGTGGCGCTGACGTCGAGCCCATCGAGCGGGTTGAGCAGGATCTCGAGCTCGGCGCCGGCGATGGTGGCGTCGCCGGCGTTGTCGATGATGAACAGCGGCGGTGGAATGCAGTCGGGATCCTCGGGCGGGCAGGTGCCACCTTTGACGATCGGTAGCTGCAGATCCGAGTAGTCTCCGTAGTAACCGGCCAGGTTCATGCGAAAGCGGTTGTCCCACGCAACCGTCTTCACACCGATCTCGTACGAGTTGAGGATCTCCTGGTCGAAGTCGGTCATTTCTTCCTGATCCATGGTGCGGATCGCCGCGTTGATCCCACCGCCTTTGAATCCCTGCGAATACGTGAAGTAGGCCATCAGGTGGTCGACCGGGCCGTCGTACAGCCAGTCTTCGGGCATCGTCAGAGCGAGGCTGGCCATCGGCGTAAACCGGTCGAAGCTCCGAGACTGCTTGGGGAACGACGCCAGGATGTCGACGTTGGGGTCGTCCGGCGAGCACGGACTGCCGTCCGAGCACAGAACCAGATTCGACAGTCGACGCGCCGCCCCTTTCTCCTCGTTGGTGTAGCGAATTCCGGCGGTGAGCTGGAGCCAGTCGGTGACGTCGACGACGCCGTGCATGAACAGCGCCCAGCTGAAGTTGTCGGTGATCACGCTACTCTTGGTAAGGCCGCCAGCGGGCCCGCTGATCGGGCTATCGGGAAAGACCAGGTAGTCGAACTCGGTGCTGACGTGCTCCCAGTAGAAGAAGGCGCCGTCGACCAGAGAGATCCGGTCGTCCCAGAACGTCGTCGTCTGCTGAAGCTCGACGGTGCCCTGGTTGGCGACCCCCGGGTCGCCTTCGAACTCGCCGCCGCCGGCCGAGGACCACTGCCACAGGTTGTAGCGCGACATGTCGAGGTCCTCGCGCAGCCGCTGCACCTGCTCGCGCCAGGAGCCGATCAGCTTGAAGCTCATGTCGTCGGCATAGCCGACGCTGCCGACGTCCCACTGGGCCGTCGCCCAGGTGCCGTAGCTCTCGAGGTCGCTCAGGCCCGCCACGTTCGACTCGAATTTGAACGGAGTCTTGCGGTCCTCGTTCATGCAGTACTCGTAGTAGTCGTCGGTGGGTCCACCGGGGAGGCCGTCGAACTGGGAGCGCCGCTGGAAGATACACTCTCCGCCGCGGCCGCGCCCGTGATTGCGATACCAGTTCCCGGTGACGTCGATGGTGATGTCGTCGGTCGGCAGGAAGCGAATCGTGCCGAGGAAGTTGAGGACGGCCTCGTCGTTCCAGTTGACGTCGAGGAAGGTGTTCTCGGTGTACCCCGAAGTGTTGCGCGACTGGAAGCTGAAACGGGAGAGGAGCTTGTCCTCGAGGGACCCGTAGCCGAGGGGCACGTTCAGGGTCGCGCGCGTCTCCACCGTGTCGAAGTTCCCCGCCCGAACCTGAAGCTTGCCGGAGAGCTCGGGCTGCGGCTTGATCGTGGTGAGATTGAGCGCGCCGCCGACGGTGTTCTTGCCGAACAAGGTTCCCTGGGGTCCGCGCAGAACCTCGACCTGCTCGAAGTCGAGGATGTCGATCAGCGAACCCGCGGTGCGCGGGATATAGACTCCGTCGACGTAGACCCCGACGGCCTGGTCGACGAAGACCTCGTCGCCCGGCGTGCCGATGCCGCGAATGTACAGCGAAGCGTCGGTCCCGGTGCGGGTACGCCGCACCTGCAGGTTGGGAACGAAGCCGTTGAGGTCGCGAATGCTGCGCACCTGCCGCACCTGCAGGTCGTCGTCGGTCAGCGCGGTCACCGAGACCGGAACTTCCTCGAGCGCCTCGGCGCGTTTCCGGGCAGTGACGACGATCTCCTCGACCGCCCTGCCTCCTTCGTCTTGCGCCCACCCCACTCCGGTCAGGACGCATGCCGCCGCCAAGACCACCGCCAAGACCAACTCGGATCGTCCGCCCATGACACCTCCCCAGCCGACCTTGTACCGATCCGCCGGCGCGGCGGCAAACGCTGGCCGTCAGGGACGAAGGACGCGGCCGTAGCGCGCCTCTTGCAGCAACGGGCTGCTGCACGTCCCCGGCTGGGTGTCGTAACCGAGCAGCGCCACCAAACGATCGCGCCCGCCGCCCACCTTGGCCACCCGGTGCATCGAGTAGCGCCCCTGGAAGAGCAGCATGGTTCCCGGGCGAAACGGGATCTTCACCACCGCGGAGTCGTCGCCGGCGAGAACCGCGGCGACCGCATCGTAGTTCTCCTCGCGCGGACTGCGGATGCGCGACGCGCACTCGAACTCGCCGCCGCGCTCGGGGCTCTGCAGCGCGATCGAGACCACGAAGTCGGTCTGGTCGAAGTGCCACTCGAGCTCGTCGCCGTCGCTCATCACCGCGACGTTGCAGGCGCCGAGCGGATCGGCGTAGCGGTACAGGCAATCGACGCCCAGGCACTCGGCGAGAAAGCCCATGAGAAGGTTCGACTCGTAGAGAGCACGCAGCGACGACTCGGCCGGGATCAGGTCGTAGGCAACCGCACCGAGCGCGTACTCGCCAAAGGTCAGCCGCGGATGCTGCGGCGGCCAATGTGATTCAGGAATCTCCAGGTAGGGAGTCGCCGCGCCGTCGTGTCGGTGCGCGAGAGGCGCCAACTCCCGCGCCTCGGCCGCCATCGCCAGCAACCCCGTCTCACCGACGAAGTCGACGAGCTCGCAATAACCGCGCGAATCCAATTCCGCGCGACACCGTTCCGCCAATCGCGAGCGACCAACCGGGTCGTCGATCGGATAGCGCTGAAGGTCGACGGGAGCGAGTCCGGATGTCATCGCGCCATGGTAGAGATCGAGCCCCCCGTGCTCAACGATGGCGGGCGGGGGCTGCAGAGAAATTCAACTCGCGCCAGGACGCCAAGCCGCCAAGAAGGGGAGCCTGCCCACCTGAATCCCCCTTGGCGCCTTGGCGTCTTGGCGCGAGAAAAAATCCTGAACCACTGACCGTCCGCCTACCGCTACCAGAGGTTTACCGCCTATGGAGCAGCCGCTAGGTTGAGCCGCCATGAAGTACGTCAAGCTCGGCAGCAGCGGTCTCGATGTCACCCGGTTGTGCCTCGGCACGATGACCTACGGCAGCAAGGACTGGCGCCCCTGGGTGCTGGAGGAAGCGGAGAGCCGCCCGCTCCTCGAGAAGGCGGTCGAGCTCGGCATCCGCTTCTTCGACACGGCCGACATGTACTCACTCGGCCGCAGCGAGGAAATCGTCGGCAAAGCTCTGCTCGAGATGTGCCGGCGCGACGAGATCGTCATTGCCACCAAGCTGTTCTTCCCGCTGCGCGACGAGGGGCCGAACCGACAGGGATTGTCGCGCAAACGCATCTACGACTGCGTCGACGCCTCGCTGCGCCGGCTCGGCACCGACTACATCGACCTCTACCAGGTGCACCGCTTCGATCCGCGCACCCCCATCGACGAAACCTTGCGCGCCCTCGACGACGTCATCCGCGCCGGCAAGGTGCGCTACATCGGGGCGTCCGGCACCACCGCCTGGGAGTTCGCCCGCGCCCTCTATCGCGCCGATCAGAACGGCTGGTCGCGCTTCGCCTCGATGCAGAACCATTACAATCTGGTGTACCGCGACGAGGAGCGCGAGATGCTGCCACTGTGCCAGGCCGAGGGAGTCGGCGTGATTCCCTACAGCCCGCTCGCCCGCGGCTTCCTCGGCGGCTCGCGCACTCGCGAGCAGTGGAACGCGACCACTCGGGCCGAGACCGACGCCTTCGGTCAGGCCGACCAGTTCCGCGACTGCGACTGGGCGGTGCTCGCCCGGGTCGTCGAGGTCGCCGAGCAATTGGGCAAGCCACCGGCGCAGATCGCCCTCGCCTGGCTGGCCCAACAGAGCGCGGTCACCGCGCCGATCATCGGCGTCCGCACTGCCGAGCAGATGCAGTCGATGGTCGACGCCCTCGAGATCGAAATCGACGACGAGCAGCGATCCAGGCTGGAGGAACCGTACCTGCCGCGACCGCTCGGCTCCGACCTGTAAGGCCGCGCAGCGGACGATTCGGCAGGCCGAGCAGCCTCAGCTGCCGGGAATGCCGAGCAAATTGCGCGTCAGGATGTCGGACATGGTCAGCCCGACCAGTAGCGCAAAGAACAGGATGCCGGTGATGGCGGCGGCCCAGGACAGGGGTTGGCCGAAGCGCATCTCCATGAAGAAGACGACCACCAGCACCGCCTTGAAGGTCGCGATCGCCATCGCGACCACCGTGTTGAACGCGCCGAAGTCCTGGTAAGCGGCCCACACGGTGAGAGCCGTGAGGGCAATCAACGCGAGGAAGATCGAGTACAACAGGCCTTTCGAAGAAACGTGGTCCGACATTCTCAACCTCACCCGTGCCGGCCGAGCAGGTACAGCAGCGGAAACAAGTAGATCCAGACCAGGTCGACGAAGTGCCAGTACAGACCGCCGATCTCGACCGGCGTGTAGTAGGCCGGGCTGAAGCGGTTGCGCGCCGCCATCCAAGTCAGCGTCCCGAGGATCCCGACGCCGATGATCATGTGAACGGCGTGCAGCCCGGTCATCCCGAAATAGAGCGAGAAGAACAGCTCGGCGTGATGGGCGTGCGGTCCGTCGAAGCGAAAGAAGGCGCCCGGGACGAGCCCCTCCTCGAACTTGTGCGCGTACTCGTATGCCTTGACCCCGAGGAACACCGAACCGAGAGCGATCGTCAGCAGAAGACGGCGAATCAGCTGCTTCTTCTCGCCGAGTTGCGAAGCGCGCACCGCCAGCGCCATGGTCAAGCTACTGGCCAGCAAGACCGCGGTATTGAGCGCGCCCAGCTGCGTGTCGAGATGATGGCTGGCCTCGGCAAAGGCGTCGGGATACATCCACCGGTAGACGATGTAGGCGGTGAACAGACCACCGAACATCATGATCTCGGTGATCAGGAAGACCCACATGCCGAAAGTCGCAGCCTTCTGCTGCTGCTCGGCTGTGTCGAAGTGGTGTGCAACATGCGCTGTCGACTCAGTCGTCATTCCACTCTCGCGTCACCCCGGCCGGGGCTCTACACGGCCTCCGCTTCGCTGATCGGGTACGAATACGGCTCTTCCGTCACGACCGGAACGGTTTCGAAATTCTCGGTTGGCGGCGGCGACGGCGTCGTCCACTCGAGACCGGCGGCGTGCCACGGATTGGCGCCGGCGCGCGGTCCGCGCGACAGGGACCAGGTCAGGTAGACCAGCGGAATCATGTAACCGAGACCGAGAATCGACGCACCGAGCGTCGACATCACGTTGAGGACCTGAAACTCCTCCGGGTAGACGTGGTAGCGCCGCGGCATGCCGAGGTACCCGAGCACGAACTGAGGGAAGAAGGTCAGGTTGAAGCCGAGAAAGACGAGAACCGCGGCGACGCGGGCCGCCCACTCGGAGTACATGCGGCCGAACAGCTTGGGCCACCAGAAGTGCACCGCGCCGAGATAGCCCATGAGCGCGCCGCCGACCATGATGTAGTGGAAGTGAGCGACCACGAAGTAGGTGTCGTGGACGTGCACGTCGAGACCGAGACTGGCGAGGAAGAGGCCCGTCAGCCCGCCGATGGTGAACAGCCCGATGAAGCCCATCGCGAACAGCATCGGCGCCTCGAAGGTCACCGCGCCCTTGTAGAGCGTCGCCGTCCAGTTGAACACCTTGACCGCCGACGGGATCGCAACCGCGAAGCTCAGCACCGAAAATACGAGTGCGGTATAGACCGACTGGGTCGAGGTGAACATGTGGTGCCCCCACACCAGGAACCCGAGCAGGGCGATCGCCAGGCTCGAAATCGCGACGAACTTGTAGCCGTAGATCTGCTTGCGCGCGAAGCAGGTGATGACCTCGCTGACCACGCCCATGCTCGGCAGTACCATGATGTACACGGCTGGGTGCGAATAGAACCAGAACAGATGCTGGAAGAGGATCGGGTCGCCGCCGAGCGCGGGATCGAAAATCCCCAGACCGAGCACGCGTTCGAGGAACAGCATGAAGACCGTGATCGCCAGCACCGGCGTGCCGAGCACCATGATCAGGGACGTCGCGTATTGCGCCCAGATGAACAGCGGCAGGCGCATCCAGGTCATCCCCGGCGCGCGCATGCGGTGGATCGTCACGATGAAGTTGAGACCGGTCAGGATCGACGAAAACCCCGTGATGAAAATACCAATCGCGGTCCACAACACTTGCGAGTGCGAGGCGGTGGTACTGTAGGGCGTGTAGAAGGTCCACCCGGTGTCGACCCCGCCAGTGATCACCGCCCACAAGGTGAACGCGGCGCCGACCATGAATACATACCAACTGAGCAGATTGAGACGCGGAAACGCCAGGTCACGGGCGCCGATCATGATCGGCACCAGGAAGTTGCCGAACACGGCCGGGATCGACGGCACCAGGAAGAAAAAGATCATCACGATGCCGTGCATGGTGAACAGACGATTGTAGGTGTCGGCTTGGACCAGGTCGCCGCCCGGCGTCAGCAGCTCGAGACGGATCAGCACGGCGAACATGCTGCCGAGCAGGAACATCAGTGTGATCGAGATCAGGTAGAGGAGCCCGATCCGCTTGTGGTCGGTGGTCAACAGCCACGACTTCACACCGTAGTCGGCGTTCAGGTAGTGCTCTCGTGTGTCAGCGGCTTCCATGGGATTCCTCAGTGACCGGCAGCGTCGGCCACCGCTCCTTCCTCGGAGAGCGACTTGATGTACTGCACCAGCCGCAGCAATTTCTCCTCGTCCACTTGGCCCCGGAAGGTCGGCATCAGCGGCTGGTAGCCGGCAACGAGGCGCGTCGTCGGGTCGAGAATCGACTCGCGCAAGTAGCTGTCATCGACGACCTGGCTCGTGCCATCCGCGAAACGAACCTCCTCACCGTAGATGCCGACCAGCGACGGGCCGAACGCGCCAGGCGCATCCTTGTGGCAGGTGGCGCAGCCGAGGCTCTGGAACAACGCCGCACCGTCCTCCTCGACGGTCGCAGCCATCGCCGCGACGCTACTGCCGCCACTCAGCCATGCCTGGAAATCCGCCTGCTCCATCACGTGGACCGAACCAATCATCTGAGAGTGCTCGGTACCACAGTATTCGGCGCAGAAGAGGTGGTAACTGCCGACCTCGGTCGCCTCGAACCACAAGGTATTGTAGCGACCCGGCACGACGTCGGCCTTCACGCGAAACGCCGGCACGTAGAAACTGTGGATGACGTCTTCCGAGGTCATCGTCAACTTGATCGGCTGGCCCACCGGCACGTGCAGCTCGTTGATCTCGCGCCGCCCCTCGAGGTGCTGCAGCTTCCACATCCACTGCTTGCCGACCACGAAGATCTCGTGGGCGTCGTCCGGCGGACGCGCCATCGCCACGTAGATCTGGGCGGCCCAGGCGAAGATGAACATCGAGACCCCGAGCGGGATCAGCGACCAGGTGAGCTCGAGCGCGGTCGAGCTCTTGACCTTGTCTCCAACCTGTCCGTCCGCCCGGCGCCGGTAGCGCACCGCGAACATGATCAGGGTCGCCGCAATTCCGACCGACAGCACCAGGCTGAGCGAAACCAGAAAGGTGTAGAGAAGGTCTACCTGGCCCGCCATCGTCGAGGCGGCTTCTGGGAACAGCGGAAACTTGCTCATCGCGAACGGTCCCTATTGCTGCGCAGCACGAAGCCCGCGAAACCGAATACGGTCGCCAAACCGCCGAGGCGAACCAGATTCATCACCGCGGCGCTGTAGCGGCCGGTCGTCACGTCGTAGTGGAAGCAGAACAGCAGCAGCTGGTCGACCGCGGTGCCGATGCGTTCGTCGGCGGCCTCAATGAGCCCCAGCTTGAGATCGCGGGGCGGGTACTCGACGCCGTAGAAGTAGCGCGCGATGCGTCCGCTCGGCGTCAACACCGTGATGCCGGCAGCGTGCGAGAACAGGTCGCGCTCGGGATCGTAGCGATAGCGAAAGCCGACGGCGTCGGCGAGAGCGTCGATCGATTCCGCGCTCCCGGTGAGGAAGTGCCATCCCTCGGCGGCGCCGTCGCGGCGGTACGACGACAGGTACGTTTCCTTCTTGGCCGCGGCGAGATCCGGGGTCTCCTCCGGATCGAAGCTCACCGTGACCACCTCGAACTCGTCACCGACATCGAAGGGCAGCGCCTTCAAGGAACCGACCAAGCCGTTGAGGACCAGCGTGCACAGCATCGGGCACTCGTAGTAAACCAGCGACAGCACGACCGGCTTCTCGCCGAAGTAGTCGGCGAGACGAACCGTCGCACCACTCTCGTCGCGGAACTCCAGATCGAGCGGCACCTGGGCGTCGAGCTTCTGGTCAATCGTAACGCCCTCGAGTCCGGCGGGGATCGTCGTCGTCGTCGCCGAAGCCGCGCAAACCAAGGCCAGCCACGACGCAAGCACGGCGCGCATCATCGCCGGCCTCCGCTGTCGGCCAGACGCTCCATCGCATTGTCGATCGGGATCCGCACCCGACCGGTCGAACGGTCGACCCAGCCGTACGAGGTCAGCTCGGAGTCCTCGAGGTTCCTCAGCTCGGCCAGGTCTTCGATGGGATTGGCTTGCAGACGAGGCTCGGGCGGCAGGCGACGTTGTTCCGCCAGCAAGGGATTCGCGGAAGATCCGCGACTTGCCTGGGTCGCGCCGAGTTGCTCGAACATCCCCCACATGGCGACGACGGCGAGGAAAACCAGGGCAAACAAGACCCCGCTGCCGAGCACGACGGCGCCCATCCCGACGTCGGAGGTCTCGTGCCCCGGCGACACGTCGTGCCGCTCGCTCATGACGCCACCTCGGCCAGCTCGGGTAGATCGGGATCCGACAGCGGCAACAGCGGCTGACGGACGAGGCGCGACACGAAGAAGGCGAACCAAATCCCACCGATCGCGAGGAGAGCCGCGAAGTCGATCCAGCTCACCGTGAAATGGTCGGAGCCGAACGAAGGAGCGACCAGCCAGTACACGTCGACCACCCGCATCGTCAGAACACCGAGCGCCACCGCCGCCAGCGCCCCCGCGCGACGCTTGAGCGGCCGCGAGAGCAACAGCGCGAACGGCACCGCGAAGTGGAGGACGATCAGCGAGACGCCCATCCACTGCCAGCCGCCGTGCAGGCGGCGGAAGTACCACGGAGTCTCCTCCGGCAGGTTGCCCGACCAGATGATCAGGAACTGCGACAGAGCGAAGTACGCCCACACCATGACGAAGGCGAGGAGCAGCTTGCCGAGATCGTGAAACCGGTCCGGCGTGAACGAGCTCGAGAGCAGCGGCGCGTCCGACAGGGAAGCCGCGATCGCGATCGAAAACGCCAGCGCTGCCAGTACCTGCCCGCCGAGGAAGAGGATGCCGTAGATCGTCGAGAACCAGTGCGGCTCGAGCGACATCGCCCAGTCGATCGAAGCGAACGTGCCGGTCATCGCCAACACCAGCAAGCCGCCGCGGCTCAGGTTCTCCAAGCGGCGTTGGCTGGGAGGATCGGGGCGATCGCGCATGCGCGACCAGCGCGCGAGGAAGAACGACAGAACCACCCACAGCCCGAAGTAGACCGCGGCCCGCGTCACGAAGAAGCTCTCGTTCAGGTACGGCGTCTTGTGCTGGAGGATCGGGTCGTGGGCGACCACGTCGGCGTCGGCCCAGGCGTACAATTCGGGCAGCGAGAGCGCGATCGGCACGAAGAGCACGGCCATCAGCGGGAACGTCGCAACCAGCGCCTCGAGGATGCGCCGGATCACCGCTCCCCAGGCGCCGCCGGTGATGTGCTGCAGCATCAGGATCGCCAGGCCGCCGATCGGCAGCCCGACCCAGAACAAGTAGGTGACCAGATACCCCTGCAGAGCTCGCTCGCGATCGAACAGGGCGCCGATCACCAAGACGACCAACGCAACCAGTCCGAGGCCGAGGGCGCGCTGCCCAGTTCGGCGCAGAACGTGCTCGGAGGGCAGAAAGAGCTTCTCGCGAACGCCGTCCGTCATCGCGATCCCTCCAGCGCGCGGAGCTCGTCGCTGTTGAGCTCGTCGATGTCGGCGAACTGGCTCAGCTGCAACGCCCGAATGTAGGCGATGATCGCCCATCGGTCGTGCGGCTTGGTCTGCAGAGCGTAGCTCGGCATGACCCCGAAGCCGTTGGTGATCGCCTGGAAGAAGTAGCCGTCGGGGGCGTCGCGCAGTCGGTCGACGTGGAACGACGACGGCTGCTTGTAGCCGCGCTGCACGATCATACCGCGGCCGTAGCCGACGCGGTCGTGACACGGCGAGCAGTAGATCTCGAAGCGCTCGCGCCCGCGCTCGAGCAAAGCCATGTCGACCTGCAACGGATTGCGCTCGACCACCTGATCGCCCTCGAGACCGCGGTAGATGGCGTCGTCCTCGTCGAGATGCCCGCGCGCAACCGTGCCCGGGACCACAGGTCGCGAGGCACGCCCGTCGGCAAACGACGGGTTTCCTTCGAACGGCTCGTACCGCGCCTGGTCGTGCATGTCCTGACGACAGCCGACGACGACGCAGGCGAGCGCGAGAATCGCGACTACTGCCCTACGACTCGACATCGGACACCCTCCTGGCGTCGAGCCCCTCGAGAAAATGGCGAGTCTCGACCGGATCGTAGCGCGGATCGCGCGCCTCGACGCAAAGGAAGAAACGATCGCGCGAGGCGAGCGCGAATCGCGAGATATTGAAGACGGGATGGTATGGCTGCGGCAATCCGTTGAGGGCCAGCATCCCCAGCACGGCGGTGAGGCCGGCGGCGAGGATGGTGCACTCGAAAGTCACCGGGATGAACGCGGGCCAGCTGAACAACGGACGGCCACCGACGTTGATCGGGTAGTTCACCACCGACGTCCAGTACTGCAGCGCGAAGCCGCCGAGGCCGCCGAGAATGCCGCCGATCAACACCAGGAACGGGAGCCGCGTGTGGTGCAGTCCCATCGCCTCGTCGAGCTCCTCGATCGGGAACGGAGTGTAGGCATCGAAGTGGCGATAGCCGGCCTCGCGCACCTCGCGGGCGGCGGCGACCAGATCCGCGGCGCTGGCGAACTCCGCCATCAGGCCGTGAGCAGCGAGGTTTCTCATGCCTCGTCCTCCTTGACCTCGGCGCCGGGCAGCAGCGTGCGCATCTCGAAGATGGAGATCATCGGCAGGAAGCGGACGAAGAGGAACAGCAGGCTCAGGAAGAGACCGATGCTACCGATGTACATTCCCCAGTCCCAAATGGTCGGCGAGTACATGTCCCACGACGAAGGCAGGAAATCGCGATGGAGGCTGACCACGACGATGATGAACCGCTCCAGCCACATGCCGACGCTCACCACCAGCGCAATCAGGAACAGCGCGGTCGTGTTCATGCGAATGCGCGAGAACCACAAGAACTGCGGCACCACGACGTTACAGAAGATCAGCGCCCAATAGTACGGCGAGTACGGACCGAAGAAGCGATTCTCGATCATGTACGTCTCGAACGTGCTGGCGCTGTACCAGGCGGTGAACGTCTCCATCATGTAGCCGTAGGCGACGAACAACCCGGTGGCGAGCATCACCCGCGCCATGTGATCGAGGTGGCGCAGCGTGACGAAGTCCTGCAGCCCGTAGAAGCGTCGCAGCGGAATCGCCAACAGAATGACCATCGCGAACCCGGCATAGACCGCGCCGGCGACGAAGTACGGCGGGAATACCGTTGCGTGCCAGCCCGGCACCTGGGCCACCGCGAAATCGAAGCTGACGATCGTGTGCACCGACACGACCAGCGGTGTCGACAGGCCGGCGAGCAGCAAGTACGCAGTTTCGTAGCGGTGCCAGTGGCGCGCCGAACCGCGCCACCCCATGGCGAGCAGCCCGTAGATGGTCTTGCCGACGCGGCTCTCCGAGCGGTCGCGCAGCGTCGCCAGGTCGGGGATCAGGCCGATGTACCAGAACATCAGCGAGATCAGCAGATACGTCGAGACGGCGAAGACGTCCCACACCAGAGGGCTGCGGAACTGCGGCCACATCCCCATCGTGTTGGGATACGGGAACAACCAGTACGCCAGCCACGGCCGGCCCATGTGCAGCAGCGGGTAGAGCCCGGCGCAGGCGACGGCAAACAGCGTCATCGCCTCGGCGAAACGGTTGATCGAGGTACGCCACTCCTGGCGCAGCAACAGCAGAATCGCCGAGATCAGCGTTCCCGCGTGGCCGATGCCGATCCACCAGACGAAGTTGATGATCGCGAACGCCCAGGCGACCGGGATGTTGATGCCCCAAACTCCGACGCCATAGACCAGCAGGTAGGTCACCGACACCAGGAGGACCATCAGGAGCAGGAACGAAAAGGCGAACCCGACGATCCAGCCGCGCGGGGTCCCGCGCTCGGTCACGGCCGAGCTGATCTTGTCGGTGACCGAGCCGAAGGTATGACCCGGCTCGACCAGCGGCGGCAGGTGACTCGATACGGTTTCGCGCCGTCCTTTGGTCGGGAACACCATCAGACGCCCTCGATTTCCGGATTGGGGTTGCGCATTGCGCTCAGGTAGGTGGTGCGCGGCTTGGTACCGAGCTCGTGCAGCAGCGAATAGTTGCGAGCGCTCGCCTTGGCGAGCGACACCTGGCTCGCGGGGTCGTTGACGTCGCCGAAGCGGATCGCCTCGGTCGGGCAGACCGACTGGCAGGCGGTGACGATTTCGCCGTCGCGGATCCGGCGGCCGTCCTTCTTGGCTTCGATACGGGTCCGACTGATCCGCTGCACACAGTAGGTGCACTTCTCCATGACGCCGCGGCTGCGGATGGTCACGTCCGGATTGGCGGCCATCTTCACGATATCCGCCTCCTCGTCGTTGTAGAGGAAGAAATTGAAGCGACGCACCTTGTACGGGCAGTTGTTCGAGCAATAGCGGGTGCCGACACAGCGGTTGTACACCATGTCGTTCAAGCCCTCGTCGCTGTGCACGGTCGCGTTGACCGGACACACCAGCTCGCACGGCGCCCGTTCGCAGTGCATGCACGGGACCGGCTGGTGATGGATTTCGGGCGTGTCGAGATCGCCCGAGAAATAGCGGTCGACCCGGATCCAGTGCATCTCGCGCCCGGCGGCCACCTGATCCTTGCCGACGACGGGAATGTTGTTCTCGGATTGGCAGGCGATGACGCAGGCGTTGCAGCCGGTACAGCTGTTGAGGTCGATCGTCATTCCCCACGCGTAGCCGTCGTACTCGACGTCGGGGAACAGCGAGGTGTCGGGATGCCCGCCGCCGTGCCCACCCTCTTCCTCGGCGTGGGAATCGTCCGCGTGACCGCCAGCGTGGGCATGACCGTCGCCGACATTGGCGACCCGCACCAGATCGCGCCCCTCCATGGAGTGGTGGTCTTGGGTACAGGCGAGCGTCGCCACCGCGCCGGTGCGAGTCAACGAAGCTCCGCCGGCGTGCCACATCCCCTCGCTCGAGCGAATCGGGTAGACGTCGACGCCGGTTCCGTCCTGCACGTAGCCGCCGCGACGGCGACCGTAGCCCAGGTGTAGCGTTACCACGCCCTGGGCCTGGCCGGGCACGATCCACGCGGGCAGCTCGACCGAGCGGCCTTCCAGCTCGACCCGGAGCACGTCGCCGGACGAAACCCCGAGATCCTCGGCGTCGAGCGGCGAAACCCAGATCGCGTTCTCCCAGGTCAGTCGGGTGAGCGGCCGCGGCAGCTCCTGCAACCATCCGCTGTTGGCGAAGCGGCCGTCGTACACCGAAGGATCGCTGCGGAAGACGACTTCGATCCCGGCAGCATCGGCCGCGCGCGGTGGCAACACGCTCGCCAGGGTCGCCGACCAGTTCGGCACGGCAGGCGGAAAAGCGGTCCCGGCGACGACGCCGTCGTGAATCGCTCGCCGCCACGCATCCTCGAAGGGCTGCGGCAGGTGCTGGCGCCAGTAGTCGCGCAGGATCTCGTACCCGTTGGGCTCGAGGTTGCCGCCCAACAGGGCGACCATCTCCAGCGCCGACTTGCCGTCGTAGAGCGGCGCGATCAGCGGCTGCGAGATCGAAGCGGTGCCGTCGAAGGCGCGACCATCTCCCCACGCCTCGAGGAAGTGTGCTTCCGGGATGTGCCACTGGCAAAGCACCGCGGTCTCGTCGAGATGCAACCCGAGATGAACCCGCGTCGGAACTCGCTTCATCCTCTCTTCGAACTCGAGGTCGAAGGGGGCGTCGAAGACCGGGTTGGCGCCGAGGATCACCAGCATCTTGACCTCGCCGCGGTCCATCGCGTCGGACAGGTCCTGCAGCGAGCCGACGTCGAGTGACGGCTCGACCGCGACCGGCTCGGTGTACTCGACGGTGGAGCCGACGTTGCCCAGCTTCTCGTTGAGCGCATGCGCGAGCAGTTGAGTCGCCGCCGATTGGCGTTCGCCGGCAACGACGACGCAGCTCCCCTGGTGCTTCGACAGATCGCGGGCAACCGCCCGGATCCAGGGAAGGTGGTCCTCGACTCCGACCGGCGCGCGAGCCTCGAGGCCGAGCTCGGCGGCGATCGCGAGCGCGACCTCCTCGACCTCGGCGCCGCCTACCGGCAGACGGTGGTCGGCCATCGCCCCGGTGTTGGTCGGCGACGGCTCGACGACGTACAACCGATTCATCGGCCGCTCGCCATCGGCGGAGCGACGCGACGCGAAGTCGCGAGCGTAGCGGACGGCGCCCGCGCCTTCCGACAGAAAGTCGCCGTCGAGCGAGAGAACGACGTCGGCGTTCTCGAAATGATAGCGGGTGTCGAACTCGCGGCCGAAAGCGAGGCGCGAAGCCAAACGCGCCTGGTCGCGGCTGATCGCCTCATACTGGTGCCAGCGCGCGTTCGGCAGCTTCTCCAACAAGCCCTTCATCTGCGCGCCCAGGGTCGGCGAGGTGACGCGTCCGGTCAGAATCCGCAGCCCCTTGCCGCCGAGGGCGTCGAGCTCCTGCAAGCGGGGCTCGATCCAGTCGACGAAGGCGGACCACGGCCGGATCGCCCCGGCGTTGCGCACCGTCGACGAGCGATCGGGATCGTACAGCCCGAGGATCGAAGCCTGGGCGAAGACGTCGGTCGCACCGAGGCTGCCCGGGTGTTGCTTGTTGCCCTCGATCTTGGTCGGGCGGCCCATGTGGCTCTCGACCACCAGGCCCGTCGAAACGCCCGATAGCGGCATCGCCGTCGCGTAGAAGAGCGGCTTACCGGCAACGATCTGCTCGGGCTGCTCGGCGTAGGGGTACAGCTTTTCTTCTGGCTGACGCGTGCAGCCCGCCGCCCCGGCGAGAGCAATCGAGGCTCCCATCAGCTTGAGGAAGTGACGGCGGTCGGGAGCGGACAGCAGGCGCGGCGCTTCACTCGGGAACTCCGCCTCGACGAAGCGCCGAAACTCCGCGGTATCGGCGAGGTTCTCGAGGCTGCGCCAGAACTCCGCCCCACCCGCGCGCAGCTTGGCGCGCAAGGTGTCGAAGTTGACCTCGGAACTTTGGTTGGCGTCGGATCGCTGCATGGGCTCAATCACCGGTGGCAGGTAGAACAATCGTCACGGCTCTCGATGTCGTACTCCTCGACGAGAATCGCACCGAGCGTCTCTTGGTCGTGCGCCGACCAGGCGAGATCGAAGACGGTCTCGCGCGGCCTCACGTACTTCTCGGGGTTGCGGTGACAGTCGAGGCACCACTCCATGTGCAGCGACGCCTCCTGGTGCACCAGGTTCATCTCGTCGACCCGACCGTGGCAGGTCACGCAACCGACACCCTTGTTCACGTGGATCGAGTGATTGAAGTAGACGAAGTCCGGGAGGTCGTGAACTTTGATCCACTCGATCGGCTCGCCGCTGCGGTAACTCGCCCGCACCGGCTCGAGCGTCGGACTGTCGGTCCAGATCTCTTTGTGGCAGTTCATGCAGATCTGCGTCGCTGGAATGTTGGCGGAAGCCGACTCCTCGACCGAGGTGTGGCAGTAGCGGCAATCGATGCCGAGCTCGCCGGCGTGATGCTTGTGGCTGAACGGAACCGGCTGCTCGCGCGCCACGTTCGCCTGGGTCACGTACCCGGAGCGATTGACCACCGACAAGCCGTACAACCCGCCAGCAACCAAGAAGATCGCGCCGAAGATGCTGACCTTCGAAATAGTATTAGTACTTCTCCGAAAGATCTGCGACATGGATAAGGGTCAGTTCTACGTGATGCCGCTCTCCGCGCAAGCCAGCCCGACCATTTTTTCGGAAAATCATCTGACCTTAACGAGCAAAGTGCAACTCTAATACAGCCGACGGGAAACAGCGAACGAGCACAACCGGTACCATGGATCGGCGGCGCTGTGGCACTGCTCGATCTGCGTGCCTTCTGCTAGTCAGCATCCCATCGCATGCGTGAACACGACGTGCAGGAGGACGATATGCAGCAGACCCAGACCCACTACCGTTCGTGTCCGTTCTGCGAGGCGACTTGCGGCCTCGAGGTCGAGACTCGCGCCGATGCGATCGTCTCGGTGCGCGGCGACAAGCGCGATCCGTTCTCGCGCGGCTTCATTTGCCCCAAGGCCTACGGCCTGAAGGAGCTCTACCACGACGAGGATCGGTTGCGGCGTCCGATGCGGCGCACCGCGAGCGGTTGGCAGGAAGTCGCATGGGACGACGCGTACGACGAAATCGCCGATCGCCTGCTCGCCATCCGCGAACGACACGGCAACGATGCGATCGGCATGTACACCGGCAACCCGGTGGTGCACGACCTCGGCGCGCTCCTCTATCGCCCGGTCTTCCAGCGCGCGCTCGACAGCCGGTCGCTGTTCAATTCGTCCGCCATCGATACTCTGCCCAAGATCGTGCAGACCGGTCTGATGTTCGGCCGGCCGTTTCCGACCGCGGTCCCGGTACCGGACATCGACCGCACCGACTACCTGCTGATCATCGGTGCCAACCCGGTGGTCTCGCACGGCAGTCTGATGACCATGCCCGACGCCCCCGGACGCCTCAAAGGCGTGCGCCAACGCGGTGGCAAGCTCGTCGTCATCGATCCGCGACGCAGCGAGACCGCTGCCCTCGCCGACGAGCACCACTTCATCCGCCCGGGGACCGACGCCCTGCTGTTGTTGGCGATGGTCCACACGCTGTTCGACGAAGCCCGCATCGACCTCGGCGCGGCACGCGACCGCGTCGCCGGTCTCGATCAGGTGCGCGAGGTGGCGGCGCGCTTCACTCCCGAAGACGTTGCCGAACGCTGCGGCATCGCACCCGCCGACATCCGCCGTCTGGCGCGCGAGCTCGCCTCGGCTCGGTCCGCAGCTTGCTACGGAAGGCTCGGCACCTGCGTGCAGGAGTTCGGGACACTCGCCACCTGGGGATGCGATCTCGTCAACATCCTCACCGGCAACCTGGATCGTCCCGGCGGTGTCATGTTCGCCACCCCCGCCGTACCGGTCGACGCCGCGCTGCCCCCGGGCAAAGGCATCGAAATCGGGCGCTGGCGCAGTCGCGTCGGCAACCAACCCGAGGTCGGCGGACTCATCCCCTCTTCGACCATGGCGGAAGAGATCCTCACCGAGGGCGACGGCCAGGTTCGCGCCATGGTTCTTCTGATGACCAATCCGCTGCGCAGCGCGGCCAACTCGGCACAGCTGGAGCAGGCCTTCCGCAAGCTCGAGTTGCTGGTCGCGGTGGATTTCTACCTCAACGAAACCACTCGCCACGCCGACTTCATTCTGCCCACCCCGTCGGCTGCCGAGCACGAGCACTACGACGTCGGACTATACTGCCTGGCGGTGCGCAACGTCGCCAAGTGGTCCGAGGCGGTCCGCCCTGCGCCGGACGGGTCACCGCACACCTGGGAAGTTCTCGCCAACCTCGGCGCGCGACTGATGGGCCTGCGCGACGTGCCGGTCGCCGACGTCGACGCGCTGGTGCTGCAGCAGTACGCAGCCGCAGCCGTCGAGAGGAACCAACGCTGGCAGGATCTCACCGCCGACGAGATCGTCGCCAAGCTCGAGGGCGGCATCGGTCCCGAGCGGGTCGTCGAGATGCTGCTGCGGGTCGGCCCGTACGGCGACGGCTTCGGCCGCAATCCGGATGGCCTCACCCTGGAGCGACTGAAGGCGCAACCGCACGGCATCGACCTCGGCCCGCTCGAGCCGCGCCTCGACCAGGTCCTCAATACCGAGAGCGGCAAGATCGAGCTGGCGCCGCAATTGATGTTGGACGACGTCGAGCGCCTCGCCTCGCGCGCACGGGCCGGCGGCAACGGACTCCTCCTCATCGGCCGGCGCGACCTGCGCAGCACCAATTCGTTCACCCACAATCTCCCGGCCTTGGTCAAAGGCCCCGATCGCTGCACGCTGCACATCCATCCCAGCGACGCCGACCGGCTGCGCATCGAGCCGGGCAGTCGCGCCCGCGTGTCGAGCCGCGTCGGCACGGTCGAGGCGCCGGTCGAGATCACCACCGACTTGATGCCGGGCGTGGTCAGCCTGCCTCACGGCTGGGGACACGACGCCGACGGCACCCGCCTGCGCACCGCGAGCGAGCACGCCGGCGTGAACACCAACCTGCTCACCGACGACCAACTCTACGACACCGCGAGCGGCACCGCCGTCCTCTTCGGCACACCGGTCGAGATCGAACCCGCGGAGAGCAAGGGCGCCGAAGCCTAGATTCGAAAAAAAACACACGGGTGAACACGGCTGGTCACGGATGCTTCCGCGAAACACTCTTCGGGCGGTTCCGCCATCCGTGTCCACCCGTGTTCACCCATGGACTGGAGTTTCTCCAACCAGCGGCGACGGCGTTGCCGAGGCGGTCAGCCAGAGCTGGTGGATCGCCCGCGTGGCGGCGACGTGGAGCAGGCGGCGCGCCGCCGGTGTGTCGGGGTAGTGACGCGCGCTCGCTTCGACGACCACCACGTAGTCGAACTCGAGCCCCTTCACCTGCTCGACCTCGGTGATCTCGATTCCCGGCGCAAAGCTGTACTGTTGGTCGACGACGCGGTGCACCTTGGGAACCTCGGCCGCCTGCAGGGCGCGTTCGTAGACCCGGCTGATCCCCTCGTTTGGCGTCAACAACGCGACCGAGGCGTTGGGCTCCGATCGCGCCAACGAGATCAATGCTTCGGCGAGAAAGGCGACGCACGCGCCGTCGTCGGTGAAGCGAAACAGCTCGACCGGCGGACCGCCCCGCGTCGTCATCGGCATCTCGTCGTCCTCGCGCAGCGGACCCAGCACACCCTGCGCAAACGAAACGATCTCGCGCGTCGACCGGTAGCTCACCCGCAGCGTTTCGACCTCGGCGCCCTCGAGGCCGAGGTGGGCGAAGAAATCGCTCCACGAGGTAAACCCCGCGTCCTTGAGAATGTGTTGTTGGGTGTCCCCCGCCAAGGTCATGCTGCGCCGCTGGTCGAGGCAGTCGAGGAGCACCCGCACCTCGAGCGGTGTGAAATCCTGCACCTCGTCGATCGCGACGTGACGGTAACGCAGCGGCCGGCCGCGTTTGCCGTGCAATCCTCCCATGCGCAGCTGGTAGGCGCGCAGCAGAAGCGGCTCGTCTTCCGAATCAATCGCCGCGTCGCTCTCCTTGTCTCCGTCGAGCCAGGCCAGGATCTCGGCGTGGCGCGCTCGCGCCCAGTCGCAGGCGCGCCCGATCTCGACCGCGGAGAACGCCCCCGGCGGAAGCAGGACCTCCTCGAGCAGCTTCTGGTTGGTCAGCGCGCTGCCCCAGTCGTCGATCACCTGCCGTTCGTCCTTGGCGCCGGGATGATTCGCAACGTGGCGCGCCAGAACCGACAGCATCAACGGGTGCTGCTTGAGGCGCTGGACCACCGCCGGCGCGTCGTCGCGCAGCTCGGCCGGCAACATCGGCAGATGGGAACGGCGCAACGCCGACGCCCACTCGGCGAAGGTGAGGACGCGAACCTCGTGCACACCGAGCGCCGGCAACACGTGCGCGACGTAGTTGCGCAGCGCGCGCGAGAACACCAACACCAGAGATCGGCTCGAGTCGAACGACGGGTCCTCGTACGCCAGGAACGCAATCCGGTGCAGAGCCACCGTGGTCTTGCCCGACCCGGCGGTGCCGCGAATCACCACCAACCCCGACGACGGCCGGGCGATGATCTCGAACTGCGCCGGATCGATCAGCCCGGCGATGTCGGGCAGATGCTTGTCGACCCGGGTGTTTCCGCCGCCGCCGAGAGCGCGCGATCCCGCCAGCGCGCCCTCGCGCAGCTTCGCCCCCTGCACCGTCGCCAAGCGCGGCGGCGCGATCTCATGCCGGCTCCATTGCGACGCGGAATCGGAGGACCCGACGTACACCCCTTCCGGCGCCTCGATCCGCCGCAGCTGCCCGTCGCGAATCGTCACCATGCGACGCGCGTCGACGTCGCCCAAACGCAACCGGCCGGCGATCTCCTCTTCGAACTCCTCCCCCTGGCGATAGCGGTAGAAGATCTTGGAGATCGGCGCGTTGCGCCAATCGACGACGTTGACCCCGCCCTCGAGAAAGCTCGCCTTGCCGAGGCAGACGTCCCAACTGCGCTCCCCCTCGCGCAAGCGCATGTGCCCGAAGTAGGGCGACGCGCGACCAATCCGCGGCGCCGCGCTGGAAGTGCGCAGCTGATCGAGCAGCGCCGACTGGCGATTGATCTCGGCGGTCAGCGCGGCGCGGTCTTCGTCGCCGATCCCCGACAACAACTGCTCGCGCAAGCGCCCGAGCTCCGCCTCGATTTCCCCTTCGGAGCCCCGGCCGCGCCGCGGCGAGGCCGCGAGCGCCTCGAGGACCTTGCGACACAGTGCCAGCTCTTCTTCGACGATTCGATCCATAAATGCGGCCAAGTACGATGAAGGTTAGGGGGCCGGGCCGCAAGCGGCCCGGCCCCCAGGGGCTAGGGACCAGGGGTTAGGGACTAGGGAAGGTTGGGCGGCATCGGGTTCAGCCCAGGTCCGAAAGCGATGACGTCCGACCTTCCCTAGCCCCTAGTCCCTAGCCCCTAGCCCCTCACATCTCGTCTCTAGCCCCTGGTCCGGATTCCCGATAGGACTCGCGGTTTCCGACGAAATCAGGGGGAAACATGGCAGAACACGGTTTCTGGAGTTACGCGCAGCGCGATCCCGACGTGCTGGCGCTGGTCGATCCGCAGGAACGCAAGTGGACGCGCGGCGAGTTACTGGCCGCGTGCAACCGATTGGTGCACGGCTTGCGCGGGCTCGGGCTCGAGCGCGGCGACGTGGTCGCGATCAACTCGGTCAACTGCGCCGAATACTACATGGTCTCACTCGCCTGCACCCAGGCCGGCTGGTACCTGACGCCGATCAACTGGCATCTGGCGCCGCCCGAGGTCGCGTACATCATCAGCGATTCGGGCGCCAAGGCCTTCATCGGCCACGAGCGGGTCGGCGACATTTGCATCAAGGCGGCCGACGAAGCCGGTGTTCCTGCGCGGGCCCGTTTCTCGATCGGCTCGATCCCCGGGTTTCGTCCGCTCAGCGACCTCAGCGACGGCCAGTCGAGCGCGATGCCGGAAGACCGCTGCGCCGGGGCCATCATGAACTACACCTCCGGCACCACCGGCAATCCCAAGGGAGTGCGTCGCGAGCTCGCTCCGCCGGAGATCGACCCGGACGACATCGCCAGTCTCTTCGGGATGTTTCTCGCGATGTTCGGGATCCAGCCGGAAGACGGCAACGTCCACATCTGCGGCTCGCCGCTCTACCACACCGCGGTGCTGATGCACTCGTCGTCGGCGTTGCACTTCGGCCACGCGGTGGTGCTGATGGACAAGTGGACGCCGGAAGAAATGCTGCGCTTGATCGACACCTATCGGTGCACCACCAGCCACATGGTGCCGACCCAGTTCAACCGGCTGCTGGCGCTGCCCGAAGAGGTGCGCAACCGCTACGACTGCTCGTCGACGCGCACCATGATCCACGCCGCCGCACCCTGCCCGCCCGACGTCAAACGCAAGATGCTCGACTGGTGGGGCGACTCGATCTACGAGTACTACGCCGCGACCGAAGGCGGCGGCACCATCGTCCCGCCCGACGAATGGCGCAAGTATCCGGGCACCGTGGGCAAGGCGTGGCCGACCGCCGAGATCCGCATCTTCGACGACGACGGCAAGGACGTCGCCACCGGCGAGCAGGGGACGGTGTACATGCTGCTCGGCGAGACCGCCAAGTTCGAGTACAAGGACGACGCGGCCAAGACCAAGAAGAACCGGATCGACATCGACGGCAAGACGTATTTCACGGTGGGCGACGTCGGCTATC
>JAUIGL010000130.1 GCA_030430165.1 bacterium | reverse complement strand
CGCGACTACCGGGTTGCCGCCTGGATCGGCGAGCCTGGGAGACCGCTCGACGACAGCGTGCGCTCATTGCTCGACAGCGCGGTCGCGGGGCTGCAAGAAAGCGGCGCGAGGGTCGATCGCGATGCGCGACCGGCCGTGGCTTTCGACGACGGCGTCGCCACGTTCTGGAAGCTGTTGACGCCGGTGATCAGCGCCGGAATGCCGGCCGAGGTAATCGACGTGTTTCGCAGCATCGCCGGCGCCGATCCCGCCGACGAGAGCAACCCGCTGACGTCTTACGCCCGCGCCGCGACGCAGTCGCACCACGAATGGATCGCCACCAACGAGCACCGCGAGCAGCTGTGCCGCCGCTGGGCCGAGTTCTTCGAGCACCACGACGTCCTGCTGTGCCCGGTCACGCCGGTCCCGGCGATCCCGCACTGCCACGAAGGCGAAGTCCTGACCCGCACCATCGAGGTCAACGGCAGCGAGGCCCCCTATCTCGAGCTGCTGTCCTGGATGGGTTTCATCGGAGTCGTTCGCCTACCGTCGACGGTGGTGCCGCTCGGCCTCACCGATCAAGGGCTCCCGGTCGGCGTTCAGGTGGTCGGCCCATACCTCGAAGACCGCACGACGATGGATTTTGCCGGCCGCCTGGCGCAGATCGTCGAAGGCGTCGGCCGCCCGCCGCGCTTTGCGTAAAAGCGCTAGTCCAAAGCGCTGCTTCGCAGCGCGGCCAAAACTGGTGCTTCGCACCTAGAGGCCAAGGCCCGCCTCCGGCGAGCGTCCAAAGGGCGGGTTGGTTTGATGGCTCAATGCAAGCCAACCATCCCTAACCCCTAGTCCCTAGCCCCTAGCCCCTGCTCTTGGGGCAGTCAGGCCCCAAGGTCATTCAGAAAGGCGATCACCTTCTGGTTGAACCCCTGCGGATCCTCGAGGAACAATCCGTGTCCGCGCTCCTTGACGATGTCGAGCTCGGAGTTGGGGATGCGGCGGCTCATGATGACCGAGCCGCCGGCGCCGAGGAAATCCTTCTCGCCGACGATGATCAGGGTGGGGCACTGGATCCGGTGGATTTCTTCGGTCATCGGGTTTTCGTTGAGCCCGGCCATGGCTCGCGTCACCTCGGCGAAGCCTCGAGGGTCGGCGGGAACCAGGTGCGCCGCTTCTTTTGCCATGCCGAGGCGTTTGACGACCGAGTCCATTCCCTTCTCGACCGCGACGTCGGCGAGCTTGTGGTAGAAGTCGCGCGACTTCTCGTTGGCCTCGCTGGCGGTGCCGACGAGCACCAGCGCTTCGGTGCGGTCGGGGTGGTCGAGCGCGAAGCGCAGCGAGACCGCGCCGCCGGCGGAGTGGCCGAGGGCGACGATCTTCTCGGCGCCGACTTCGTCGGCGACCTGCAGCAGGTCACCGGCGAGATCCGAAATCGCGTACGGTCCCGGGGGGCTGTCCGAGTGGCCGTGGCCGCGCAGATCCCAGGTGACCACCGTGCAGTGTCGTTCGAGATCGGGAACCTGGTGCCGCCAGGTGTTGCCGCTTGCCGAGATGCCGTGGGTGAGGACGATGGTCGGTTGGCCGGAGCCGTACTTGTCGTGGTGAAGCTTCAAGGCAGGCTCCTCTGCTACGATTCGACCGACAGCTCGATTTCGACGAAATCGCGCGCTCCTTCGTCCCACTGGAAGGCTTTGGTCTTCTTGAGCTGGCGATCGTAGATCGACATCACGATCTGCGCCGCGTTGGGGTAGCTCGGCTCGTCCCAAACCGTGGCCTGTTTCTTGTCCTCTTCGGAGAAGTAGGCGTCGTGTTGCGGGTGGGAGTGGTAGAAGGCGCGCAGCTGCAGATCGCCGCGTTCGTGCGCAACCAGAATCGGCGCCGCCTCGGGGCCCATGGTGTAGGCCGTCTCGGCCGTGCGCGGGAACTGCTCCGGGTTCTCGGCGTGCTTCTCGTTCTGCACGTTGGTCACGCGAACCACTTCGAGGCCGGCGCCGCGATCGACCAGCAGCCCGCAGCACTCGTGCGGGAAGGTGTCGAGCGCGTGCGCACTCATCTCTGCGTAGATCGAGCCGGGGATGTCCAGACGCATCCAGAGAGACAATCGGGCCCGTACGTCAATGTCAATGCGGCTGGAGGCGGTCTCTAGTGGAATCGGCGCAGCCGATTCACCACACGGTGCTTCGCCGCCGGCGGCGAAGTCGTTTCCCGTTCCCCTCGCCCTATGGAGGCTGTCGATTTTCTCAAAAGAAACGCGCAAAGCGCGCACAGAATCCCTCTCCCGCATTGCCGGCGGGAGAGGATTAAAGGTGAGGGGACCGAAAAGGAAAGGCGTCGCTAGCCCATGCGGCACAGCGGTTTGCGTACCGCAGCCATTGGATACGCCCTCTCCCTGGCCCTCTCCCTGGGGCCCTGGGGGAGAGGGGGGCACAGGCGGTTCGGCGGTCACTGGAGAAAATCGACAGCCTCTATGGGAGAGGGTCAGGGAGAGGGAGTCTCCGATGAAATCGGCGCAGCCGATTCACCACACGGTGCTTCGCCGCAGTCGGCGAAGTCATTTCATTCGCCCTCTCTGCCCCTGTCGAGGCATCTCCCCCGTAGGGGGAGAAGTTTTTGTGCTGAAATCGGCTTGGGCCGATTTCGCCTCGGTGGTTGACGGATGCTCTCCTTGAGCAACCATTCGGGGACCATGACGGATGGCGATGGCTTCGATCTGACGAGCTTCCCGAACGGCGCGCGGGCTCTGGTTGTTGGCGCGAGTCGCGGGATCGGATTGGCCGTGGCGCTGGATCTCGCGGGATCACCGCAGGTCGAGCGATTGTTTGTCGCATCGCGCAAGCCTGAAGCCAGCTCTGCGATGGCGGAGCTCGTCGATGCAGCTGCGATTCCAGTCGAGACGCTGGCGATCGACGTTGTCGACGAGGCGAGTGTGGTCGCCGCCGCGCGCAGTCTTGCGCTGCGCACGCAGCGCCTCGATCTCATCATCAATTGTGCCGGCATGTTGCACGACGGCGCCGGTCTCGCGCCAGAGCGAAAGCTGGCGCATGTCGTGCCGAGCAATCTAGACAAGCTCTTTCGGATCCACGGCACGGCCCCTCTGCTTCTCGCCAAGCACTTCGGGGCGCTGCTGCCGAGACGCGAACGATTCGTTTTCGCCAGCCTATCGGCGCGGGTCGGCAGCATAGGCGACAACCGTCTAGGTGGCTGGTACGGCTACCGAGTGTCCAAGGCCGCTCACAACATGGCGATCAAGACTCTTTCAGTGGAGCTGGCGCGCCGCTCGCGGGCCGGCGTCTGCGTTGCGCTGCACCCGGGTACGGTCGACACGGATCTTTCGCGACCGTTCAGCGAGCGTGTGCCGACTGACAAGCTGTTCACACCGGCGCGCGCGTCGCGCCAGTTGCTGAGCGTCATCGATTCACTCGAATCGCGCGACAACGGCGGCTTCTTCGCGTGGGACGGCAGTCGTATTCCGTGGTAGTCGATGGGGTTGGAGAGATGGACCTTTTGACCGTTGACGATCCTGCTGCTGATTTCGCCGGTCCTGCGGCGCGGAGTCCGGGGTGAGCGCGAGCCCGGCGCGTTGCCTGGCTGTGGTCGCGACGGCTCTCGCTCTGGCGGCGTGTCCGCCGTCGCCGGCGCAGCAGTGTCCCGGGGACTGCAACGGTGACGAGCTGGTGGCGATCGACGAGCTCATCACCGCGGTGAACATCGCGCTCGGTCGTGTGTCGATTGCGCGCTGCGCCCCGGCCGATCGTAGCTTTGACGGCGGCGTCGACATCGCCGAGCTGATCTCGGCGGTCGGCGGCGCGGTCGCTGGTTGTGATCCGGCGCGCTTTCGTTTCGTCGGCTTCGAGCAGGTGGCCGATGACCGTCCGGATCGCGTCGGCGAAGGGTTCATCGAGGTCGACATCTGCCGCAACGACTGCGTCGGCGGCGACGCAGAGCGATTCTCGGCACTCCTGCTCGGGGTGCTGGTCGAGGCGAGGGCGCCGGCCTCCGGACTTCTCGAGTCGGTCGAGGTGCGTTACCCGACGCTCGACATCGCGCCGCTGCTCAATCGGCTGCGGCAACCGATTTCGGCCAGCTATTGCGTCGAGCGGGCAGGGGTACCCTGCGAGACCGACGGCGATTGCGGTGCGGGCGACACCTGCGTCGCGGCGCCGACCTGCATCGCCTTCAACGGCCTCGATCTCGATCGCAAGGCGGATCTTGCCGGCGGTCAGTGCGGTGGCTCGATCGAGCCGACCGAGTCGCCGCTGATGGTGCGGGTGCGCCTGGTCGACGAATCAGAGAGCCCGATCGAGCTGATCGGCGCGACGACCCTGATCGCCGACGACTTCGACAACTGTGCTTTTCGCTGAGGCGGTCGCGTCGCGCGGGACGATCAGCGACCTGGCGCGCCGCGTTCGGCGAGGGCGATCAAGCGGGCGAGGGTCTGGTTCACCGGGGTGGGGATCCCGTAGCGCGCACCGCGGGCGACGATCTCGCCGGTGATCGCGCCGATCTCGGTGCGGCGGCCGGACTCGAGATCCTGCAACATCGAAGGCCGATGGTTGTAGGTCGCCGGGACCAGGCGGTCGTAGAACTCTCGGCGATACTCGGTGGCGGAAGCGAACGGCAGACCGGCGCCGTCGGCGACCGCGACCGCGAACGCCTCGTCGAGGACCGCGTCCATGATCGCGCGACTCTCATCCCGTTCGGGCAATGCCCCGTAGTGAACGCCAAGCAGGGCACCGAGCGGGTTGAGTGCGGCGTTGTAGAGCACCTTGGCCCACAGGCGCGCCGCGAGCTCGTCGGTGTAGACCGACGGGATGCCGGCGGTGGCGAAGGTCGTTGCCCAGCGTTGCGCTGCCGCCTCTCTAGCGGGATCGAACGATGGGTCGAGGGACCCCACTGCGTTGGGGTCGGCGATCACCGAGACGTGGGCGTGCCCGGGCGCCTTGATCTCGGCGCCGAAGATGACGCGCGCGCCGAGGGTTCGCTCGCTACCGACGATCGATTCGATCGTCTCGACGTTGCCGAGGCCGTTCTGCAGCGACAGCACGTAGCCGTCTTTGGCGAGGAGATGGGCGACCGACTTGGTGATCTCGGCGGTATCGTACGATTTGACGGTGATCAGGATCGCGTCGAAAGGTCCGCCGAGGCTCGATGTCGCGATCGCCGTGGCGAAGCCGCCGACGCTGTGCTCGCCCCAGATGCCGTCGATCGCCAACCCGTCGTGCGCGATCGCGTCCAGGTGCGCAGCACGGCCCAGCAGCGTGACGTCGAAGCCGGCCTTGCGCAGAAAACCGCCGAACACCGATCCCAAGGCGCCGGCACCGGCGATCAATACTTTCTTGTCGTTTTGTTCCGGTGGTGCGCTCACGGAACGATCATGGCGGCGAGGCCGAGGAACAGGCCGATGCTGATGCAGTCGGTGACGCTGGTCAGCACGATGCTCGATGCCGACGCGGGATCGGCACCCGCCTTGCGCAGCAGGACTGGCACCAAGACGCCGCAGACACCGCTGAGTACGCAGGATCCCACCATCGCAATCGAGACGACCGCGGCGAGCGTCACGGCGTATGGGGATCCGCTCCAAGTCGCGTAGGCCAGCATTCCCAAGCCGGCGCTCAGGGCCACCAGCGATCCGTTGACGAGACCGAGCCACGCTTCCTTCCAAACCAGATCGCGCGCTCGCCGCGAGGCCAACTCGCCGATGGTGATTCCGCGCACGGTAATCGCCATCGCTTGCGACCCCGAGTTTGCCGATTGTCCGGCCGGCACCGGCAAGAAGACCGCCAGGGCGACGACGCGGTCGATCGTATCCTGGAACACCCCGACCACGGCTGCGGCGCCGAATGCGGTCAGCAGGTTCGCCTGCAGCCACGGATGCCTCAACTGGAAGCTCCGCATCCACGGCGTCGCCAGACGTTCCTCCTTCTCGACACCGACCATGGATCCCGCTTGCGCGCTCAGGTCGACGGCCTGTTGCTCGAACAGATCGGCGCCGCGCACGACCCCGAGTAGCCGCCCGACGTTGTCGCAGACCGGGTAGGCAGGGAGGTGCCACTTGAGCATCTCCCGCATCGCTTCGAGAATCTGGGTCTCCGCGCGAAGGTAGAACGGCTCGCGAACCATGATCTCCGCCACTCTCTGTTGCGGATTCGCCAGCAGCATCTCGCGGAAGGCCAGCACGCCGATGAGCCGCGATTCGTCGTCGACGACGAAGGCGTAGGAGACCAGCGCTTTGCGCACGATGGTGCGCAAGATCTCGGTTGCTTCGGCCACCGTCATGTCGGCCTTGAACCGTGCGAACGTCGGCGCCATCAAGCGGCCGACCGTGCCCGGCGCGTAGGCGCCGTTGGTCATCCACTGATCGACCCAGTCGGGCGCCGCGGCGGCGAGGACACGCGCGCGCCGGTCTCGAGGCAGAATCTCGAGAATTTCCACCGACTCGGTTGGATTGAGCGCCTGGAGGGTATCCGCGACCGTGATGTCCCCCTCGGCGGAGAGAGCCGACATCGCCTCGGGCGGAGGCCGGTTCGCGATCTGGTCGATGAGCTCCCCGACGCGCTGTGTGTCGAGCGTTGCCGGCATTCGCTCCCTGTACTCCTTGCCGCCGTGTTTGGGTAGGCCCCCGGTCGTCAGCAGCATGAACGAGCAGAACGCGCACCTGGTCGACTACATCATGGGCTGAGATCCACATGGGCTGAGATCCACGGCTTGCGCCCGGGCGGCATCGACCGTGGCGTTGCGGCGGCGAGAACACGGCCGACTTGCGCCAGCCGCCCGCGACTGCCAATCGAGGTTGGTATGCGCCTGCTTCTCGTCTCCGATCTCCACTATACGCTCAAGCAGTACGATTGGGTCGTTGGCGAGGCGGCGAGCTTCGACGTGGTCGTGGTTGCCGGCGACCATCTGGACATTTCTGGAATGCTGCCGGTCCAGGCCCAGGCGGTCGCGATCGTCAAGCACCTCGAGCGGTTGAGCCAGCGGACCCAGACACTGGTCTCTTCGGGAAATCACGACCTCACCGCGCGCGATGCGGCTGGTGAAATGGCTCCGGTGTGGATTTCCAAGGTTCGTGAGGCGGGGATTCCGGTCGACGGAGACTACGTCGAGGTCGTCGGCTACGGATTTTCGATCTGTCCATGGTGGGAGGGACCGGTCAGCAAGCAAGCGATTGCCGACCAACTGGCCCGCGATGCCGAGCGCGTATCCAGAGACCGCTGGGTCTGGGTTTACCACGCGCCGCCCACCGACTCGCCGACTTCCTTTGACGGCCGCCGAAGCTGGGGAGACCAGGAGCTGCGGGCGTGGATCGACCAGTACCACCCGGCGATCGTGCTGTGTGGTCACATTCACCAATCGCCCTTCCGCAAGGGTGGCTCGTGGGCAGATCGTGTCGATGACACCTGGGTGTTCAACGCCGGACGACAAATCGGTCCCGTGCCGACGCACATCATTGTCGACACCGAAGCGGGGCGCGCCGAGTGGTACTCGCTCGCCGGTCCGGAGATGGTGGACCTCACCAATCCGGCGATCGAGCGGGTTGCGCTCGACCTCGGCGCGGCTCAGTAGTCGTTGCGGTCGCGTTCGGAGCCCGGCGGGTCGGCGGGCTCACCTTCCTGGTGGTGGACCAGGGCGCCGAGAACTTCGTCCATCACTTCGAGGCCGGTGTCGGCTCCTTCGTACTGGCGTTTGATGTCGGCCAGGTAACTGCTCGCCAGATGCAGGCGCCGCGCCAGCAGCTTGGCGACGGCGTGCGCGATCTTGGGATTGTTCTCCATCAGGGAGCTGGCGCCACGCGCGACGGCGAGGCGGCTGGCTTCGCGCGCACGCACCGTTGCCGAGCACTTGGTTTCGAGGAGGAGGGACATCTCACCGAAGAAGGCACCGGGCTCGCTCACGATCGCGATCGGCACGTCTCCCTTGAGGATTTCCATCGAGCCCTCTCTCAGGATGTACAGATTCTGATCCGATGCCGCCCCTTCCTCCAGCAATACATCTCCGGCGGACAGGCTGATCAGCTCGAGTCCCTCGTAGCGCCGCTCACTAGACATGGTTCCGGTATAGCGCCACGCCCCTGGCGGCGAAAGTACAATCAGAAGGACCTGGCGCCGGGGCGTGGCCGGCCGGCAGGGCAGGGCCTCATCCGTCGGCTCGCCACGGGAGGGACTGGTGCCGGCGGACGTAGTGGCCGGGGGCATATTCGCCGGCTTCGACGTCGACCGAGAAGGCGGGGCAACGCTCGAGCATCTCCTCGAGCACGACGCGTGCCTGGAGTCGCGCCGCCGCGGCGCCGATGCAGTAGTGCGTTCCGTAGCTCAGGGTCAGGATTTTGTTGATCTTGCGCTCGACGTCGCACTCTTCGGCGGTGGCGCCGAACTCGCGCGGGTCGCGATTGGCGGCGGCGTAGCCGAGCAGGACCTTCTTGCCGGCTGGGATGGTCTTGCCGTGCATCTCGACGTCTCTCGTCGCCGTCCGCGCCAGACCCTGCACCGGGGAGGTCAGACGCAGCAGCTCCTCGACCG
This sequence comes from bacterium, assembly GCA_030430165.1. Taxonomy (GTDB): domain Bacteria; phylum Desulfobacterota; class Binatia; order HRBIN30; family CADEER01; genus CADEER01. The sequence goes on along the minus strand of JAUIGL010000130.1, from coordinate 2,822 downwards.
CGTTGGCGACCAGCGAGCGGTCGGCGAGCAGCTTGGCGCGCTGGTCCTGGCGCTCGGTCAGAAGGCAGGCTGACCCCGACAGCATTCCGGTGATCGTGTCGTTGCCGCCGGTGACCATGGTGAAGGCGAAGCCGAGGATGCGCGCGATCGAAACCGTGTCCTCGCCGAGCTGGACCAGGTCGGAGACGATGTCGTCGGCCGGCTCTCCGCGGCGGCGCTCGACCAACTCGGCGAAGTAGGAGAGCAGGTCGGTGAAGGCGCTGCCGGCGTTGGTCGGGTCACCGGTCGCAGTGCCCTGGACGATCGCCTCGGTCCAGCGGTCGAAGTTGGCGCGATCTTCCGGGGGGACGCCGAGATAGTGGGCGACGACGAAGCTCGGCAGCGGCTTGAACAGATCGGTGACGATGTCGACCTCGCCCTGCGCTCGTGCCTTGTCGAGGCTTTCGACGACGAACGCCCGAACCGCCGGCTCGATGGTCGACACCTTGCGCGGCGTCAGCCCCTTGGTCACCAGGCCGCGAAACCGGGTGTGCTCCGGGGGGTCGAGGAAGACCATCGGTGTCGCATCGCCGAGGCCGGTCGACTCGATCTCGTCGTAGTTGACGGTCAGCCCGTTCGCCGAAGAGAAGGTCGCGCTGTCGCCCGCCGCTTCCCAGACATCATTGAATCGGGTGAGAACGTAGAAATCGCGCTCGGCGCAGTAGTGGAGCGGGTCCTGTTCGCGCAACGCGGCGTACATCGGAAACGGATCGCGCCAGGTCGGCCCGCTGCGCAGCTCGTAGCATGCGGTCTTCATTGGTCTCCCTAACCCGGACTATTCAGTGCGCCGTGCAAAGACGGCGATTTCCAGTGGGTGAGAGTCCCACCCGGCAACTGGTCGCTCCAGCCGGAAGCAGTCGGAGCGGTTAGAGGAGGCAACGAATCTGGCTGAAGCACTCCGATGAAGAAGGGCCGCGTCAGGCGGCTCAGCGAGCATGCAGGCCGTAACGCGAGTGAACGCCGGGCAGGCCTCGAAAAGGGCAGAGTGGGAGCCGACCCGCCTGAATTACGGGGAAGGCCGCCGTCGTCTGGGGAGAACGAGCGACGGAGTCCAGACGATCCCACCGGGGTAGTGGCGATGGCATGCATGACGAGGAAGTCGAACGTAACACGGGAAGCCCATGCGGTGGAAAGGCGTGACTTTCCAACTGGCACCCCGTGAGGGGCAGGCTGGGCCGTATGGGTGGCGGATGGGCCCGTAGTAGTGAAGAGGCCGGGTAATGCCGGCGGAGCGAAGGGGCCCTGGTTCAGGACCAACGCAAGAAGGGGCATGAGAGCCGAGGGATTGGCGGAATGAGCCTACAAACTCTACCGAAGGTTCGGAAACTCCAGGCGGCGTTGCACGCCAAAGCGAAGGAATCGCCCAACTTCCGATTCTACGCACTGTACGACAAGGTGTATCGGGCCGACGTGCTGGCCGAGGCCTATCGGCGATGCCGTGCAAACGGCGGAGCGGCGGGCGTCGACGGACAGAGGTTCGAGGACGTCGAGGGGTACGGGGTGGAGAAGTGGCTGGGCGAACTGGCACAAGAGCTCAAAGAGAAGAGATATCGTCCACAAGCCGTGCGGCGGGTGTACATAGCGAAGCCGGACGGGAAGCAAAGGCCGTTGGGGATCCCAACGGTGAGAGATCGCGTGGTGCAGACGGCGGCGGTGCTGGTTTTGGAGCCTATCTTCGAGGCCGACCTACAGCCCGAGCAGTACGCGTATCGAGTCGACCGCAGTGCGTTGGACGCGGTCGGCAAAGTGCACAGTCTGGTCAGTACGGGGCACACGGAGGTGGTCGACGCAGACCTGAGTGGGTATTTCGACAGCATTCCCCACGCCGAGCTGATGAAGTCGGTGGCCGGTCGCGTGAGCGACAGGCACATGCTGCATCTGATCAAGATGTGGCTGGAAGCGCCGGTGGAAGAGACCGACGACCGGGGACGGCGACATCGAACGACCCGCAATAAGGACCAGGGGAGAGGTACCCCGCAGGGGGCGCCGATCTCGCCGCTGCTGAGCAACCTCTACATGCGCCGGTTCATTCTCGGGTGGAAGACACTCGGGCACGAGCGCAGACTGCGGGCATACATCGTCAACTACGCCGACGACTTCGTGATCTGCTGTCGCGGAACCGCCACGCAAGCGATGGCGGCGATGCGGGAGATGATGCTGAAGCTGAGGCTGACGGTGAACGAGGAGAAGACGCGGCAGTGTAGCGTCTGGGACGAAGGATTCGACTTTCTGGGTTACACCATCGGGCGATGTCGCTCGTCGAAGACGGGGAAGGTGTACATTGGGACCAAGCCGTCGAAGAAGAAGATCCAGCGACTGTGTCGCGAGATCAGCGAGCTGACGGAGCGACGATGGCTGCTCATCGACGCCGAGGCACAGGTGGGGAGACTCAACCGCCAACTGCGGGGGTGGTCGAACTACTTTCGCCTGGGTCCGGTGAGCAAAGCCTATCGAGCCGTGGATCGACACACGGCCAACCGGCTGCGCCAGTGGCTGCGCAAGAAGCACAAGGTGCAGGGGCGGGGGACGGCACGCTATCCCGACGAGTATCTGTACCAGAAGCTGAACCTGATTCGGCTAGAAGTGCGGACACGCAGCTTTCCGTGGGCGAACGCGTGAGATTCTGTCCGAAAGCCGGATGCGGGAAAACCGCACGTCCGGTTTGATGAGCGGGATGTGGAAACGGAGCATGGCTGAAATACTGGGACACTCGCAGACGAAAGGGCGAGCCAACGGGGAACCCAAATATCGGCCTACACCACCGCGCCACATCTCGACTCCAC
>JAUIGL010000025.1 GCA_030430165.1 bacterium | reverse complement strand
GAGCCCATCGGAGCGCGCAGCGCGCACGGGGGCAAAACTCAAGGAGGTAGCGCATGCTCTGCGCTGCCGAGCCCATCGGAGCGCGCAGCGCGCACGGGGGCGAAACTCAAAATGATATGCGAGGAGGGGGACTTGAACCCCCACGGGATTTAACTCCCACTAGGCCCTCAACCTAGCGCGTCTGCCAATTCCGCCATCCTCGCGCGGTTTGATTTCTATTCTGGGAGAGGGGGGGCCGGGTCGCCTGCGGGTGCGGGGGCGACCGGGGCCTCGGGTGCTGCTGGCTCGGGCGCTGCCGCCGGGGCCGAGACCTCGGGCGCGTCGTCGAAGATCGTCGCCGTGTTCTGGCGCGACGAGAAGTAGGTCAGGCTCAGCGACGTCACCATGAAGAGGATGGCGACGCCGGTGGTCAGCCGGGTCAGGAAGTTGCCGGCGCCGGAGCTGCCGAAGACGGTCGAGCTCGAGCCGCCGCCGAATACTGCGCCCATCTCCGCGCCCTTGCCGGTTTGCAGCAGGACGATGACGATCAGGAACAGGCAGGCCAGGACGTGTACGACGGTTGTGATTGCTTCGAACATCGCTCGATTCTCCAAGAGGCGCCGATGGTTTCCGACGAATCGGCTATTTTCCGGTTTCGGCGGCCAGAATCAACTCTGGAAGGCCACGATCCGGGCGAAATCGGCCGCTTTCAGGCTGGCGCCGCCGACCAGAGCGCCGTCGATGTCGGGCTCGGACATCAAAACGTCGACATTGTCGGGCTTTACGCTGCCGCCGTAGAGGATCCGGCACTGCTCGGCGGTGGCGTCGTCGGCGAGCTTGGCGACCAAGCCGCGGATCGCGGCGTGGACCTCCTCGGCCTGCTCCGGAGTCGCCACCTTGCCGGTGCCGATCGCCCAGACCGGCTCGTAGGCCAATACCAGGCGGCCGATCTCCTCGCTGCCGAGGCCGTCGAGGCCGCCGCGGACCTGGCGCTCGATGACGGCGAGGGTGTCGCCGGCTTCTCGCTGGTCGAGGGTCTCGCCGACGCAGACGATCGGCCCGAGGCCGTGGCGCAGCGCCGATTGGGTCTTCTTGCTGACGGTCTCTTCGGTCTCGCCGAAGTATTGGCGGCGCTCCGAATGGCCGATGATGACGTGCGAGCAGCCGGCGGCGGCGATCATCGGCCCCGACACCTCACCGGTGTAGGCGCCCGAATCTTCCCAGTACAGGTCCTGCGCGGCGAGCAGATAGCCCGAGCCTTCGAGCTCCTTGGCGACCAGGGCGAGGGCGGGGTAGGTGGGCGCCACCAGCACGTCGCGATCGTCGCGCGCGCCGATCTGATCGCGCAGCTGGCGCACCAGCTCCTGCGACTCGGCGATAGTGCAGTTCATCTTCCAGTTTCCGGCCAACAGCGGCTTTCTCATGGCTTCTACTCCAGAGCGGCGAGACCGGGCAGCGTCTTGCCCTCGAGGAACTCGAGCGACGCGCCGCCGCCGGTCGAGATATGGGTCATGTCGGCGGCGCGGCCAGACCGCTTCACCGCAGCGACCGAGTCGCCGCCACCGATGATCGTGACGGCGCCGCAATCGGCGAGCGCGTTGGCGATCGCCATCGATCCGGCGTCGAAGGGCGAGACCTCGAACATCCCCATCGGGCCGTTCCAGATCACCGTGCCGGCGCCTTCGATCGCCGCGCGATAGCGGGTCACCGTTTGCGGTCCTATGTCGAGCCCCATCTGGCCGTCCGGAATCGCGCCGTCGACGGTCTCTGCTTGCGCTCCGTCGTCCGGCGAGGGCGCGACCACGTGGTCGGTCGGCAACAGCAAGGCCACGCCGCGTTTCTCGGCGTCGGCGAGCAGCTGGCTGGCGAGCTCGAAGTGCTCCGGCTCGACCAGCGACTTGCCGGTGTCGATCCCCTGCGCGCGCAGGAAGGTGTAGGCCATGGCGCCGCCGATCAGCAGCGAGTCGACGCGTTCGAGCAGGCTGCGGATGACGACGATCTTGTCGGAGACCTTGGCGCCGCCGAGGATCGCCACCAGCGGGCGCTTTGGGTCGGACATCACCCGGCCGAGGTAGTCGCACTCGCGTTCGAGCAGGAATCCCGCGGCCCGGGAGTCGACCAGCTTCGCCATGCCCGCGGTCGAGGCGTGCGCCCGGTGCGCGGTGCCGAAGGCGTCGTTGACGTAGACGTCGGCGAGCTTGGCGAGCGAGCTGGCGAAGGCGGAGTCGTTTTTCTCCTCCTCCGCATGGAAGCGCAGGTTTTCCAGCATCAGCACGTCGCCGTTGCCGAGGTCCGCGACCAGCTTCTCGACTTCGTCGCCGATGCAATCCGGCGCCAGCGTCACCCGGGTCCCCAGCTTCTCGCCGAGCACTTTCGCGGCTGGACCGAGGCTGAGCTCGGCCACGACCTTGCCCTTGGGTCGTCCCAGGTGGGAGGCGAGGATTACTTTGGCCCCGGCCTTGCGGGCGTGCTCGATCGTCGGCAGCGCCGCCTCGATCCGCGTCGCGTCGGTCACCGTGCCGTCCTTCAACGGCACGTTGAAGTCGACGCGGATGAAGACGCGCTTCCCCGCGAGGTCGAGGTCGTCGATGCGATGCATGCTGGGGCGGCCCGAATGCGCGCCGGTCAGCCGATCAGCGTCGCTACGTCGACCATGCGGTTGGAGAAGCCCCACTCGTTGTCGTACCACGACAGAACCTTGGCGAAGTTGCCGTCCATCACCTTGGTCAGGCTGAGGTCTGCGGTCGACGACGCCGGGTTGTCGTTGAAGTCGATCGACACCAGCGGTTCGTCGGTGCACCCGAGCACGCCCTTGAGCGGCCCCTCGGCGGCGGCGCGCAACGCGTCGTTGATCTGGTCCGCGGTCACGTCCTTCTTCATCTCGGCGACCAGGTCGACGATCGACACGTTCGAGGTCGGAACGCGCACTGCCATGCCGTCGAGCTTGCCCTTCAGGCCCGGCAGAACCTCGCCGACCGCGCGCGCCGCGCCGGTGGTGGTCGGGATCATCGATACCGCGGCGGCACGGGCTCGGCGGAGATCCTTGTGCGGCAAGTCGAGGATCTGCTGGTCGTTGGTGTAGGCGTGCACCGTGGTCATCAGTCCGCGGACGATGCCGAAGCTCTCGTCGAGGACCTTGGCGACCGGAGCCAGGCAGTTGGTGGTGCACGACGCGTTCGACATCACGTGGTGCTTGGAGGCGTCGTACTGATCGTGGTTGACGCCGTAGCAGATGGTCATGTCGACCTCTTTGGCGGGAGCCGAGATCAGCACCTTCTTGGCGCCGGCATCGAGGTGGGCCGCTGCCTTGTCGCGCGACGCGAACAGCCCGGTGCATTCGAGAACCACGTCGGCGCCGACCTCCGACCACGGCAGCTTGCCGGGGTCGCGCTCGGAGAAGACCTTGATGCTGTCGCCGTTGACGATCAGCTTGTCGCCGTCGGCGGCGACGTCGCCGTCGAGGATGCCGTGCACCGAGTCGTACTTGAGAAGATAGGCCAGGGTCTTGGCGTCGGTCAGGTCGTTGACGCCGACGAAATCGAAGTCTGCTCCCTTGCCGAGCGCCGCTCGCAACACGTTGCGTCCGATACGACCGAAACCATTGATTCCTACCTTGATTGCCATGCGCCCGTCCCTTCCTTGTGACCCTGATCCCAGCCCGGCGGCGGTCGGCCGCGTCCGGTGAGATAACCCGATCGAACCTCGCTGGGGGTGAACTATGGCGGCCCTGGCCGCCGCGAAAATGACCCAAAATTCTTTGCTTCCATGTTCCCCGCGGCGAGTCAACCGAGCGCCGGAGGCGGTTTTCGGTCGATCGTGATTCGCTGCGGGGCGCCGCGCTCGGCTGGGCTCGGAGCCGGCTCGTCTCGGCGCCGGTCGGCTTGCTGGCAGGGGTTGCTGACTGGCATCCTGCGCGGGTGTAAGCGGTTGCGTGGATCGCCGCGCGGCGATGAGAGGGAGGATGATGGACGAGAACCTGCTTGGAATGGTTCTGGGCTCGGGCCCGGTGGTGCAGGGGGTTCTCTACCTGCTGATCTTCTTTTCGATCGCCAGCTGGTCGGTGATCCTCTACAAGGCGCGCCGTGTGCGGCGGGCGCGCCGGCTGAGCGACAAGTTTCTCGAGTATTTCTGGGAGACCAAGAACCTGAGCTCGGTGCACGAGCGCAGTCAGGATCTCAAGGCGAGCCCGGTGGCCCAGGTGTTCCGCGCCGGCTACCAGGAGTTGGTGCGGCTGACCCGGGCGCGCAACGCGCGCGGCGAGGACGGCCCGATGACCACCGACCTCGGTGGCGTGGCCAACGTCGAACGGGCGATGCGCCGCGCGACGACGCAAGAGCTGACCGATCTCGAGCGCGCGCTGACCTTCCTGGCGACGACGGCGAGCGCCACCCCGTTCATCGGCCTGTTCGGCACCGTCTGGGGAATCATGAACGCGTTCCTCGGCCTGAGCACGACGCAGACGTCGTCGATCCAGGCGGTGGCGCCGGGCATCGCCGAGGCGCTGATTGCGACCGCCACCGGTTTGTTCGCGGCGATCCCGGCGGTGATCGCCTACAACTATTTCACGCGCCAGATCCGGGTGCTCGCCGCGGAGATGGAGAACTTCGCGTTCGAATTCCTCAACATCGCCGAACGTCACTTCCTCAAGTGAGGCGGGAGCCGAACCATGGCATTCCAATCGGGTAGGGAAGAGTCGCTCTCTCAGATCAACGTGACGCCGTTGGTCGACGTCATGCTGGTGCTGCTGGTCATCTTCATGGTGACCGCGCCGATCCTCCACCAGGGCGTGTCGGTCGACCTGCCGCAGGCCAAGGGCGCGGCCTTCACCGGCGACGAGACCCAGCTGGTAGTCACCGTGACCGAGGCTGGCGAAGTCTTCCTCAACGACACCAAGATGACACCCCCCGAGCTGCGCGAGCAGCTGGTGGCGATCGTCGGCGAGCGACCGGACCGTCAGGTCTTCCTGCGCGCCGATACCGAGGTTCGCTACGGTGCGGTGGTAGCGGTGATGGCCGCGGTGCGCGAAGCCGGGATCCGAAATCTCGGGATGGTGACGAGTCCGGCGGGGGCAGGATGAACCAACAGCGCCGCCGCGCCATCGACGGCGGCATGGTGTGGACGGTCTTCCTGTCGATCGCCGCCCATGTGGTCCTCGTGCTGGCGATCATCGCGGCCCCGAATCCGCACTTTCTCACGCCCGGACCCGCGATCGAGTCCTATACGGTAGAGCTGGTCGCGCCCGGCGCGATCGCCGGCGACAGCGGTCCGCTCGGCGACGGCCTCGACCCGTTCGCCGAGGCTGGACCGGAGGCTGCGGACGACGCGCCGGACGAGGTCGAGCTGGCGGCGTTGCCCGAGCCCGATCTCGGCGACTCCGAGCCGGAGCCGGTACAGGAGGCGATCGAAGAGGTCGTCGAGCCCGAGCCGATCGAAGAGGTGGTCGAAGAGGTCGCGGAGCCGGAGCCGGTGGAGGAGGTCGTCGAGGAAGCGCCCGAGCCGGAGCCGGTGGAGGAGGTCGCCGAGGAAGCGCCCGAGCCCGAGCCGGTCGAGGAGGTGGCCGAGCCGGAGCCGGTCGAGGAGGTCGTTGAAGAAGCGCCCGAGCCGGAGCTGGTAGAGGAAGTGGTCGAAGAAGTCGTCGAGCCGGAGCCGGTGGAGGCGGTGGTCGAAGAGGTCGTCGAGCCGGAGCCGGTAGAGGAGGCGGTCGCCGAGGTGGTCGAGCCGGAGCCGGTCGAGGAAATAGTCGAGGAGGCGCCGCAGCCGGTCGAACGAGCTGCGAAGAAGGTCGTCGAGCCGAAGCCGACCAAGCTGGTGAAGAGCAAGCCGACCGCGAAGCCGACGGTGGTTGCCAAACCGAAGAAACCGACCCCGGACCCGCGCGGAGAGCGCGATCGACAGATTGCCGAGGCGGTGCGCCGCCGCTCGCAGGCGAACGCGACCGACGAGCAGATCGCCGCCGCAGTGCGGCGGCGCCAGCAGAGATTGGACGGCGGCGGCGCCGGGCTCGAGGGGCCGTTGTCGACCGGCCCCGGCGACACGCCGGGCGGCGGCGTCGTCCTCGGCGCCGAGTACGTTCTCTACAAGCGGCGCATGGAGACCAAGATCCGGCGCGAGTGGGTTTGGGCGGGAAACGACGACGACCTCGTCTCGGTGGTCCGCTTTTCGGTGACGGCGAGCGGTGAGGTCGGGGCGGTGCGCACGACTCGATCGAGCGGCGACCGCGTCTACGACCGGTCGGCCGAGCGGGCGGTGCAGTCGGCGAGCCCGCTGGGAATGGTCCCGCCGCGCTACCGCAGAGAGTTTGCCGACGTCGAGATGACGTTCCGGGCGCGCGATCGCCTGCGCTGAGCGTCGAACAAACGGATTCGAATTGCGTCCAATACCCGGTTGGGGTTTGCTGAGGCTGGCCCAACCGGGACGATTTCAGCGGGTACCAGTTGGAAATTCGCTGTGGGCTGCTAGGAGGCGGGATGAGGCGAGGAAATAATCTCCGACATGCGTTGGTAATTGCTGCTCTGCTCGTCGGATTGTTTTGCAACGCGGCGGCGGCACAGGTCCGCTCGACGATTATCGGCCCCGGCGAGACGCAGTATCCGGTCGCGGTTTCATCGCTGAAGGTCTCGGGAGCGCCCGCGGTTCGCGGCGAGCAGTTCGCCGACGTACTGGTGCGTGACCTCCAGCTGTCGGGGTTGTTTCGCGTGATTCCGCGGCAAACCTACATCGAGTCGGCGCAGACCTCGGGCGTCGAGGAGCACACGATTCAGTTCGCCAACTGGTCGGTGCTCGGCGCGCACGCTCTGGTCAACGGGACACTGACGGTCACCGGCGACCAGGTGGTGGTCGAGGCGCGGCTGTTCGACGTGGCGCGTCGATCCCAGCTGTGCGGGCGGCGCTACCGCGGCACGCTCGAGGACCTGCCGCGCATTGCCGACCGCTTTGCCGACGAGATTCTCGCCACCGTCACCGGCGAGCGCGGCCCCTTCGACTCCCGCATCGCGTTCTTGTCGACGCGCGACGGGCGCTTCAAGGAGCTCTACGTCATGCGGGCCAACGGGACCGAGCTGACCCGGCTGACCCAGTCCAGCACCCTCAACCTGGCTCCCAGCTGGGGCCCGCGCGGCGATCTGATCACGCTGACCTCGTACCGCGACGGCGACCCCAATCTCTATTCGCTGAGCTACCCCGGCGGGCAGTGGAGCGCGTTGTCGTCGCTGCCCGGACTCAATCTCGGCGGCGGCTTCTCGCCCGACGGCGAATCGCTGGTGACGACGATCGAGTTCGACGGCAACTCGGAGATCGGCATTCTCAAGCCGGACGGTTCGATTCAATACCGGGTCACCGACCACTGGGCGATCGACGTGTCGCCGGCCTGGTCGCCCGATGGCCGTTCGATCGCCTTCTGTTCGGACCGCTCGGGCAGCCCGCAGATCTACGTGATGGGGCGCGACGGCCGCAACGTGCGCCGAGTCTCGCGCAACGGCAAGTACAGCACCTCGCCGGCGTGGTCGCCCGACGGCAAGCGCATCGCCTACGCCTCGCGTAGCCGCGGCGGGTTCCAGGTGTTCGTCGTCAACCGCGACGGCTCCGGCGTGCACCAGGTGACGACCGAGGGCAGCAACGAGGACCCGGTGTGGTCCCCGGACGGTCGCTACTTGCTGTTCAGCTCTACCCGACGCGGCCGGACTCATTTGTACCTCTCGGACGTCGCCGGGATCCACCAAGTTCAATTGACGCAGGGAAAAGGCAGTGATACGAGTCCCTCTTGGTCGACGTGGGTCGACTGACGGGTTCGGATCGAACGGAGGACCCCCATGGTGATGCGTTGGGTCGGCGGATGTGTATCGATCAGCCTCGCATGCGTGCTGCTGATCGGCTGTGGTGCTTCTGACAAGGATGCACTCGATGACGGGACGGGGCTCGACGAGCAACAGCTCGGCGGACGCGGCAGTCTCGCCGAGCAACAGGCGGGCACGTTGGGCTTGCCGGGCTCGCAGGGGCCGCTGGCGGATATCTACTTCGGCTACGACTCGGAAGAGCTCGGGTCGCACGCGCGAACGACGCTGCAGCGCAATCGCGAGTGGCTGGAAAGCCATCCGGACGCGCGGGTCGAGATCGAAGGGCACTGTGACGATCGCGGCACCATCGAGTACAACCTGGCACTGGGTGCCCGCCGGGCGGCGGCGGCGCGCAACTATCTGATTGCGCTCGGCGTCTCGCCCAGCCGGATCACGACCATCAGTTACGGCGAAGAGCTGCCGGTCTGTCGGGATTTCACTCCCGAGTGCCGGCAGCGAAATCGGCGCGGCCACTTCGTCGTGTTCGAAAAGTGAAAGCGAGGAAACCGATGACGAGACGATTCACCAAGCTCGGCTTTTTGGCCCTGTCGGCGACTGCCGCCTCGCTCGTGGTCTCGGGCTGCGTTTCGCGCGCCGACTTCGAGCGCGTGCGCAAGGAGCAGCGCACCATGCGGGCGCACCTCGCCGACATTCAGGTGAATCTCGACTCGCTCAAACGGCAGGTCAGCGCGACCGGCGACGAAGAGACTCTGCGCCAGACCCAGGCGACGATCGAGTCGTTGGACGACCGGGTGGCGTCGCTCGAGGCGACCCTGAAGACGCTGGCGACGGCGCAGGCGCACGGCGGCATGGCGACCGGTGCGGTGGGCGGCGGCGGTTTGCAGAGCGGCGTGCCGCGGACCCGCGCCGCCGAGCTGGCGTGGGCGCGCGAGTCGCAGAGCATCGCCGCCGGAGACCTCGACCCGGAGTACCAACGCGGCCTGCAGCTCTACCGCGAAGGGCAGACCGAGCAGGCGATCCAGATCCTGCGCGGCTTCGTCAACAAGAATCCAAAGTCCGACCTGGCGGACAACGCGCAGTTCTGGCTCGGCGAGGCCTACTACAGCCGCGGCGACTACAACCGCGCCATCATCGAGCTCAACGAAGTGCTGCTCAAGCATCCGCAGGGAGACCAGATCCCCGGCGCGTTGCTGTCGCTGGCCACTGCGTTCGCCAACTCGGGAGACCCGATCGACGCGCGTCTGATTCTGCAGAAGCTGATCAGCGATCACCCCGACAGCGAAGAGGCGGCGATCGGCCGCGAGCAGCTCGAACAGCTCAAGAGCTGATCCGGCGCGGCGGCGGGGGTTTGGGCGCACTCTCGCCGCGGTGTAGGCTCGAGCCCGAACGATGGCATCGCAGGCGTTGAAAGAAGCCGTGGAAGCCGGCGATCTGGCGACTGCGCGGGACCTTTGCGGCGCGCCCTACGCAATCGAAGGCGAGGTGGTGCACGGCTTCCACCGCGGCGCGTCGATCGGAGTGCCGACGGCGAACTTGCGCGTTCGCGGCATGGTGCTGCCGCCCGACGGAGTGTACGCGGTGCGTGTCGGCGGCGACTGCAGCGGCGTCGGGGTCGCCAACCTCGGCCGCAACCCGACCTTCGGCAACGACGAGCGCTCGCTCGAGACCCACATCTTCGATTTCGAGGGCGACCTCTACGGCAAGCGAATCTCGGTTGGCTTCGTGCGCCGCTTGCGCGGCGAGCGCAAGTTCGACGGGGTCGACGAGCTGGTTGCGCAAATCCGTCGCGACATCGATGCGGCGCGCGCGGTTCATGCCGAAGAGCAGTGAGGAAACGCGCCGCCACCACTGGGTCGTCGGCGAAGAGGAGGCGCAGCGTCGCCTCGACCACTTTCTCGTCGCCACCGGCGAGCTCGGCACGCGATCGCAGATCCGCAAGCTGATCGCCGACGGCCTGGTTCGGGTCGACGGCAAACCGGCCAAAGCCGGCGCCGCGCTGCGAGTCGGACAGGAGATCGATGCCGAGCAGCCGCCCCCGGAGTCACACGAGCTGCGCGCCGAGGCGATCGACATCGGCGTGCTCTTCGAAGACGACTACCTGATCGCAATCGACAAGCCGGCGGGGCTGGTGGTGCACCCCGCTCCCGGTCATTGGAGCGGCACCCTGGTCAACGCGCTACTACACCGATGGCAGGGGAAGCGCCGCGATCTCGACCCGATGCGCTGCGGCATCGTGCACCGGCTCGACAAGGATACCTCCGGCGTCATTCTGGTGGCGAAAGACCTGGAAACCCACGCCGCGCTGGAGGGCGCGTTTCGCCGCCGCGAAGTGCGCAAGCGCTACCGGGCGATCATCCACGGTGCGCCGAGCGACGATGCCGGCGAGATCGATGCGCCGATCGGCCGCCACCCGGTCGAACGCAAGAAGATGGCGATTCGCCGTGGCGGTCGCAGCTCGCAGACTCGCTTCGAGGTCGTCGAGCGCTACCGCGGCGCGGCGATGGTACGTGTTTTCCCGCATACCGGCCGTACCCACCAGATTCGCGTTCACCTCGCATCGATCGGCCACCCGATCGTAGCCGACCCGGTGTACGCCAAGGGACGCCGCCTGGCGATGCCGGTGATCGAGCGTCAGGCGCTGCACGCCGAGCGCTTGCGGTTGAGCCATCCGGTGAGCGGGGTCGGTCTCGACCTGAAAGCGCCGCTCCCCGCCGACTTCGTCGCCGCGGTCGAGTCGCTGCGGGCTGCCGCTGAAGGTTGACATGGTGCCAGCGCCTGAGTAGCGTCCGCGCCTTCTCTGGCGGCGCGCTCTGCGGCGCCACTCTCACGATTCTTTCCAGACACCCCATCCAACTCGAGAAATTCCAGCACCAGCCCCGCGAGGCTTTTCGTGGAGAGGACTGATCATGGCCGAACAGACGGCCGCCAAGGCGCGCAAGTCGTCGACCGCTAAGTCGGCCGACGCCGCCGCCAAGCGCGGGGCGAATTCCGACTCGCCGGGCGCGCGGGAGACTGCGGCCGAGGCCGGCGGTGAAGCGCTCGACCTGCGCTCGCTCAAGAGCAAGAAGATCGGCGAGCTCGCCCAGCTGGCGCGCGATTTCGCGGTCGAGGGGGCGGCGGGGATGCGCAAGCAGGAGCTGATCTTCGCCATCCTCGGCGCTCAGGCGGAGAAGCGCGGCGCCATCGTCGGCGAGGGGGTGATCGAGACCCTGTCGGACGGCTTCGGTTTCCTGCGTGCGCCGGATTCGAACTACCTGCCCGGACCGGACGACATCTACGTGTCGCCGAGTCAGGTGCGCCGCTTCAATCTGCGCACCGGGGACGTCGTCTCGGGGCAGATTCGTCCGCCCAAGGACGGCGAGCGCTACTTCGCGCTGCTCAAGGTCGGCGAGATCAATTACGACGAGGCGGCGCGGGCGAAGGACAAGATCCTCTTCGACAACCTGACGCCGCTGTATCCGGACGAGCAGCTGGTGCTCGAGCACGACGGCGACCCGACGACCCGGATCCTCGATCTGTTCACCCCGATCGGCAAGGGGACGCGCGGCCTGATCGTGGCGCCGCCGCGCACCGGCAAGACGACGATGCTGCAGAGCATCGCGCACGGCATCTCGCGCAACCACCCGGAAGCGATCCTCATCGTCCTGCTCATCGACGAGCGCCCAGAGGAAGTGACCGACATGGAGCGCTCGGTCGACGGCGAGGTGATCTCCTCGACCTTCGACGAGCCGCCGACGCGGCACGTCCAGGTGGCCGAGATCGTCATCGAGAAGGCCAAGCGCCTGGTCGAGCACGGCCGCGACGTGGTCATCCTGCTCGACAGCATCACGCGCCTCGCGCGCGCCTACAACACCGTGGTTCCGCCCTCGGGCAAGATCCTGTCGGGTGGGCTCGACTCGAACGCCCTGCACAAGCCGAAGAAGTTCCTCGGCGCGGCGCGCAACATAGAAGATGGGGGCAGCCTGACGATCCTCGGGACGGCGCTGGTCGATACCGGCAGCCGGATGGACGAGGTGATCTTCGAGGAGTTCAAGGCGACCGGCAACATGGAGGTCCATCTCGACCGCCGCCTGGTCGACAAGCGGACCTTCCCGGCCGTCGACATCACCCGCAGCGGCACCCGCAAGGAGGAGCTGCTGCTCGGCGAATCGGCGATCAAGCGGATCTGGATCCTGCGCAAGCTGCTGGCCCAGCTGAACCCGGTCGAGGCCGCCGAGTTCGTCATGGACAAAATGAAGGACACGCCCGACAACAGCGCTTTCCTCGATATGATGAACAGCTAGGCCGGGGGCGGGGCGCTCTCGACGCGGAAGAAGTGGGGCTTCGCCCTTAGCTGAGGGACCCTCATCCTGTCCTTCTCCCACGGGGAGAAGGGAGTTCCGACGCCTCTCCCTGTGGGAGAGGCCGGCCGCAGGCCGGGTGAGGGTCCCTCGGATGACCGAGCGTAGCGAGACTCCTTTTGTTTTCCCCGCTTTTCCAAGCCCCCGGGGGGTTGGGGTCGCGGCTCGATTCTGATACGGAAGCGGATCAACTTGAAATCGCTTAGGAGCAATTGAATGGCTGAAGTGACCATGAAGCAGCTCCTGGAGGCCGGCGTCCATTTCGGCCACCAGACGAGTCGCTGGAATCCGAAGATGAAGCCGTACATCTTCGGCGCACGCAACGGTATCTACATCATCGATCTCCAGCAGACGGTGACGATGCTGAAGGATGCGTGCGATTTCGTTCGCGATCTGGCGGCGCGGGGCGGTTCGCTGCTGATGGTGGGAACCAAGAAGCAGGCCCAGGACGCGGTCCGCGACGAGGCCGAGCGCTGCGGCATGTACTACGTCAGCAATCGCTGGCTGGGCGGCACCCTGACCAACTTCCAGACCGTCAAGCAGAGCGTCGAGCGCCTCAAGAAGCTCGAGGAGATGCTCGACGATCCGACGATTACCGAGGCTCTGAAGAAGCGCGAGCTGCTCGAAATGAGCCGCGAGCGCGACCGCTTGATCCACACCCTGGGCGGTATCAAGACGATGCGGCGGGTCCCCGACGCACTGTTCGTGATCGATACCATCAAGGAAGAGATCGCGGTCAAGGAGGCCAACAAGCTGGGCGTTCCTGTGGTTGCCGTGGTCGACAGTAACTGCAACCCCGACCCGGTCGACTATCGCATTCCGGGGAACGACGACGCGATCCGCGCGATCCGGTTGTTCTGCCAGGCGATGGCCGATGCGGTGAACGAGGGCCGCGCCAGTTACGACGAGCGGACCAAGGCCGAGGAGGCGGAGGCGGCTCCGGATCAGACCGGAATCGCGGTTCCCGGCAGCGAGGCGCCGATGGCGCCGGCGTCGTCGACGGCGGCGAACCAGCCCGCCGAGGAGGCTCCCGCCGAGCCGGCGGCGGTGGCGGAACCGGCACCGGAACCGACGGACGGGGGTGCGGCGTGAGTCAGATTACTGCGGGACTGGTGCGCGATCTGCGGGAGCGGACCGGTGCCGGCATGATGGACTGCAAGAAGGCGCTGTCCGAGGTCGGCGGCGACATCGAGAAAGCGACGGTTTTTCTGCGCGAGAAGGGCCTGGCGGCAGCTGCGAAGCGGGCCGGCCGTTCGGCGGCGGAAGGGCAGGTCGCCTCGTACATCCACGCCGGCGGCAAGATCGGAGTGCTGGTCGAGGTCAACTGCGAGACCGACTTCGTCGCTCGCACCGACGACTTCACCGATCTGGTGAAGGAGCTGGCGATGCAAGTCGCGGCGGCCAACCCGCGCTACCTCAAGCGCGAGGAAGTGCCGGCCGAGGTCGTCGAGCAAGAGCGCGGCATCTTCAAAACCCAGGCGGCCGAGTCCGGCAAGCCGGAGCAGGTCCTCGACAAGATCGTCAACGGCAAGATCGAGAAGTTCTACTCCGAGATCTGCCTGCTCGAGCAGCCCTACATCAAAGATCCGGACAAGAAGGTCGGTGACCTGGTGACCGACGCGATCTCCAAGATGGGCGAGAACTTGGTGGTGCGCCGTTTCGCGCGCTTCCAGCTCGGCGACGAGTCCGGCGAGGCCTGATCCATCGATGTCGACGCGAGGCGCGGACGGAATGGCTCGATCGCAATCGTCCGATGCCTCGCGGTATCGGCGCATCATGCTCAAGTTGAGCGGTGAGGCGCTGATGGGAGACGCGAACTACGGAATCGAGCCGGCGACCATCCAGGCGGTGGCGGCGGAGATCGAGCAGGTGCACGCGCTCGGCCTCGAGATCGCCCTGGTGATCGGCGGTGGCAACATCTACCGCGGGGTGCGCGCCGCGACCGAGGGCGTCGAGCGGGCGACCGGCGACTACATGGGAATGCTGGCGACCGTGATCAACGCGCTCGCCATGCAGAACGCGCTCGAGAAGAACGGCGTGCAGACCAGGGTGATGTCCGCCCTCGAGATCCGCGAGATCGCCGAGCCGTATATCCGGCGCCGTGCCATGCGTCACCTCGAGAAGGGCCGCATCGTCATCTTCGCCGCCGGCACGGGGAATCCTTACTTCAGCACCGATACCGCGGCGGCGCTGCGCGCCGCCGAGATCGGCGCCGAGGTGATCCTCAAAGCGACTCGAGTCGACGGCGTCTACGATTCCGACCCCAAGATCAATGCCGACGCGGTGCGTTTCGATACCCTCTCGTACTCGGACTTCATCGCCAAAGAGCTCAAAGTGATGGACGCCACCGCGGTGACCCTGTGTATGGAGAACGCCCTGCCGATCAAGGTGTTCAATCTGCTGGTCTCGGGGAATATCCGCCGCGTCGCCTGCGGCGAGGAAGTCGGCACCCTGATCCACTGACCGGCGCGGCGCGCGGGGCGGTTTTCCCAGCCCCGACTGCACCTCGGGCACGGCCTTGGACCTCGCTGGGCAGACGCGATAAAAGCTCAGCCATGGTTGAGGACGTCATCAAGAACCTCCGCAGCGAGATGGAGGAGACGGTGGTCGCACTGCGTCGCGAGCTGGCCAAGACTCGGACCGGACGCGCGTCGACCGCGCTCCTCGAGGGGATTACGGTCGAGTACTACGGGGCGCAGACGCCGCTGAACCAGCTGGCGACGGTTTCCGCGCCGGAGCCGCGGCTGCTGGTCGTGCAGCCCTTCGATCGCAACGTGATTGCCGACATCGAGAAGGCGATCATGCAGTCGGATCTGGGGCTGACCCCGTCCAACGACGGCAAGCTGATCCGCGTGCCGATTCCCGAGCTCACCGAGGATCGCCGCAAGGAGCTGGTCAAGCACGTTCGCAAGGTGGCCGAGGACTACCGCGTGTCGGCGCGCAACCACAGGCGCGATGCCAACGACATGCTGAAGGTGATGGAGAAGGACAAGGACATCACCGAGGACGACCACCGCAAGGGACAGGAAAAGACCCAGGAGTTGACCAACCAGTTCATCGAGAAGCTCGATGAGGTGCTGAAGGCCAAAGAAGAAGAGATCATGGAGGTCTGATCGGGGTGGCCGACTTCGATACCAGTGTCCTCGATATGGCGCGCCTGCCGCAGCACGTCGCGATCATCATGGACGGCAACGGCAGGTGGGCGCAGCGCCGTTCGATGTCGCGCGTCGAAGGACACAAGCGCGGCAAGGACTCGGTGCGCGCGATCGTCGAAGCGACGCGCAAGCTGGGCATTCCGTATCTCAGCTTGTTCGCCTTCTCGACCGAGAACTGGCAGCGCCCGCGGCGCGAGGTGAACGCGCTGATGAGCTTGCTGCGGCGCTACCTGCGCACCGAGATCGAGCGCATGATGCACAACGAAGTGCGCGTGCTGGCGATTGGCGACGTGAGCAAGCTGCCGCCTTCGGTGCGCGACGAGCTCGACAGCGCGATCGAGCGTACCCGCGACAACCAGCGCCTGACGGTCGGTCTCTGTGTCAGCTACGGCGGGCGCGAGGACATCGTCAACGCGGCGCGCGCGCTCGGCGCCGAGGTCGAGGCGGGGCGGCTGCGCCCGCAGGACATCGACGAGGCCGCGGTGTCGAGGTCGTTGGGCACGGCTTCGATGCCGGACCCCGATCTGCTGATTCGAACCAGCGGCGAGATGCGAATCTCGAACTTCTATCTCTGGCAGCTGGCCTATACCGAGATCTACGTGACCGACGCTCTGTGGCCCGACTTTCGCGAGGCGCAGTACGTCGAGGCGCTGGCGCACTACCAGCAGCGCGATCGCCGGTTCGGCCGAGTCGCCGAAGAAGCTCCGCGGTCGGCAGCCCAGTGATGCGGGACGCCAGCGACCCGGCGTCGGCAGCGCCGCGCCCCGGGATGGTTGGCGCGGCGGCGGGGGGCTGAGAGGTGTTGGCTGCGCGCTTGGCGACGGCAGCGGTCGCCATCCCGATCCTGCTGGCGATCATCTTCCTCGCGCCGCCGTACGCGCTCAGTCTGCTGATCCTCGCCCTGGGGACGATCGCTCTGGTCGAGTACATGGGGATGGCGTTCCCCGAGAAGGAAACCGAACGCTGGATCGGCGTGATCGCCGGCTTCGTAGTCCTGGGATCGGCGGTCGCACCCGCCGCCCCGGCGCCGCTCGGCGTCGCCGGGCTCACCGTGGCACTCGCCGCGGTGCTGGCGGCGGTGGTGCTGCGCCCCATCGATCTCCGCGACGGCGTCGTCGATGCGGCGGTGGCCATGCTCGGAGTGCTCTACGTCGGGGTGCTCGCTCATTTCGTGTGGCTGCACCACCTCGACGACGGACCTCTGTGGGTGGCCTTTCTGGTGGCGAATGGCATGGCGAGCGATACCGGGGCCTACTTCGCCGGTCGCAGCCTGGGGCGTCACAAGCTGTTGCCGCGGGTCAGCCCGGCGAAGACGGTGGAAGGTGCGCTGGGCGCGATCGCGGCGTCGGTGCTGCTGTCGTTGGCGGCCAAAGTCGTACTGTTTCCAGCCGAAAAATGGCTCTCGATGGTGGTTCTCGGGGTCGTCCTCGCCGCCGTCGGCCAGCTCGGCGACCTCTGCGAGTCGGCGATGAAACGCGCGTTCTCGGCGAAAGAGTCGGGTTGGATCTTCCCCGGGCACGGCGGCGTTCTCGATCGAATCGATAGTCTGCTTTTCCCGGTAGCGATCCTGTACTATTATCGGGCAGCGTTCTGAACGAGCGCGCCCGCGAACCATGACAGGAATTCTCGCAGCGATTGCCGTACTCGGCATTCTCATCGTCGTTCACGAGTTCGGCCATTTCATCGTCGCCAAGAAGTCCGGCGTCGGGATTCTCAAGTTCTCCGTCGGCTTCGGCCCCAAGCTGTTCGGCCGCACCGTCGACGGTACCGAGTACGTAGTCAGCGCAATCCCGCTCGGCGGCTTCGTCAAGATGGTCGGCGAAGACCCGGACAGCGACGAGCCGGTCGACGAAGCCATCTCGTTCTCCCATCAAGCCCTGTGGAAGCGCTGCGCCATCGTTCTCGCCGGTCCGGTCTTCAATCTCCTGTTCGCGTTTCTCGCCTTCTCGCTGGTCTACCTGGTGAACGGCAAACCGGTGCAGAACGAGGTCGCGGAGATCGGTTACGTCCAGAAGGACCAGCCCGCCGCCGCTGCCGGCTTTTTGCCGGGCGACGTCATCACCGCGGTCGACGGAGTCGAGATCGGCTCGTGGGCCGCGCTCTCCGAAGCGATTCGCGCCAGCGAGGGCCGCGAGCTCAGCGTCGATGTGCTGCGCGACGAGGCGCCGCTGACCCTCGCGGTCGAGCCGGCAGAGCGCGATACCAAGAACATCTACGGCGAGGTCGTCGGCGACAAGTACTACGCGATCGGCATTCAGGTGGCCGACAAGCGCGAGCCGGTCGGCCTGGTCGGCGCGCTTACCGGCGGTTTCCAGCGCACTTCGTTCTGGATCACGGTGATCGCGACGAGCGTATACAAGCTGGTCCTCGGGGACATTCCCGCCGAGGAGATCGGCGGTCCGCTGCTCATCGCCCAGGCGGCAGGGTCACAGGCGGAGGACGGCTTGGAGCCGCTGATCCGCTTCATGGCGATCATCAGCATCAACCTCGGCATCCTCAATCTGCTCCCCATCCCGGTGCTGGACGGCGGCCACTTGCTGTTTTTCCTGATCGAGGGCGTCATGCGCCGGCCGCTGGATCTGCGCCAACGCGAGGTCGCGCAGCAGGTCGGTCTGGTGATCCTGATCGCCCTGATGGCGTTCGCCTTCTACAACGACATCGGCAGAATCCTCGGCAGCTGGGGCTGATACCGGTTGAACGTCCTCGGGATCGACACCGCGACTCGAACCGCGAGCGTGGCCGCGGTGCAGAGCGGCAAGGTCGAGGTGGAGCGGTCGCTCGATTCGGCCGGCAGTCTCGGTGCGGCGTTCTTCCCCTTGGTAGAAGAAGTCCTGGCGGCGGCTGCCTGGAGCGCCGCCGACCTCGACCTGATCGCGGTGTCGATCGGCCCCGGCTCTTTCACCGGCCTCAGGGTCGGCTTGTCGGTCGCCAAGGGCCTGGTGGTTGCGGCCGGCTGCGAGGTCGTCGGCGTGCCGACGCTCGAGGCGTTGGCGCAGGTGGCGGCGCGGCGCGAGGGTGCCGACGGCAAGACCATTTGCCCGGTCCTCGATGCCCGCAAGGGCGAGGTGTACGCCGCCCGGTTCGGTGCACAGGCGGGCTCGGCCACCCGCCTCGACGAGGATCGCGCGGTGGCGCCGGCGGTTTTCGCGGGCGAGGTCGATGCGCGCGAGGCGGTGCTGATTGGCGACGGGGTGGAAGCCTATCGCGAGTTGTGGAGCGCCCATCTCGCCGGCGCCGAGTTGCTGCCGTTTGCCGAGTACCACCCGAGCGGCTCTGTGGTCGCAGAGCTCGGCGAGGCGGTCTACGCTGCCGAGGGCGGCCAGCCGGTGGCGGTGCTGGCGCCGCGCTACTGCCGCGCGCCCGAGGCCCAGGTCAATCTCCGGGCTGCCGAGAACGGTTCGTAGAACGGAGTTTTCCGCAGCCGAGTCAGGTATTTACCAGAAAAATCGACCCCCGCCGTTGCTTCTCGCGGCGAGGTAACGTTCGTTGGAAGGGCAAAATTGACAGCGCCAGTGGGCTGGGCTAAGTCTCGCCGTGCTGGTTTCGGGAGTATAGGAATTGGACAAGAAAGACGAAGAGCTCATACAGTCCCTGGTCGATCGGGATCCTGAGTTGAAGCGGTACTACGACGAACACATCGATCTCGAACGACAACTCGCAGGACTCCAGCACAAGGGTGTTCTGACACCGGAAGAGGATCTCGAGAAGAAGCGAATCCAGAAGGTCAAGCTGGCCGGTAAGGATCGCATCATGGAGATTCTCGCCCGCCATCGGGCGGCGAGCGCTTAAGAGTCTCATCGGGCTCGGGCGCGGCGCCCCTGCGGGCGCGCCGTGCTCGATCGGGGACCCGATTTGCAAAGGCGAGGCTTGTAGATGCGACACACGATATCCGTCCTCGTCGAGAACCAGTTCGGTGTTCTCGCCCGGGTCGCCGGCCTGTTCAGCGGGCGTGGCTTCAACATCGAGAGCCTGACCGTGGCGGAGACCCTGGACCCCAAGGTGTCGCGGCTGACCCTGGTCACCTGGGGCGACGATCAGGTGCTCGCGCAAGTCACCAAGCAGCTCAACAAGCTCATCAACGTCATCAAGGTCATCGATTTCCTCGATGCCAGTCACGTCGAGCGCGAATTGGCGCTGATCAAGGTCAAGGCCGATCGCGACAATCGCGTCGAGCTCTCGCAAATCATCGACATCTTCCGCGGTCGAATCATCGACGTCAGCCCGGAGTCGTTTCTCGTCGAAGTTACCGGAACGGACGACAAGATCTCAGCCATTTTGGAGCTCCTGAAGCCGCTCGGAATTCAGGAGATTGCACGCACCGGAAAGGTCGCGATGCACCGGGGCATGCAGTTGCTCAAGAATGCCCGGGACGAAAAGGAGAAGGTTGCATGAAGGTTTACTACGACAAAGACGCCGACCTGTCGTTGCTGGACGGCAAGACGGTTGCGGTCATCGGCTACGGCAGCCAGGGGCACGCCCACGCCAACAATCTCAACGACAGCGGAGTCAACGTCATCGTCGGTCTGCGCAAGGACGGCAGCTCGTGGAAGAAGGCGGAGGCCGCCGGCTTGAAGGTGATGGAGCCCGCGGCGGCAGCCGAGCAGGCTGACATCGTCATGATTCTCGTCCCCGACGAGCTCGGCGCGGAGATCTACAACCGCGACATCGCTCCCGGAATGAAGGCGGGCAAGTCGCTGGCCTTCGCGCACGGCTTCAACATCCACTTCGAGCAGATCGTTCCCGATCCCGGCGTCAACGTGTTCATGGTCGCCCCCAAGGGGCCCGGACATCTGGTGCGCAGCGAGTACGAGGCCGGACGCGGCGTGCCCTGCCTGATCGCGATCCACCAGGACCCGAGCGGCAACTCGCGCGACATCGCCCTGGCCTACGCCAAGGGGATCGGCGGCACGCGCGCGGCGGTGCTCGAGACGACCTTCAAGGAAGAGACGGAGACCGACCTCTTCGGCGAGCAGTCGGTGTTGTGCGGTGGAATCACCGAGCTCATCCGCGCCGGCTACGAGACCCTGGTCGACGCCGGCTACAGCCCGGAGATGGCCTACTTCGAGTGCCTGCACGAGGTGAAGCTGATCGTCGATCTGATTTACGAGGGCGGCATCGCCAACATGCGCTACTCGGTGTCGAACACCGCCGAGTACGGCGACATGACGCGCGGCAAGCGGGTGATCGGCGAGGAGGCGCGCAAGGCGATGAAGGAAATTCTCGGCGAGATCCAGTCCGGCAAGTTCGCCGAGGAGTGGATGACCGAGCACCGGGTGGGATCGCCGCACTTCGGAGAGCTGCGCAAGGAAGCCGAGAAGCACCCGATCGAGGCAGTCGGTCAGAAGCTGCGTTCGATGATGCCCTGGCTGAGCTCCGGGCGGCTGGTGGACCGCTCCAAGAACTGACGCCATGAAACGCCCGGCGACGACGAGCACGGACGGTCGATCGACGGCCGCGCCTCGGCCACGCCGGTCGGCGTTGGTGGTGAGCGCCTGATGACGACCGAGCCGAAGCGGATTCGCGAGGTACCGAAGTCGCAGGCGCGGCGCGGCGTGTATGTCCTGCCGAACCTGCTCACCACCGCCGGGCTGTTGAGTGGGATCTACTCGTTGGTCGCCTGCCTGCGCGGAGACTTCTTCGTCTCCGCGCTGGCGATCATCGCCGCCAACGTCTTCGACATCTTCGACGGGCGGGTCGCCCGCGTCACCAAGACGGAAACCGAGTTCGGCTCTCAGTACGACTCGCTGGCCGACCTGGTTGCGTTCGGCGTCGCGCCCGGGATCTTGATGTTTCGCTTCGGGCTCGAGCCGTGGGGCACGCTCGGCTGGACGGCGGCGGGTCTGTACGTGATCTGCGGTGCGCTGCGCCTGGCCCGGTTCAACGTGCAGCGCGACGACGTCGGCAAGCGCAACTTCGTCGGTCTGCCGATCCCAGCGGCCGCCGAGGTGATCGCCACGTCGGTGCTCCTCTACCTCTACGTGTTCGGAACCTCCCCCGAGCTCGCCGGTGCTCCGGGACGGCGCTTCGGCTGGCTTCTTCTCACCTACGCCGCGGCGGTGCTCATGGTCAGCGGCTTTCGCTACTTCAGCTTCAAGGAGCTCGACCTCGGCAGCCGGCAGCCGTTCTCGGTGCTGCTGGCAGCGATCCTCTTGCTGATGGTCTTCCTCGCCGAGCCTCAGTTTTTCCTGTTCGTCGCCGCGGTCAGCTATGCGGCGTCCGGTCCGGTGCGATCGATTCTCAGCCGCGTCGGTGGTCCGCCGGCCGGCAAGAGCGACTTGACAGCCCAGCAGGACTCCTCTAGCGTTTCGCAATCATGACGTTTTCGTCGACATCGGGACTGCTTCTCGGCCTGGCTCTCCTTATCGAGCCTGGCCCGGTTGCGCTCGCGTCGAGTTGACGTCGCGCGCCACGGGTTGGGGAACCTCCTGTGGCGCCAAGGACGAACCGATCCAGGCCACGGGTGGAAATCTCGTGGCCTTTTCTTATGGTGAAAACTGCCCGCGCTCGATCCCCAGAGCGTGACGGGCGAGAGGAAATCGAGGGGATTTGACGATGACAGAGCAGGTGAAGATCTTCGACACCACGCTGCGTGACGGCGAGCAATCGCCGGGCGCGACAATGACCGTGGACGAGAAGCTCGTGGTGGCGCGCCAGCTCGAAAAGCTCGGAGTCGACGTCATCGAGGCCGGGTTCGCCGCTGCGTCCGAGGGCGACGCCGAGGCGGTGAGTCGGGTTGCAGCGACGGTGAGCCAGCCGATCGTGCTCAGCCTGTCGCGGACCAAGCGCTCGGACATGGAGAGCGCGATCCGCAGCGTCGAGAAGGCGAAGAATCCAGGCATCCACATCTTCATCGCCACCTCGGACCTGCACTTGCAGCGCAAGCTGATGATGACTCGGGAAGAGGTCGTCGAGGCCGCCTGCTGGGCGGTCGACTTCGCCAAACAGCACGTCGACTACATCGAGTTCTCGGCCGAGGACGCGTCGCGCAGCGACCGCGAGTACCTGACCCACGTCTTCGGCGAGGTCATCAAGGCCGGCGCGGTGACGCTCAACGTGCCCGACACCACCGGCTACGCGATGCCGACCGAGTTCGGCGACCTGATCCGCTACCTGGTCGAGAACACGCCGGGTGGCAAGGATGTCACCTGGAGCGCGCACTGTCACAACGACCTCGGGCTGGCGGTTGCCAACTCGCTGGCGGCGGTGCGCAACGGCGCGCGCCAGATCGAGTGCACGGTCAATGGGATCGGCGAACGCGCCGGCAACACGTCGCTCGAAGAAGTGGTGATGGCGTTGAAGACGCGTGCGGACCTGTTTGCCGACGTCACCGTCGGCGTCGAGACGAAGCAGATCTTTCCGTCGAGTCGCCTGTTGTCGCAAATCACCGGCATCGCCATTCCCATCAACAAACCGGTGGTCGGCGCCAACGCGTTCGCCCACGAGGCCGGGATTCACCAGGACGGCGTGCTCAAGGACAAGTCGACCTACGAGATCATGCGCCCCGAGTCGGTCGGTCTGGAGAGCAATCGATTGGTTCTCGGCAAGCACTCGGGGCGGCATGCGTTCGTCGAGCGTCTGAAGGATCTCGGCGTCGATCTCAGCGAGGTCGACGTCGTCAAGGCGTTCGCCCGCTTCAAGGCGCTCGCCGACAAGAAGAAGAACATCTACGACGAGGACATCGTCGCGCTGGTCGCCGAGGACGTGCGCGCCCCCGACCGCTACGAGCTGGTCGATCTGAGCGTCGTGCACCAGGCCGGCGGCGCGCCGCAGGCGACGGTTCGCCTGCGCGTCGACGGCGAGGAGCGCAGCGACAGCGAGACCGGCGACGGCATGGTCGACGCGTGCTTCAAGGCGATCTCGCGGATCGTCGGCAGGAGCCCGAAGCTGGAGCGCTACCAGGTGAACGCGATCACCGGGGAGTCCGAAGCGCAGGGCGAGGCCGCTTGCTCGCTCAGCGACGACGGCACTCGCGTCAACGGGCAGGGCGTGCACACCGACGTCATCATGGCGAGTGCGCTCGCCTACGTGAATGCGCTGAACAAGCTCGAGGATCGCCGCCGGCGTCGCGCGGCGGATGAAGTCGGCGGGATCTGACCGGGGCGGGCGGCGGTGGAGCATTCACCGCCGCCCGCTCCAACACTTCGCGAACGGAATGCAGCCACCTTGCTCGGGCCGCTTGGCCGGAGGTGAACGGGTAGAGAGGACACTGCGATGTCGGAGGCTTTGATAGCGGTCTTTCCTGGTGACGGAATCGGACCGGAAGTGACGGCGCAGGCGCGCGCCGTGCTCGAGCGTTGCGGTGAGCGGTTCGGCTTTCCGCTCCGATTCGAGGAGGCAGTGCTCGGCGGGGTGGCGATCGACGCGACCGGCGAGCCGTTGCCGCAGGCGAGTCTGGATCTGGCGCGCCAGGCCGATGCTGTCCTGCTCGGTGCGGTCGGCGGCCCGAAGTGGGACGACCCGCAGAGCAAGGTGCGCCCGGAGCAGGCGCTTCTCGCGCTGCGTCGCGAGCTCGAGCTATTCGCCAATTTGCGGCCGATCCAGATTCATCCCCGGGTGGTCGACGCCGCACCGCTCAAGCGCGAGGTGCTCGAGGGGGTCGATATTCTCTTCGTGCGCGAGCTCACCGGCGGCGTTTACTTCGGCCAGCCGAGCGAGCGACGCCAGGGCGCGGCGGGCCGCGAAGCGGTGGATACCGTGGTCTACGACGAGACCGAAGTGCGCCGCGTCGTCGATCTCTCGTTCTCGATTGCGCGCGGACGGCGCAAGCGGGTGACCCAGGTCGACAAGGCCAACATCCTGGCGACCTCACGCTTGTGGCGCGAGGTTACGCGCGAGGTTGCCGCCGACTACTCCGACGTCGCCGTCGAGGACGTGCTGGTCGACGCCATGGCGATGCACCTGCTGCGCCGGCCGGCCGACTTCGACGTGGTCGTCACCGAGAACATGTTCGGCGACATCCTCACCGACGAAGCTTCGGTGCTCACCGGATCGCTCGGTATGCTGCCTTCGGCGTCGCTCGGTTCGGCGGAGAACAGCTTTGCGCACCGCGCCGGCTTGTACGAGCCGATCCACGGTTCGGCGCCGGACATCGCCGGCCGCGATCTGGCCAATCCGCTCGGCTCGATCATGTCGGCGGCGATGCTGCTGCGTCATTCGCTGGGGCGGGAAGAGGCCGCCAGCGCGGTCGAGGCGGCGGTGAACGCGGTATTGGACGACGGTTTGCGCACGGCCGACCTCAACCAGCCGGACACCCGCCAGGTCGGTTGTGCCGAGATGGGAGCGGCCGTGGTCGAGAAGCTGTAGTCGGGTATGTCCGATCGAGGATTCGTCGTCGCCGTCGTCGGCGCGGCCAGCGAGCTCGGCCGCGATCTGCGCGAGGTGCTGATCGAGCGCGCCTTCCCGGTGGCCGAGTGGAAGCTGCTCGACGACCGCGCCTTGATTCTCGACGGAGACGAGGACGACGTGGCGATCGAGCCGCTCGAAGAGGCCGACTGGTGGCATCGGGAGATCGTCTTCTGCTGCGGCTCTGCGGCGCAGACGCGGGCGGTGGCCGAGGACGCAGTGGCGGCGGGTGCGATCGTCATCGACCTTGCGCAGGGTCTGCTCGCCGAGGGCGAGGTTCCTCTGATCGTTCCCGAGGTCAACGCCGCGGTGGCCGACGACGCCGTCGAGGAAGGCTTGTTGGCGAGTCCGCTGCCGGCGGCGGTGGCGCTGGCGGTGGCGCTCAATCCGCTGGAGCAGGCGGCGCGCCTGCGCCGCGTGCACGTGACCTGTCTGGAGCCCGTGTCGAGCGCGGTCGGCGGCGTCGAGGAGCTGGCCCGGCAGACCGGGGATCTGCTCAGCGGCCGCGAGCCGGAGAACAAGGTGTGGCCGCAGCGGATCGCCTTCAACCTGTTGCCTCAGGTCGGGGAGCTGTCGGCCTCCGGCTCGAGTGAGCGGGAGTGGCAGATCCAGGCCCAGGTGCGCAGCATCCTCGATCTGCCGGATCTGCCGGTACGCGCGCGGGTGGTGCGGGTGCCGACCTTCTACGGGCTGGGACTGGTGGTCGACGTCGAGACCGACGAGCCGATCGACGGCGAAGGGGCGCGCGCGTTGTTGCGTGAGGCCCCCGGTGTGCAGCTGCACGAAGGCGACGACGGCCGCGCCTTTCCGACACTGAGCGACGCGGTCGGCAGCGAGGCGACACACGTCGGCCGGGTCCACCAGGACCCGACGGTGCCCTGCGGCATCGGTATGTGGCTGGTGATCGACGGTTTGCGCAAAGGTGCGGCGGTCAACGCCGTGCAGATCGGCGAATGTGTCGCGCGCCGGTTGCAGGCCGAGCGCTGAGAGCGGGCCAGTGGTTACCACGCACTATCGCATGTCCGTCGAGTACGACGGTGGCGAGTTTGCGGGGTGGCAGATCCAGCCGGGCGAACGCACGGTGCAGGGCGAGCTCGAGGCGGCGTTGGCGAGCCTGCTCGGCGAACCCGTGCGCGTCCAGGCGGCGGGCCGCACCGATGCCGGGGTTCACGCCTCGGCGCAGGTGGTGTGTTTTCGCACCCCGCGCGAAACCGACTGCGACACGGTGCGGCGCGCGATCAACGCCCTGGTCGGCAAGGACCTGGCGGTGCGCCGCGTCGACATCGTCGACGACAGCTTCGATCCGCGCCGCTCGGCGAGTCGTCGCAGCTACGAGTACCGCATCTGGAACGACCGCGTGCGGTCGCCGTTCTGGTTGCGCTACGCCTGGCACGTCGCCACCCCGCTGCGTCTCGACGAGATGCAAGACGCCGCCGCGCACCTCGTCGGCGAGCACGACTTCACCTCGTTTCGCGCCGCCGGATGCGATGCCTTGCATCCAGTGCGGCGAATCTTCGCGAGCACGTTGTCGCGTGAGGACGGCCCGCTGCTCGTCTACCGGGTGAGCGCCACCGCGTTCCTGCGCCACATGGTGCGCAACATCGTCGGCACCCTGGTCGAAGTCGGACGCGGACGCAGAAGCGCGCAGTCGATCACCGAGCTCATCGAGGCGCGCGACCGCAACCTCGCCGGCGCCACCGCCCCCGCACACGGCCTCTGCCTAACCGAAGTCTCCTACGCCGACCGCAGGTAGACCACTCGAACCTGCCCGCCCTTTGGCCGCGCCGCGCAGCGGCGCTTTGGCCGCTCTCGGCGTAGCCGAGTGCTTTGGGCCGCGAAGCGAAGCTTCGCTTAGAGCGGTGTCCAGACGATCGCCGCGCCGAGACCCCAATCCCAGGCGTCGCCGGTGAGGCCGACGTTGCCCTGCGGCCGCACGACGACGGTGTCGCCGAGGCGGAAGTCGAACCCGGGCCACAGCGAGACGTCGTTGAAGTCGGTGCCGAAGTCGCGGAAGAAGCGGCCGTTGAGCTCGATGCGGAAGGCGAGGTTCTCGCTGGCGCGGGCGATGGCGAAGGTGCTGTAGTTGAGCACGTCGGCGACGTCGCCGTCGGACATGTAGAAGCCGATGTGGCCGCCCAGCGCCAACCGGCCGCGGGTGTAGCGGATGTTGGTGAACGGGTTGAATCCCAGCTCGCCGGTACCGAGGCGCTTGCTCTCGCGTCCGGTCGGGACCGACATCTCGAGCCCGGCGCCCATGCTGACGCTGTTCGACAGCGACTTGCGGAACTTCCCGTAGAGCACGAGGTCGCCGACGTCCTCGGTGTTCCAGGTCGGCTCATCGTCGCCGACGAACTTGAGAGACTCGGAGAAGAACGGCATGTCGAAGCCGACCTCGACGTTGGAGCCGAGGCCGTAGGCGCCCATCACGTCGAAGCGAATGCCTTCGATCGACTCGACCTTGGCGCAGGTCTGTCGCTGGTTGCCGTCGGGCGGACAGCCGCCGACGTTGCCGTTGGCGATATCGATCTCCTGCAGCAGATCGATGAACGGATAGCCGGTGAGATCGGGCTCGTCGTCATCGACCGCCTTGTTGATGATCGACACCCGTGCTGCGAGCCGCAGCGTGCCCGATCCGACGACCGCGGTTTCGCGGTTGAAGTTTTGCCAGAGGCGATCGGCCTCGGTGACGTGATCGGCCGGAGTCGCTTCCTCCTCTTCGGCGAGTGCGGGCACCGCCAGGAGGCAGAGCGCGAGAATGGTCCTGCCGAGAAACGTCATCGCCTCCTCCTTGTTCGTCGCCCCGCCGTCCTGTCGGCGGGTTGAGCGGCCCCCCCAAAGAACCGATTGCTGGCGGCAATAGTACGGGAATTGAGGCCAAGTCAAGCGTCGGCGAGCGGCGCTCGGATGCGCTTTGCCGCGCTCAGCGGCCCATTGCCAGCAGCTCGCGCGCGTAGCGAGCTGCTTCGTCGGAGGAGCTGCCGCCAAGCATGCGCGACAGCTCGGCGACGCGTTCCTCGTCGCCCAGCGGCCGCGTCTCGCTGACCGTTCGTCCGCCGCGTTCCGACTTCTCCACCGCGAAGTGGTGGTCGGCGCGGGCGGCGATCTGCGGCAAGTGGGTGATGCAGAGAACCTGGTGCGTCTCGGCGAGCAAGCGCAGCTTGCGGGCGACGGCATCGGCGACGTTGCCGCCGATGCCGGCGTCGACCTCGTCGAAAATGAGGATCGGGGTTTCTACGCTTCCCGCGGTGAGTGACTTGAGCGCCAGCAGAATGCGCGACAGCTCGCCGCCCGAGGCGACGCGCGACAGCGCTTGCGGCGCCTCGCCGCGGTTCGCGCTGAGGAAGAATTCGACGCGGTCGGCACCGCTCGCGGTGAGGTCGTCGATCTCCGCCATGGCCGAGGTCTCGCGCGCGACTTCGAAAGCGCCGCCTTCCATCCCCAGGCTGGCCAGCTCGGCGCGCATCGCCTTGGCGAGGTTGGCGCCCACTTTCTTGCGCCGTTTGCTGAGAGTCGTCGCGCAGACGACCGCGCTGCGCAGGCTTTCCTCGAGGGCTTCGCGCGCCTGGCCGCGGTCGCGCGCGTTGCTCTCGAGGTCTTCGAGCTCGCGCTCGACCTCGGCGAGAATCGCTGGCAGCTCGCCGGATGGCGCGGCGTACTTCTTCGCCAAGCGGTTGAGCAGCGCCAGGCGATCCTCGACCTCGTCGAGCCGCGACGGATCGTCGCGCGCGTCGCCCGCGATCTGGCGCAGCTGCAGCGCTGCTTCTTCGAGCAACAGCCGAGCCTGCTCGACCAGCTCGGCGGGGGAGGACAGGGCGGCGACGGCGCTGCTCAGACCCTCGAGGTCGGCAGCCAGGCGAGCCAGTCGGGTCACCATCGCGTCGTTGGCGGCGTAGAGGAGGTTGTCGCCGGCGCTGCAGACCTCGTGGATACGGCCGGCGTGGCGCAGGCGCTCGCGGTCGCTGCGCAGCTCTGCCTCCTCGCCTTCGACGAGTGCGGCGGCGGCGAGCTCGTTGCGTTGGAACTCGAGCAGCTCGCGGCGCTCGCCGAGCGAGCGGGCGCGCTCCTCGACCTCTCCGAGGCGGCGCTGGGCCTTTCTCAGATCGGCGTAGGCGGCCGCCATGGCGGCGCGCTCGTCGCCCAGGCCGCCGAACTGATCGAGGTAGTCGAGGTGGTTGGCCGGACGCAGCAGCAGCGCCTGCTCGTGCTGTCCGTAGATGTGCACCAGGTTCTCGCTGAGGCGGCGCAGCATCGAGGCGGTGGCGGCGCCGCCGTTGACGTGAATCCGTCCCTTACCGGTGCGCGCGACGCGCCGGCGCACGATCAGCTCGTCGTCGCCGGCGTCGATGCCGAGATCGTCGGCGAGGGCGTCGTCGAGAGTGACGTCGAAGATTCCCTCGATGGTCGCGGTATCGGTGTCGCCGCGCACCAGGTCGGGAGTCGCGCGGCCGCCGCAGAGCAGAGCGAGCGCGCGCAACAGGATGCTCTTGCCGGCCCCGGTTTCACCGGTGATGACGTTGAGCCCGGCGCCGAATCGAATCGTCAGGTCATCGATGATGGCGACGTTGGCGATGCGCAGCTCGCGCAGCATTCCCGATCTCGCTCAGCGCTGTCCCCAGCGCAGCTTGCGGCGCAGGACTTCGAAGTGGGAGCGACCCGACAGTTGGACCAGCCGGACCGTGGTCTCGCTCTTGCTGACGGTGAAGCTTTCGCCGTCGGCCAGTGAGATGCCCTCCTGTCCGTCGAGGGTGACGTCGATCGATCCATCCGGGGAGTGGACCTCGACCTCGACCACCGACGAGCCGTCGAGCACCATCGGCCGGTTGGTGAGGGTATGCGGGCAAATCGGCGAGAGGACGATGACGTCGAGGGAAGGGAAGACGATCGGCCCCCCGGCCGAAAGCGAGTAGGCGGTCGATCCGGTCGGCGTGGCGACGATCAGGCCGTCCGCCTTGTAGATGCAGACCAGGTGTCCGTCGACGCGGGTCTCGAGGTCGACGATGCGAGCCAGCGCTCCGCCTTTCGAAGCGACCACGTCGTTGAGGACGCGCCGCGTGTCGCCGGAGTCGCCGAAGCGCACCTCGAGCGTGGTGCGCTCCTCGATCTCGGCCCGGCCGTCGAGCGCTGCTTCGAGCAGGGGGTAGATCTCGTCGGTGGTGACCGCGGTGAGAAAACCGAGCGCTCCGAGATTGACGCCGAGCAGCGGGACGGCGCGCCCCTGCAGCGCACGGGCGGCGCTGAGCAGCGTCCCGTCGCCGCCGAGAACCACGATCAGCTCGCAGTCGCGTCCGATTGCGCCGGGCTCGACCGCGTCGCAGCCGAGCTGGTTCGCCGCGTCCGGCTCGGCGACCGCCGCAATCGAGCGCTGCCGCAGCCAGACGACCAGTTGGCGTCCGATCTCGGCAGCTTCCGCGCGATCGCGCTTGATGACCAATCCCACCTTGCGCACGAGCGCAACATAGCAGGCCGCGTTGGCGGCGCGAATAGTCGGGGCGCCTTGTACGCCACACCCCTCAAGCCGTACGCTGCGCCAGCATGACACAGGGAAGCTTGTTTGGCGGCGCCGACGAAGCCGCGCCCGAGGTGGCCGGCGACGCGCCGCTCGCCGAGCGGATGCGTCCGCGCAATCTCGACGAGTACGTCGGCCAGCATCATCTGGTCGGCCCGTCGAAGCTGATCGGCGAAATGATGCGCGGTGGCGCGCTGCAGAGCTTGATCCTGTGGGGCCCGCCGGGGACCGGCAAGACGACGCTGGCTCGCTTGCTGGCGCAGGCCTCGCAGGCGCGCTGCATCCACTTTTCGGCGGTGATGTCCGGCGTCAAGGAACTGCGCCAGGCGGTCGCCGGGGCGCGTGCCGAGCGCGGCCGCGGCGGGCCGCGGCCGGTGTTGTTCGTCGACGAGATCCATCGCTTCAACAAGTCGCAGCAGGACGCGTTGCTGCCGCACGTCGAGGACGGCACCGTGACGCTGATCGGCGCGACCACCGAGAACCCCTCGTTCGAGGTCATCGCGCCGCTGCTGTCGCGCTGCTCCGTGGTGGTCCTCGAGGCGCTTTCGCCCGAGGATTTACGGGCCCTGGTCGAGCGCGCGCTCGACGACGGCGAGCGCGGCCTCGGCGAACGAGGGCTCGCGCTGGCGAGCGATGCCCTCGAGTTCTTGTTGGCGCACGCCGCCGGTGACGCTCGCTCTGCGCTGAACACGCTGGAGGCGGCGGCGCAGCTGAGCGGCGACGGCACCATCGAGCTGTCGCAGGTCGAGGAGGCGGCGCAGCGCCGCGCGCTACTTTACGACAAGGGCGGCGAGGAGCATTACAACGTCATCTCGGCGTTCATAAAATCGATGCGCGGCAGCGATCCCGATGCCGCCGTGTACTGGCTGATGCGCATGCTGGAGGCCGGCGAGGACCCTCGCTTCATCGCCCGGCGGATGGTGATCTTCGCCTCCGAGGACATCGGCAATGCCGACCCGCAGGCGCTGCCGCTGGCGGTCGCCGCGCGCGATGCGTTCGACTTCGTCGGATTGCCCGAGGGCCGCATTCCACTGGCGCATGCGGCCGTCTACCTGGCGTCGGCGCTCAAATCGAACGCCGCCTACAGCGCCATGGGGGCCGCTGCCGAGGACGTTCGCCGTCACGGTGCCTTGCCGGTGCCGAACCACCTGCGCAACGCGCCGACGCGCCTGATGAAGGATCTCGGCTACGGCGAGGGGTACGAGTACGCCCATGCTCAGGCGGATGCGCGGGTCGGCCACGGCCACCTGCCGGAGCGGCTCAGCGGCACCCGCTACTACGAGCCGACCGAGCGGGGAGCGGAGGCCGCGATCAGGCAGCGCCTCGATCGGAGCCGTAAAGGAAAAAAATAAACACGGTTTGGTTGCGTCTCGATCCGCCCGTGGTGGCGGAGGTGATGTGCGAGGCGCCAGATCCAAGTTGATTCCGGTGCATCATTCGGGTATCCGATTCGTTGGGTTTGGAACACGGGGCTGTAGCTCAGTTGGGAGAGCGCCTGAATGGCATTCAGGAGGTCGTCGGTTCAATTCCGATCAGCTCCATAACCCACCCACCCGCGCCGGCATAACGCCGTTTTGGCAGCTCGCCGCGCTCTGTCGGAGGCATTGTGGCAGAAAGCCTCCGGGCATTCCCGTATCCCAAAAATCCTTGACTTTGGGGTGGGGCGTTGTACTGTTTCCCTCGATTTTTTGCCCTTGTAATGAGGGGCGCCGATTGGCGTTATGGATTGGGATGGGAGTTAGACTTCGAATGCCGGGAGCGGTTCTTGCGCCGCGCGGTTTCCCGGCCGGAGTGTGAAGTCACTGAGCCCGCGGGACTGACCGAGGTCGGCGGCGGGCCGAGTAGCGACGGATCTTGGGAGGTAGCACCGGATGATGGGCCAATCAGGAGCAGTATCTCGCATTGGCGTTCGGTTTGCGGCCGCAGCCGCGCTGGTTTTTGCCGCAGCGGTTCCGGCATTTGGGCAGAGTGGAGCGGTCGGGGGTATTCAACCCAACGCTCCGAGTAGCGGCCCGGTATGCAGCAATGGCGGAGCGTGCGTGGCCTTCTACACCGACGCCACCAACCTGTTGCCGCAGGGGCGGGACAGCAACGGCTACACCGACGTCTATCTGGTTGGGCCGAACGGGGTCGAGCGGCTCAGCGAAACCCCCGATGGCGCCAGCGCCGATGGCCCCAGCATGGCGCAGCGGTTCCGGCCCTCGATCGACGACAACTGCAGCTGTGTCTCGTTCAGCACCGACGCTACCAATCTGGTGCCCAACGACACCAACAATCGGACCGACGTGGTCCTCCGAGTGCTCTCCGATCCGCCGACCAACGAGCTCATGAGTGTCGGCACGGACGGCTTTTCGGCGAACGGCAGCAGCTCGTACTCGAGTGTCAGCGCCGATTGCTCGCGCGTCGCCTTCAGCTCGGTTGCGACCAACCTGGTCGACGGCGACGACAACATGACCGCCGACATCTTCGTGCACGATCGCGGCGCCGGCGTCGTCAGCCGAGTCAGCATGGGAGCCGGCGGCGAGTCCGACGGCCCGAGTATTACTCCTTCGATCAGCGGCGACGGCAACTGTGTCGCTTTCGCCTCGCGCGCCACCAATCTGATGGGCGAGGGGGCGGACACCAACGGAGTCTACGACATCTACGTCGCCTGCGGCGGGCAGGTTACCTGCCGGGCCAGCGTCAGCTCGGATGGTGAGGAAGCCAACGACGTGAGCTTTCACCCGGCTCTGAACAGTGACGGCACGCTGGTCGCGTTCAAGTCGGAGGCGAGCAATCTCGTCGAGGGCGACCTCAACGGTCATCCCGACATCTTCCTGCACGACTGCACGACCGGCGTCACCGAGCGCCTCAACATCAGCAACACCGGACAGGAGGCGAACGACATCGCGATTCCGCCGAGCATCACGCGCGACGGCTCGCGGGTTGCCTTCGGCTCGTTCGCCAGCAACCTGACCGACGGAGTTTCGACCAACGGCCGGTCGCAGATCTACGTGCGCGACCTCGAGGAAGGCACGACGATCCTGATCAGCAAGAACGACACGGGCGACGCGCAGAACGGCAGCTCGCCTGATTTGCCGCCGAGCATCTGTCCGGACGGCGACTTCGTCACCTTCGCGTCGTCGGCGACCAACCTCGACAGCAGCTCGAGTGGCGGCTTCCAGGAAATCTTCATCGGTCCTGTGGGCATCCTGCCGACGCCGACGCCGACTTCGCCGCCGCCGACGCCGACCGTCGCCTGCAGCGACAACAGCGACTGCGACCCGGGTACGATCTGCGGTCCCGATGGCGGTTGTATTCCCGCGCCGACGCCGACGCCGACCATCCCCTGCGACGAGAACGAGGATTGTCCGATGGGGCTGGTTTGTATCGACGACGTCTGTACCGATCCGTCGACGCCGACGCCGACCAACACACCGTTGCCGACCTGTCTCACCGACGACGACTGTCCGTGCGACGAAGGAACGCCGATCGAAGAGTGCGACCGCTGTCGCGCGCAGGTGTGCGTGCCGCCGCGTCCTTGTGAGGACGAGACGGTCGATCTCGACTGCCGTGGCGAGCGCGAGACCTGCATCGATGGTTTCTGCGAGTGCGGTGGCGACTGCAACTTGAACGGACTCGCTTTCGGGTCCGAGATCAGCACGATGATGTGCATCCTCGGCGGCGCCTGTACCGAGGAGGACTGTATCACCGCCGACGTCAACGAAGACGACGAGGTGACCGGATGCGATATCACGCTCGCGGTGCTCAACCTGGGCCTCGGTTGCCCGGGCGAGGGCGTGCCTTTGATCTTCGGCGCGCAACGCACTTCCGAGACGCGGACCATCAACATCGGCAGCATCCCCGCCATGGAAGGCGAGCGCGGTGCGGCGCCCGGTGAGGTGGTTACGATCCCGTTGGTCCTCGAGGGCGGCGACGAGGTTTCGTCGGCGCACACCGACATCTTGATCGACACCAGTCAGGTCGACATCGAGGTTCGGGTCGAGGGCAGCGGCGCCACCTTCCCGCAGTGCGAGCTCGCGCCGGCGCTGCAAGGAACCTTCGACGACACGGCGATTCGCTTGCCGCAGGTTCCGCCGCCGCCGCTCGGCGTGCGCCGGATCCGCGTCGCCGCGATCGACACGACCTTGCCGTTCCCGCTCGACAGTTTCGGGGAAGGCGAGTTCGCCAGCTGCAAGTTCCGGGTCGATCCGGCCGCCGTGCCGGGCACGACGATCCCCTTGCTGGGCGATCCGATCCACACCGAGGTCGGCGATCCGAACGCGCAGCCGTTCAACTCGGTAGTGGCCGACGGGTCGATCCTGGTCGACACGCCGCCGCCGTGCGAAACCGACGACGACTGCCCGCAGGGTCTGGTCTGTCGCAACATGCAGTGCGTGCCGGACATCGAGTGCGAGACCTTCCGCGATTGTCTCGATCGCCAGGCTTGCATCGACGATTCCGAGATGTCGGGTGTTCGCAGCTGCGAGTGTGTCGGCGACTGTAACCTCGACGGACGTGTTCGCAGCAACGAGATCACTGCGATGATCAACATCATCAATGGTATCGCCGATGTCACGACTTGCTTGGCGGCCGACCAGGACGGCGACGGTCGGGTTCGCGCCAACGACATCACCTTGGCGATTCTCAACATCAACAACGGCTGTCCGGGGCAGTTCTAGCTGCCCCTCCGTTCTACATGCCCCTTGCGGGGGAGGATCGAATGCGGCTCGAGCACGGGAGGAGAAAAGTTATGAGGTTGACGAACAAGTGGCTGGTGGGTGGCGCCCTGGCGATTGGGGTGGTGCTGCCCGTGTCACTGGCGCTCGCGGGCAACGGCCCATCGGTAACGTTGTCGATCGTCGACACCGAAGGTGAGGCCGGCAGCACGGTCGGAGTTCCGCTCAACTTGAGTGGAGACGACGGAGGGGCCGCGGCTTCGGCCGGAATCGACATCGTCTATCCGGACGGGGACGTGACGTTCACCGAGCCCGTGGCCGACAACTGTGTGCTCGACGACCGCATTTCCTCGACTCACCAGGTGAGCGGGCGCATTCTCTCGCCGGGGACCGTCAACGTCGAAATCTCGGTTCTCGGAGCGCCGGACCCGATCCCGCCTCTGGGCAACGGCGACCTGGTCGTCTGCAACTTCGGGATCAGCGGCGACGCCATGGAGGGGGAGATGTTCACCCTCGAGGCCACCAACGTCCTGATCGGCGACCAGCTCGGCATGGAGATCGATTCGATCGGCGACGACGGGGTGATCTCGGTCGGTGGCGGAGCGACGCCTACGCCGACCACGGTTCCGCCGACCGAAGAACCCACGCCGACGGCGACTGCGACGGTTCCGGTTTGCACCGAAGACCGTGATTGTCCGACCGGCACGACCTGTCAGGACGGTACCTGCCTGCCGCAGCCGTGCGATCCCGAAAACCCGATGTGCCCGCCTGGGTCGGACTGCCTGGTCGTCCTGCCGGCGACCACCAGCGGCACCACCGACACCGGTACCTGCGTGCCGCGTCCCTGCGACGAAGACGAGGACTGCGACGACCCGAGCGCGGTCTGTGATCCGGAAGGCATGTGCCGCCCGCAGTTCTGCGACAACAGCGAAGAGTGCGACTCCGGCGAGGAGTGCAGCGACGACGGCATCTGCGTGCCGATTCCGCCGGAATGCGAAGAGGACTCGCAATGTCCCGACGGGGTCTGCGTCAATCAGACTTGCGTCGACTGTCGCGAGAACAGCGACTGCGGCCAGGATGAGATGTGCGTCGACAACGAGTGCGAGCCGATCGTCGGCGCCTACTCGCTCGACGTCGGCGATGCCTCCGGCCTCGCCGGGACCACCGTAGCCGTCGAGGTGACGCTGAGCGGCGGCGCGACTTCCGCCGACTCGGTGACCAACGATCTCGCCGCCGGAACCGGACTGACGATTGCCAGCTGCGACGCCAGCGAGGGCATCGACGGTAGCTTCGAGGGCGTGCCCGGGACCACCGTCTCGGCCACCCTGGGCGAGACCGGCGACGTTCCGGTCGGAGTGGTCTACTCGTGCTCGGTCGCGATTGCCGAGGGCGTCGCCGCCGGCACGGTTGCCATCGAGTGCCCGGCGGCCACCGCCAACGGGTCCGCGATCGATTGCGACGGCGGTGAGGTTGGCGTCATCGCGCCGCCGACCGCGACGCCGACGAATACGCCGACCGAGGAGCCGACGCTGACTCCGATCCCGGCGACCAGCACGCCGACGGTGCGCGTCAGCACCGAAGACGACAGCTGTGCGATCGCGCCGGCGCCGACGGCGTCGGACGCGGCGGCCAACTTCCTGCTGCTGCTGATTCCGGCGGCGGTGGTGTGGAGACGACGCCGCTAGTCAGCTCGACTCCAAAGCAAGCTCGAAGGGGCCCCGCGCAAGCGGGGCCCCTTTTCTTTGCGCCGACCCGTCGGGACAAAACGCTAGCCCGACACGCGCATCCCCTGTAAGTAAGCCGAGTGGCTACGCCGGAAGATCTGATCCAGAAGTTCGAGAACCGCGACGCCGTGGTCGGCGTCATCGGCCTCGGTTACGTGGGGCTGCCCCTGGCGGCGACGATTGCCGAGGCCGGTTTCGCGGCAATCGGTTTCGATACCGACGCCAAGAAGATCGAGGCCCTGCTCGCCGGGCGGTCGTACATTCGGCACGTCGCCGCCGAGCGGGTGAAGTCATTGGTGTGCGCGCAGCCGTGCGAGAAGTCGGGTTTCTACCCCAGCGCCGACTACAGCCTGCTGGAGCGGTGCGACGCAGTGTTGATCTGCGTGCCGACGCCGCTGACCGAGGCTCGCGACCCCGATCTCTCCTACGTGCGCAGCACCGCCGAGGCGATCGCGCCCCACCTGCGGTCGGGCCAGGTGGTGGTTCTCGAGAGCACCACCTATCCCGGCACCACCGAGGAGGTAGTGCGCCCGATTCTCGAGACCTCGGGGCTGCGCGCCGGGACCGATTTCCACCTCGCCTTCTCGCCCGAGCGCGAGGACCCCAACAATGCCGATTTCTCTACCCGCACCATTCCCAAGCTGGTCGGTGGCATCACCGCCGACTGCGGCCGCGTCGCCGCCGCTCTCTACGGAGCGGTCATCGAGACCGTGATTCCGGTGTCCGACGCCAAGGTCGCCGAGGCGGCCAAGCTGCTCGAGAACATCTATCGCAGCGTCAACATCGCCCTGGTCAACGAGCTCAAGGTCCTCTTCCAGAAGATGGACATCGACGTCTGGGAGGTCATCGAGGCCGCGTCGTCAAAGCCCTTCGGCTTCACCCCGTTCTACCCCGGGCCCGGTCTCGGCGGGCACTGCATCCCGATCGACCCGTTTTATCTGAGCTGGCGCGCCCGCCAGTACGAGATGGACACGCGCTTCATCGAGCTCGCCGGCGAGGTCAACCACTCGATGCCCGACTACGTAGTCTCGCGCCTGACCGAAGCCCTGAACGATCGCGGCAAGAGTCTGAAGGACGCGGCGGTGCTGATTTTGGGCGTCGCCTACAAACGCGATATCGACGACGATCGAGAATCCCCCGCATTCCGCCTGATGGAATTGCTCGAGCGCCGCAGGGCGGTGCTCAGCTATCACGACCCCTACGTGCCCCGCTTGCGCCCCTCGCGGCGATACGATTTCGGGCTCGAGTCGATTCCGCTGACGCCGCAGAATCTAGCTGCCGCCGACGCTGTCGTCATCGTCACCGACCACGGCGACGTCGACTACGCCGCCGTGGTCGAGCACGCGCAGCTGGTGGTCGACACCCGCAATGCGACACGCCATGTGGATCGCAAAGCGGGCAACGTCGTCCTCGCCTGACCCCGCGTGAATGACGCGTCGCGTCGCTATTTCCCGGTGAAACGGCGCCCCGTGGCCCGCAGGACCGCGCCGCGCCACGGCTTTTTGTTTGACGGCATTCGGGAAAAGTGCTCTAACGGCTCCGTTTGTAAGGAGGCATCTGAGGCAGGGGAGGCGGAACCGGCGCGAAAAGCGCGCCATTACTCCAACAATGGTGGGGTCGGACCGGGCAGTTAAATCCCAAAATCCGGCAACCCCGTGGGGGGCCGTTCACCTGCGTCTCGGGTTGACAATGCAGGCCAATTTTGAGTATGTAACGCGCCACTTCTGCAGGCGCGCTCCAGAAGGCGCGAGACTGCGTGTGAAAGCAAGATGTACGGCAGCTGTGGACAAGGTCTCGGCCGACTGGAAAGGAGGAGGGAAATGCGAACGGTGAAGTGGAGTGCTCTTCTCTCAGGCTTCTGCGCATTCGCGCTGGCCATGGGGGTGATGACGAGCAGCGCTCACGCGATCGTCACAACGGAGAGGGGAGCATCAATCCTCGCCTTCCCGAAGGTCCTATCGACCGGCGCGGCGGATACGATCATTCAGATCGCCAACACGTCGAACAACATGGTCCATGCGCGTTGCTTCTATGTGAACGCGGCGGACGACGATTTCGGCAACCCGCAATGGCAGGTTACCGATTTTCACATCTGGCTCACCAAGCAGCAGCCGACCAGTTGGCAGGTGAGCACGGGTCGTTTCATTCGCAACGACGACAGCTGTGAGACGATCGGCGGCGGCGACCTCGCCGGGCTCTTCGAGCCGGACGAGGAATGCGCGCAGGCCGGTCTCGACCCAGGCGCAGTTCCGCCGGTTCCGGAGGGATTCACTGGTGAGCTGAAGTGCGTCGAGGTCGACGTCTCGGACAACCCGCTCGGTGGTAACCACCTCAAGGGCGAGGCGACCATCAAGACGTTGGGCGAAGGCGCCTGGGATACCGCCAAGTACAACGCGATCGGCATCCTCGGTACCGAGATCGCCGGTGAGACTGGCAACGAGCTGCTGCTCGACCAGCCCTCCGACACGGAAGACGTCATCGGCCAGTACAACGCCTGTCCGAATCAGCTGATCGTCAACCACTTCGCGGAGCTCTCCACCGACCCGACCGTCCTCTCGGCCGGCATGGGCGGCACCTGCAGCGGCGTCGTCGCGACGCTGTCGACGTTGGCTCCTTCGAACGGCGACTCCTGCACGGTCGACGCCGACTGCTGCGAGCCCGACGACGAATCGTGCGGCGCGACCTGCGACGGTGGCCCGGCGGTCGACCTCGACGAAGAGGGCAACGTGACTGCGGTGACCAGCGCGACCCTGACCGAGCTGACCTTGGTTCCCTGCTCGCAGAATTACGAGGATCCGTTCTCGTCGGTGAGCGAAAATGCGGTCACGGTTCAGTTCGAGATCTACAACGAATTCGAAGAAGCTTTCTCCTTCAGC
Source organism: bacterium (assembly GCA_030430165.1). Lineage (GTDB taxonomy): Bacteria > Desulfobacterota > Binatia > HRBIN30 > CADEER01 > CADEER01. The sequence continues at coordinate 31,603 of JAUIGL010000025.1, read as the reverse complement.
ACCACGGTTGAGTGCTGGAAGAAGTTCTTCCTGTTCCAGCTCGATGCGCCGTTCAATCCGGAGAACTCGCTTTGGGCCTTCAACCAGCTTGGTAGCTTGGGGGTTCAGACTCGGATCATCCCGAACCCCGGCGAGGGGGGCGTGATCGGCGTAGCCGGTATCGTCCGCGCCGATTCGATGAGCACCCAGGCGAGAACTTTGATGAATATCCACATGGAAGGCGATCGCTGGAGCTCCACGGGTGGCGAGGTCGTCGACCGAGTCATTCTGTCGGGCCAGTGAGTGGGCGTCAGCTCTAGTCATGGTAGCGGAAGTGGCTGGATTCTCCCCTAGGTTTGAAAGGAGAAGGGCAATGCGTACGGTGATGCGGAAACCTGTTCTCGCCGGTATCCTCGGGATGCTGGGAGGGGTCTTCCTCGGAGCTGGGGCTGCGTCGGCAGACGTGACCTCGGATCGGGCGGCTGCGATTCTGGTGTGGCCGAAGCTTGTGTTCAGCTCGGCGGACGACGATGTTTTGTCGGCCAGTGGTGATGTGATCGACACGACGATCCAACTCACCAACACCTCGAATGAGGAAGTTCGCCTGCGTTGTTTCTACGTCAACGCAAATTCTCACTGCAGCAACGAGCCGACTCGGGTCTGCGGCAACCATGCCGATTGCAACCTTTCGGTGCAGGGCGGCCTGTGTCAGCCCGGCTGGATCGAGATCGACTTCGAGATCAATCTGACTCCGTACCAGCCGTTGGTATGGAACCTGAGCAACGGGATGCCGAATCTTCCCTGTACGGATGCACCGTGCGCGCCTCCGGGCACGTCCGAGCTGTACGAGAACGTCGGCAACATTCCGCCCGCCAACGAAGATCCCTTCATGGGCGAGCTCAAGTGCATCCAGGTCGGCGAGAACAACGAGCCGATCGATCGCAACCAGGTCAAGGGTGAAGCGACCATCGTCACCATTCGCCCGAGCGGCGAACAGACCGTCGATGCCCGCGGCTACAACGCGGTCGGCATCCAGGCGATCGAGGGCGCGGTCGATGGCGACAACACTCTGCGCATCGGCGAAGAGTACAAGGGCTGCCCGAACGTCTTGATCGTCGATCACTTCTTCGACGACGCGGTCGAGCCGATCAGCGGTGACTCGGTGAAGTCGCATGTTACGCTGGTTCCCTGCTCGCAGGACTTCGAGCTGCAGGCTCCGTTCCCGACCACGTTCCAGATGCTGGTCTACAACGAGTTCGAGCAGCGCTTCTCGGCGAGCCGTTCGGTCACCTGCTTCCAGGAGTTCGAGCTCTGCTCGCTCGGCACCGGTCGCGATCGACCGTTCAACGCTCCCGGATGGGATGACCCGAATCACCAGAGCTGCCAGCGTTCGGTGTTCAGCGCCTACGTCAGCGGCACGCTCACCGGGCAGACCCGCATCCGCGGCGTCGACGATGGTGACGAAGAGCACGGCAACGGCTTGATCGCCGTGGTGGAAGAGTTCCACCGCTCCGACGATGGAGACCTCTCGACCACAGTCTCCAGCGCGGCGTTCAACTCGCACTGGGTCGGCGTTCGCGAGACGCCCGACATCATGCGCCTGCCGTAAGCAAGTTTCCTTTGGAAACAAAAAGGGCCAGCCGGAAACGGCTGGCCCTTTTCTGTTGGAGCGGCCTTCGGCCGCAGCGTCTTGGGCGGCCGGAGGCCGCGGATCTGGGCCCCTCGATACGGGCTTCGCCCTACTCGGGATGGACGGGTGGCACGGGCGTGGCAGGGGCCCCTCGATACGGGCTTCGCCCTACTCGGGATGGACGGGTGGCACGGGCGTGGCAGGGGCCCCTCGATACGGGCTTCGCCCTACGCGGGATGGACGGGGAGGAGCCTGAGATTGTCCGTGAGGCGGGACGGCTGGGGCCTCTGGGGTGGGTCGCCCCGCGATCAACCCGACCCACATCGTCTATCCCGAGTAGCGCGAAGCGCGTATCGAGGGACGCCCCCCAGCTCCCCAAACCAGCGGCCGTAGGCCGCTGCTAGCTCCCAGCTCCCAGATCCGCGCGGCCGGAAGCCGCGCTTACAGCGTAATCGAAGGCCGATACTCGCCGAAGACCTCGCGCATCGCGTCGGAGATCTCGCCGAGGGTGGCGTAGGCGCGGACTGCGTCGACGATCGGGGGCATCAGGTTGGTTTCGTCCTTGGCGGCGGCGGTGACCGCTGCCAGGGCCTTGTCGGCGGCGGCCTGGTTGCGCTCGGCGCGGACCTTGGCGACCTTCGCCTGCTGGCGTTGCTCGAGCGCCGGGTCGATCTTCAACAGATCGGGCGGCTGCTCGTCCTGGATGACGAACTCGTTGACGCCGACGACGATTTCCTTCTTCTGTTCGACAGCCTGCTGGTAGGTGTAGGCGGCGTTGTGGATCTCGCGCTGCTGGTAGCCGCTCTCGATGGCTTTGACGGCGCCGCCGAGCTCGTCGATCTTGTCGAGATACTCGACCGCCTTCTTCTCCAGGTCGTCGGTCAGCGACTCGATGAAGTAGGAGCCGGCGAGGGGGTCGATAGTATCGGCGACGCCGGACTCGTGGGCGATCACCTGCTGGGTGCGCAGGGCGAGACGGGCGGAGTCTTCGGTCGGCAGCGCCAGGGCCTCGTCGCGGCTGTTGGTGTGCAGCGACTGGGTGCCGCCGAGGACCGCGGCCAGGGCCTGCATGGTGACGCGGACGACGTTGTTGTCGACCTGCTGCGCGGTCAGGCTCGAGCCGGCAGTCTGCGCGTGGGTGCGCAGCATCATCGAGCGCGGGTCCTTGGCACCGAAGCGGTCGCGCATGATCTTCGCCCACAGGCGCCGGGCGGCGCGGAACTTGGCGACCTCCTCGAAGAAGGTGTTGTGGACGTTGAAAAAGAACGACAAACGGCGGCCGAACTGGTCGACGTCGAGACCGGCGGCCAGCGCAGCCTCGGCGTAGGCGATGCCGTCGGCCAGGGTGAAGGCGATCTCCTGCGCCGCCGTCGAGCCGGCTTCGCGGATGTGGTAGCCGGAAATCGAGATCGTGTTCCAGGTTGGAACTTCCTTGGCGCAGAAGGCGAAGATGTCGGTGATGATCCGCATCGACCCGGCCGGCGGGTAGATGTAGGTCCCGCGCGCCATGTACTCCTTCAGAACGTCGTTCTGAATGGTTCCGCCGACCTTGCTCCAGGGGACGTTCTGTTTGTCTGCGACTGCGAGGTAGAGGGCGAGAAGGATCGATGCGGTGGCGTTGATGGTCATCGACGTGGTGACTTTGTCGAGAGGGATCTGGTCGAGCAGGATTTCCATGTCGGCCAACGAGTCGATGGCGACGCCGACCCGGCCGACCTCGCCCGAAGCCAGCATGTGGTCGGAATCACGGCCCATCTGGGTGGGCAGGTCGAAGGCGACGCTGAGCCCGGTCTGCCCCTGGTCGAGGAGGTAGCGGTAGCGCTGGTTCGATTCCTCGGCGGTTCCGAAGCCGGCGTACTGGCGCATCGTCCACAACCGGCCGCGGTACATCGTCGGCTGGACGCCGCGGGTGAACGGCGGCTGGCCGGGAAAGCCGATGTCCCCGAGATAGTCGGGATCGCTGTCCTCCGGCGTGTAGCAACGCTTGATCTCGATATCGGAGGTGGTGGCGAACTCCTCGCGTCGTTCCGGGGCGCGGTCCAGCATCTTCTTGAGGACCGTTCCCTCCCAATCGCCTCGAGCCTTGCCGAGTTCGTCCTTGTCGCTCATGCTCGCTCCCTGACCGTGGTTTGCGGTTACCGAATTTCGTTTGGCTACCATTTTATCGAGCGTATTTCGATGCGGGCGCATGCACGTGCCCCGCGGCAGCCGGCTCCTTGCAAGGGTGTTTTTTTTCTCATAGCAATTGAGGCGCGCGCGGCATAAGCCGCACCACTGCAGACGAGGGCAAAACGTATGAGCTCGCTAATCTTTCTTCTGTGCATCGCGGCCGCCGGCGGTTATCTCTTTCGCACCCTGTACCGGCGCTACACGGTCCTCACCAAAGTGGCGGGCAAGCCGCAGCTCGACCGGATCCCGGAGCGCATCCAGGCGGTCTTGGTCTATGCATTCGGCCAGAAGAAGTTCGTCAGCCCAGACCAACCGGCCAACGACAAGGGCGCCGGCTGGATGCACTTCTTCATCTTCTGGGGATTCTCGATCTTGGCGATCCAGGTGATCCACATGTTCGTGCGCGGCTTCGTGCCGGGCTTCACGCTGCCGCTGCTGTCGATCGATCTGCTCGGCGGGCCCTACCTCCTGCTCAAGGACATCATTCAGCTGATCGTTCTGTGCGCCATCGGTTACGCGTTCTACCGCTGGCTGGTGAGCCACCCGGCGCGGCTCTACGGCTACGCGCCCGCCGAGGATCGGCTGCGCGGTCAGTCGCACGGCGAGGCGCTGCTGATCCTCGGCTTCATCGCGACGATCATGATCAGCGGCTACCTCTACGACGGCGGGCATCTCTACGCCCACGAAGGGCCGGAGATCGAGAAGGAGAAGATGTGGCAGCCGATCAGCTCGCTGGTTGGCGCGACTCTGTTCGGCATCGGCGGCGCCAGCCTCGCCGCGCTCGCCAGCAACGCGGGTTGGTGGATCCACAATCTGGTGATCCTGGTCTTCATGAACCTGCTGCCGATCTCGAAGCACTTCCACATCATCACTTCGCTGCCCAACGTCTTCTTCAAGAAGCTCGAGCCGGTCGGGTCGCTGTCCAAGCAGGACCTCGAGAACTCGCTCAACTTCGGCACCTCGTACATCAATCAGTTCACCTGGAAACAGGTTCTCGACATGTACAGCTGCACCGAGTGCGGTCGCTGCTCGTCACACTGTCCGGCGACGATCAGCGGCAAGGAGCTGGCGCCGCGCCAGCTCATGCTGAACCTGCGTGACTACCTCTACGAGAACGAGGACAAGGTCATGCAGACGCCGGAGCTCGAGCCCGACGCGCAGGAGCCGGTGACGGTCGGCGAAAACGTGGTCGGCGAGAACCTGATCCACGACGAAGTGTTGTGGGCCTGCACCAGCTGCCGCGCCTGCGAAGAGGCTTGCCCGGTGTTGATCGAGTACGTCGACAAGATCGTCGACATGCGCCGCCATCTGGTGCAAGAGGAAGCGCGCTTCCCGGCCGAGTTGACCCGCACCTTCAAGGCGATGGAGACGCAAGGCAATCCGTGGGGTGTCGACGCTTCGGAGCGCGGCGACTGGGCCTCGGGGCTCGACATTCCGACGATGGCCGAGAATCCCAACGCCGAGTACCTGTACTTCGTCGGTTGCGCCAGCTCGTTCGACGACCGCAACAAGCGCACCGCGCAGGCCCTGGTCAAGGTCCTCAAGCAGGCCGGCGTCGACTTCGCGATCCTCGGCAGCGAGGAGACCTGCAACGGCGAGACCGCGCGCCGCATCGGCAACGAGTATCTGTTCCAGTCGATGGCGGAGATGACGGTCGAGGTGTTGAACGGCTACAACGTCAAGAAGGTCATCACCAACTGCCCGCACTGCTTCAACACGCTGCGCAACGACTACCCGCAGTTCAACGGCAACTACGAAGTCATCCACGCCACCGAGCTGGTCGACCACCTGATCAAGGAAGGCAAGCTCGAGTTCAACGTCAACGGCGAGAAGTCGATCACCTACCACGACTCCTGCTACCTCGGCCGCTACAACGACGTGCTCGAGGCGCCGCGCAACATCCTCAAGAGCATCCCCGGTGTCTCGCTCAAGGAGATGGAACGCAGCGGCCGTTTCGGGATGTGCTGCGGCGCCGGCGGCGGACGCATGTGGATGGAGGAAGACGCCGACAAGCGCGTCAACATGATCCGCGTCGAGCAGGCCCTCGAGACCAACCCCGACACCGTCGCGGTCGCCTGTCCGTTCTGCATGACCATGGTCGACGACGGCCTCAAGGCAAAGGGCAAGGAAGAGGAAGACCTGCCGGCGCTGGACGTGATGGAGATCGTCGCCGACGCGATGAAGTAGTCTCGGGGGTTCAGCTCATAGCTTGGCCTTGGGGGTCTCCCTCCTCCTGCGTGTTGCGGCGTCGGGTCGCCTCTCCTCGCGGGAGAGGCCGCGCGTAGCGCGGGTGAGGGGGATGGGATGACCGAGCAAAGTGAGGCTCAGGTTAGTCGCCGCAGGCGCCGAGCAGAGTCTCGACGTGCGGACCAATCATCGTCTCCGCAAAAGAGACGGCCTGGCTCGACGTCGCGCCGTTGCCAGCGTCGAACGTGACATACCAGCAACCGATCGCCGCCGTGCCGCCAGCGGCGGGCCAGGCGCGAATCGAGGCCGGAAATCCGAGCAGAGCCTGCCCCGACTGGGATAGGTCGTCACTGACCTCGGCGCCCACCGCCGCGCCGACGTGGCGCAGCACGAGCGTGAGGTGTTCGTCATCCTCGAGCTCACAGCGCGCCGAGATGTATGGCAAGCCGTATTGGTCCGGCGGGAAGTAGAAGAAGCTCGAGCTGGTGCAAGCGCGATCGAGCTCGCGCCGCATCGACTGCGCCATCGGGTCGGTGGGAATCGGAAGCGGCGACTGGCAAAGGTCGCGCAGCTGATCGCCGACGTCGTCGGCAATCGCCTGCGCGACCTCCACCAACCCGTGTGACTCGTCGTCAGCATACGAGCGCCCGCCGATGTGCCAGCAGTCGAGCTGGGCCGAGAAGAACCAGATCAGATTGGGTTCTGGGTCGCGGTCCCACACGTCGTGGGCGTACAGTCGCGCGGGCTGCCCACCGAACTCGAGTGGCAGGCCGAAGGAAGTCCCGACGTGCTCGGCTGCCGTCGCGGCGTCCTCGAGACGGCTGAAGGTCAGCATCGGTCCGCCGGTGGCGTGGTCGCACGACACCGCGATCAGCGGCGCTAAACCGATGTCGGAGGGTGTGTCGAAGGCGCCCAGCCAGCGGGCGTCGCACTCCCGATCGAGCACACCCGAGATCGACTGCAAGAGAGCGTCCGGAGTTGGTGTCGGCCGTGGCGGACAACCATCCAGCGCGGTGCGGACCCCGGCGATCAAGTCGGCGATCGATATGCGATCGTCCGAGTCGAGATCAGCGTCCGCGCAGTCTGCAAGTGACGCCTCACCGATGCCGATCGATACCGCCACGAGTAGGTCGGCAATCGAGACCTCTCCATCGCGGTCGCAGTCACCGGGGCACGAGGCCCGAACCGATAGAGGCAACATCGAGACCGCCATGATGATCAGGAATCTCAGCATCGAGCTTGCTCTCCGGAGGGATCGACTGGCAGGTTTGTCTAGCACGCTCGTGCAAGCTGTGCACGGAGTCGCGGGCTTCCGCACCGATTGCCGAGCGCAACCGGGAGTCGAGAACCAAAAGGAGCCTCGCTTTGCTCGGTCATTTGATCCCCCTCACCCGGCCTGCGGCCGGCCTCTCCCGCGAGGAGAGGCGAATTTGGGCCGCCGCAGGGGGACGGCTGGGTGACCTCCGCCAGATACAAAAGAAAAAAGGGGCGGGCCGAAGGCCGCCCCTTTGATCTTTCGACGCTCGGCAGTCCAAGCTACTTGAGCTTCTCGACCGCTTCCTTCATCTCCGGCACCGCCTTGAACAGGTCGGCGACCAGTCCGTAGTCGGAGACCTGGAAGATCGGCGCCTCTTCGTCCTTGTTGATGGCGACGATGACCTTCGAGTCCTTCATCCCGGCGAGGTGCTGAATCGCGCCGGAGATGCCGACCGCGATGTAGAGCTCCGGCGCCACGACCTTTCCGGTCTGCCCGATCTGCAGGTCGTTGGGAACGAAGCCGGCGTCGACCGCGGCGCGGCTGGCGCCCATCGCGGCGCCCATGGCGTCGACCAGCGGCTCGAGAACCTCGGTGAAGTTCTCACCGCTCTTGAGGCCGCGACCGCCGGAGACGACGACGCTCGCTTCGGTGAGCGGCGGACGATCCGACTTGGTCTCGTTGAAGGCGACGAACTTCATCTTCAGCGCGCCCTCGTCGATCTTGGCGTCCGTCTTCTCGACGGCAGCGGTGCCGTCCTTGGCGGCCGGCTCGAAGGCGGTGGCGCGCACGGTGATGACCTTCTTGGCGGTTTCCAGCGAAACCGTCGCCACCGCGTTACCGGCGTAGGTCGGACGCTCGATGGTGCCGTCGTCGTTGTAGCCGGTGATGTCGCTCGCCATGGCGGCGCCGAGGCGGATGGCGACGCGCGGCATCACGTCCTTGCCGATGCTGCTGGCGGCGGAGACGACGATGTCGCAGCCCTTTTCCTCAGCGAGGTTGGCGATCGCCTGCGCGTGCGCGTCGGCGGTGTAGTTCTCGAGGGCGGCGTGCTCGACCGCGAAGACGGTCTTGGCGCCGTGCTCGGCGATCTCGTTGGCCAGCCCCTCGATGCCGCTTCCCAGCACCGCGACGTAGCACTCACCGCCGCTCTTGCCGGCGATCTCGCGACCGGCGCCGACGGCGACCAGAGCGTTCTTGGAAAAGGCCTTGTTGATGTGTTCCGCGAATACCAGAACGTTGCTCATCTCTATGCTCCTCTCGTCGGTCGCCGGTCAGATGACCTTGGCTTCGGTGTGCAGCAGGTTGACCAGCTCTTCGACCGTCTCGACTCGCTTGCCGGCTTCGCGTTCGGGCGGCGGCGCGATCTTGATCGTCTTGACCTGAGCGCTCGTGTCGATGCCGAGATCGGCGAGAGGAACTTCTTTGAGCTCCTTCTTGCGAGCCTTCATGATTCCGGGCAGCGAAGCGTAGCGCGGCTCGTTGAGACGCAGGTCGGCGGTGATGATCGCCGGCATCTGGACCTCGATGTCCTCGAGCCCGCCGTCGACCTCGCGGGTGACCACCGCCGAGGACTTGTCGTCGGCGAGCTTCACTTCCGAGGCGAAGGTCGCCTGACCCCAGCCGAGCATCTCGGCGAGCATCTGGCCGACCACGTTGGAGTCGTCGTCGATCGACTGCTTGCCCATCAACACCAGCTCGGGCTGCTCCTGCTCGACCAGCTTGGCGAGCGCGCGGGCGACGATCACCGGCTCAGTGTCGCCCTCGGCGAGGACGAGGATCGCGCGGTCCGCTCCCATTGCCAGACCCGTGCGCAGCTGCTCCTGGCTGACCTGGTCGCCAAGACTGACCAGGATGACCTCGGCTCCGCCTTGCTTCTCCTTGATCCGGAGAGCTTCTTCGATGGCGATCTCGCAGAACGGGTTGACGACGTACTTGAGATTGTCAGTGACGATGCCGGTTCCGTCCGGACGCACCTTGATCGTGGCGTTCGGATCCGGAACCCGCTTGGCAGCAACCAAGATTTTCACGGGTAGGCCCTCCTGAACTTGAGTGAATCTAAATCCGCTAGCACGGGACATTAGTGCAGGCAATGTGGGGACGGCCCCGCGCGGCGCCCGCAGGCTCGCTCCGGAGCCCGCAATCACGAGTCCGTGCCACCCCCGGCGCCGCCCGCCAGGGCCGCCGACGCACGGCGTCACGCGGCGCTGTAGCTTTCGCCCAGCTAATGCTCGGCGAGTAGCGACTAATAGCTGCGAGCGGCTCTCAGCCGCCGAAACCGAGGCGGCTGGAGAGGTCTCGCCCGGCCTGCTGCATCAGCGGAACCAGCTCGCGCTCGATGCGAGCGTCGTCGACCCGATGCGCCGGCCCGGCCAGGGTCAGGCTGCCGACCACATTGCGGGTGTAGTCGCGGATCGGGACCGCAATCGCGTTGACGTCGGCGATGTGCTCGCCGAGCTCGAGGGCGTAGCCGACCTCTCCGACCCGGCGCAGGTGATCCTGCAGGGCGGCGTGGTCGGTGATGGTCTTTTCGGTATGGGAGCCCAGTTGGCCCAGGTAGCCCTCGAGTACCTCGGCGGGCGGGATGTTGGCCAGGTGAACCTTGCCGGCGGCGGTGCAGTGCAGGGGCAGGGCGTCGCCCACCTTGGCGTGCAGCCGCACCGGGCGGTCGGCCTCCACGGTCGCCAGCGGCACTACCACCGACTTTCGCAGGACTCCGACGAACGCTGTCTCACCGGCGCTGTCGGAAAGGCCCTGAATGATCGGCTGGGCCTGCTTGAGCAGGCCCATTTGGCTGATGAAGGTATGGCCGATCTGCAGGCAGCGAATCCCCAGGCGGTAGCTCTCGTTGCTCTTGTTCTGCTCGATATAGCCGCGGGACTCCAGGGTGGCGAGCAGTCGAAATACATTATTCTTGTGTAATTTCAGGCGCTTGGAAAGCTCTGTCACGCCGAGTTCGTCCTGGTCTCCGGTGAACTGCTCGAGAACGTCAAGGGCATGCGACACAGACTGAATGATGTAGTTGGTCTTCTCGCGGCGCACCGTGGTCTCCGTCGGCTGAAAAGAAAAGGCGTTCTAATTAGATGGACTCGAAACATGGTGTCAAGCGCGCGATGGGGGAGCCGGCACCGCCCCTGGTTTGCCGACTCGCGCTCGGCTATTCGGTAGCGCCGTGCCGTTGTCGAAGCGAGAAAGGCCGCCCGAGCGATGAAACCGACCGTTCTCCGCGAGCGATCGAGCGCTCCCCTGGTGCTGACCTGCGAACACGCTTCGCCGGCGGTTCCAGACGACCTCGCCGGCCTCGGTCTCGATGCCGCGGCGCTCACCGATCACATCGGCTGGGACATCGGCGCGGCGCAGGTGACCGTGCGGTTGAGCGAGTTGCTGACCGCTCCGGCGGTGCTCAGCGCGGTCAACCGGCTGGTCGTCGATTGCAATCGTCAGCTGACCGACCACGACTTGATTCCCGAAGTCAGTCACGGCGTCGTCATCGCCGGCAACGCGCGGCTCGACGACGGCGAGCGATCGCGCCGCATCGGCGCGTACTACGAACCGTTCCACGACCAGGTCGACGTCGTCCTCGAGCGCGAGTCGCGCGCGCTGTTGCTCAGCGTGCACTCGTTCACGCCGGGCTACGACGGCCGCGACTTCGACATCGGCGTTCTCTTCGACGACCACCAAGCGAGCGCCGACGCCCTCGCCGGCGAGCTGCGCGGGCAGGGATTCGCCGTGCGCATGAACGAGCCCTACTCGGGCTTCGAAGGACTGATCCACAGCGCGCGTTCGCACGGAATTCGCGCCGGCTGCACCTATCTGGAGATCGAGATCAACAACCGCCTGGTGCTCGCCGCCGCGGCGTCGAAGGCGATCGCCGACCGCATCGCCCGGGCACTTTCCGCGTTACTCGGCGGCTGAGGCCGGCAACGCCTGGAACCGTTTCCGCAGCCGTGCTTTGCATGGCTTGGAACCGATTTGGAGTCGACAATGAAGATCGTATTGATTGGCCAAGCGGCATTCGCGCAGCAAGTGCTCGACGGACTGCTGGAGCGCAAGCACGAGGTCGCAGCGGTGTACTGTCCGCCCGACGCAAAGGGCGGCAAGATCGATCCGGTGAAGAGCCGCGCGCTCGAGGTCGGCATTCCGGTTCGCCAGCACCGCTCGCTCAAGGGAGAAACGCCGCGCCAGGAGTTCGCCGAGCTCGGCGCCGACCTCGGCGTTCTCGCCTACGTGACACAGATCGTTCCGCCTGCCGTGTTCGAGGCGCCGCGCCTCGGCAGCATCTGCTTTCATCCGTCGCTGTTGCCGCGCTACCGCGGTGGCAGCGCGATCCCCTGGCAGGTCATCCGCGGCGAGGAGCGCACCGGGGTGACGATGTTCTGGACCGACGACGGCATCGATACCGGCCCGATCCTGCTGCAGAAAGAGGCGCAGATCGGGCCCGACGACACCGGCGGCTCTCTCTACTTCGACAAGCTGTTTCCGCTCGGCGTCGAGGTGGTTCTCGAGTCGGTCGACCTGATCGACGCCGGCAAGGCGCCGCGCCTGGTGCAGGACGAGTCGCAGGCGACCTACGACCCGCTGTGCCGCGACGAGCACGCCGAGATCGATTGGTCGAAGCCGGTCGACGAAGTCTACAACCTGATCCGCGGTTGCGACCCTCAGCCCGGCGCCTATTCGCGCCGTGGCGACGTGCTGGTGCGCTGCTACGCGGCGCGCCGCGCCGGTGACACCGACGCGGCGCCCGGGACCGTGGTGGCGATCGACGACGATGGCGTAGTCGTCGCGGCGCGCGGTGGCTCCGTCCGAATTACACGCATGCGGGCGACCGGCGGCAAGCTGCCCGCCGCCGAGGCGGCGGCGGAGATCGGTCTCGAGGTGGGAGCGCCGCTGGCGGCGACCTGAGCGCGACGTCAGTCGGGATCGAGGCGCACCAGCAGGTCGCCGGCTTCGACGCGATCGCCTTCGCCGACTTCGACGGCGGCGACGCGTCCGCCGATCTCGGCGCGCAGTCGATTCTCCATCTTCATCGCTTCGAGCACGACCAGGTCGTCTCCCGCTTCCACCTGGTCACCGACCTGTGCGCGCACGGCGAGGATCTTGCCGGGCATCGGCGCGCGAATCTCCGGCGAGCCGGCGTGCCCGGCGGCGGCGGTTTCGTCGATTTCGCCGTGCGCGAGCTGGTAGACGCGGCCGTCGAGCGCGACCGAGATCGACGTCGGCGTGCGGTGCACGTGGGCGACGTGAGTCCGGCCGCCGACGCTCAAGCGCAGGCTGCCGTGATCGAGCACGGTGGCCTCGACCGTCTGCTGCTCGTCGCCGAGCTGAGCGCGAAACGTCGCCGGCGTGCCGCTCGACAGGCGTTCGAGCTGAATCTCGAATGCGGTCGCGCCGGCGCGGTAGGTGAACCGCCGCTTCATTTGCCGTTGCTCGCGGAGAGCGGTCGCCAACTGCCCAGTGCCTGCCAGGGCGTCGAGGCGGCGCTGGCTGTGCTCGGCGCCGCCGCCGTCGGGCGCGTCGTCGCCTCGAAGATCGCCGCGGCGATGGCGGCGAGCGGAAGCTCGCGATCGTCGCCGCGCCATTCCGACAGATGGAGATCGATGAACGCGGTGGTGGTGTCGCCGCTCTCGAACGCTTTCGTCTCGAGAGCGTCGATGAGGAAGCCGACGGTGGACGTCGGGCCGAGCAGAACCAGTTGGCGCAGCGCCTCGACCATGCGCCGGCGCGCCGCCTCGCGGTCGGCGCCCCACACCGAGAGCTTGGCCAGCATCGGGTCGTAGTCGAGCGGGATGGTGAATCCCTCGCGGATACCCGAGTCGAAGCGAACCCACGGGCCCTGCGGAACGCGCAGTCGCTCGATCAGGGCCGGACTCGGCGCGAACTGATTCGCCGCGTCCTCGGCGTAGATGCGGCACTCGATGGCGTGACCGCGCCGGGCGACGTCCTGCTGTTGCAGGCCGAGCGGCTCGCCGGCGGCGATCCGCAGCTGCGCCTGCACCAGGTCGATCCCGGTGACCCACTCGGTGATCGGGTGCTCGACTTGCAGGCGCGTGTTCATCTCGAGAAAGAACACGTCGCCGTTGCCGTCGAGCAGGAACTCGACGGTTCCAGCGTTGCTGTAGCCGACCTCGCGCGCCAGGGCGATCGAGGCGTCGGTGAGGGTGCGGCGCTGCGCGTCGTCGATTGCCGAGGAGGGGGACTCCTCGATGATCTTCTGGTGGCGACGCTGGATCGAGCACTCGCGCTCGCCGAGGTGGATGACGTTGCCGTGCTGATCGGCGAGGACCTGCACCTCGATGTGGCGCGCTCCTTCGACGTAGCGCTCGAGGTAGACGCGGTCGTCGCCGAATGCGGATCGCGCCTCGCTCATCGCCGACTCGATGGCGGACGGCAACTGGTCGCGGTCGCGGACGATGCGCATGCCCTTGCCGCCGCCGCCCGCCGCCGCCTTGACCAGCAGCGGGGTGCCGATCGTCTCCGCCGCGGCGAGCGCCTCGTCGGCGCCGCGGATCGAGGCCGACGGCGACAGCGGCACTCCGGCGCTGGCGGCGACGTCGCGCGCGCGCAGCTTGTCGCCCATGATCTCGATCGCCTCGGCCGGCGGACCGATGAATACCAGCCCGGCTTGGTCGACGGCGCGGGCGAACGCCGCGTTCTCGGCGAGGAAGCCGTATCCGGGGTGAACCGAATCGCAGCCGGTTTGCGCTGCCGCCTCGAGCAGGGCGTCGATCCGCAGGTAGCTTTCCGCCGCCGCTGCCGCGCCGATGTGCACCGCCTGGTCGGTGACCTGGGTGTGCAGCGCGGCGCGGTCGGCGTCGGAGTACACCGCGACCGACTCGACACCGAGCTCGCGGCAGGCGCGGGCGATGCGAACCGCGATCTCGCCGCGGTTGGCGATGAGGACTCTGCGCAACATCGCGAAGCCAGCCTACATCCGGTAGACGCCGTTGCTCGGCGGCGGGATCGGCGCGTTGGCGCTCACCGCCAGGGCGAGGCCGATAGTGTCGCGGGTGTCGAGGGGGTCGATGATGCCGTCGTCCCACAGCCGGGCGGTGGAGTAGTAGGCGCTGCCCTCGGTTTCGTACTTGGCGAGAATCGGTGCCTTGAACTCTTCCTGCGCCGCCGGCGCCATGGTCTCGCCGCGCGCCTCGAGTTGTTGCAGCTTGACGGTGAGCAGGGTGTTGGCCGCCTGCTCGCCGCCCATCACCGAGATGCGGCTGTTCGGCCACATGAAGAGGAAGCGCGGCGAGTAGGCGCGCCCGCACATGCCGTAGTTGCCGGCGCCGTTCGAAGCGCCGACGACGACGGTGAGCTTGGGCACGTTGGCGGTAGCCACCGCGTGCACCATCTTCGCCCCGTCTTTGGCAATTCCGCCCTGCTCGTATTGTTTGCCGACCATGAAGCCGGTGATGTTCTGCAGGAAGAGCAGGGGGATGCGGCGCTGGCAGCACAGCTCGATGAAGTGGGTTCCCTTGAGGGCGGACTCGGAGAAGAGCACTCCGTCGTTGGCGAGGATGCCGACCGTGTAGCCGTGGATGCGCGCGAATGCGGTGATCAACGTGGAGCCGTAACGCGGCTTGAACTCGTGGATGCGGCTGCCGTCGACCAGGCGCGCGATGATCTCTCGGATGTCGAAGGGCTTGCGCGGATCGGCGGCGATGATGCCGTAGAGCTCCGCCGGGTCGTAGGCCGGGTCCTCGGCGGCTTCGGGGCGCAGGGACGGCTGTGGCGTCTCGCCGAGGTTGGCGAAGATGCGGCGGGTGATGCGGATCGCGTCGCGGTCGTCGGCAGCGAGGTGGTCGGAGACGCCCGAGATCGAGGTGTGCACGTTGCCGCCGCCGAGCTCTTCCGCGGTCACTTCCTCGCCGGTCGCCGCCTTCACCAGCGGCGGGCCGCCCAAAAAGATGGTGCCGTTGCCCTGGACGATGACGTTCTCGTCGCACATCGCCGGAACGTACGCGCCTCCCGCCGTGCACGAGCCCATCACCACGGCGATTTGCGGCACGCCGAGCGCCGACAGCTGCGCCTGGTTGTAGAAGATGCGGCCGAAGTGATCGACGTCGGGGAAGATCTCGTCCTGCATCGGCAGGAAGGCGCCGCCCGAGTCGACCAGGTAGAGGCAGGCGAGCCGATTCTCGCGCGCGATCTGCTGCGCCCGCAGGTGCTTCTTGACGGTCATCGGGAAGTAGGTGCCGCCTTTGACGGTGGCGTCGTTGGCGACGATCACCGTGTGGCGTCCGTGAATCATGCCGATGCCGGTGGCCATGCCGGCGCTCGGCGCGCCGCCGCCGTAGAGCTCGTCGGCGGCGAGCGGCGAGAGCTCGAGGAACGGCGTGTCGGGGTCGATCAGCGCCTCGATGCGCTCGCGCGCCAACAGCTTGCCGCGACTGTGGTGGCGTTCGCGGCTGCGCTCGTCGCCGCCGAGCTGAGCCGTCGCCACGCGTTCGCGCAGCTCCTCGACCAGTTGCCGCATGTGCCGCTGGTTGTCGACGAATTCCTCGTCCCTCGGACGTATCCTCGATTCGATTTTCTCCATGCGCTGCGCGCATTCATAGCCGGGTTGGCGCGCGCGGTCCACGCGACCCCGGCGGCGGGCAGTGGGTCGTATCGCTGGCAGGCCGTAGCGAAGGACGCACCCTCGGATCCCCCCTCCTTGCCAAGGAGGGGTTGGGGGGAGGTCACTGAGGCGACGTAAGGAGCTTCTGTTCTCTGCCAATGGCGCTCCGCTTGACCCCCCTGAAGTCCCCCCTTGGCAAGGGGGGACGGAGTTCGGGTTTGGGTCGGGGTGCCCCGGGCCTTGGTTTTCGGTCGGAGTTCGGTTCTGTAGTGGCATGACCCGGAGAGAAAGAATGTCGCGGCCGCTCGTCGTCGCCCTGGTGATCGGACTATCGAGCTGTGCGGCGGCTCCCGCCACGCCGGAGCCGAGTCCGGCGGCGGCGAAGGAGAGCACGCCGCGCGGGTTGGCCGGTAGCGCGTGGCGTCTGGTGGAGATCGCTTCGATGGACGATTCGGTCTACCGGCCGGACGATCGCGACCGCTACACGTTGGAGTTTCGCGGCGATGAATCGATGAGCCTGCGCGCCGACTGCAACCGCGGCAGCGGCACCTGGGAATCGGCGTCGCCCGGCCAGCTGCGCTTCGGACGGATCGCGGTGACCCGCGCGCTGTGTCCGCCCGGTTCGCTCCACGACCGCTATCTGTCGCAGTTCGAGTTCGTGCGCAGCTACGTGATCGAGAACGGAAACCTGTTCCTGGCGACGATGGCCGACGGCGCGATCATCGAATTCGAGCCGCTAGCAGTCCGTTGAGAAAGTAGGGCAGAGGCGAAAATGAGAGATCTCGTCCCTAATCAAGGCGCCGAACCGGAGGCAAAGCCAAAGCTTTTGTTGAGGATTCGGCAACGCAGAGTTGGGACGAGAGATCCATTTGCAGCCTGGTCTACTTTTTCAACGGGCTGCTACCAGAACAGGCCGAGTGAACCGGCTGCTTATGCGAGTTCAAGCCAGACGCGCGAGAAAGCGCTCGACTGCCGCCGCGAACTCGGCCGGCCGATCGAGCATCAGGTGGTGGTGGGCTCCTGCGATCGTCGCGCCCTCGGCATCGGCGATCTCCTCGACCAGGGAGGCTTGCCCGTGCTCGGTCAGGGCGGTGCTGTGCTCGCCGCGCACCACCAGGGTGGGCCGGTCGAGCTGGCGCAACTCGTCGGTGAACGCGCGCTCGGCGGCGGCGCGCAGCGCGCGCCGGTCGAAGGCGAGTGTCCACTCGCCCGACTCGGTCGGACGAATCGCATTGGCGGCGACGTGCGCCACCACTTCCGGGTCGGCGGCGTGGACCCGCGGCAGCAGCTGGAAGCCGGCGACCGCCTCTTCGCGGGTCGCGTAGATTGGATTGGGGAACTTCGACAGGGCGGACAGATAACGCGCCGATCGCTTGCGGACGTGACCGCGGCTGTCGACCAGGATCAGGGCGCGCAGGACGTCGATGACCTTCGGGATCGCCGCCAGGGCGACGAAGCCGCCGAACGAATGACCGGCGACGACCACCGACTGGAGGCCGAGGTGCTGGATGACCGCGGCGACGTCGTCGGCGTGCCCTTCGAGAGAGTAGTCGCCGTCGGCAAGCGGGTCGCTCTCGCCGTGACCGCTGAGGTCGAGTGCCAGCACCCGGTGCCGCGCGCCGAGGATCGCGCCGCTGTGGTACCACCAGTGCGCGTTGGCGCAGCCGCCATGGATGCAGAGCAGGGTCTCTTGCGGTCGTGCCGGCGCCCACTCGAGCAGGTGCAGGCGCCGACCGCCGAGGTCGACCGCGCGGTCTCGCGGTTCGCTCACGTGTCGGTCTCGAGCTCGGTCGAGGCGCCGAGGTAGACCCGTACCGGGTAGCGCGCCGTAGTTCCCGGTTCAGCCGTTGCCGGCGATGCGACGACCTCGACGATGGCGTCGCCGAGCGAGCGATAGCGCCGCTTGGTGTCGATGACGACGAAGCCCTCGGTCGATTCCCGCGGCGCCAGCTCGACTCTCTGCAGCAGGCTATCGCGGATCTTGTTGCGCCAATCGCGCTTTTCGGACTCGGTGAGCCCGCCTGGGGGGGGATTGGTGCCGCGCCTCAGGTAGTAGCGATCGGCGCGGGCGACCGTCGTCCGCTCGACGATGGCGCGCGCCCGCGGATGGTCGAGCGCCGCCAGACTGATCCCGCTGGGAAGCTCGAGGTAGATCGACTCCGGTCGTATCGCCAGTCGCTCGTCGTGGATGTTCTCGATGCGCAGCGACAATACCATCAGCCGGGCAGCATCGTCCGCCGACCGCCCGGGAACGATCAGCCGCGACACCGGGTTGGCGCGAATCTCGACCACCGGTGGCGGTAGAACCGGCGTCGGTGTCTTGCGCGGCTCGGGACCGACCGAAGGCGGGCGCGGGCAGCCGGAGAGCAGCAGGCAGGTGACGGCGAGCCCCGCCGCCCATCGCTGTGTGTTTCGCTGCGCCGGCATGACGGCGAACATAACCGCCAGTCGCTACGTCGCCAATCCCCGGGGTGGGTCGCCCGGGGGTTTGCAAAGACTGTGCGGCGTGCATTGAGTCGACCTGGATGGAACCTGTGCTGCACTACCGGTGCGATGCCGCGGCGGCGCCGGCTCGATGTATCGCGACCCAGCTCGCGCTGCTCGACGCGGTTGCCTCCGGCGCTCGACCGCCGACGTTGTATATCTACTCGCTCGATCGCGACGTCGCCGCGCTCGGCCGGTTTCACGTCGCGCCGGAGGGCGGCGGCGACCGGCTGACGCGCCGCTTGGCGGGAGGGCGCGTGCTGCCGGCGGGCCCGGGCTACGTCGGAGTGGCGCTGCTGATGCCGCGACGCGACGCGTTGCTGGCGCGCGAAGCGCCCGGCCTCAGCGCGGCGCAGGTGATGAACCGGTTGTTGCGCGGGTTCCTGTCGGGCTTGCGAACGGCCGGGCTCGAGCCGATTTATCCGGGGCGCGACATCGTGACTCTCGGCAAGCGCGAGGTCGCCGCGCTGTCCCTCGAAACCGACCATCGCGGCGCCGCCGTATTCGAGCTCGTGGTGGCGGTGGAGCGGCGCTTCGACGAGCTGGCGGCCCGACTCGAGCTCGCCGATCCGGAGGGGGGCGTGCTGGCGCCGTTGTCGACGCCGGACTCGGTGATCAGCCTGGCCGAGGCGGCGGGGCGACCCCTGGGGTTCGACGAGGTAGCGGCGTTGCTGCTGCGCGGCTACTCCGATGCCCTCGGCTGCCGTTTCGAGCCGTGCGAGCTCGATGCAGCCGAAATCGATCGGCGCAGCGCCGCGGATGCCCCCGATTTCGTAGTCGAGCGCAGACTCGAGAGGGATCTCCGTTACAAGGGGACCGCGTGGGGCCAGCTCGGCGCGGTCGAGGTATACTTTACCGGGACCGACGATCGTTTCGGGCGCACCCTGATCAGCGGCGACTACATCGCCAACTCCCCCGCGGTCTTCGCCCTGGAGGAAAAGCTTGCGGAGATGCGCCGCGACTCGTCGGGAGTCGGCGCGGAGATTCGCCGCGCCTTCGCCGGTGCCGACGACTACCTGCTCGGGCTCGGCGATGGTGCGCCGGTGGTCGAAGCGATCGAGCGGGCGGTGATCGGATGACGCCACCGACCGGCGCGGAAGATGCGGTGCCGAGCCTCGCCTCGATCACCGAGTGGGGAGGCGATCTAGCGACGGTGTTGGCTAATCTCGACGAGCTGCGCGGCGCCTTGGCGGCTTCCGACAAGCGCGTGCAGCGCAAGGCGGCCGAGGTGTTGGGTGCGCTCGCCGGGGCGTCGGCCGAGATTCGCGCCGCGATCGGCGCAGCGCTCGCCGCCGATGACCGCGCCTCGCGTTGGGGCGCGGCGTTCGCCGAAGCCTGCAGCGGCGCGCCGAGCCCCGCCGCGGGTTTGGTCTGGGTCGAATCCCTCGGCTCGGCGGATCGCGACCTGCGCTGGGCGGCCCACGATCTGATCGTGCGCCACGCCGCGGCGGTTGGTAGTGAGCCGATCGCGCGCTTGTGCGCCGCCGCTGGTGACGGATCGCACGCCGAGCGGCGCAAGATGGCCCTCTACTGTCTGCGCGATCTCGACCCGTCACCGGCGCTGGGCAGAGATGCGGTGATGGCGGCCCTCGATGCCGAGGAGATCGAGGTTCGCCTCGCCGCGCTGGCAGCGTTGGCGCAGCTCGCACCGGACGGCGCCGGTGAGCGTGTCGCCGCCTACCTGGACGATCCCGAGCCACGCATGCGTCGCGCCGCTGCGGCAGCGCTCGGCAAGCTGGGGGAGCTCTCCCCGGCGATTCTCGACGCCCTGCGACGAGCCGAGAATTCGACCGATTCCGGCCTCGCGCGGGCGGCCTCGCGCGCACTGCGCGCCGTCGCCGCGTCCGACTGACACGGCAGCCCGAGGAAGGGCCTGCCACCGGCCGAAGAGCTGGCCTGCTCGGCGCGGTTTGCACGGCTGCCTGGCCTGTGCGTAGACTCTTTGGGTCCGCGATCGGGGATGTTCTACAGCGTCGCGGACCGGGGAGGGACCAATGTCGATTCGAGCCACTATCCGCGCGATCGTTGCGATCGTCGCCTTGGGCGTTGCCGGCGATTGTCTCGCTGGTGAGTTCCAGGTGAACACCTACACCACCGACGACCAACGAGCGCCGGCGGTGGCCAGCGATGGCGCCGGGAGCTCGGTCGTGGTCTGGCAGAGCTCGGGACAGGACGGGGACGCCAACGGCGTCTATGCCCAGCGCTACGACAGCCAGGGTGCCGCGGTCGGGCCCGAGTTCCGGGTCAACGTCACCACCTACGGAGCGCAACGCGCCCCGGATGTGGGGATGGCGAGCGACGGAAGCTTTGCGGTGGTGTGGGACGAGAACAGCATTGCCGGTCCCGATGGTAGCGGCAACGCCGTCTTCATGCGGCTATTCGACCCGGCGGGTCTGCCGACCGGCTCGGCGATGCTGGTGAATACGTACACCACGGGAGATCAGGGACACCCGGCGATTGCGATGGCGGACGACGGAGATTTCGTCGTCACCTGGGAGTCGAATGGTCAGGACGGTGACAGCGGTGGGATGTTCGGGCAGCGCTTCGATAGCACCGGGGCGCTGGTGAGCAGCGAGTTCCAGGTCAATACCTACACCACCGGCGTGCAGGGCGAGTCGAAGAGCGTCGACATTGCGCCCGACGGTTCGTTCGTCGCAGTCTGGCACAGCCGCGCCCAGGACGACGGCGTAAACTCGGTGTCTGGAGGCGGTGTCTACGCGCAGCGTTTCGGGGCAGCGGCGGGCACGGTCGGCGCCGAGTTCCTGGTCAACACGACCACCAGCGGCGCTCAGGGACACGGCGGAACCGACGTCGTGGTTCACGACGACGGCTCTTTCGTCATCGTCTGGAACGGCAACAACGCCAGTGAGCCGTTCCTGCCGGGTGGAGATATTTTCGCGCGCCGCTTCGGCAGCGACGGAAGCCCGCTCGGCGATGAGTTCCGGATCAACGCCAACAGCAAAGAACACCACTTCGCGCCCAGTATTGCCGCGGATGCATCGCAGAACTTCCTGGTTGCCTACCGCGGTGTCGACGACTACCGAGACGGGGTTTATGCCCGCTACTTCCAGCCCGACGGAACCGCGATCGGCACGGAGTTCCTGGTGAACGTCTACGAGCCGGGCGATCAGGACGACGTTTCGGTGTCGGCCGACCCTGCGGGACGGTTCTTCGTGACCTGGAACAGCGACTGTCGCAGGACCAGTGAGTGCGGCGAGGACCAGGACGGAGACGAGGAAGGAGTCTTCGCACGTCGATTGAGCTCGATCCCGCCGGTGTGCTCGGCGACGCCGCGCAGCGGCTGTGACACTCCGTCGTTCAGCAAGCTGCTGATCCGCGCCGCCGGCAAGGTGGTGTGGAAGTGGCGAACCGACAGCCTGGATGAACCGATGGGTGAGCCTGCGTCGGGTCTGACCGGCTATGTTCTGTGCGTCTACGAGCAGGAGGGGGCGGCGACGCAACTCCTGCTCGAAGCGGGGATTCCCGCCGGAGAGGACTGGTCGAAGAGCCGCGGCTCCAAGCCGAAGTTCCGCTACCGTGACGCGACCGGTACTCCGGACGGCGTGCAGCTGGCCAAGCTGAGCGGCGTGCCCGGAGGCAAGGGCAAGATCCGGGTCGTCGGCAAAGGGCCGAACCTCGCTGCGGTTCCGCTGCCGCTCGGCAGCTTCGACAACGTTACGGTGCAGCTGACCAACGGCGACGACGATTGTCGCGAGGCGGTGTTCACGAGCGCCCAGGCGAACAAGGACAAAGTATTCAAGGCCTTGTTGAAGGACTGAGACGAATGAGCGCGATGGAGACGTTCATGGCCTACGCGGCCGATTTCGAGAAGTCGTACGACGACGACGATTGGGATCGAGTCGCGCCCCATTTTTCGGACGACGCCGTCTACGAGGTTCGGTCCGAGTCGATGGGGTGCCAGCTGACCGGCCCGCAGCAGATCGTCGCCGGCTTCAAGAAATCGTTGGACGGCTTCGATCGCCGATTCGATACTCGGACGATCGAGATCGTCGGTGACATCGAGCAGCGCGGCGACGAGCTCGATGCCGTGTGGAAGGTGCACTACACCAAAAAGGGACTTGCGCCTTACACGCTCGACGGCCGTTCGATCATCCGCTGCAACGACGGCAAGGTGGTCTCGCTGATCGACATCTACGAGCGCAGCACCGAGGAAGCGCTCGCCGCCTGGGTACGGGAGAACGACTTCGTCGTCGATCCCTCGTACGTTTGAGGCCCAGGCGGTTTTTGCGACGTTCGTCGAGGCCGGTTGAACGGCCTTCGTGCGGCGGCTAGCGTCGCCGCACCGTGAGCGACGAACCCCACTACCCGGGAGCCGAGTCTCCGCAGCGGCGCACGGCCGTATCCTCGGCCGGGCTGCGCATCAACGTCGTCGAGTGGGGAGATCCCGCGGCACCGCCGTGTGTCCTGTGCCACGGCATGTTCGACCACGCGATGGGATTCGCGACGCTGGCGCCGCTGCTCGCCGAACGGTTCCGCGTGGTCGCGATCGATGCGCGCGGGCACGGCGACTCGCAGTGGGCGGATTGCTACAGCTGGCCGACCGACGTGCTCGACATCGTCAACGTCTTGCGCTGGGTCGGCGGTCCTTCGTTCCTGGTTGGGCACAGCAAGGGGGGCGGCCAGGCGACCGACGCCGCCACCGCGGCGCCGGAGCTGGTGCGCAAGGTGGTCAACATCGACGGCTTCGGCCCGCCGCCGCTCGGCGAGGACCAGCTGCCGACTCCGCAGCGCTTCGTCGAGTTCCTCGACCACCGCCGCGCGGTGCGCGGTGTCGAGTCGTGGCGCGCCTACGACACACTCGACGACCTGGCGCGGCGTCGCGGCGCGCAGAACCCGCGGCTGGTCGGCGACTGGCTGCGCTACTTTTCCTATCACGGCGCCCGGCGTCGCGACGACGGCTGGGTTTGGAAGTCGGATCCCTACATGGCGCGCCACTTCGTGCCCTGGAAGCCGGAGTGGATCGCAATCGGCTACCGCGCGCTGTCGGTTCCTCTGCTGGCGATCACCGGAACCGAGCGCGATACCTGGGGTCCGCTGCCCGATGCCGTTCTCGAGCCGCGGCTGGCCGGGTTGCGCGACCACGACCACGTGCGAATCGACGGAGCCGGGCACTTCGTCCACATGGAAAAACCAGCCGAGACCGCGGCGGCGATTCTCGACTACTTCGACGCGTGAGCGAGAAGATGAGCGAGGGGCGAACCATCGAGTTGCAGCACGGGCGGGTGAATCTCGCGTTGCACGAGGTGAGCGCCGGGCAGGGCCTGCCGTTGTTGCTGCTGCACGAGCTCGGTGGCTCGAGCGCCGCATGGCCAGAGGCCTTCGCGCTATGGCAGGGCCCGGTGTTTGCGCTCGACTTCAGCGGTCACGGCCACTCGAGTTGGCCCCGCGGCGGCGCTTATTCTCCCGAGTTGCTCGCCGCCGATGCCGATACCGCGCTGGCGCACATCGGGCGCTCGGCGGTGGTCGGGGCAGGGGTGGGGGCTTACGTCGCGCTGCTGCTCGCTGGTAGCCGAACCGCGGAGGTGGCGGCGGCGTTGTTGCTGCCCGGGCGGGGGCTCGCCGGCGGCGGTAACGTGCCCGATCCGGGTGCGGCCAAGCTCAGCTTTCTATCCGATGGCGAGCACTTCGCGCGCGGCGGCGCGGACGCGGGGGTGGCCTACCTCGATCACGACCTGCGGCCGGACGACTACGTGGAACGGTTCGTCCGCGAGGCGAGTCCGCTGCTTTTGTCGGGCGACCCGTCTGCCAGGCCGGCCTGGTGGAAGCTGGCGTTGCAGGCGCCTGCGGGCCGGGCCGTACCGGCCGACCTCGCAGGCGCCTTGTCCGAGCTGAAAATCGCGGCGGGAAGCTGACCTGCGTCGGGGTCTACGACGCGGCCGACTCCGGCGGGATCATGTGGACGTCGTGCTGCGGGTACGGGATGCTGCAGCCCGCGGCTTCGAGCTCTTCCTTCATCTTGCGGGTGAGGTCGAAGCGCAGATTCCAGTAGTCTTCCTTCTTGCACCACGGGCGCACCACCAGGTTGACCGACGAGTCTGCGAGCTCCGACACCGCGACCGTGCTGGCGGGATCCTTCAGCACGCGTGAGTCGGCCTCCAGCACCTTGTTGATGGTGTCGATCGCGACCCCGATGTTGTCGTCGTAGGAGATCCCCATCACCATGTCGACGCGGCGCGTGGCGTTGGCGGCGAAGTTCTTGATCGTCTGGCCGTACACGTCCGAGTTGGGGACGATGATCTGCACGTTGTCGGGAGTGTTCATGCGAACCGTGAACAAGCCGATCTCGTCGACGGTGCCGGCGGTGCCGGCGATGTCGACGTAGTCTCCGGCGCGAAACGGCCGGAAGGTCAGCAGCATCACCCCGGAGGCGAAATTGGACAGCGTGCCTTGCAGGGCCAAGCCGATGGCCAGGCCGGCGGCACCGATGACGGCGACCAGGCTGGTCGTCTCGACGCCGAACAGGTTGAGGACGGCGATGATGACGATGGTCAGGATGAGATAGTAGGAGATCGACGCGAAAAACGGGATCAGCGTCGGGTCGGTGTTGGCCCGCTCGAGGACGCGCTGGGTCAGCTTGCGTACCCGACCGGCGATGATGCGGCCGATGATCAGCACCGCGATCGCGCCGAGGACGCGCAGCCCCCAGGTCGTGGTCAGCTCGATCAGTGTTTCGAAGAAGTCTTCGTTGATTCCCAGGGATTCGAGAGCGCTGGTGTCCATATCTACCTCCGGTCTGTATTCCTTAGAACTTTGATCCGGCCGTGCAACCCCTCAGCGAGCAATTTTGCAGCGGTCGTGCAGTACGGCGATTTGCTGCGTCGCTCCGATCACTCGACGAAGTCGTCGCCGTCGAAGTCGCCCGGCAGCGGCGCGCCGCAGGCGAGCGATTCGGGTCGGATCGCGCGGTCCCAGGCGCGCGCCGAGGTCAGCTGGTCGCAGGTCAGGTTCTGGACGTTGCTGAGATCGGCGCCGTTGAGGTTCGCTTCGCGTAGGTCTGCCCCTTCGAAGTTGACGCCGTCGAGGTTGGTGTCGCGGAAATCGGTACCGAAGAGTGTGGCGCCCTTGAGGTCGGCGTTCTGGAAATCGGCGCCGACGAAGGTGACGCCGCCGAAGTTGGCCTTGACCAGCGAGGCTTCGCTGAGGTCGGTCGAGCGCAGGTCGGCGCCGCGGAAGTCGGCCTGGTCGAGCTGTGCCTTGTGGAGCTCGGCGTCGCTGAGGTCGGAGCGGCGCAGGTTGGCGGCGCCGAGGTTGGCGCTGTTGAAGTTGGTTTCGCGCAGGTCGGCGCCTTCGAGGTTCGCCTGGCGCAGGTTGGCCTCGGCGAAGCTGGCTCCCTGCAGCTCCAGCTCCTGGAGGTCGCGCTGGCCGAGCTCGGCGCCGCTGAGGTCGGCGAAGGGTTTGAGATCGCCCGGGCCGGGGACGAACGGTGTCGGCGCTTGGTTGGCTGCCTGCGCCGGATCGGTTTCGCCGTCACCTTGCGCGCCGCCGCTGGCTGCGGCGCCCGAGCCCGATCCGCTTCGACCGGAGCCGCCGCCGGCGCCGCCGGGGCGGGCGTTGCCCGATGGGCGGTCGAGGCCGGCGACGGCGATCTCGGCCTCTTGGTCCGCCGGCTCCTCGATCTCGCGCCGCTCGCCAAGGTCGCGCTGCGGCCGCTCTCCGCCGGCTCGCGCCGGGCGCTCGGCGCGCTGGCCCAACGAGCGCGGGGCGTCGCTGCCGGGCTCGCCGCCCGCTTCGCGGCGAGCCGGCCGTTCCGATTCCTGGGGGCGCCGCGCCGCGCCGCCGCCGTTGAGCGGCGCGCGGGCGCGCTCTCGCACCGGCGGCATCGGCTCGTCGACCCGAACCTCGATCGCCAACCAGACGAACCAAAGGGCGATCAGGCCGGCGAGGACGAATAGGACTCGGGTGGTGCCGCTCACGATGGCATCTCCTTGCTGTCGTGCATTTGGTCAGACATCCGTCTGTTGGATATACGGACAGGGTCGGGTCTTCAAAGCAAATCGGGGGTTGGATGCCATTGTTCAGGAGAAGCTTTGCAATTTTCGGATTGGTCTGGATGGCCTGTTCGGCCGCCGCAGGCGCCGAGCCGGACCACTCGCTGGAGATCGCGCCGCCGAGCGAGGCCCTGACTTTCGGGCGCATCGAGACCGCCGAGGGGCAGGTGCCGGTGATGGTCACCGCCTATGAGAGCGGGCGGGTAGCGCTGATCGACCTCGTCTGCGCCCTCGGTCGTCCGCTCGGCGATGCGATCGCGGTGTTCAACCAGGTCGGATACGAACGCCTGCGCGGCGTCGCCGAAGATCCGCCCGACTACTGTTTGCGCGGCATCGACGCGCGGCTACTGTCGATGCCGGTCGACCTCGGCGACCACCATATCGCCGCCGGCACCAATTACCCGGAGCACGCCGGCGAGGCCGAGGTCGAGGACGGGCCGTTTCTGTTTGCCAAGCTGGTCGAGCCGACCGGGCCGAGGTCGGCGGTGGCCGCCGGCGAGGGATTGCTCGACTACGAGGTCGAGCTGGCCTGGGTGACGCTTGCCCGTCTGCGCCGCGGCAAGACGGCGGAGTACCTGGGGCTGCTGCTGGCGAACGAGTACACCGACCGGCTCACCCTGCTCGAGCACATCGACGTCTCCGACGTCACCTCGGGGGTGGGATTCACAACCGGCAAGAGCTTCCCCGGCTTCCTGCCGGTCGGCAACTTGTTCGTCATCCCCGCCGACTACCGCGCGTTTGCCGGCAGCTTGCGCTTGCGGCTCTACGTCAACGGCGAGAAGCGGCAGGACGCGCTGGTGTCGCAGGCGATCTGGGACATCGACGAGATGATCGCGCAGACCTGGCAACGGCAGGACGCGCGTTGGCAGCACCGCGGCGCGACGGTGTCGCTGTTGCCGGAGCCGAACGTCATCGAAGGACGAACCATGATCCTCGGCGGCACACCGAGCGGCACCGCGTTCCAGGGTATCCCGCGCGCGACCCAGGTCGCCGGCGTCGGCGCCTGGTTGTTGGGTGGTTGGGATCGCTCGGTGGTGAGCCGGGTTGCCGAACGCTACGCCGCCGACGCGCGCGAGGAGGGCCTGTACCTGGTGCCCGGCGATCGCGTGGTGATCGAGGTCGACCGCATGGGAGTGATCGACAACACCGTGCGCTGAGCTCAGCGGGACTGCCAGAAGTGGGCCGATGTCGGCGTGAGTCGAACCATCGGATTGCGCTCGATGCGCAGGTCCATCGCGCGGTAGCCGGGGTAACGGCCGCGCAGTTGGTCGAGAATCGCTTCGTATTCCGTCGTATCGTCGACCGTTGCGGCGTCGAGTTGCAGCAGCAGGTAGGCCAGTTGGCTCCAGTCGTCTTCGTAGTGGTCGACCACCAGCGCGGCGCGCGGGTTCTCGCGCAGATTGGCGAGCCGCTTGAGCGCGCGCGGGCTGCCGCGCTTCGGTTTTTCGTCGCAGACGAAATAGACGTGCGGTGCGCGCCAGGCGTAGCACACCGGAACCACGTGCGGGTTGCCGGCGCGGTCGGCGGTGGCCAGGTGCCCGACCCGCTGTCGCTCGAGAAACTCGCGCGCCTCGCGGCTCAGCTCAGTCCGGGACATCGGCGGCCAGGTCGCCGCGAAACGCGGCCTGTGCCTCCGCCCGGAAGGGAGCCGGATTGCGCTCGTAGCGGGAGGAGAAGTGGAAGTTCTCGAGGCGTTTGACGCCGGCGGCGCGCGCCAGGGTACCCGCCTGGCGCGCGGTCAGGTGGTGGCGTTTGGTTGCCTCGTCGCGCTCCGCGTCGAGGAACAGCGACTCGCAGAAGAGGATGTCGGCGCCCTGCACCAGCTCGCAGATGCGCTGCATGTTGTCGCGGGTGAAGATCGTGTCGACGACGTAGGCGAGCTTCTGCCCGGCGGTCTCGACCAGCAGATCGTCGCGCAGGGCGCCGAGCTGGAACGCGCGGCGGTGGGTCTCGCCCTCGCTGCGCCACTCGGCGACGATCTCGGTGTCCGGATCGCGCTGTTCGCGCACTGCGCGCTTCAGCTCGTTGAGCCAGCGGCCGGCGGGCACGCCGAGGGCGTCGAGTCGTTCGGGGCGCACGTTGAGCCGGGTCTTTTCCTCGAGCGCGAACCCCATGCTCGGAATCTTGTGGTCGAGGTGGGCGGTGCGCACCTGGTAGTCGGGCTCGTCGAGGATTACGCCGTCGAAGGGGCGCTCGGATTCCTGTTCCGGGGTGAACGCGGTGCGCGCCGGCAGGGCGACGCTGCGCACCCGCTGCGGACCGATCTCGTGGACGGTCAGTTGCAGCGGGTAGCTCTCGATCAGGTTCCAGGTGTAGCCGGCGAGGCGCCCGCGGACGTTCTCGATGAACCCGGGAGGTCCGTACAGGTGCAGGTCGCGCTCGCGCGCCAGGAACAGGCGCAGCAGGTGGTCGAAGCCGATGAAGTGATCCATGTGGGTGTGCGAGACGAACACGTGGTGCAGCTTGAACAAGCTGGTCGCCGGCCGCCGATCGATGCGGCCGAGATCGAACAGCAGGGCCTGGCCCAGGTAGCGGAGCTCTACGTAGAGACCGGGGTCGCCGAAGGGGTGGTTGATCAGGCGCGGGATGAAGGCGGGTTTCATGACGGCTCCGAGGGTAACACGGAAGAAGGCGGCTTGCCTTACTCTGGCGCAAACGATCCGCTACTGTGGTGAATCACGGGTGCCGAGAGACGCCCGCGGAAGGAGCTCGCATGCCACGAACCCACAGACTGTCGGCCGAAACACTGGCGCTCATAGGCTCGCTCTGCCTGTTGGTGACGATCGTGGTCGGTCTGGTTTCGTGCGGCGACCAGGACATCTTCTTCCCCGGCGAGCTCCTGCCGACCAACACCGCCGAGCCGACCAGCACCAACACCCCCGACGACAACTGACGTCTGAGGAGGGGCCGGTTGCTTGGGTGAGGGGGGATGAGGTGACCGAGCGTAGCGGGGCCCCTATGCCCGTCGACCTTTCAGGCTGTCCCACTACATAGCCGGTGGGAAGTGGGTCGGTTGAAACTCGGAGAGCGACCGAAGCGCTTCGAATGCGATCGATCCGGTCGAACGCCACGAAAATACATCGGTGGGGCTACGCCCTCATTTGAGGGACCCTCATCCTGCCCTTCTCCCACAGGGAGAAGGGACTTCAGATGCCTCTCCCTGTGGGAGAGGTCGGCCGAAGGCCGGGTGAGGGACCCTCGAATGACCGAGCGTAGCGAGGCTCCGTTTAGTTCCGGAGGTCCAAACTGACCCACCACCTAGCCGCCCGAACACTGTTCATCAGCGGGCTTCTGCGCTAAGGTCGCGAGGTCGATCCGGATGGCTCCGGAGAGCGTGGGGGGGTTGTGCAGCGGCCGTGGTGGAAGAGGAGCGGGGCGTGGTTGGCGGGCGCGGCGCTGGCCGTCGCCTGCTGGGCGACTGCGGCTTCCGCCTGGAGCGGCGAGGTTGCCGGCCGGCCGCTCGATGTCGGCGCCTACCTCGAGACCCGCCAGGTGTTTCGGGTCGACCATGCGACGCCGCAAGAGCTCAACCGGCAGCGCCTGTGGGTCGAGGCCCGCTCTTGGATCTTCGACGAGCTGCTGATCGAGGTCGAGGCCTCGCTGCAGAACGGCGGGCCGGCGACCCTGGCGAGGAGTGCCGGGTTCTACAACGTCGACGACGTCTTCCAGAGCCTGTCGCCGGCGGTCGAGATCGAGGAAGCGTTCCTGCGCTACGACGCCGACGCCTTCAGCCTGCGCGTCGGCCAGATCAAGCACTCCTGGGGCAAGCTCGACCGCTACCAGCCCAACGACGTGATCAACCCGGAGCGCTTCTCCGACCCGCTGCTCGAGGACGAGGCGACGCGCAAGATCGGCGTGCCGTCGGTCGAGCTCGAGTACTTCCTGTCGAGGTCGTGGCTGCCCGAAGAGTCGAGCCTGCAGGTGATCGTCGTCCCGCGCTACATCCCGTTCCGCCTGCCGCTGCAAGGCGAGCGCTGGTTCCCGCCCAACGCGGTGCCTCCCGCGACCTTCGCCGTCGACCAGTCGCCCGGGCCGCCATTCGAGGTGCCGCTCGATCTCGAGACACGCAACACCGCGTCGCCGGCGTTCACCGCCGAGAACGCGACCTACGCCGCGCGGTTCTCGGCGCACACCGCCGGCGTCGACTACGCCCTCTACTATCGCTACGGCGTCCAGACCGCGCCGGTCTTCCGCCTCGATGCGCGCGCCGATGTGACCCCGGGGGTCGATCCGGGAGTTTCCGGGACGACCATCCTCTCGCCCGTTTTCCGCCGCAACCACACCTGGGGCGCCGATCTGGCGTTCACGATCGGCGACTTCAGCCTGCGCGGCGAGCTGGCCTACACGCGCGGCCGCGCCTTCAACCGCGACCTGCTTTCGTTTGCCGACGACCCCGCCGTCGACGAGGCGGTGGAGGAGGCGCTGGACGAGATCCGGATGGGAGCCACCTCGGTCGACATCGACCTCGGCCAGACCTTCGCGGTGAGCGACGCCGTGCAGTGGGGCGTCGGCGTCGACACCAGCGTGCGCGACTTCGACCTGCTGTTCGAAGTCAGCCAGACCAACGTCCTCGAAGACACCGTGCCGCTCTTGATCAAGAAAGCGGAGACCGTCCTGCTGGCGGACGTGCGCCGTGCATTCCTGCGCGACGACCTGACGCTGCAGTTGGTCGCTCTGTACGGAGCGTCGAGCGACTACACGGTGCTGATGCCGCGGCTGACGTATCGCTTCCTCGACCGCTTCGAGGCCCGGTTGGGCTACCTGCACGTGGCGGGACGCGCGCGCAGCCGGCTCGGGCAGTACAAGAAGAACGACGAGGGGTTCGTTCGGTTGCGGGTGTATTTGTGAGGGGGGTGGGTTTTCTTCTTTGCCGCAGATGGACGCGGATGAACGCTGATGGGGTTTCTGGGCGAAGATAGACCTGACACGGGTGAACACGGGGGGCACGGATGGGGGCTCGGGGGCTTTTCTTTGCCGCAGATGGACGCGGATGAACGCTGATGGGTTTTCTGGAGAATAGGAGATTAGACACGGATGAACACGGGGCACGGATGGGGCTCGGGGGAGTCTTTGTGCCGCAGATAGACGCCGATGAACGCTGATTCGGGTTCCCGGTTACCGGGGCCGGATCGGTGCTGCGGTGCCGTAGGACGGGCGTTCGCGATAACACAGACTTCCGTTTATCCAACAATGCTCGCAGCCCAACCCCTTCGGCGATTCGTCCATGCACAGCTCACGGCGGCGATAATGTTGAGGAATGGCGAGGATTTCCACGACCGTGATCTCGCCGCCGCACAGTGGACAGCGTGATGCCCCGGCGGAGCCTGCAGCGGCAG
>JAUIGL010000024.1 GCA_030430165.1 bacterium | reverse complement strand
CGGCTCCCACCACCGTCTCTGCCACCTTCAATCCTCTGTCCATTTCCTCTCAACTTCCCCGCCCTCCTTCTACACTAATTTCTCGGACAGAGAGTGTCTCACGGTCATTGGCACAGAGGGCAACCGCTCCGGCTCGTTGGGATCGATCGCAAGCGACAGAGGAGCCACGATAGCCGAGAGCGGATTGGTATCCGGAGTCGCAGGGAGTCCTTCCGTGTGCTCGACCCAGGTCACTCCACCGTCACTACTGCGGACCAGCGCCGGAGAGGACAGACCAGCGATACCGGGCGGGCTGCTGCTGTACATGATCGCGGGATCGGTTGGGTCGATGGCTAGGATGGTTCCGCTGCGGACTTCCGTCCAATCGCCCGAGCCATCGCTCCTGAGCCAGATGGCTCCCTGCTGGGCGAACCGCGTCCCAGGGAGCAGGTCATGGAAGAAGACCCGCCCGATGCTTTGCGCGCCGAGCCCCGTGTCCATCGGCAGCCACGAGGCCGCCGCATCGTCCGATCGAAACAGTCCCTCGCGGCTGGCGTAGTAGAAGCGCCGCGTTTCGGCGGGGTCGGCCACCAAGTCTTGCAGGGACCCCAAGCTGTCTCCAGACAACCAGGTCGCGCCGCCATCCGAAGAGCGAAAGAGCGGTTCGCCCGTGGCGCTGGCCAGGATCTCTCGAGGGTCCGATGTGTCGATTGCGATCTGGTCGATATAGGTCGAGGTGAGCCCGGTCGCCGACCAGGTTGCGCCCGCATCGGAGCTCTTGAATACCCCCTCGGCGATCGCGGTCGAGGAACCGGTACGGGTAACCACCCCGATGTAGACATTCCCCGGGCTCAGCGGATCGACAGTGACCGCGGTCACCGCGGCGAACTCCGGCAGGCCTTGGCTTGAGGGCGACCAGCTGGCCCCATCATCGTCGCTGACGAAGATCCCGCGCCCCGGCGTCGATCCGCCGAACAGCGGGTCGACGCCCAGGTACAAGCGATCCTCGTCATCAAAGCCAACTGCAAACGCCGCAGGTCCACTTCCCTCGGGAATCCCTGCCGCCCCAAGCTGCCAGGTATCGCCGCCGTCGACACTGCGATAAACGCCAGCACACGTCGCGACGAAAACCGTACCAGGTGAGCCGGGGCGCACGACGATCTTCGAGAAGTCAGAGAATCCGATGTTGCGCACTGCCAGGAGACAATCGATTTCTCGACCAACGACCTCCCAGGTATCTCCGCCATCACGCGTACGGAACAGGGCACTTCCGAGAGGCCGTTCCGCGATCGCGAACACCGTGGATGGAGAAGACGGATCTATGGCCACTGCCCCCGTCCGACTGCGAACGTCCCGCGCCGCGGCCCAGCTCCCGCCGCCGTCGCGACTGACAAAGAGCCCACCGTCGCTGCCAGCGTACAAGTTTCTCGAGTCGTTGGGGTCGATTGCAAGCGAGTTTACTACGCCGCCGTACGGTCCCACGCCCAGCCAGCGGTCTTGCGCTGGTGCTGCGCCGCTGCAGAGCCCAGTAACCACGGACAGGACGAGAACTAGCCGGCTCGAGCGGGCCTCGACGGAAACGTTCGGCATACTTCCATACGCCCAATCCCGTCACAGGAACGCAAGTCCCGTTCTTGGCAACGTCCCCTGATGCCGCTACGAAGTGGCGGAGCTACGTTCCCCTCGCCCCTACCAATGAATCGGCCGCGAGTCAGATGAGCTACCGCAAACGACACGACCCAAGCGCGCGAAACTGGAGGAAGTGGATCAACGCCCATCGCAACGAATTGGGCGACCTCGGGCTGCCCTTGGTGACTCACGCAACAACGGAGCACTGGGAGGAGTTCTTGTCGTTCGGCGAGATGTCCTTCCGACTAAGCGAGGGGTACGCGCCTGGCTTCTCATTCCGAGACCTAGACCGAGGGCAGATGCGAGCACTGTTGAGCTTCCTCGAGCACTTCGACGAGTTTCGTCCACGCGACACTAGCTTGGCGCAGTATCTTCGCAACTACCTCGAGGACGACGAGAGCGACGGAAGCAGGTAGTCAGGACGCACGGGACCGTAGGGGCGATCCGAGCGAGTCTACACAATCGATCGAATCGCGCCCCTTTCGTGCCGCGACTCCCCTCACAAGTTGGTACTGCCTTTCGATCGCGGACCGGATCTTTCAACGGGCCCCTTGGAGCCGGCAGGATGTCGTCGTCTTGGGCCAGTTGGACACTGAACCGCGCCGACGGGCGCAGCGGAGACGGAGCCGCGATGACGAATAGGTGGATCACGGGACTACTGCTCGCTGTCGCAGGCATTCACTTGCTGCCTCTCGGCGGCTTGTTTGGTGCCGAGCAGCTGACCGCGCTGTACGAGATCCGAGTCCCGGATCCCAACTTGGGGATCCTCATGCGTCACCGGGCGATGTTGCTCGCGATCGTCGGTGGGCTTCTGGCGTACGCTGCGTTCAGCCCGGGGAGTCAACCGATCGCCCTGATCGCTGCGTTCTCGAGCCTGTTGTCGTTTCTCTACCTCTGCTTCTCGATCGACGGCCTCAACTCGGCAATCCGCAGGGTCGCCATGGTCGATGTGTTCGCCCTCCTCGCGCTACTTGCAGCCACCGTCCTGTCCTTTCGGCGGGGCCAAACCAGTTGATCGACCACTCCTCTCGGGCCTCCATTGTCCGCACCCGCCTGCGCTGAACTGTCTTGCGGAGAATGGACCTGCGTTCCCCTCTTCAGCCAGCGGCGGATCTGGTTCCAACGCGGAGCGGTGAGGGACGCTTCACCACTCTGGTCGGGCAAGACGGGCTACCGTCGCTTGAGAATGCGCCGGTAAATCTCCCGCCGGTGGGCGACGCCGACTACGTAGACCACGATCTCGGTTGCGTGCACTTCGTACACGATCCGATAGTTGCCCACTCGGATTCTATAAGCGTCCTGCCTACCGCGAAGTCGGGTAGATCCGAGCGGCGTCGGGTCCTCGGAAAGTCGATCGATCGCCGCTTTCACACGGTCGCGGACGGAAGTGGGCAGGCTGCGGATCTCCTTCGGGACCGAAGCATGCAGGACTACTCTATAGGTCGTCGCGAACCTCTTCCCAGTCGACCCAAGGCCCTTGGCGCCGCTGCTCGATCAACTCGAGATCCTCCGCGTCTTCGAGCCATTGGGCGATCGCTTCCTGAACGACCGCCTGCGCCTTGAGTCCATGCTCTTCACAATACCGGTCCAGAGATTTCTTGAGCTCGGGGTCGATACGGTTCGTGATCGTCACCATGTGAAGCAGAATAGCCGCGATGCAAGTATTTGCAATCTTTTCCAAGCAATCCGGATACCGAGGGCAACGTGGTGTCTCGACCGCGTCGATCGACAGATTGACAGCTTGGCGTATGCGCATTGCAGCCAGTTCGCCAAACACGACGCCGCGGCAGCGACCATCAGGAAGCTTGCCGAAGGCAAGCAGAGCTGGGGGCTGCCCACCGTTTGCATCCGGGAATTCCTGCGCATCGTCACCCACGCCAAGGTGCTCACGTCGCCGTTTACGATCGGCGATGCGATCGACGCGGTGACTGCGCTACTGGCGTCGCCAACTGCCGAGATCCTGCTGCCCGGCGATCAGCACTGGCTCTACCTCGCCGAAGCGGCCGAAGAGGCGGACACCCGAGGCAACCTTATCTTCGACGCGGCAATCGTTGCCATCTGCCGCGAGAACGGCGTCACCGAGCTGGTCACCGAAGACCGCGACTTCGATCGCTTCAAACGCTTTCCCACGTCTCGAATCAGGTAACTACACGGAAGTCTGAGTCGCTCGGGGTCGGATCACACGACCTCCTCGAATCCAAGGGACTTCTCCGACCAAGCGGACGAGCACTTTGTCTTCTAGGCGTTCGGGGCCCCACGAGCGTGCACACGAGAGGCCTTGCGCAGGCAGACGCCCCGGGAGGAGACTCGGCGGATGGCCCTGTCACAGTTGAAGGCGCGGGGAGCGCCCGTGCACCTCTGGACCAACGTCGAGGAGGTCGAGAGCGGCGCGCTCGATCAGCTGCGCAACATCGCGGCTCTGCCGTGGGTGTTCAAGCACGTCGCCGTGATGCCCGACGTTCACTTCGGCAAGGGTGCGACTGTCGGCTCGGTGATCGCTATGAAGGATGCCGTCTCGCCGGCCGCGGTGGGAGTCGACATCGGCTGCGGCATGGCCGCCGTCCGCACCTCTCTCGACGCCGCCGATCTCCCCGACTCGTTGGCCGAGCTGCGCTCGACTGTCGAAGAGGCGATCCCGGTGGGCTTCAACTGGCATCGGGATCCCGTTCGACAGGCACGCGAGCTCGATCTCTGGAGTGAGTTCTCGACGCTGTCGCCCAAGGTGCAGGATCTGTTCGGGCGCGCGCGCAACCAGATGGGAACCCTCGGTGGCGGCAACCACTTCATCGAGCTGTGCCTGGCCGAGGACGACGCGGTGTGGCTGATGCTGCACAGTGGATCCCGCAACATCGGCAAGACCCTCGCCGACATCCACATCGGCCGCGCCAAGCAGCTCACCCACAACGCGAACCTGCCGGACCGTGACCTCGCCGTATTTCTCGCCGGCACGCCGGAGATGACCGAGTACCGGCGCGATCTCTTCTGGGCGCAGCGGTACGCCGCTGCCAACCGCGAGGTGATGCTGCAGCTCTACCGCGACGTTCTCACCGACCACTTCCCCGACATCCGCTTCGAGAACCCGATCTCGTGTCACCACAACTACGTCGCCGAGGAAATCCACTTCGGCGAGGAGGTGATGGTCACCCGCAAGGGAGCGATCCGTGCCGGCCGTGGCGAGCTCGGCATCATCCCCGGGTCGATGGGCACGCGGTCCTACATCGTTCGCGGACTCGGCAACCCCGAGTCCTTCTGCTCGGCCTCGCACGGCGCCGGCCGGCGGATGAGTCGCGGAGCGGCGAAGCGGAAGTTCTCGATCGCCGAGCTGGAAGCACAGACGCACGGCGTCGAGTGCCGCAAGGATCGCGGCGTGCTGGACGAGATCCCCGGCGCCTACAAGGACATCGACCGGGTGATGGAGCAGCAGCGCGACCTGGTCGAGGTCGTGGCGACTTTGAAGCAGGTGATGTGCGTGAAGGGATAGGCCTGCGCACCGGGTGTATTCCGACTACGCCGCCAGCTTCAGTGCTACAATTCTGGCAGCGCCGGCGCCAAGAGATTCGGGGCGAACAGCTGCTCACGGGCGAAAGCTCGCCGCGTGCTACTCCGTGTCCACCCGTGTTCGGAGCTCGTTTTGCGAGGTCGACTCCGACATCGCCGCGGACGGCACAGCTGGAAACCACGCGGACTATTTGGCAAAAGAGTCCGAGCCGCGGGACGGCGGACTTCATCGGAGGGCCCCATGAATCGAATCGTCGCTGTGATCAGCATCGTATTCAGCTTCAGCGTAGCCGGAGCTGCGCAAGCCACGGTCAACGTCGTCAACAGCTACTCGCTGCCGGCCAACATCGACAATCCGCAGGACCTCGCATGGGACGGTTCCAGCCTCTGGCTGGGCAATGTCGCCGACTCGAAGATCTACGAGATCAACCCGGCCAATGGCATGGTGTTGTCGGACTTCGATGCACCGGGTTCGAATCCGTTCGCTCTCGCCTCCGACGGATCGAGATTGTTCCACTCGACCTTGATCTTCGGCGGCAACGACATCGTCTACATCCTGACCTTCGCCGGCGGTATCATTACCAGTTGGCCTTTGACGAACTCCCCGGAATCCAGCGGTCAAGGTGCCGCCTACGACCCGGCTACCGGTCATCTCTGGATTGCAGACGGAACCGGGGCCGACCGGCTGTACGAGTTCGACCCGAGCGACGGCAGCTTGCTGTCGGTGGTCCCCTACCCCGCGACCGATGCCGAGGGCCTGGCCTGGCGGAACGGCCGCATCGTCGCCGTCGACGACGAGGATCTCGCGCTCTACGAGATCGACACCGTCGGCAACATCGTCGGCACGGCGTCGATCGCTGCCCTGGGCGGTGATCCGCGCGGGCTGACCTGGGACGGGCAGTACTTCTGGCTCAGCGTCGCCGAGGAAGACGAGCAAGGCGAAGAGCTGCCCGGAACACTCTACCAACTCCAGGTAGTCTTCGAGTCCGCCGTGTTGCCGCCAGCCGCGGCGCCGCTGCTTTCGACCGGCGGACTCATCGGCCTCACCGCACTGCTCGGTGCAGTGTTCTCCTTCGCCATCCGCCGGCGCCGTATCGAGGCCTGAGGAGGCACGCGCCGCGCCGGACTCACCGGCGCCGATCTGCATCCTCCGGTTCGTACGCTTCCGACGAGCTAGTGTCCTGAACCAGAAATTCGTTACAAAAGTCGCCGGCCCTTGACGCCCCTGCCGGCGCTGCTCCTCCTCGAAATATGCTCGGGGCGCCGGGCTCTCCGACGTTCGTCAGAGCCGCTCAATTCTTCGAGGCGTTCCTCTCGCGGCAAGGTTGGCGCACCAGCCATCCGAGGAGCTGCGGGCTCACAGCAGAGGCCGCGGCTCCGCGCCGAGCTCGCCCTCCGCGACTGCGAACGGTTACCTGCGTCGGTCGGACCGTACCCGGGCGAGCTGCCGCCTCGATCCCGCGTAAAGGTGCCGGCTCGCCACGAGCAGGAAGAGCAAGGTGACACTTGCCAGTCCGGCGCGTGATAGCGCGGGTGCAGCAGTCGCGACGATCACACAAGGCTGTCCCGGGTCGCGGCAGATCGCGCCCGGCTCGGTCTCGCAAGTCGAGCTACAGCCGTCGCCGCTGTCGCCGTTGCCGTCGTCGCAGGTCTCGATCACTTGGAGAATCCCGTCGCCACAGATCTCGAGTAAGCAGGTAGAGCTGCAACCGTCGTTGTCGTCGGTGTCGCCCTCATCGCACTCTTCCGTGCCGACGACCAAGCCGTCGCCACAGTCCGCGAGACACAGAGAGCCTGCCTGCGGGCAGGAGAAGCCAGGCTCCAAGGCGCAGTTCGCGTCACAACCGTCGCCGCTGTCGCCGTTGCCATCGTCGCAGACCTCGATCAACTGGATGATCCCGTCGCCGCAGATCTCGAGCATGCAGGTCGAGCTGCAGCCGTCGTTGTCGTCGGTGTCGCCTTCGTCGCACTCTTCCGAGCCGACGACCAACCCGTCGCCACAGTTGGCGATACACGGAGTGCCTCCCTGCGGGCAAGAG
The DNA here is from genome assembly GCA_030430165.1 of bacterium. Lineage (GTDB taxonomy): Bacteria > Desulfobacterota > Binatia > HRBIN30 > CADEER01 > CADEER01. Next base: position 64,905 of record JAUIGL010000024.1, on the reverse strand, counting down.
AAGCCAGGCTCGACGATGCAGTTCAGGTCACAACCGTCACCGCTATCCGTATTGCCGTCGTCGCAGAGCTCAGGCCCCTCCAAGACGCCGTCTCCGCATTCTGCAACGAGGCCGGCGAAAGCCGGACTCGCCAGCCAAACCAACGCGACCACCAGCACCAGGAAGAGGGTTTGCGATCCGTGGCGTTGCCGACTTCGAATCCTTGCCATCTAAAGCACCTCTCGAAGAGTTTGGTCCGCCGGCAGCACCCGTCGTCCATGCGACCGCCTACCCCGCGCAGTGTGCCCCCTGATCGCCACAGGTCAACAGTAAAATTCAACGATTCGGTTCTCCTCGGGGTCGGACCTCGCTACAGACCTGAAATCATTCAAAAAAAATCGCTTTTCTCCCCTGGATTCGCCGCTTAGGCTCTAAGGCGGGTTTCGGCGGTTTTGCGCGACGATTCCGGCGTGGTTTCGAGCACTTGCGCTGGTCAGACCACTTGCGTGGGAATGGCGGTCGTTTGTCGGGGTGTGGGTCGTGCTGTTAAATCGCCTCGCAATGAACGGAGGCGGAGATCCTGGTCGGGTGCGGAGGCGCAGGACGCGGCGCGGCGCGGTGTGGCTACAGATCGCCCTCGCGGCTCATTTGGGCTTGCTACCCGGGTGCGTGCGGTACCGGCCGGGCTCGTTCGAACCGATCCCGGTTCGCGAGCGCGTCGTCTACGAAACGGTCGATGGGGTGCGGGTCGGTGCGGCGTCGCTCGGCGAGCGAGAGAGCATGGATCTGTTCGGCGTTTCGATGGCACGCGAGGGGATCCAGCCGGTGTGGATCGAGATTCACAACGGACGCGAAGAGCCGGTGGTCTTCTTTCAGCAATCGGTGGACGCGATGTATTTCGCGCCAATCGAAGCCGCGTATGCGAACCACTATTCGCCGACGCGGCGCATGATCGGCTACGGCCTCGCCTCGCTGATCGTCTGGCCCCTGGTGTTCGTTCTGCCGTTTCAATATTTCTCGGCGCGCGGGGCCAACAAGAAGATGAATGCCCTTTTCGTCGAGCACTCGCTGGGGAACTGTATCATCGAGCCCGGAGAGACGAGGGAAGGCTTCGTCTTCACCCACATCGATCAGGGAACGAAGTACGTTCGCGTCATCTTGTACGGGTCGGACGACATGACCGAAGTCTACGTACGGACGGCCGTACCGGGCGCGCGCCTCGACCACCACTCGCTCGATCTACACGCGGTCTACGACGAGGCCGAGGTAAGGACGCTTGCGAACCGCGAAGAGCTGCTGGAAGCAATCACAGAGCTGCCGCAGGTTACGACCGACAAGTCCGGAACGGGAACCGGCGATCCGGTGAATTTGGTCGTCCTCGGCACGCTGGACGACCTGCTATCGGCGTTTACCCGAGCCGGCTGGCACGAGACCGACGTACTCGATTTGAGCTCGGGGCTGAAGACGGCGCGATCGTTTCTATTCGGTTCCGAGTACCGATACTCACCGATGAGCGATCAGTTTCTCTTCGGCCGGCGACAGGACGTCGCCTTCCAGCGAGCTCGCGCGAGCATCCACCAGCGCAATCATCTGCGGCTCTGGTACTCGCCGATCCGTTTCGCCGGACGCCCGGTGTGGGTTGGGCAAGTCAACCGCGACATCGGGGTGAAGTTCACACACCGCTCCTGGACCCTGACCACCCACGCGGTCGATCCGGATGTCGACGATTCCCGCGAGAACGTCACCGGAGATCTGATTCACAGTGGGCGGTTGCGACACATCGCCTACGTCGACGGCGTCGGGGCGCGAAGCGAACAAGCCCCGGGACGGAACCTGATGAACGATCCGTTCTATACCGATGGTCGCCGGGCAGTGTATGTGCTCTTCGAGGCGAACTCCCTGGCGGTCGAGAGCGACGACCAGCCAGGAGCGTTCTTGACCGTGCAAGACGCCGAATGAGGCGGGCCGAGCGTTGGTCCGCCGCACGAGTCGCGTCAGGACGGGGCGCCGCAGGTCGGCGCCGGCACTTACCAGCAATTCGTCGGATCCAGCGCTGCCAAAAGGCGTGTAGCGGGCTGCCGTCAAGTTCGTACGCCGCCGCATGGCCGCGCGCGGCAAAGGCATCTGGCGCCAACGCCACCTGGTCGATCTGATCGCGGAGACCCCGGAGTGGCGCAGCGACTTTCCGATCGAATTCTTCGAGGGGGACTCATCGTCCCTCCCCGGCAGGCCTCGAAAATACGACAGCTGCTTCAGTGCGGCAGGTAGAGGGGCCGCTGCCGTCGTCGTCGCCACAGCCGAGGATTGCGAGCACAAGAAACGTAGCGCAGATCAATCCAGCTCTGGTCGCAGAACCATCCGTCATCAGCTTGGTCCTTCCGCTGCGCCAAGGGCCACGGCGTTCGGCCAGCTTGGTCGCCTCATGCGTCTTGTTTGCTCGCGTACCTTCCCCAGCTGCGATCAGACCCCGCGGCGCTCCTGCTTCTCAAATATGTCGGTCTCCCCGGGCGGAACGCCGGCGGCAGCAGCTTGGCTCGACGCGGCGTGTGGCTTCGGGATCGAAGGATTCCACGACCTCGACGATCTCCCGCATGAAGCGCTCCTCACTGAAGGCAGTGCCGCGCCGCGCGACATCGCGCTGCACTGCGGATTCGAGCAGCGGATCGCTCAAGACCCGGTCGATCTTTTCGACGGCCTCCTCGATCGACGCGAAGATCACTCGCTCGTCTCCGCCGACGATCTCCGGTGGCCCACCCGTGTCCGGCACGAAGGTGATGCAGCCGCCGCGCTGCAGCTCGGCCGGCGCGATGCCGAAGTGCTCTTCCTGCATGGCGTGGATGCCATAGCGGTGTCGCGCGATCAGCTCGACCATCCGGGCGCGTGGCACGTCGAGACAGAAACGAATCCAGGAGAGATGAGGAGCTGCGATCCTGGTCAGTTGCTTCATGTATTCTGGAGAGTCGGCGTGGCCGACGACGGTGAGCGTCGTCGCGTGCCCGCGGGCACGGACCATGGCGAGGATCTCGATGATTTCCTCCAGCCGTTTCTCGCGGGCGATGCGGCCGACGACGATGAACGCGCGATCCCTCTGATCGAAAGGCACTTCGGGGAAGCCGCCGGGCACCGGTGGGTAGACCGTTCGCGTCCGGGTCCCATAGCGCTCTTCGAATCTGCGCCCGGTCCAGTCGGAGTTACTCAACGTGAGGTTCCTCGCCACGCGATCTTCATCGAAGCCCGACAGCAGCGACCCGAACCAGCGGTAGGCACGCACCAATGGCGCCACATGATACCAGCGAAGATCCGCATCGGGCCGCGGCCAGTAGGCCGATGGGAAGTGGACGTACTGGACGGCCGGGACGCCGACGTCGATCTCGTTCATGCCGCCCATCACCACGTCGAACCGCCCGGTCGCGACCAACTCGCGCGCTTTGCGGTAAAGGAGATGTTGCCTGAGGTGCGCCAGGGGCACCGGGACCCAGGAGAGAGCTCTCACCAGAGCTGGGTTGACGGTCAGCAGCCGAACGCTGTCTTGCGTGAGCTCCGTGCCGAAATTCCGATTGGTTCGATCGAGCTCGGCCGGTTGCCAGGACAAGACCCACACCTCGTGGCGCCCAGCCAGCGCCTGCAGAGCCCAGGCGGCGACACAGGTTCCACCGCCAGCATGATTGAGGTCGTGAGGAACCAACAGGATCCGCTTCATTTGCCCGGTTTCTCAGCCATTGGCGTCGCCAGTGGGACTCCATAGCGGTGACCCTCGCAACATACCAGCTGCTCGTCCCGGTGGCGCGTTGGTACTCTGAATTGTACTCACCTTTGTGCAGAGTCGGTGAGCCTCATCACCCGAGCCGTCGCGACAGAAGAGTACCCATGGCGAAGCACTTCCGTTATTCGCAGCCTTTGCGGGCGAAGATTCGACAGAGGATCAAGGACGAGATCTTGCCGCGAATTCTCGACCGGAAGATCAACCTGTTTCTGCGGACGAACGACGAGATCACCTATGACCCCATTCTGCACGGCCTGCACGAGCCGGTGGTGGTCTCGCTCCTGCAGTTCCTGGCGGCGGGCCGCGGAGATTTCCTGCTCGACATTGGCGCAAACGTGGGTCTGACCACGGTACTCTCAGGGAACGAGTTTGGCCGGATCGATTGTGTCGAGCCGAACCGTCTGGTCGCCGCGGTCCTCGGCACCAACCTCGCGCTCAACCTTCGCACCGGCCAGTACCACGTCCACGAGGTCGGCCTCGGCGACAAAGCCGGCACGGCTGAGTTGCTGGTGCCGCGCCACAACTTCGGCGGAGGATTCATCCTCGAGGGCAATGCCTATGACCACACCCTCCTCGCGAGCAAGGACAACTTCGCGCGATTCGACGAAAGCAACTACCTGGCCCAAACCGTCGACATGGTCGAGAGCGATCACTGGCTGGCCGCGTTGTTTGAGGAGTATCGCGCCGCTGGCCTGAGGTCAGGCGTGGTGAAGATCGACGCCGAGGGATTCGAGCCAACGATCATCCGCTCTCTTCTCGAGGTGGCGCCACGGGATTTTCGCCTGGCCGTGGTGTTCGAGAACTGGGCCAGCCAGTTCGACCCCTCCCCCTACCACAGTGAGCGCCACCACCTTTCCTTCGCAGTGCTTCAGAAGATCCCCGCCCCGCAAACGAGCGGCACTGGGCGCCTCTTCCGGTTCCTTCGCGCCCTGGTCTCCGGGGTCCACTATCGCCTGGTCTCGATTGCGGAAGCGTCGGGACGCCCCGACAACCTCGTGCTCTACCTCGACCCCGGGGGCGCGGCGTGAACACGACAATCCAGCGCGACGGAGCGAGCCCAAGAGGTTCGACGAAGGAGCCGACCATTTCCGGCTTCATGGTGCTGCGCAACGCGGTGGCCATGGGCTATCCCTTCGTCGAGGCCATCGTCTCGTCGCTGCCCGTCTGCGACGAAATCCTGATCTCCGACGGGTACTCGAGCGACGACACCTGGGCCGTCCTCGACGCACTGCAACGGCGGTATCCAGCGAAGATCAAGCTGTTCCAGGACTCCTGGACGAACGACCCCGACGATGGCCGGGTCATCGCGGACGTATCCAACCGGCTGCGAGCTCGGTGCAGCGGCGACTACTGCCTATACGTACAGGGCAATGAGGTGCTCCACGAGCGTTCGCGCCAGGAGATCCGCAATCTCCCGATCCTGCACCCGCAGGTCGAGCTGTTCCGGCTTCCGTTCGTCACCTACATGGGCGCGACGGTGCGACTCCACGTCGAGCTCAGGCGGCGGCTCTTCGTCAACCACCCGCGAATCACGGTTCAAGGCGATGCATACGACGCTGGCTATCGAAAGGTACGATTGTTGGCCTCACCGCGGCGCTTCGTCGGCTACCTGCTTCATCGGGAAGGAGAGACGCCCTGCCACCTCGCGGCCCCTTTCTTTCGCTATCGCGGAATCTTCCCCGAATGCTTCTTGGACAAGCTCGCGGTGCGCGGCACCCAGTACGCCACTCGCGAGCTGGAGGCCGCCTTTCGCGACGAGCTCCAGCATGCGGAGGCGGCGCTCGACGCCGCGCGGCATTCGGGCGAAGGCACCGAGGCCTATTGGCTCGAGATGAAGCGCTTCCACGCCAAGACCATGGCTCAGGCCCCCGGCCGAAACAGGACGACGTCCGAGCGGCTGGAAAGCTGCCTCACACACCGCGACGCCGATCACCCCGCGGTGATGTCGGGCTTGCTCGACCAATGGCGCTACGATCCCTGGGCGAGCCTTGATCGCCTGGACGAAGCGAACGTCACTTCGTCCTGAAGAAAACGACCGACGCGCCCCGGCTGGCGGCACCAACGACGGCGATGGGTTGCGACCTGTTCGGTGCCCACTGAGCCATCACTCGCAGTCGCAGGAGCCGCCGTTGTCGACGCAGATGCCGCCGCACGCGGTGCAGGCGTTGCCGTCGGCACACGGGCCGGGCGAGCAGACACCGGCAGTGCACGTATCGGCGCGGGTGCAGCTGTTGCCGTCGCAACTCGCGGGACCGTCGGGCTCGAGCTGGCAGTCGACGGCGCAGCAGGACGATCCGGTCCCGTTTGCCGGGCCGTCGTCGCAGGCTTCCGTGCCCTCGACGATTGCGTTGCCGCACTCCTGTGGTCCGGGAGTGAACGTCGGCGTCTGCGTGGCCGTATCGGTCGGGGTCGGCGCCACTGCAGTCGGGGTACTGGTCGGCGTCGCGGTCGGAACCGGGTCACAACTCTGCGCGAGAAACGAGATCAGGCAGGCCTCGTCCTCCGCGTCGATCACTCCGTCTCCGTTCAGATCGACCGGATTGCCGGCAAACGCCGCTTCGTCGGCCGCCGACACGGCGCCGTCCTGGTCGATGTCGAAAGGCCGGTAGAAGGATGCGAGCCGCGCGATCTCGTCGGCGCTGAGCGCGCGATCGAAGATGCGAACGTCATCGATGCGGCCATCGAAGGGACGGTCGCGCGCTGGCTGGTTGCCGATCGCTGCCTGCATCGTCGGGTCGGTATCGATCGCGCCGGACTTCCCGACCTGCGCGATCTCGGTTCCGTCCTGCCACAGTCGCATGGTCGAGCCGTCGTAGGTGGCCGCCGCATGCAGCCAGACTCCCACCGGCAGCGGTGTCCCGCTGGCGATGAGCGTCGTCGTGTCGCCTCCGCTGCGCAGGCGGAAACGCAGCACGTGATCGCCGCCAGCGGCAATCGTACTCAGCATCCAGATGTGGTCGTCCTCCTGCACACCGTCCGCCTTGGTGAGGATGCGTCCGTCCATCTGCCCGAAGTCGTCGATCTGTACCCAGGCGCTGAGCGTGATCCCACCGCTGTCGACGTCGAGCGTGCCGAGGTCGAGGGCGTCGTCGATGCCGTCGAAGTCGAGAGCGAACCCTGCGTCGGCAGTGCGACCGCTCGCCCACGCTGCACCGTCGATGGCGCCGTGGTTCGCGCCAGCGGCGGTCTCGAGAGCGGTCTCCCCCTCTCCGGTATCGAAACGCCACTCGGCGACGAGGTCGGGCGGGTACCCGTCGAGGCAGGGCACGGCGAGGATCTCGACGCTATCGCTGTCGGAGCTGAGGTCGTCGGCGATCTCGTACTCGAAAACGTGGCAGCCCGGCGTGTCGGGCGTGAAGTAGGCAACCGTTTCGTCGTCGTTGAGCAGCACCACTTGCGGGCCGCCGACCTGCTGCCACGAGTCGGAAAGCAGAAGCTCGTCGGTATCGGGATCGTACGACGCGGAGCCGCTGACAAAGGCCTGCTCGTTCAGGACCACGGTACGGTCCGCACCCGCATTGGCGACCGGCGGCAGATTGCAGCTCGGGTCTGCGCAGATCACGAACTCCGATTCGGCGATGCCGCTCGGATCGAGACCGGCGGCGAAGGCGCGCGCGCGGACCTCTGCCGTGCTAGAAAGGACGAAGGCGCCCCCATACGGCGCGCTGGCCTCGGTCGGCTCGCTGCCGTCCAGGGTGTAGTGAAGGTCGGCGCCAGCCGTCGCGGTCGCGATCGAAACCTGAACCGACGGAAAGTAGGTACCCGCCGCGGGGGCGATCTCCGGTGTCGCGGCCGAGGCCTGGCCGGTGAATCGGATGCGGTGGATCGCCCCCGCGCTCGTCTCGTAGGTGGTGTCCATGTAGTAGAGATTGCCGTCCGGACCGATGCGAATCCCGACCGGCTTGTCGACGTTCTCGGCGAAGCGCTGCGTCGTCAGATCGCTCTCGGAGGCGACCGTGTTGATGACCCCGACGGCGCTGCCGTTGCTCCCCCAATGACAGACGAACAGGCTGCCGGAGTACTCCGCGGGGAGTGCACCGCTGGTTCCGGGGTTCCAGGTGCCGCCGGTAATGAGCTTGTCGTTCGACCCACCGGTGATCGACGAGTTGTGCCAGTCGCCGGTGCTGTCGCCGATCCCGCCATACCCCTGATGCCCGTAGTTCGCGCCGGGCTCGGCGAGCAGGATCGTCGTCTTGTTGGCGCCGTTGGCCTCGTTGACGTACAGCGAGCCCGAGACCGGGTTGAATGTCGTCGAGTACGGATTGCGCAGGCCGAGGGCGTAGATCGCCCGCAGCGGGCCGACCGCTTCCGCGAAGAAGGGATTGTCGCTCGGGATCGAACCGTCCGGCATGATGCGAAAGAGCTTTCCGGTGTACGTCGCCAACGACTGCACACCGTCGCCACCGTTCCAGCCGTCGCCAGTGGCGACGAACAGCGTACCGTCGGCACCGAACTCGACCGCACCGCCATTGTGGCTACCGCTAGACGAGGTCGAGTTGAAAGGCAGGTTCAGGAGCAAGGTCTCCCCCGACAGCGCGACCCGCGGATCGGAAGGATTCTGCTGGATCCGCACCACTCGGTTATGGCGAGGGTTGTGCTTCATGTAGAACACGTAGACGAAGCCATTGGTCGCAAAGTCGGGATCGAAGGCGAAGTCGCGCACCCCCGACGATCGGTGCGCCTCCGGGAAGCCGCCGCCGTCTACGGGCACGTCGAACGCGGCGTACGGAATCGGCTCGACGATCCACGCGTCGTTCGGCCCGTCGTAGGTCGCCGTGCGCAGGAGCCCGTTGATGCGCTCGGAAAAGAAGAGCCGCCCATCCGGGGCAAACTCGAACCCGGCCGGCGACTCGATGCCGCTGACCATCACCTCGTCGACGAAACCGCTCGGCAAGTTGATCGCAAGCGCCGAAGTGCCGGCCATCGCCACCAGAGTGAGCACGCAACCGACGATCAGCGCAGTGCGACGGCGCGTCAGGACGAAACCAGAGCGAGCGGCCGAACCGACCGATACCGAACCGCTGCAAGCCAACTCGTCGAGCTTCATCACCGCCTCCCTCTGGTCGGCCGCGGATCACAGGGTCGCGCAACCGAGCTGCGAAAGTTACCACACGCCCCAAAACTCGACCAAATGAAGATTTCGCAACAAAGCTCGTGCAAATGCGGCAAACCGCGCAGGCGACCGTTCTGCTCGACGCGTATCAACGGCAAGTGCCTCGACAGGTGAGGTGCGAGACGAAGATCACCGACGTGACGCGAACGCCGTTACTTTGACGCCTCAGCGCATGGCATTGTCCTCATCGACACCCGATCGGAACGCGGAACCAGCACAATCGAAGTGGCCTCCGGTTTGCGGAATGATTCGACCATGGTCACGAAGAGACCACGATGGCGGATGCCGACCGAGAACGAGATGTTCATGGGGGTCGCCTTCTCGTTTCTCTGCTTCACGATCGCCTGGGGATCCATTCACCAACCGTCGGTCCGCGAGACCGCGCAAGAGAGCGCGCCACCGGCTGTGATCGAGATGGCCCACCTCGACGGCAAGAACACCTCGGTTCGGCGAGTCGTCGTCCCGGCCGCAAAGGCGCCACCTCGCGTGCTCGACGAGTCGGAGGACGACACGCGCTCGTGGGCAACCGCGCTGTGGCAAGAGGCGCACCCCGAGCGACGCTAACCCGCGCCCCTCGCCGCCATTCCGCGGCTAGCTCCGGCACCGCTTCCTACACTTTTGGCCGCTCCCGGCGATTTGTGCTCTGATGCCTGGATGGCGGCAGGCGAACCGACCGAGCAGCGAGTCATACTGCTGCTCGCCGACATCAGCGGCTACACCCGGTTCATGGTCGAGAACCAGCTCTCGGCCGTGCACGGGCAGATGGTGATCAGCCATCTGCTCGAGTCGTTGCTGAGCGAGGTCGACCTGCCGCTCGAGCTGCAGGAGATCGAGGGCGACGCGATCTTTCTGATCGCGACCCGCGCCGATGACGACGACTGGGGGTCGGTGTTCGCCGACGTCCAGACCAAGCTGCTGCGGTTCTTCGAGGTGTTCATCGACGCGGCGGCGGGTCTCGCCGAGATGACGGCCTGCAAGTGCGCGATCTGCACCCACGCCGACCAGCTCAAGCTCAAGATCATCGTCCACACCGGGCGCGCCGTCTTCCATACGCTCGGTGGCCGGCGCCAGGTGTCGGGTACCGATGTGATCCTGGCGCATCGGCTGCTCAAGAACTCGATCCCCGGCAGCGAGTACCTACTGCTCTCCGACGAGGCCTACCGGGAGTTCGGTGAGGGGATGGGAATCCGATTCGAGCCCGGCCAAGAGACCTACGACGGCCTCGGAACGGTCGAGACCTGGGTGCATCATCTCGACGAGCAGATCGAGAACGCCCGCGACGCATTCTACGCTCTGGACCCCGAGCAGGAGGAACAGGCGATCCAGGACTACGTGCGCTTCGGGTGGCGCGCCCACGTCGCCGCGTTGTTCCAACAGGCGAGGCAGCCGACGACGAACGCGGGCTTCTTGCGCCGCGCGTTGTTCACCGCCTTCTCACTGCTCCAACTGCCGATCTTCATGACGCGCTACCCGAGCGTGGTCAGGCAACACGTCGCGGAGAAACGCGCCGCCCGGCAATCCGGCATCCAAGCCGCGGGCACCCCGGAGACGACACAGTCGGAATCGGCGTCGGTGTAGCGTCTCCGCTGACCTTGCCGCTCGCCGCCGGCATTTGAACCGGACCGGCGACCAAAATCTGCTCCCCATCGCGTATCTTCTTGGTTGGGATATCGATCTGGCACTTGCGCCAGTGCGAGTTCAAATCCAAGAAGCGCCTGGACCGCTCGCGGATATTCCGGGAAGGTTCTGCGATGCCGTACTCACCAGCTTTGGACGGGCTACGCGCGGTTTGCCTGCTCGCCGTCCTCTTCTTCCACTCCCCCTTCGCCTGGATGAGCGGCGGCTTTCTCGGCGTATCCACGTTCTTCACCCTGTCCGGGTACCTGATCACGACGCTGCTGATTCGCGAGTGGCGCGAAACCAACCGCATCGCCTTTCGCGCTTTCTGGGAACGGCGACTACGCCGGCTCGGCCCCGCCCTGTGGCTGGGGGTCGTGGTTGCCCTGGCCATCGGGTTTTCGTTCGGCGTCGGCCAGCCCGAGTCACTGCTCGGCGACGCCATCGCCAGCCTCCTCTACTGGTCGAACTGGCGCTTCATGACGCCCGAGTACAGCTACGCGCTGCTCTTCGAAGCCCCTTCGTTGCTGCAGCACACCTGGTCGCTGTCGATCGAAGGGCAGTTCTACCTCGCCTTCCCGATCATCCTCGGGCTGACCTTGCGGCGCGGCGATCTCCGATTGGCGGCGGCGTGCATCGCCGGCGCGGTGGCGCTGTCGGGCTGGGCCGGCGTGGCCGATCCGCAGGACCCGGACGCGATCAACCGAGTCTACTACGGAACCCTCTCGCGCGCCGCGGAGCCTCTGGTCGGCGCACTCCTCGCCATCGTGATCGAGCAGCGAGGGGCCGCCGCCAGCTCGCGCCGGCAGACACTGGAAGGTCTCGCCGGAGTCGCCGCGGCGCTGGGTATGGCCGCGCTGTGGAGCCAATCCGAGGTCGTTTCGCCCTGGCTCTACCGCGGTGGGTTCGTTGCCCACGGACTCCTTTCCGCACTCGTCATCAACGCCGCGCTGGTCGGCGGTAGCGCGGTCGAGCGCACCCTCTCCTGCCGCCCATTGCCCTGGCTCGGTCGCCTGTCCTACGGGGCGTACGTCTACCACTGGCCGATCTTTCTCCTCCTCACCGAGGAGCGGGTCGGAGTCGGCGGCTATGCGCTGTTCGCAGTTCGCGGCGCCGCGACCATCGTCGCAGCGCAAATATCGCTGATCCTGCTCGAGCAGGGAGTGCGCCGGCAACGGGTTCTCGAGACCCGGCGCGCGATCGTCGCGGCGTCGGTCGTCGCCCCGCTGTTGGTCGCGGCAGCGGCGAGCATCGTGGTCGAGAGGCCAGCGACGCCCGAGGTCACCGAGGCGGTACGGGTGACGCAAACGCTGGGACGGCCGCCGGCCGTGTCGATCTACGGAGACTCGACAGCCCTCCACCTGGCTGGCCATCTCGAGCCCTGGCTCGAGCAAGTCGGAGTCGTCGTGCGGCCGGGAAAGGCCCTGCGCGGCTGCGCCTTGATCAATCGCGGGCAGCGCTACGATTGGGACAAGTGGAGGCCCGAGTACCCGCGCTGCAGAAACCTGATGGCGACGTGGAGGGCAGAGCTCGAGAAAAATCCGGTCGATGTCGCAATCGTCCTGGTCGGTCCGTGGGAGGTGCTGACCCGACGACTGCGCCGCGGCGACACGCCACGCAGCTTCGGTGATCCGGTGTACGACGAAGTGTTCTTCGAGGCGGCCAACGCGGCCGTGACCCTGTTTCAGCAGCACGGAACCAAGGTGATCTGGCTGGCTCCGCCACGCGTACGCTTTCCCACGAAGAACCGACCGGACGCCGCCGAGCTCCGCGAGGCCAACGACCCCGCGCGCATGGAGCGTCTGCGCGAGTTGATCCACACCCTCGAAGACGAGTGGCCCGAATGGATGCGCGTCGTCGATCTGGCGGGCTACATCGACCGATCGCAGATCGACCTGGAAAGCTACTCGGTCTATCCAGACGGCGTCCACCTCGGTCACCCCACCCTGGCGAAGATCGTCCAGGACTGGCTCGGAAGCGAGGTCGTGCGCGAGCTCAACCAACTACTCGAATCGCGCCCCAAGTCACGTCCGGGCTAAGCAGCGACACTGCCCTGGCAGGCGGCGGGGCTCGCCTCCCCGTTCCGCCTCCTACCGGCCCGACCGCCCAGCCGGGCGCCGGCTCGTTGGCGGCGATCCGATTACCTCGAAGCAGGGTCGTAGGGATCGGTGCCCCGCTCGCGCTCTTCAGCGTCGACGACGCCGTCGGCGTCGTAGTCGTCGCGTGGCGGAACCGCCACCTCGATCACACCCGGGTCGCCGGCGGCGGCGGACTCGAGGAACGCGACGAGCTGGTCGGCATGCTCGCGAATCGGCTGCTCGAAGCTGAACCCCGTCGACAAAGCAGGACGCAGTGCGCCGTCGGCCTCCAGGTTGGGATAGAAGTTGCGGGTGTCGTAGCGGCCGTATCCAAGACCGTGGTTGGCCGGCATGTACTGCACTGCGGCGCCGCTGCGACCGCCCGCCATGTTCCCGGAGATGGGGCTTTCGAGGGTTTCGATTCCCGGCAGATCGAAGAGGTTCGGAGCGGCCAGATCGAGGCCGAGCGCGCGGATCAGGGCGACGGTCGACAGGTTGGGCAGGACCTCGTCGTAGGCAGCGTAGGTGACCATCACGTCGGGCGGCTCGCGCTCGGCGAGCAACCGGTCGGAATAGACGTGCGGCGCGTAGGCAATCGGATCGCCGGCTTCGGTTGCGGCGCCGAGCAGCAGAGCAACCGGATGAAACTCGTCGCTCACCTCGTCGCCCTGCAGTCCGAACGTCGCGCGCGCCACGGCGTCGACCAGCGAGGCGAGCTCGGCCGAGCTGGTACTGATCAACTGCACGAAGCTCGCGCCCGGCACCTGTAGAGCCGCGGCGTCGATTTCCGGCTCGACGGCGATGGTCATCGCGCCGATGATCCCGCCGAGCGAACCGCCGCTCCAGTAGATCCGCGTCGGATCGAGGCGGGCACCCGCGCGCGCACCCGCCTGCTCGAGCGGCGAGAGGTCGAGCCGGGCGCTGCGGATCAGACGCACCAGGCTGACCTGGTCGAGCACGGTCTGTCGAAAGTTGTCCTCCATCGCGCCGAAATCCGAGAAGGCGGCGAAGAAAGCAACCGGAAAGTCGAAGGTGTCGGGGATTCCGTCCGCTCCCCGGAACGAACCCGGGAAGTTGTTGACCAGGTCGGGCGCGCCCGACCGCGCCCCGTGGAGGACGTCGTCGATGCCGATCATCGCGAACCCGGCGCGCGCCAGCTCGTTGGCGATCCCGAACATGCTGCCGCGGTGATTGCTGAGTCCGTGACCGTGAACGACCACCGGGTAGCCGTCCGGCGGCGGCGCACGCCGCGGCAGGACGAGGGTCAGGGGAACCAACGCGTCGGAGTCGGCAAGCACGTAGTCGCCCGACACCGTCTCTCGCTCGAATCGACCGGTCATCGGGTCGAGGAAGCTCGGCGCGACGAAGGCAGCCGAAACCACCACCGCGATATCGTCGTGAGCGATCCCGCTCGGATTGTCGCCACCCGGCCATTCGATTCCGTCCTCGTCGACTTCGGCCACGCCGAGCCACTCGTCCAGCGACGGGCGCGTCGAGACACCGAATACCGTCACCGGGTACGGCGCCGCCGCGCCCGGGTCGAGGAGCAGCTCGGGCTCGGGCTGCCGCTGCAACTCGGCGCGCAGAGCGGGTAGCTCGAAGACTCGGTCGGAAGTCGTGAAAACGGCCAGACTCGCGACCGCGGAGGCACGCGCCACGTTGCCGTCGGCGACCAACCGATCGATCGCATCGCCGTACAGCCGCTCGGCCGCAGTCGCGCGCTGGCGCAGGCGCGCGATGCGCTCGAGCTCGGCATCCGCGACCAGGCGTGCTCCGGACGTCGCCCGCACACGCGTGGTGAGCACCGCGGCGTGCCGCACGCCAGGCGGAAGAACCACACCGGGCACCGGAATCACCGAGATACAGCCCAGCGTCGGCAGGAACTTCGCGTACGCGGGGTAGCGCGCGCCGCGGGTGGGTGAATCGACGTCGACGTCGGCGAGGAACACGCTGGCGTCCGCCGCCGTCGCCTCATCCCAGGCGCGCGGCAAGCTCTCGGGATCGACATCGCTGTCGACGAAGAAGACGGCGCCGGTGGAACGCCCAAAGCCATCGAGCCGCGCCAGGCCGTCGGCGATCACGCGCGGCGTCGCGGCGACGCGCTCCAGGCCCGGGATGTCGCCCACCCTGCCGTCGGCGCCGAGATAGAGGTCGCTCGGCCAGGGGACGTCGCCGAACGCGGTTGCCCCGTTCGTCCGCGGACGAAACGGAACCGGCTCGCCGGCAACTTCCGAGCCGTCGTCGTCACCGCAACCGAGCCCGGCCAGCAAACAGCATCCGAGCACACCGGCGAGCAGTCGGCGCCGAGTTCGTGGCGGCAGGCGCATGTTCGCGCGAATACTACTTCCGGACCGATCGCGGCAAGCCGGCTTCGGCGGAGGCTGGAGTGGCTTCCCCAGCCTCCAGCCTCAGCCCAAGCCTTCAGCCTTCCTTTCTTTCGACAACCAACCTCGACTACGTCACGCTGGTCACCGCTTCTGGGGGTGACACCGGTCCGCCAACGGCGAGCGCCCCAGCGCGGCGACTCCACACCGCGGTCAGCCAGAACGACACGCTGATCAGACCGATACAGAGCCCCATCCACAGGCCGGTGACGCCGAAGCCCCAGGAGAAGCAGAGGACGTAGCCGACCGGCAGCCCGAGGAACCAGTGGCCGATCAGGTTGGCGACCATCGCCGTGCGCGTGTCGCCGAGGCCGCGCAGCGCTCCGGTGGCGACCACCTGAATTCCGTCGAACAGCTGGAACACCGCGGCAACGGCGAGCAGACTGACCCCGATCTCGATCACGCTGAGATCGGTCGTGAAAGCGCGCAGGATGGGGTGCGGCAGCGCGACGAAGGTCAGCCCCGACACCAACATCGTCGCCGCGCCGAGGAAGAACGCGGTCCACCCGGCGCGCGACGCGCCCGGCCGGTCGCGCGCGCCGAGCGCGTGGCCAACGCGCACCGCCGCCGCCGAGGAGATGCCGAGCGGCACCATGAAAGTCAGGGCGGCCGCGTTGAGCACGATCTGGTGCGCGGCGAGCGCGGCCGGCGCCAGGCTGGCCGCGAGCAGTGTGACGCAAGAGAAGACACCGACCTCGAGAATCCGCTGGATCCCGATGGGGAAGCCGAGGACGATCAGCTCGCGAAAGCGAGCCCACTCGAAGCGCGGCGCAGTCTCGAGCAGGCCGGTGCGATTGATCTTTGCGTTCCACACTGCAAACGCGGCGAACATCACCAGCATGTAGGCGCGCGACGCACAGGTCGCCCACCCCGCCCCTTCGGCGCCGTAGGCCGGGAAACCGAGGTGCCCCAACACGAAGACCCAGTCGGCGAGACCGTTGACGACGTTGGCGCTCAGCACGATGAGCATGATCGGGCGAACCAACCCGAGAGCCTGCAGGTAGCGGTGGATCGCACACTGCAACATCAACGCCGGCAAGCTCCAGGTGAGCGCCCGCAGATAGGCCTCCGATTGTCCGCGCACCGAAGCGCCGACCCCGAGAGCCGCGAGGTGGGGAATGGCAGCGTAGACCAGCGCCGTCAGCCCTGCGCCGAGAACCGCCGCGATGACCAACCCATCGAACAGCGCGCGGTGGGTGCGTTCGCGCTCGCCCGCTCCGTGAGCGCGGGCGACCACGTAGTCCATGCCGAAGAGAATCCCCAAGCCGAAGATGGCAACCGTAAAGAAGACGCCGGTGCCGACGCTGACCGCGCCGATCGCCTCCGCGCCGACGCGGCCCACCACCATGGTGTCGACCAGGCCCATCGCCATCCAGCCGATTTCGGCGAGGACGACCGGGGCGCCGAGCCGCAACATGGGCGGCAGTTCCTGGCGGAGGTCGCGCCGCGCGGTATCGATCCATCCCGAGGTCATGTCGCCGCGCAGCATATGCCGCAGCCGCGGCGACGCGCCATCACGGCGTTTCGACGAACGTCCGCCGACCGGGAGACGGCCCGGACCGGAGCCGAATTCCGTCTCCCCTTACGAAGGGCGGACTTCAGGGGGAGCAGCCGGAGATCCGTTGGGCAAAGAATCGAAGCTCCTTCGTCGCGGCGTGACCTCCCCCCAACCCCCTCCTTGCCAAGGAGGGGGATTCGAGGGCTCTTCCTTCGCTACTGCCCGCAATTCGAACGGCCCCACCTCCATTTGCGGACCGGGCTGGCGAAACTGCCACGGTTGTGGCATAAACCCAGTATTCATTCCCCCTGCGACGGGAGTCCCCACTGGGTGTTCGGTGGGTTTGGCGACACCGCGCACGGGCATCAGGGTCGACGCAGACACCACCGGCGACCCATTCGGGCAGGGCTCCGAGGAGAAAAGTCTCGGCGCCAGCAGAGACTTTTACCGGCCGACCGGATCGGCCCTCACACAGACTAGGCCGCAAACGGCCTCTCGGAGAATCATGCCAACCACAATGAACGACCTGAACCTCGTCCCGGAGCTCGTCGAAGCAGTCCGCGACATGGGCTACGAAGAGCCCACCCCTATCCAGAAGCGCGCCATTCCGCTGGCCCTATCCGGCCGCGACGTGATCGGCTGCGCCTCGACCGGGACCGGCAAGACCGCCGCCTTCCTGCTGCCGATTCTACAGCGGCTGGAGCGCGGCAAGGCCGGCGGCAGCCGCGCACTGATCATCTCGCCGACCCGCGAGCTGGCGATGCAGATCGACGAGCAAGCGCTCGCCCTCGGCTACCATCTCGGCATCAGCGCGGTGTCGGTAGTCGGCGGCGTCAAGATGGAACCCCAGGAACGCGCCCTCAAGGCCGGCAGCGACATCATCGTCGCCACCCCGGGCCGCCTGCTCGACCACATGCGCTTCGACTCGGTCGACCTCAGCAAGATCGAGTTTCTGGTCCTCGACGAAGGCGACCGGATGCTCGACATGGGCTTCCTCCCCGACATCCGCCGCATCATCAAGGCATTGCCGACCGATCGCCAGACGATGCTCTTCTCGGCGACGATGTCGCCCAAGATCCGCGCCCTCGCCGAGGACATTCTCAACGATCCCGAAACGGTGACCGTCGATCGGCAGAAGCCGGCCGACGGTATCGAGCAGAGCGTCTACATGATCGCGCAAGAGCGCAAAGCTCCGCTGCTGTCGCGACTGCTGAAGAAACCCGACGCCACGTCGGTCATCGTCTTCGTTCGCCGCAAGGCCGACGCCGACCGCCTGGCGAGACACGTCCGCCGCGGCGGCATCGACGCCGCCAGCATCCACGCCGACCGCTCCCAGGAGGAGCGCTTCGAGGCACTCGAAGACTTCCGCAGCGGACGCTGTCCGGTGCTGGTCGCCACCGACGTCGCCGCGCGCGGCCTCGACATCGACGGCATCTCTCACGTCATCAACTACGACGTCCCCTACTCGGCCGAGGACTACGTTCACCGCAGCGGTCGCACCGCGCGCGCCGGCGCAGTCGGCGAGGTGTACACCTTCGTGTCCGGCGAGGACCGGCGTCAGCTGAGCGAAATCGAAGCGACTCTCGGCGCCACTATCCCGCGCGCCACCGAGCCCGGCTTCGAGGACGACGGCGCGGCGCCGAGATCGGCCAAGCCCAGCGAGCGGCGCCGCGGACGCGGCCAGCAGAAGGCGCGGACGCCGCGCCGGCGCTCCGGCAACGGAGCAGCTGCCAGCACATCCGACAACGGCAAGTCGCCGGCGGCAACGGGCAGCGAAGGCGCGGCCAAGACCAGTCGTCGCCCGCGGCGACGGCGCCGGCGGCGGCCCGAAGCGGCGGCAGCGAGCAGCTCCTAGCTGCACTTTCCCGGCATATCCAGCGGCAGGTTCGGCGGTCGTCCGGCACTCGGGCGAGGTTGATTCGCTCGCCCGCTTCGAGGACTCTCGCCGTGATGGACGCGACCACGCGCTACGCGAAGAGCGGCGATCTCGAGATCGCCTACCAGATCGTCGGTGACGGCGATCTCGATCTCGTCGTCGTGCCGGGCCTGATCGCGCACCTCGACGTCAATTGGGAGATGTACGGCTTCGCCGCGTGGGTGAAGCGACTCGCCAGCTTCAGCCGCGTCATTCTCTTCGACAAGCGAGGCACCGGGCTCTCCGATCGCGACGTCGGTGACTTCACGGTCGAAGAGCGGATGGACGACCTGCGCGCGTTGCTCGACGCGGTCGGATCGAAGAAGGCCGCGCTGATCGGATTCTCCGAGGGCGGCGCACTGTCGATGCTCTACGCCGCATCCTACCCGGAGCGGGTTCACGCGCTCGTCCTGTTCGGCAGCTTCGCCTCGATCCACAGCTCCAGCAGCCACGGCCTTCAAACAATGCGCGACCTCATCGATTCCCATTGGGGCGAGGGGCAATCGCTCGAGCTCATCGCCCCCTCGGCTGCCAAGATTCCCGCCGCCGTCGAGTTCATGGGCCGCCTCGAGCGCAACTCGATGAGCCCGCGCGCGGGTCGTTCCCATCTCCGCTGGATACGAGAGATCGACGTGCGACCGATCGCACAGTCGCTGCACGTGCCGACCCTGGTGCTACATCGCAGCGGCGATCGCCTGGTCGAGGTCGACCGCGGACGCTGGCTCGGCGCCAACATCCCGGGCGCGCGCTACGTCGAAACCGAGGGGGACGATCATCCCCCCTGGCTCGGCGACACCGCGCCAGAGCTCGATCAGCTCCAGGAGTTCCTCACCGGCGCACCGGCGCCCATCGAGACCGAAAGGGTGCTGGCGACCGTGCTCTTCACCGACATCGTCGGCTCCACCGAGCGCGCCGTCGCCCTCGGCGACCGCGCCTGGAGCGATCTGCTCGAACGCCACCACGACACCGTGCGCGGAGAGCTGCGTCGCCATCGCGGAGTCGAGCAGGACACGGCGGGCGACGGCTTCCTCGCTGCGTTCGACGGACCGGCGCGGGCGGTCAAGTGTGCCGCCGGCATACGCGACGCGGTACGCGGCCTCGGCCTGGAGATCCGGGCCGGCGTTCACACCGGCGAATGCGAGCGCGTCGACGGAAAACTGGCCGGAGTGGCCGTCCACACCGGCGCCCGCGTAATGTCGCAGGCAGGGCCCAGCGAGGTCCTGGTTTCCAGCACGGTCAAGGATCTGGTGGCCGGCTCGGGGCTCGAGTTCGGCGAGCGCGGCGTCTTCGAGCTCAAGGGGATCCCGGGGGAGTGGCGCCTGTTCGACCTGCGCTAAGGTGAAACTCGCTTTGCTCGTAGGCAGAGGCATGGGCATGGGCAAAGGCACAGGGTGGTGGTCGCTGACGCGACTACCCGGTTGACGGGCGCTGCTCACCCCGAATGATCCGGCGGATACGCCGGTGGCGAGGCTAGGCTCAATCGGCGTTTGCTCGGCCTCCTCGAGGCATTCGCAATACGCGCGAGCTTGCGGCGCAAACCGCAAAATAGTAGAGCTGTCGCTGCTCGAGAGGCGTATGTGATGGGTCGAATGGTCAGATTTGTGGGATTAGCCCTCGCCGCTTGCTGGACGGTCGGATGCGGCGCCGACGTGACCGTGGAGTTCGATCCCAACCCGGCGATTCCCGGGCAACCGGTCGAGATCAGGGTGACCGTCGAGAACACCCACGATTGCGTGCTGAGCGGCGCATCGGCGCAAGTCGTCGTCTTCCCCGAAGGTAGTAACCCGAACATCCCGCTAGCTCAGCAGGCGGTGACCTCCGGTCTGTTCGAGCTCGAGGGCAGCGCGGAGGAAATCTGCGAGTTCTTCGACAACCCGACTCTCACGCTGTGCGAGTTCCTGTTGTCCGATGAGGTGCAAAGCCTCCCCGGGGAGTTCGAGGTCTGCTGCGAGTTCCCCGAATTCGCCGACGAGAACGAGCAGATCTGCGACGGCAACGACGCCACACTTCTCGACGACGAGCGCTTGCGCGAGATCGGTCGCGAGAGACTGCGCGCCCTCGGGGTGCCGGTCGACGTCCTCCTGCCAGCCACCTCTCTGGCGACGACTTCGTCAACGATGCACCAGTGCATCCTGCTCGGCGAGGGACCCGAGGGAGCCGGCTTCGAATGCGACTTCGGCGACATCCCCGCCGGCGGAACCGCAATCGCTACCGGCACCTTTACCCCGTCGGCTGCAGGCAGGTACTTCGGGCTCGCATTCGTCTCGGGGGCTGCCGATTGCGCGCAGATCGGAATTGCGTCGGGCGGCACCGGCTGTGCACCGCTCTCCGTCTCCGGGGCGACCATGGCCCCCGCCATGTCGCCGGCTGCACTCCTCGCCACCGCCCTCGGCCTGGTCGGGGTCGGCGTGTGGGCGCGCCGCAGACGACGTAGCTGAGCGGCGAATTCGCCGCTCTCTCAGTCGACCCCGGCCAACACCTGTTCGAGCAACTCCGGGACGTCGGTGATGATCGCCGTCGCGCCGAGATCGATCATCGCTTGCATGCGCGCGGCGTCGTTCACCGTCCACACGTTGACCTGGAGACCCGCCTCGAGCGCCAGATCGACGTCCGCGGCGGGAATTGCAAACAGCGGATGAATCGCCGCCAGGCCGCGCTCGATCGCCCACTCGACGTGCTCCCGCATCGGAATCGAGAACAACAGCGCGGCGTAGAGATCCGCGTGCTCCTCGTCCATCACCACCAACACGTCGCGACTGAACGACGAGAACAGGGTCCGCCGCTCGACACCGAGCGCGCGAACCTCGTCCGCACCAGCCCGCGCCAGATCTGCGGGTCCGGTGCCTTGGCGCACACAGGCGTTGCCGAACGCCTTCAGCTCGACGTTGACCAGCGCATCCGGCGGCAAGACAGCGAACACCTCGTCTAGAGTCGGCGGCACCTCGTCCGTCGGCAAGCCGGCGCCGTCGAGTAGCCGACAGTCGCGCACGTCGGCGAACTGCCAATCGCTGACGCAGCCTTCGCAGTCGGTGGTGCGGTCGAGCCGGTCGTCGTGCATGACGATGAGCCGGCCGTCGGCGGTCAGCTCGACGTCCACTTCGACCCCATCGGAGCCATCGGCAATCGCCGCCTCAATCGAGCTGAGGGAATTCTCGGGGTACGGGTGCCCCGGCCGCGTCATCCCCGTGCCGCGGTGGCCGAGGTTCGCGGCCGGCGCCAGGGCGTCGATCGCAGCGCGCACCGATGCAACCGGCAGCGACGCCTCGCCAGCGTCGTCATCGCCGCCGCAGCCCGCGCCGAGCGCCAGACACCCGGCGACGGCAAGCCACCCCGCGCACAGCGCGCCGCGATGCCGCCGAGCAGCGAACGCAGACTTCCGCCGGTGCCGGCCTGCGAGACTCACAGACATTCGATCGAGTCGTCGGCGATCGCCCGCCACTCGAAGTCTACCGCCAGCGCATCGTGGTCGCTCAACGGCTCGCCCTCCGGGTCGACGAAGACGTCGGTCTCGAACACGCAGGTCGTCGGCGTGATCGTCACGCGGTCGTTCGAGCGGAAGAAGAACTTGTCGATCTCATTTTCGTCGACGATTCCCTGCGCGATACACGCGTCGTCGAGTCCGCCCTCGGACTCGAGCAGCCCAAGATTGACGGCGTCCCGCTCGCGCCGTAGCCGCATGTTGAAATCGCCGCCGACGATCACCGCGCGCCCGTCCGAGTACACGCGCATGAAGTCGAGCAGGTCGCGAGTGTTCTGACTCTTCAGGTCCTGATCGTTGGGCGTGTTGCCGGCCTCGCCGTGCAGGTTGTAGATGTCGACACAGACTCCCGGCACCAGCTCGGTGCGGGCGACGCTGAAGCCCTTGAGCGACAGACAGTCCGCCGCCGAGTCGTCGCAATCCTGCCAGCGCTGGCGGGTCACCTCGCCAAACGGGAACTGCGAGAAGCGGTTGAGCCCGTCGCTCACCAGCGCGCTCGGCCGTTCGGGATTCTCGCCGAGCGGCAACGGCATCGGATCGGAACGGAAGCGATGCAGGGAGGCGGCCTCGAGAATCTCGTGGTAGACGCGCAACGGCGCCATCGGGTTCGGATCGGGCGTCTCCCAGCTCTCCTGCACCAGCACCAGATCGTAGCCGTTCAACAGAGGCCCGATGATCGGCATGTTGACCGCGGGATTGGATCCGGAAAGACCCTGCGGCAAGCCGGCGACGTTGTAGGTGAGCGCCAGAAACGCGCCGGACACGGTGGCCGGGCCGTCGTCATCGTCGCCGCACCCCAACCCCAGGGTCGGCAATAGAACGGTCACCGAAAGCACCAGCAGTCGCGCTGGCGCCAAGAGCTTTCGCGGTCTCGCAGTCAATGGAGCCCCCCCTTCCTCGTCACCCACTAAACACCTTTGCCCGCTTTCGGTCCAATTCACGGCCCCGCCGGCGACTGGCGTGGAACGAGAATTGGCCAGGCTGCTCCTATTTCGGTATTTCTGGAGCGATGGCTGGCTTCCCCGCGATCGACTTCGTCCAGTTTCACGAGAGCGACCTGCCGCGGCGAATCGCTTCCGGGAACGGCGCACTCGGCTACGCCGCGGCGAGAGGCCTGGGAACGCTCGCTCTGCAGTCGACTGGCGGGCCGGCTTTCTCCTACGTGCCGCGCAACCAGACGGTGGAGGTCGTCGCCGGCGCCGACCAGGCCGACACGGTGGTCGAGGTCACCCCCGCGGATTTCTCCGATCTGGCCAACGATCTCGCGGCCGCCGCGGGGCTCTTCTATCCGGGCAAAGTTCGCGTCCTGCGCGGCGAGCCACGCCGTTTTCTCGACTGGGAACCCGCCTGGCGCTCGCTGTTCCACGGCCGCCCGGTGTACGACCCAGACGAGCTCGACCTGCGCGACCCACTCGGCGCCCCGCTCGACCCGTCGCGGTCGTTCGCCAGCGACGATCCCCTGCCCGACATCAAGCACTTCCTCGAGACCGCCGGCTACGTGCGAGTGCGCTCGGTGTTCGACGCGAAGGAAATCGAGGCATTCCGGCGCGCCGCCGCCGACGCCGCCGACAAAGCCAGCGAAGCGGACGACAACTCGTGGTGGGGCGTCACCACCAGCGGCGAGAAGCGCCTGACCCGCATCCTCGAGGCACGCGACGAACCGGCGTTCCAGGACCTGGTGAACGACCCCCGGCTGAACCGCCTGGTCGACGTGCTCGGGCTCGGCCTGCAACCCGACCTGCTCGGCGAAACGGTGACGGTTCTGTTCAAGATCAAGGACGTCGCCGAGGGACTCGCCAATCTCCCCTGGCATCGCGACTGCGGCATGGGCGGACACGCGCTGCACTGTCCGATTGTAAACCTCACCATCTTTCTCACCGCCTGCAACCGCGACACCGGCGGCCTGTGGATGTTGCCAGGCTCGCACGCCTACAGCTGCCCGACGTCACTGTTGCGCGCAGACGAGCCCGCAGGATCGGTGCTGATCGAGGCGGAGCCGGGCGACGTGACCCTGCACCTCAGCGACACGATGCACGCCGCCTTCCCGCCAACCGGCGACGGAGTCCTGCGCGAGAGCCTGATCCTCACCTGGAAACCACCCGGCGCCCGGCCGCACGACGGCCAGACGCACTACAACGACGCGATCAAGGGCGAAGCGGGCGTGCCGGTAGCGCGCGACCGGCGAAGCGCGAGCTGACCCAGGCAGTGGGTCAGTTTGAGTGCCGGGCAGTGTCGAAGGACGCGCGCCGCGCCGCATGGACCTTCTTTTCGGGCCAACCGCGGCTCCAGTTGACCCCCCTGAAGTCCCCCCTTGCCAAGGGGGGACGGAATTCGGGTTCGGGCCGCGCTCCCCGAGCAAACGCAGTTGCGAATCAAACTGATCCACTACCCTGAGCCAGCCCGGGTCGAAACCGGTTTCCACGTTGGCTATCGTCACCGACGACGTGGCCACGACCTCACAAGCAACGATTCCCCCGCGGCTGCCGTACGGCGGCGGCGTCTACCGCCGCCGCATCGAGCTGCGCGCCGGCGAACGGTGGGTCGAGGTCGACATGGTCGACGACTTCCACGAGTTCTCGCTGACCCTGCACCACGACGACCGCGAGATCGTCCGCGTCGAAGCCGATCCATTGCGCATCCCCTGGGTGACCTGTCCGACCGCGACCGAGCCGCTGCGGCGCATGCAGGGGGCGCCGATCTCGGCCCCCCTGGTCGAGTTGTACGGCTTCACCGCGGCTCGCGAGCAGTGCACCCACATGCACGATCTCGCATGCCTGGCGGCGACGCACGCCGCGCGCGTCCGCGCCGGCGGTTGCGCGGTCCGCCGCTTCGACGCCGCCCTCCCCGACCGCGTCGACGACGCGACCCATCCGTCGCTGCAGCGCGACGGCGAGCAGGTCCTCGAATGGCGGATGAGGAAGTATCGCATCGTCGAATCGACTCCGGCCGATTTCTCGGGTCATCATCTCGCCAGTGCCCAGTTCCGCGACGCGATGTTCGGCGCCCGCGACCGCGAGCTCGGCGAGGCCGCCTTCGTCCTCCAAAGAGCAGTGTTCATCGGCGGCGGTCGCATGCACGACTTCGAAGCGATGCCCAGTGCCGCCGCCTTCGCCTCGGTAATCGGCGGTGCCTGCCACAGCTTCGCAGCGCAGCGCGCCGATCAGGCCCTGCGGGTGCAGGGCACGGTGCGCGACTTTAGCGACGAGCCGGCGGCGCGGTTTGAGTTGCGGCGGGACGGTTCGCTTGGTGGCCGCGAGGAGCCCCCAGATCCCAAATCCCAGATCCCAGATCCCAGCTCTTAGTTGCTTCAGCGGAGGTTGGGGAACAGACTGGGGCGATGCGTACTCTCTCGATCTGGCTGTCGGCGGTTCTCCTGATTTCTTCGTTCGGCTGCGGAAGTGACGATGGAGGCGGCTCCGGCACCGTCGCGCTACCCGGGTCTTGCCCGGTCGGGTTTGCGCCGAGGCCTGGAGAGAATGTCGGCTTTCCCTCGGACGGCGTGGAACGGGAGTTTCACGTGATGCTGCCGGACGATCTCGACGGTCCGCGCCCGCTGTTCGTCTCCTTGACCGGCACCGTGCAGGAGGAGCTCGACTTCGCCGCGCAGTCCGAGCTCGACCAACTGCCGGAGGACGGCTGGATCGTCGCCATTCCGGTGCGCACCTGCAGCCAGAATGGCACCAACTGCGCCCGGGTGGGCACCGACGGCCGGATCTGGGAGCCGTGGTGGGACGGCTCGATCGGCGGCCCGATCGACGACGAGCAGGTCGACGTGCGCTTCGTCGAGTCGATGGTGCACTGCATCGCCAGCCAGTGGCAGGTCGACGCCGACCGAATTTACATAGGCGGGATCTCGGCCGGCGGCTCGTTCACCAACCGCACCATGAACTTCAACTCCGATCTATTTGCCGGCGGCATCCCGGCGTCTGGCAACTGGTACAACGGCCTGGTCGAGCCGCTGACGCCAATCACCATGGACGACTCGATCGTCATCATCATCTGGGGCGGTCCGAACGACGTATGGCCGCCCAACAACCCAATCGCCGACTACGACCCCGAGACCAAGCTCGCTTCGATCTACTACGCCGCGCAACCCAACGTCGTCACCGTCTCCTGCAGCGGCAGCCACGGTCACATCTGGCCGGCGGCGATGACCTCGTGGCTGACCAGCACCCTGCTGTCGCACCCTAAGGGCAGCGATCCCGCCGACTTCGTGCTGACGGACCCACCAGCTGGCTTCAGCTGCGTGCTCGGCGAGTATTTGGATCACTGATTGGGCGAGGCGCTTCGCGCCTTCCGGGATCTAGGAGCTGGGATCTGGGAGCTGGGGGCGGTTGGGGGCGGTCGGGGGCTTCGTTGACCGGGCGTTAGGCCGGGTCTCGGCCCATGGCGGCGGCGGACTTGCCGGAGATGGCGGCCTGTGGGGGAACGGCTACGGTGTCGGGGTCGTCGACGCGCAAGCCGAGCAGAGTACCGGCGCCGCGGCGAACCTCGAGCAGGGTCACCAGCAGGGACGGCAGGAAGAACAGGGTGACGAACATGGCGATCAACAGACCGAACAAGACGATCGCCCCCAGACCGCGGTAGAGCTCGGTGCCGGCTCCGGGGAGAAAGACGACCGGAGCGAGCCCGAATAGCGTCGTAATCGTCGACATCAACACCGGGCGCAGGCGCGCGTCGACCGCCTGGCGCACTGCTTCGCGTGGGTCGAGGTCACTCTCGCTCAGGCGGTTGCGGGTTTCGTCGACGATCAAGATCGGGTTGTTGACGACGGTTCCGAGGAGAATCAGGAATCCCATCATCGTGATCATGTCGAACGGCTGATGCGGGAAGGCCTCCAGACCGAACAACGGCAGCACCGCGCCGATTCCGTTCAACACCCACAGGCCGATGATTCCCCCGGCGATACCGAGCGGGACCGTCGTCATGATGATGAACGGGTAGCCCCAGTGGGTGAAGATCGCGACCAGCAGCAGGTAGCAGAGCAGCAAGGCGATCGCGAAGTTCCCCGACAGGGCCTGGCGCGTCGCGTTGAGCTGGTCGCTGGCGCCGGAGATGTCGAGGGTGACGCCCTGCGGCACCTTGCCTTGCCGACGCAGCGCCCCCAGCACCTCGCGCTCGACCCGCACGACTGCGGTCTCCAAGGCGACCTCGCGCGGCGGAATGATGTTCAAGGTGACGGTGCGGCGGCCGTCCACCCGGCGAATCGTCTCGGTAGCCGTGGTCTCCACCAGATCGGCGATCGAGCTCAGCGGCACGATCGAGCCACGCGGCGTGTAGATCGGCAGGTCGTCGAGGTTGGCCAGCTGCTGGTCGGTACCTTCGGCACTGAATAGGAAGATGTCGATCTTGTCGTCGCCGCCGAGGTAGAACTCGTCGACGTAGGCGCCGTCGCTGAGCACGGCGACCGCGTAGCCGAGCTCTTGAGCGGAGAAACCGAGCTCGGCGGCACGATCCCACCGCGGTCGCACTTCGATCAGGGGTTGCCCCAGGGTGAGCGCCGGCGGCACCGAGTTGATCTGCGCCCCGTCGAAAACGTCGCCGGCCGAGCGATACACCGCCATCGCCGCGTCGTAGATCGACGCCAACTGGGTACCGCTGACGTCGACGTTGACACTGCGTGTGCCGCCGTCGTTGCTGCTGATGATCGAGCCGCGCGAGGCAAACGAACGCATCCCCGGATAGGAGCGATAGCGGCCGATCAGGATCTGCATCAGGTCCTCGATCTGGCTCGGATCGCGCGGCTCGGCGATCGTCATGATCCGTTCCGGACTGACGATGACCAGCCAGGTCTTGAGCGCCGGAACCTCCGCCTCTCCCGCCGCGAAGCGAGCCGGGTCGTCGTCGAGGTAGGGAACGAAGTACCGATTGAGATCCTCGGCGACCTCGGTCATCTCATTCAAGTTGTAGCCCGGCGGCGGAATCAGGATCGCGAAGGTCTTGGCCTCCTCCCCTTCCGGCAGGTACTCCGCCGGCGGCGTGAGCACCACCACCGTCCACACCATTGCCGCCAATGTGGACACCAAACAAACCATGCGCCGCGTGCGCGTCTCGATCAGCCAGCCGACGAGCGACGAGATCCAGCGAACGACTCCGCGTCCGGCCTTGGCGCCGCCGATGTCACCTCCCGGCAGTCGGGCGCCGGCGGCTGGCAAGACCGTGATCGCGACCAGCATCGATGCGAAGATCGAAGCCGAAATCGCCGCGGCGACATCGGCGTAGAGCTGTCCCGCCTCCTCTTGGATGAAGAGGATCGGCGCGAACACGAGAATCGTCGTCATGGTCGACGCCAGGACGGCGGGCCAAACCTGACGCACGCCGGCGACGGCCGCGGCGAACGCATTGCGGCCGCGCGAGCGTTCGCGCTCGATTGCCTCGAGAACGACGATACTGTTGTCGAGAGTCATGCCGATGGCGAAGGCGATGCCGGCGAGGGAGATGACGTTGATGGTGCGGCCGGTAATCAGCAGTCCGAGAAACGCCGCGATCGTGCAGATCGGGATCCCCATCACTCCGATCAGAGTCAGCGGTACCGACCGCAGAAACAGGTACATCACCCCGGTCGCCAAGAAGGCGCCGAGGATCAGGTTCTGCCAGACGTTGAGCGCCGAGTCGCGCACGTAGCGCACGTCCTCGCTGCTCAGGTACATTCTCATCCCCGCCGGCTCGAGCACGTCGCGATTGATCTCGTCGATCACCGGCAGGACCGCGTCCATGATGGTGATCACGTTCGATCCGATCTCGCGCCGGATCGACAGCGACACCACCGGCTTGCCGCCGGCGAAGGCGCGCTGCCGTTCCTCGAAGTGGCCGAGCCTCACCTCGCCGACGTCGCGCAGGCGAATGAAGGCGCCGTCGCGCTCGGCGAGGACGACGTCCTCGATCGCCTCGAGCGAATCGAAGCGCCCGACCGTGCGCAGAAGATAGCGGCGTTTGCCGCTGTCCAGGTCGCCGCCGGACACGTCCCGGTTGCGCGATCGAATCGCGTTGCGCAGCTGCGCCAGCGTAATCCGGCGCTCGGCCAACCGGCCGGCGTCGACCTCGATCTGCACCTGGCGCTCGGCGCCGCCCATGACCGCGACCTCGGACACGTTGGGCACCCGCTCGAGGCGCACGCGGACGTTGTCGTCGATGAAGTCGCGCATCATCGTCATGTCGACGTCCGCACCGGGCAGCGGCTCGACGCGCAGGTAGATGAAGGCGTTGTTCGAGAACGAGCTGGTGTAGAGGCGCGGCTCGTCGACGTTCTCGGGATAGGAAGGCACCTGGGTCAGCGCGTTGTTGACGCGAACCAGGGCTTCGTTGATGTCGACACCGAACGGAAATTCGAGCTCGATCATCGCGCCGCCGGTGTTCGCCTGGGAGATCATGCGCTGGAGGCTCGGGATGTCGCGCAGGTACTCCTCCTGCTCGATCACGATCTCCTTCTCGACGTCCTGCGGCGTCGCCCCGGGCCAGTCGGTGCGCACGCTGATCGTCCGCACCTCGAGATCGGGGATCATCTGCACCGGCACCTTGAGCGCGGCGACGACGCCGAAGACACAGACGATGAGGACGGCGACCGCCAGCAGGGTGCCGCGGCGTAGTGTTTGCTCCAACATCGATCAGCTCTCGCCGAGCACCCGCACCGCCTGGCCGTCGCGCAGATTCTCGTTGCCGCGCACCACGACCGCGACCCCCGCGCTCAACCCTTCGATGACCTCGACCCGCTCGGCGAGCGAACGCCCGACCTTTACGCCACGCGCGACGGCCTCCTGGACCCCGTCGCGCTCCTCGACCACCCACACCTGATCGCCGTCGACCCCGCGCACCAGGGCGTCGCGCGGTACGGTCACCGCCCCGCCGCGCGCGCCGATCGCGAACGCCGCTTCCCCCGACATGCCCGGGACCAGATCCGCCGCTGCGTCCTCCAGTTCGACGCGCACCAGGAAGGTCCGCGCGTTGGGGTCGTGCACCGGGACGATCGCGCTGACACGACCGCCGCGCGACGCGCCGCCGCTACCGTCCAGATAGACCTCGACGCGGGTGTCCGGCTGGATGTCGGCGAAGCGTTCCTGCGGCGCCTGGACGTCGAACCACATCCCTTCGGTGCCGACCAGCTCGAGGACGGTCGTGCCCGTCTGCACCCATTCGCCGGCTTCGGTATTCTTGCGCGCGATCACTCCGGCAAACGGCGCAACCACGGAATGTCGCTCGACGATCTCGCGCGCCTCGCGCGCGTCGGCGTCGAGCCGCGCAACCGCGGCGACGTTCCGCTTCAGCGTCGCCTTCCGCGCCTCGACCTCCGATTCGGGAATGAACTCGTCGGCGAGCAGGGTCGCCGCCTCGGCCTCGAGTCGCGCCGACTCGGCCTGCTGCGCGCGCGCTTCGGCGAGAGCGGCGCGCGCCCTCTTCTCTGCCAATTGCGCCAACGCTCGATCGAGATCGAGGAGGACATCACCCCTGTCGACGCGATCGCCGGCGTCGACGTAGACCTCCGCCACCAAACCGCTCACCCGGGGCGAGAGCCGCGCCCGCTGCTTCGCAGTGACCGTTCCGGTCAGGCGCAGCAGTCGCGCCGAGTCGGTCGCCACGGCACGCGCAATCCGCACTGGCGCCGCCGAGTCTGCCGCCGCGGTCGCGGTCGCGGTCGCGCCCAATGCGAGCGACCAGATAAGTGCAGTCTGCCAGCCAGAAGTATTCGCACGTCGCCGGGACGGGTTTCCGATCATTCGCCAGAGCGTACCATAGGCCGGCGCCCGGTGCTCACACCCCGGTCGACTATGCCTACCCGGCGACAAGCCGTACACTCGTCGCCATGCAGTTCGCCTTCGACAACACCTACGCCCGCCTGCCGCGAGAGCTGTTCGCGCACGTCGAGCCGACACCGGTCGACGATCCACAGCTGATCGCGTTCAACTCCGAGCTGGCCGATCTGCTCGGCGTCGATGCCGGCGACTACGACCCGGCCGACATCGCTCAGCTGTTCGCCGGCAACCGGCTGCCGCAGGGCGCCGAGCCGATCGCCATGGCTTATTCCGGGCATCAGTTCGGCGGATTCTCGCCGGTGCTCGGCGACGGCCGCGCGATTCTGCTCGGTGAGGTCGTCGGACGCGACGGCGTTCGGCGCGACATCCAGCTGAAAGGGTCGGGCCCGACGCCGTTCTCGCGACGCGGCGACGGCCGCTCGGCACTGGGCCCGGTGTTGCGGGAGTATCTGGTCTCCGAAGCCATGCACGCGCTCGGCGTGCCGACCACTCGCGCGCTGGCGGCGGTGTGGAGCGGAGAGTCGGTATTTCGAGAGACGCCGCTGCCCGGCGGAGTTTTCGTCCGCGTGGCTCGCTCGCACATCCGGGTCGGGACGTTCCAGTACCTGCGCGCGCGCGACGATCTGGACAACCTGCGCCAGCTTCTCGACTACTCCATGCAACGCCTCGATCCGCAAGCTGCCGACGCCGACAACCCCGCCCTCGCCTTCTTTGCCGGTGTGATCAGCCGGCAGGCACAGCTGGTCGCCGCCTGGATGAGTCTCGGATTCATCCACGGCGTCATGAATACGGACAACACCAGCATCTCCGGTGAGACCATCGACTACGGCCCGTGCGCATTCCTCGACGCCTACGACCCGGCCAAGAAGTTCAGCTCGATCGACCACGGCGGCAGGTACGCCTTCCACAACCAACCGCCGATCGCGCAGTGGAACCTGGCGCGTCTTGCCGACACGTTGTTGCCGCTCATCGACGAAGACCAGGACAAGGCGATCGCCGCCGCCAAGCGCGAGCTCGAAGCCTACGCGCGGCAGATCGAGGCGGCGATGATCGAGCGCTTCGCCGCCAAGCTCGGTATCGCCGCGGGCGACGACGCTTCCTGGTCCCTGGCCGAGTCGCTGCTTCAGCTGATGCACCGCGAGCGCGCCGACTTCACGCGCACCTTTCGCCATCTCGCCAACGCCCTCGACGGTGACGACGCGCCGTTGCGCAGCGAGTTTGCCGACCCGCGCGCGCCGCTGGAATGGCTCGACGAATGGCGCGCCGATCTGGCCCGCCGCGGCATCGCCACCAAAGACGCCAGCCGGCGCATCCGTGGCGCCAACCCCGCCGTCATCCCTCGCAACCACCGCATAGAGGAGGTGATCAACGCCGGCATCGAAGGCGACTTCGCCCCCTTCCACCGCATGCACCAGGCTCTGCAGACCCCCTACGAAGAGCGCGCCGAAGACGGCATCTATCGACTCGCGCCGCGCCCCGAAGAGGAAGTGCAGGCGACGTTCTGTGGCACTTGAACAGCGGGGCTAGGAACTAGGGGCTGGGGGCTAGGGGTGGTGCAAGGCCGGCTGCGGAACGCGGGGAGGCACTAATTCCTTCACCTAACCAGACTCCAAACCCTCGGGCGAAGCCCGCACCACCCCCTGCCTGTGCCCCTCCCCATGCCTGCGAGCGCAGCGAGCACTCTCAGTCGATCGAGCACGGGAAGGCGTTCACCCCGCTGATCGAGCCGACCAGTGATCCCTCCTCGACCGCGTCCGGAACGTTGTCGGGGTCGCTCATTGCCGCGTCCAGCCAGTCGCGCATGACGATGCCGTCGACCGCCTGCCCGGTGTACAGATTGGTCTTGGTGGCGATCACGTGGGTGCTGCTGGTGATCGCCGGCAGGAAGTAGCGCAACCCGGTGGTGTCTTTGGTGTCGCAATACGACTGTCGCAGGGTGTTGATCCATGCGCCGGCGCTGGAGAAGAAGGTGGTGTTGACCTGAGTGTTGTCGACCTGGTTCGACAGGACCAAAAACTGCTGCTCCGGCTCGCGTTTCAGGCGCGGCGCGGAGACGGTGTAGACGGTCGGCCCGACCCCGCACGCCCCGGCAAAGCAGTACGGCGGCAGGAAGGGCCGGGCCAGCCAGCCGTAGAACGGCGCACCCGGCCCACCGGTGAAGATGAGCCCGAGGTTGGCGACGCCGAGCGCCTGGCCGTTGTCGAGCGCGAGGCCGGCGTCGGGCCACGCGCTAGTGTGGATCCACTGCAAGTCGTCGAGCACGTAGTGGTAGTTGTACAGGGTGCCGAAGGCACCGGCCGAAGTGCCGCCGAACAGCATCTTGATGCGGTCGGAACGGTACCCTTCCGAGTCTTCATCCATCAGCCGCCACAGCACGTCGCGCAGGTAGCGCAAGGCGACGCGCGTGTTGACCGCCCCGAAGCGGTGCACGGCGCCGCTGTTGAAGTCGTTGACGACCCCGCCGCCGATGAACACGTCCTGGGTGCAGTAGGGAAGGAAAACCTTGGTCCAGTTGGCGAACGGACTGGTGTTGGTGTCGTTCGACATGATGCCACTCTGGCTCGGATTGTCGTTCAGCGCTTCGAACAGACCGGAGCTGGCGTTGCCGCAGCCGCTGTCATTGAGGCAGACGCCGCCGCCCTGCATCTGCAGGACGACGTTCTCGACCGGGTGACCTGCCGGCGCCGGACGAATCCAAAAGGCATAGTCGCCGCCGTGGCCGCACTTGCTCTCCCAGTCCGCCTGGTCGAGGACGATCTGCGTGTACTCGCCGCGCGGGATGGTCGGCACCGCGTCGCGCGGGCCGCAATCGAGGTCGAGCGGCGCGACATCGGCATGCGAAATCGCGGTCATGCAAGCCGCCTGAGCGCTCACGCGATCGAGGTACTGGTTCGGAAACAGAGCGATCACCGCCTGCAACTGCTCGCCGGAGCAAGCGGCTTCGATCTTGTCGAAGGCCTTGGTGCGCAACTTGTCGAGCTTCGCCTGGGTCTTCGCCAGATCGCAGTTGCCCGACTTGCGCTGTTTGTCGACGCACTTCATCTGCGTCTTGGCGGCGCCGCCGAGGTATTTGCGACCTTCGTTGAATACCTTGTCGAGACAGGAACGCCGCTCGTCGTTCGCGGCGTCCCAAACGGCGCCGTGCGGTCCGCCGTAGGTTCGCGCGACCAGCGAGTCGCTCTCCGCCAGACAGGCGGTCTGCAGCCGCGCGATCAGTGACGGCACGGTCAGCGCGGCGTAGCCCGACTGCTGGACGACAGCGTCGGACGGACACTTCTTGCTGACCTTGGCGCTCAGCTTGTCGAGCGCCTTGACGATCTTCGGGTCGTCGCTGCCGCACTCGGCGTCGTTCTTCTTGAAGCACTTGCGCTGAAAGCCGGCGACCTTCTTGACGCACTTGAACAGACTCAAGCCCGCTGTTTTTTCGCAGGTCAAGGCCGGATCCGCAGCCGAAGCCGGGGCGGCGAGCGCAAACACGAGCGCCGACACGGCGAGAACATCCCAGTATCGATTCCCCATGGAGCTTGCAGTAGCGGCGCCGCGGTACTCGGTCAAGCAGCGATTCGGCGCGGCGATTGCCGAGCCCGGTCGCGGCGAGCGCCGGCCGGCGCCGATCGAGCGATCGCTAGCCCGCTGCCGCGGTCGCCGCTATAGACAGTGGACCAAGCGGAGGAATCGCCTTGAAGCTTCTCACTCTCACTGCCGTCGCCGCCCTGGCCATCGCGCTGGGATACATCGTTCACCTGAACGGCCGCATCGCCGAGCTCGAAGGTCGGGTCGCGGGAACCGCCGCACAGCCCGCCGATGCGGCACCGGCCGCCGCCGCACCGGCGGTCGCCGCAGCGCCGCAGTCGAGCGGATCGACGCGCGCCCTCTCCGAAGACCAGCGCGCGATCATGATCCAGACCCTGTCCGACGCCGGCCTCAACATCGGCAGCCCGGTGTGGTTCACCACGGTACCCAACGACCCCGAAGCCGCCAGCTTCCAGAAGAGCCTGGCCTCGGTCTTCACCGACGCCGGCTGGATCGTGAAGCGCGAAGACACCGTCGGCTTTGCGATGAAGCCGGGGATCTTCATCTTCGCCGCAGACGAGTTCCCGCCCGCATTCGTCGGCACGGTGAACGACGCCTTCACCGCGGCCGGCATCGAGCTCACCGGCAACGGCCGCGGCTACCGCGCCTACCAGAACGAGCGCCGCGCCGAAAACCCGAATTGGGTCGGCTTCGATCTCGCCGACGACCAGTCCTTCATCATCGCCATCGGCCGCGCTCCAGCGAGCTGAGGACGCGCGACCCCGGCGGTTACTCCGCCGGGCTCAGCAGCCAGCGAACCGGCAGGTGGTCGCTGACCGTGTCGCGGAACGCCTTGCCGTCACCGGCGACGCCGCGCACGTCGAGAACCGTTCCCACCGAGGCCGGCGCCGACTCCGGCTTTTCGACCAGCACGTAGTCGCGCACCCCGGGGCTGAGCACCCCCAATAGATCGAGCACCGACCCGCCGCCGCTTCCATCGATGCGGGCGTCGGTAACCAGATGCACCTCGGCCGGCGTGAGATTGAGATCACCGGCGATGATCGCGCCTGTTGCATCCGTGGTTGCGCTACGCATTGCGGCGAACAGCGCTCCGACCTGACCGACTTCGTCTGCAACCTCGTCGGCGCTGCCGCCACCGCGGGTTGCGCGATACGCCGACAACAACCAGCGCTCGCCAGCACCGGGTAGCTCGAAACAAACCAGCCGCGGCGGGTGGGCAAAGCTCAGATCTCGTCCAGCCTGGCCCAGTCCGCGTGCCCCCGACCAGCCGGCGCAGCTCGGTACCGACTTGCGGCGGGCAAATCCGTACTCCGAGCCGGCAGTGGACACGTCCCAACCGTCTCCCAGCGCCGCTGCCAGGCGCGCCAGGCCGATCTCCGGTGCGGTCAGATTGAACGCAACCACATCGAAGTGGTCCTCGACCACTGAAGCCACCCGCTGCCAATCGCGGCGCGGCGCGGCGCGCAGGGTCCATCCGCCGATGCGCACTCGGTTTCGCTCCTCGCCGGTCTCGCCGCGCTCGGCAGCGACTGGCACCACCGCGGCAGCAACCGGCGCCGCAGCCGCCGCGGCGGGAACCGACACCGCCATCGCGGTCGGCGCCGGCAGCGGTGTGATCACGAGCGCGGGTTCGGAAGGGATCCCTGCCGGCGCTTTGCCGGATACACACGAAGCAATCACGCCTTCCGGCGCAGGCAGAGCGCGGTCGCGCAGCGAAGCCTTCCATTTGCCGTCCCAGCGCTGCAGCGTCCAGTCGGCGCCCTCGGCGACCAACTCCACCTGATACTCGCGGCCCGCTTCGGCGATGAAGTCGAGCACGCAGACGCCCTCGCCGCGCTTCTCCGGGACGTCGCGATAGCCGATCGACCGCGCCGTCTTCTCGTACGCCAGGACCACCCGATGCGGGCCGGGCTTTACGTCGAACTCGGAAATCCCGACCACCAGGACGTAGTCGAAGCGGCCGTCGATGCTGCGCACGGTCGCATCGCCGACGTGTACGATGGCGACCTGGTCCCGCGGCAGCGCCGATCGATCGAACGTCCGGCGCGAGCAGGACGCCGCCGCGACGACCAGCAACAGCAGCAGCGCCGCGCGGAGCAGATTGGATCGTCGCCCGTGCGGGGCGGAACGGCAGTTGGCAATCGATGCAGTCATACGCAGGGCTGGCTTAGCAACCGAATCAACCCAGCGCCAGGGAAGCGAAGAGTCGCCACAGCAACAGCGGCATCGCCAGCGCCACCGACAGCAGAAGGGCGGCGAGCACGCGCAGCGCCAGGGCGACTCGATCGGCCGCGGCATCGCGCAGGATGCGGGTGTCGCGCACCGGTTGCGCGCCCGGCGGAGGGAACCGACGCGCAACCGCAATCCGGCGAGCGAGCCGCATCATGTAGAAGGCGACCATGGCCGAGGGGAACGTGAACACCGCGCCAGCCGCGGCCCCGACCACGCGCAAACGATCCGCTGTCGATTCCGGCTCCTCCAGAACCCAGTCGACGACCGCGTTCTGTCGATCCTCGACCAGCGCCAGCACCGCAAAACCGACCAGCGCGCAGGCCAGCAGCAGCCGGATCGCTCGCCGCCGTGCCGCCGGATCGGCCGGCTGCCATTCCTCGCGATCGGGCACCCCCATACGGCAGGGCTACGCGTTTTGGCCCTCTCAGGCCACCGCCGCCGCTACTGACCGATCGGCGATTGCGCCGGATCCGTTTCGCCGGCACAGTGCTGCGAGCAACCATGCGCAGATTCCTCACCAACTTCTCGGTCATGGTCGCGGCGACCCTGCTCAGCCTCGGTCTTGCCGAGATCGCGACGCGAATCTTTCTCCCGGTGCAACTGTTCGAGGTGAAGAACGACGTCGTCCAGGTCAGCAAGAACCCGATCCTGATGTACGAGCTCAATCCCGAGCATCCCGACCACAATCGCCAAGGGTTCCGCGACTCGGTCGAGTACGCGACCGCCAAGCCCGCGAACAAGACACGGGTCGGGATCATCGGCGACTCGACCACCTTCGGCTACGCGACCCGGGTCGAGAAATCCTTTCCCAAGCAGCTGCAGGGTATGCTCGACCAGAGCCAGCCGGGGGCCTACGAGGTCCTCAACTTCGGCATGCCGGGCTTCTCGATCATCCAGGAGCTCGAGCTGCTCAAGGTCAAGGTCCTCGACTACGCGCCCGACGTCGTGGTTCTCGCGATCTGTCTCAACGACTGGGAAATATACACCAGCGGCGAGCTGCATCCGCTGATCGAACGCAACGATCTCGGCGGCATGCTGATCGACTTCCTCGATCCTCAGAACTCGACCCTCAAGCGCGCCCTGTTCAACTCCCACTTGTACCGGCGCGTCCTGCTCATGACCAAGCAATACGGATCCGGCACCCAGGGTCCGGACCACGTCTGGAAAGACGGCAACCCGATTCCCGGCTACTACCAGAGACAGGGCGACTGGTACGGCAAGCACTTCCGCGAATTCCAGGAGATCCTCGAGCAACACGGCATCCGCTCGATCGTCGCCCTGCTGCCGATGGACGGCGCGACCGGGGCCGACCTCTACCAGCGCCGCTTCGCCGAGCTGCGGCAGTATTGCGATGCGCTCGCATGCCAGCTGGTCGATGTTCGCCAGTCGATCGCCGAGGCCAAAGCCGCGGGAGAGCTCGGCCCGGAACGCCTATTCCAGGGGGACGAAGTTCACTTCACCAAGCAAGGGAATCGCGCCGTCGCCGGCGCGCTGCTCGATGCCATCGCCGCCCCCGCGGGCAGCGCCGGCGAGTCGCCGCGGATAGCCGCGCGGCGCCGCGCGACGAACAGCACCGGCGCCCGCCGCCCTGCGCCCTCGTAGACTTCGACGGTGTCGCCCGCCTCCTCCCACCGCGGCGCCAGGCGTTCGACCAGTGCCAGCTCGGCGACTCCCGCGTCGTGTCCCGGGTAGACCAGCACGCTGAGGACACCGCCCGCAGCCAGCAGGCCGAGAGCCGCGCGCAAAGCGACCTCGGTGGTTTCCGCGCCAGTCGTAATCTCGCGCGGCCCGCCCGGCAGATAGCCCAGATTGAACATGACCGCGGTCAGCCGTGCGCGCGCTCCCGGCGGCAGGCACTGCTCCAGCTTCTCGTGACCGCTGCGGTAGAGACAAACCTGCCGGGAGACACCGTTGCTGGCCAGTCGCGCGGCGGCGCGCTGCAATGCCTGCTCCTGGACGTCGAAGCCGTGCACCACACCGGTCTCCCCGACCCGCCGGGCGAGAAACACCGTGTCGTGACCGTTGCCAACGGTCGCATCGGCGACGAGGTCGCCGGGGCCGACAACGGCCCCGACGACCTCGTGCGCAATCTCGGTCAGCGGCGTATGAGCCAAGGTCCACCAGGGGCCCGGTCAACCGCCGGACCGCCTACTCGTCGGCTTTCGCCGCCTTGGCCACGGCTTCGCGCAAGGCGCTGGCGTGGTCGTTCTCCACCGAACGCTTGATCAAGACCTCGCTCGCCGAGACGTCCTTCTTGCCGTAGTAGGCGGAGTTGAGCGAAGTACGCGGCTGGATCACCAGGCCCTCGACCGAAAGACCGCCGTAGGCCCCCTTGGTGCGGGCGAACGAAACCAGGTCGGCGACAATGCTCGCCGATGCGCTACCGCCGACCGGTCCGGCAGTGACACTCACATCCGGTCCGACGGTGAATTTGCTGCGCAAGAACATTTCCGCACCGCGCGGGGTGCGGGCGACGATCACCGCTTCGGCCACGTCGGCACCGGCCTGGAAGCCGACGCTGGCTCCGCCCATGGTGTAGAAGGCGGGGTAGCTCCACTCGCCGGTGTCCTTGTCGCGCCCGAGATAGACGCCGCTGCCGCCCGAGCCTCCGAAGATGAAACCGGCGCGCAGGTACTGCGGCACGATGAAAACACCGTGCGCTTTCTTCAACTCCTTCTGCATCCACTTCATGTTCTCATCGGCCATGAAGCTCTCGAAGGCGATCTTCGCCTTCTCCACCTGCAGTTGTGGCTTGGTCTCCTTGCCCTTCTCTTCGTCTGCGAATGCACCGCCTGCCGCTAGTGCGAGCGCAACCAGGGTGACCACCAAAGCGCGAGCTGACTTCACCATCGTTCTCCTCCTGTTTCGGCGCAGAGCGCCGGCGCAACCATGCGAACGTGCCGCAAGGTCAGAGTCGATTCATGCGTTCCACAGCCCTGTCGCGATTGCAATCGGGCACACCGCGCCGCCGATCGTCCCCTGCGCCCGCGCTTGCCGCGCGCCCACGTGTCCGGGATAGTCGTACTCGAGATGGTCGCCGCAGCGAAGAAACCGGCAAGGCTGACAGCGTGCTGCATCGCGGTGCTGGCGACGGTCGCGCTACTGCCCGCGCCATCCGCTGCAGTCCCCGCGGCACCCGTGATGATCCTCTATCGCTTCAACGCCGATCTCGGGGTGCCCTACTACACGGTCGAAGGATTCATCGCCTCCGGCACCGCCAAGCCCGCCGGCTACATCGCCCAGGGCAGCGCCGTGATTCCGTGCGTCGTGGTGCGCAACGGCAAGCCGCTGACCGACCGCAGCGGCACTCCGTACGTCGGTTTCGAGGTGATCGTCGACGCCGCCACCGCAACCCCCGCCGACGTCGAGCGCTTCTCCGCAGCGGTGCGCCAGCGCGCCGAGTTG
Source organism: bacterium (assembly GCA_030430165.1). Classification (GTDB taxonomy): domain Bacteria; phylum Desulfobacterota; class Binatia; order HRBIN30; family CADEER01; genus CADEER01. Next base: position 25,162 of record JAUIGL010000024.1, on the reverse strand, counting down.
CGTGCGCCCAACCACAACTGCACCGGCAACCCGCGCCATGTCGTCGACGCAAGACGACTCTTTGCCCGCGACAAGCCGCCGTGGTTCGACCCGCCAAAATCGCAGCCGACTGCACCGTCGCTAGCTGCCGGCAGCCCGCTCGATACGATGGTTCACGCCTTTCACCAGTCGCCCCAGTGCGGCGAGGCCAACCGCGAGCTGACCAAACGGCGCGCCGCACTCGACCGCGCCTGGCGGCGCTTCGTCGCCGGGCGTCCGGCTGCCGAGCGCTCGCTCGCCGAGCGCGCCATGCAACTCGACTACGTCATGCGCACGGCCCTATACGAGGGCCACATCGGTCGCGGTTGCAACGCCTACGGCGCATGCGAACGCAACGTGATCGCGCTCAGCATCCGCAACCGCGCGCTCGAACGATGCCTTTCGGGCCAGGGATGTCGCCAACCCGGCGACTTCCAGGGGGTTTGCTCGGAACCGGGCCAGTACAACATCTGGGACGAATGGCTCACCCAGACGACCGGGCTCACCTCCTGCTTCCTGCGTCCCGATCTCGCGGCGACGCCGCGCTACGCGAAGTTGCAGGCCATGTACCGGCAAAGCGTCGGCGACGTCGAAGCGATCCTGTTCGGCGGCGAGGCGGGATTGAGAAAAGTCTTTCCGAAAAACGACCCGGCGAGCCTGACCAGCCTGCGCCACTACTACCACCCGCCGGCGATGTCCCCTTGCTTCCCATCGCATCCGCGCATCGAGTACATCTCCGCCGCGACCGCCCGTAGCGGCGGAGATTTCGTTCTCATCACCAACAGCCGGGTCCACGTCGACGGCGAGCAGGCCTCGGGCTACCGCTTCCGCAGCACCATCATCGACCGCGCCGGAGAGCGCGACACGGTCGACTTCACCGACGAGTACCCCGGCTTCGCCATCGACCGGCGCAAGGTCGAGCTGCGGCCGTCGCGACGCTGCACTCCCTACGGAACGTCGACGCGATGCGACCACGGCAGCGCCGGCCGCCATCGCAAGACGCCGAGCTGGCTCAGCGCCGGCTCACCGATCCGTATCGAATGCAGCGTCGAGGAGCGCGGCGAAGACTGCTCCGCGCCGCCGACACGCGGCAGCGCCGCGGTCGGCGGCTACTGCGACCGCGAGATGCAACCGGTCGCCGGCGTTCGCTGACCACCGCGAGTCAGTCGAGGCCGATCGCGGTCACCGTTGCGTAGCCGTCGAGAAAAGCTTCGACGTCGGTGGTCGGCGGCTCGGCTGGCGGGTCGACGCAATCCGGCTCGTTGAACGCGCCCATCGCCTGCTCCGCCAGCGGCAGGCCGCTGATCGTCCCGCGCAAGCTGCCCTCGAGACAGCTCGGGACATTGATGCTGGCGATCTCGGTGGGATCGAAGCCTCTGAGGATCTCGCGGCGGTGCTCGGCCAGCCAATCGAGCACCACGTCGACGCCGGTTTCGTAATCGGGCTCGGGGATTCCCTGCGAGGTCGCCACCGCGGGAACGCCCATGCGCGCCGCCGTCTTCGCCGCGCCGACGGTGCCCGAGATGCCGGCGATCGGCACGCTGTGGTTTTGCCCCTCGTTCAGCCCCGAGACGACGAGATCAGGCGGCGCATCGGCCGGATACAGCGAGTCGAGCGCGTAGAGCACCGCATCGGCCGGGCAGCCGTTGACCGAGGTGGCAGGGTAGCCGCTCGCCGTGGTCGCGGCACGCACCGCCAGGTCGCCGCAGAAGTCCGACGGCCCGGTCTGATCGCTGCTGCCACTGCGGTTGGATTCGGGCGCGCAGACCACCACCTCGTTGCGCGGATCGGCAATCAGCGCCTCGACCACCGCGTCGATTCCCTCGGCACCGACGCCATCGTCGTTGGTCACCAGGATTCGCAGAACCCGCGACTCGTCGTCGTCGTCGCTGCCGCAGCCGACGAAGATCGCGACGCCGCAGAGAACCGCCAAGATCGAAATCGATAGCCGCTGGGAGCGTTGGCTCATGTGCGCCTCTTACGGACCGATTGCTGCACCGTCAAGGGTCCGGTGCCGAGCCGTGGCGAGGACGGGCGGGCACTGTTACGGTGCCGCTGCGACCCCATGCGCCCGACCGAACGAGCCCCCAGCCAGCAGCAGTCTGGCGCGATTCCCCTCGCCCTGGGTTTGCTGGCGGCGCACTGCATCGTCATCTACACGGGCTTTGCCTACTTTTTTCCGCTGGCGCCGCGCTACGGCCAGCGACTCGCCGACGTGCGCAGCTTTGCGCCGTCGATGACCGCCGGGCTGCTCTACGCCGCCGCGCTCACCCTGGTCTTCGCCTGCAGCGCCCTCGCCTATCGCGCGATCCGCGGCGGCCGCGTCCGCGCCGGCCTGATCCAGGTGCTGCTGTGGGCCGGACTGATGGGGCTGCCGCTGCTGGCGGTGTACCCGATCAACGCCAACGACGTCTTTCGCTACTATCTGCGCGGCGACATCACCTACAGCCTCGACGGCAACCCGTTCGTCGACGCACCGGCCGACTTCCCCGACCAGCCGTACCACCACCTCGCCGGCGAATGGGCGAAGAAGACGTCACCCTACGGCCCGATGTGGGAGATCGCCGCGGCAACCGCGGTGGCGATCGGCAAAGGCGATCTGCTGACCGCAGTCGTCGCCTTCAAGGTGATCGGGTTGGCCTGCCATCTAGGTTGCGCGGCGTTGCTGTATCTCCTGCTCGGCGGCAGCGAGCAGCGGAGCCGGGTGGCGCTGACACTGCTGTGGGCGTGGAATCCGGCGGCGCTGTTGATGTTCGTCGTCGACGCCCACAACGACGCACTGATGATCTTCTGGTTGCTGCTCGGCGCGTGGGCCCTGCGGGTTCGGCGGCAGCCGGTCGTGGCGGCGGTCGCACTGGCGCTGGCGGTGACGACGAAGATGAGCGCCGCGCTGGCGGTACCGTTCCTGGCAGCCGGGTACGCTCGCGACCTGGAGCTGCGCACCTGGCGCAGAGGCGCGGCACTCCCAGTGCTGGCGTTCGCGGCGACGGCGGTGCTCAGCTTTCTACCCTTCGCCGATGCCGGGCTGGCGCCGGTGATGCGCGTGCTCGACGAGTCGCAGAGCGGCACCAGCTTCTCGCCACTCGCCGTCGTCCGCTACCTCGACCAGACCCTCGACTGGTTCGATCCGAACATGGGGTCCGTCGTGCGCGGGGCGTCGGCCATCTTCGCCATCGCCGCGATCGTGCTCCTGATCGCCACCGGGCGCGGGCGAAGCGCGCCGGGCGGCATCGCCGACTCGTTCCTGCTCTACTTGTACACCGCCGGCCGGTTCCGCATCTGGTACCCGCTCTGGGCCTTCCCTTGGGCGCTGATCGACGACGCGCCGTCCGCCTGGTGTCGCTTCCGCCGCGTCTTTGCCTGGACCATGCTGTGGACCAGCCAGGTCTCGGTGGTCCTGTACGGACACATGTACGCCTTCTGGCTCGGCCGCAGCCGCGCCGCGGCGCACTTCATCGGAGTCGCCTGGACGTTCGGTCTACCGCTGCTGGTCGCCTTCTTGGCGACACGCGAGCGGCGCAAGCGCGAGCTCAGCGCCGCCGAGGGCCGCCGACGACGCCCATCTGCACCAGCGAGTTGAGCGAGTTCATATTGCTCAGCAGCGCCGGCAGCCCCTCCATGATGATCCAGCGGCGGTCGCCGCCGACGTCGATGCGACCGATGTACTTGTCGACGTCGTCCGCCCACAGCAGGACGCGGGTGGTCGCGCCGGGCTGACGCGGGAACGCCGCGAGCGGGCGCCAGCCCTTGTCGGCCGGGCGGGCGTTCTGCCCTTCGTCGATGATCTGCAGCCAGCCCTTGCGAGCGATGCCGGTCGCATCGAAGATCCACGCGTGGGTTTTCTTGAAGGAAACCGGCGCGGCTTTGTCTTCGCTCGCCTGGGACTCGTCGTCGGCCATCTACTTCAATCTTTAAAGCATCGGCCCGGCATGATCCAGACGGATCAAAGCACTCGCCGCACCAGGCGCCCTGGTGTGACGAAAATCACTTGACCGGTCAGGTGATCATTTCGATCTCGGTCGAAAAGCGAACGACTGCGCGATCGGGTTGGCCCCGGCCGCGTCGATCAGCTCGACTCGGTTGCCGGACCAGCGGAGCGCGATCTCGGCGCCGTCCTCGAGGCGCTCGGCGACATCGGTCGGCAACGCCGCCGGCATCTCGATCGAAAAGCTGGGCGACGCCGGCTTGCCGAGCACGGTGGCGAAGACGGTGCCGGACTTCTCGGTGAACCGCACCGCGTCGCCGTCGGAGGTGGTCGCTTCCGCGCGCAGCCAGGGTCGCGTGCCGTAGATCGCATCCCCCTGTGCACCGAGCCAGCCGCCGAGCGTCGCCAGGCGGTCGAGCTGCGGCGAAGGGATCGAGGCATCCTCACCGCGCGGGCCGACGTTGAGCAGCAGGTTTCCGTTCTTCGACACCGTGTCGATGAAGCTGCGCACCAGCTCAGTGGGGTCTTCGTAGTCTTCCTCGCCGTCGAAGCGGTTGAAGCCGAACGACGGTGTCATGCCGCGGGTCGCCTCCCACTTGCGCTGCTTGATCTCGGCGAAGCTGGTGTACTCGGGCGTGCGGAAATCGCAGTGAGGCGGCAACGGCGGCACCAAGCCGGGCTCGTATTCGCCGCGCTCGACCTGGCGCCGGATGTGCCGCCACACCAGGCGGTCGACCAACGCCTGCACCGGGCGCAGCCCGATCGCCCGCAGTGCCAGGTTGCGCGGCATCCAGCGGTCGTTGACCGCGCCGTCGTCCACCGCGTCGTAGTAGTCCGCCATCAAGCGCAACATCCGCTTCTCCGGCGCCGGCCACGAAATGTCGTTCCAGAGAATGCTCGGACTGTAGCGCTCGACCAGCTCGCGCACCTGGGCCTCGGCGTAGTCGGGATAGGCGCCGCCGGGCACCGAGCCGACGAACTCGACCAGGGTACGCACCGGGCGCGGGTTGAACGACCAGTCGATGCCGCCGGAATAGTAGACGGCGAACTTCATGCCTTCGGCTCTCACCGCCGCGGCGAGCTCGCCGACGATGTCACGGCGCGAGCACCAGCCGTCGCGGTTGGGATTGGCGACCGCACTCGGCCACAGGCAATAGCCGTCGTGATGCTTGCTCACCAGCACGACGTAGCCGGCGCCCGCGGCGCGAAACGAACGCGCCCAGGCGGCGGGATCCCACTGGCGCAGCCCTTCCTCGAACGGTTCGCGGAACTCCGAATACGGCCGATCCCCCCAGTGCTCGCGATGGTGCGCCGCCGACTGGCTCTCCGGCACGCGCAAGGCGTTGTCGTACCACTCGGTGTACGGCGTCATCACCGCCGACAGCGGGTAGTGCTGGGTAAAGGCGTCGGAAACGTGCGCCAGGCGCGGCGCGAAAGCCGGGATCGAGAAAAGTCCCCAGTGGATGAAGATGCCGAGCTTGGCATCGTCGAACCACTGCGGCACCTCGTGTCCGCGGATCGATTCCCTGGTCGCTTGGAAGCTCACGGGATCAACGCCCGAGCTCGCCGGCTTGCCGGGCGACCGCGTCGACCGGGCCGCCCATCGCCAGGCCGGCGCCGACGATGCGCAGTCGCCACCCGTCGAACAGAGTCTCGACCGTCGAGGCCGCAGAGTAGCGCCGCTCGTCTCATTTCCCTGGATCCTCCACTGAGGCATTCGCCTTGTACCGGGCGGCGTTGGCAACGTAGCCGGCCGCCGAGCGATGCAGGTCTTCGATCTCTTCGTCGCGCAACGGTCGCTTGACCCGCGCCGGCTGGCCGAGCACCAGCGAGCGCGGCGGAACCACGGTGCGCGGCGCCAGCAGCGATCCGGCGGCGATCAGCGACTCCTCGCCGATTTCACAGCCGTCGAGCACGATCGCGCCGATGCCGATCAGACTGCGATCGCGGACCGTACAGCCGTGCAAGATCACGCCGTGGCCAACCGTGACGTCGTTGCCGATGATCGTCGCATGGGTGCCGCCGCTGACGTGAATCGTCGAGTTGTCCTGGATGTTGCTCCGCTCGCCGATCCGGATGTGAAACACGTCGCCGCGGATCACGGTGTTGAACCAAACACTGCTCTCGGCGCCGATGTGAACGTCGCCGATGACGCGCGCCGACTCCTCGATGAATGCAGAGGCGTCGACCCGCGGAGTCATCCCGTCGAGGGTGATCAACATCGTAGGGAGATACCGTGATGTCGGATCGAAGGCGAACCCTCACCCACATCCATCGAGGGCGCTGCGCACCGCGCGGATCAACTCGTTGATCGCGACGCCGCCGCTGCCGTCGCTGTCGGCGTCGATGCAGCGCTCGAGGCTGGCCGTGCCGAGCGCCAGGTTGACGGCGCGAACCAACTCGGCGATCGAGACCGCGCCGTCGCCGTCGCAATCTCCGGCGCAGAATCGGCGATCGATCGCCCACAGCTCGGTGCCGGTCTCGTCGCCGGCCGCGGTGAAGTAGATGCGCGAGCCGATCGAGACGATGTTGGCCGGGCTCGACGACTCCGGCCCCGCGGCGATATCGGAGAGCGCCACCGTGCCATCGCGAGTGCCGTCGCTCTGCCAGAGCTCGCAGCCGAGCTCGGCGGTGCACGCCTGGAAGACGACGCTCGCGCCGCCGCTGTGGGTGAAGAAGGAGGGAAAGGAGCCCGTCGGACCAGCTGCCAGGTCCTCGATCAGTACGGTCGAGTCGGCGCTGCCGTCGGTGCGCCACAGCTCGACTCCCCTTTCGCCGTCGTCGGCGGCGAAGAACACGGTGCGATCGACGGTGCCGAAGGAGAAGAAGAAGGTGAAGAAACCGAAGGCGTCGCCGAACGGATTGATGTCGTCGACCCGCATCGACCCGGCGTCGCTGCCGTCGCTCGTCCACAGCTCCTGATCGAACGCGCCGTCGTCGGCGACGAAGAACAGCGTTCCGTCGACGTTGCGCAGGAACGAGGGCGACGAGCTGTCGGGACCCGGGAATACGTCGCGCACCATTCGCGTGCCGGCAGCGGTCCCGTCGCTGGCCCACAGCTCGACTCCTGATTCGCCGTCGTCGGCGATGAAGAACAGCTCGTCACCGACCGGCGCGAAATAGAGAAAGCCGGGGTTCGGGAATCCGCCGCCGTTGGGATTGATGTCGGCGACCAGTCGCGTCCCGGCTTCGCTACCATCGGTGCGATACAACTCGAGGCCGATCTCGCCATCGTCGGCGACGAAGAACAGGTCGTCTCCGACACTGGTCGGAAAAGCCGGAAACGAGCCGACCTCCCCGGATCTCAAGTCGCGTACCACCGCCGTCCCCGCGGTAGTCCCGTCGCTGCTCCACAGCTCGGAGCCGAGAGTGCCGTCGTCGGCGACGAAATAGATCCTGCCGTCGTGCAGCACCAGGCTTTCCGGATTCGAGCTCAGCGGGCCGGGGCGCACGTCGGCGATCATGCGGGTTCCCTGCTCGCTACCGTCGGTGATCCACAGCTCCTCGCCACTGGTTCCATCGCTCGCGGTGAAAACCAGCCGGCCGCCGAAGGGGACCAGCGACAGAAAGCCGGTAAACGCATCGCCGTTCGGGTTGATGTCTGCCACCATGCGGATCGAGTCGTCGCGCGAGTCGAGCACCCACAGCTCCTGTCCGGCACGGCCGTCGTCGGCGACGAAGTAGAGGAGGTCGCCGAGCCGCGTCAGCCCCGAGGGAAACGACGAGCTGATGGCGTCGTCCGCCTCCAGGTTGGCGACCAGCGCCGCCCCGGCGCCGTCGCTGCTCCAGGGCTCGCTGCCCGAGACCCCGTCGTTGGCTCGAAAGTAGACCGATCCCGCCGCCAGGCGCAGACCCGCCGGCGCCGACGAGCCCGCTCCCGGTTGGATGTCGGCCAGCAGCGCGGTGCCGGTCTCGGTCCCGTCGCTCACCCAGAGCTCGGTTCCATCCTCGTCGGTCTGCGCCGCAAAGACGACGACGCCGTCGACCACCGTCACCTCGAAGGGCCGCGCGCTGGCTGGCCCATCGCGAATATCCTTGACCAGATTCGTGCCCTGCGCGGTCCCGTCGCTGCGCCAGAGCTCCCGGCCGGTGGCGTCGTCATCGGCCGTGAACAGCAGCGTTCCGCCGAAGTCGACCGGAAACAGGGGCACCGAACCATCCGGGCCGGGCACGATGTCGGCAACCAGCTGCGTCCCCAGCGTAGTTCCGTCGCTCACCCAAAGCTCCTCACCGTGCTCGCCGTCGTCGGCGGAGAAGAACAGGCGATCGCCAACCGCGGCGAGCGACAGCGGGTCCGAGCCGCCTTCGCCCGGGCGGATGTCGCGCAGCAGACGAGTGCCGTCGACCGAGCCGTCGGTGACCCAGAGCTCGGCGCCGCGATCGATGTCGTCCGCCGAGAAGAACACCCGGTCGCCGAGCACGACCAGCCCCCTCGGGGTCGAGCTGCCCTCCCCTGGGACGATGTCGCGAACGACCCGCGTGCCGGACACGCTTCCGTCGCTCCAGAAGACCTCGTCGCCGGTGGCCGGGCTGGCTGCGATGAACAGTACCCCGCCGTCGAACTCCGTCATTTGTTCGGGGAGCGAGCCCGCAGCGCCCGGATTGAGGTCGACGACCAGCCGGGTTCCGGCGGCGGTCCCGTCGCTGACCCAGAGCTCGTCACCGTTCTCGCCGTCGTCGGCGGCGAAGAAGAGGCGATCGCCGACCACCGCGAACGCGTGCGGAGACGAGCCGATCGGCCCCGGCCGCAAGTCGCGCAACAATCCGGTCCCGGCGTCGCTGCCGTCGCTCACCCACAGCTCGCGCCCGGCGGCGCCGCTCTCGCCGACGAACAGCAGCCGGTCGCCGAGTGCGGTCAGAAAAACCGGATCGTCGATTCTGCCGCTGATGCCGATGCCGGCGACCCGCTCGGTCCCATCGGCGGTCCCGTCGCTGCGCCACAAGGACGCCCGCCCGTCGCCGGTGACGAAGTAGACGGTGTCGCCGATCGCGGTGAATTCACGCGGGTTCGACGACGCCACCACCGGGTCGGTGTTGAGGTCGGCCAGCAGGAACGGATCGCCGACCGTCTGCGCGCAGACGGCGGCCGGAGCAAGCAGAGGCAACAGGACGAGCACCAGAAGCAAACCCATCTCCCCACCGTAACCAGCCGCCCAGACAAAGGCGAGAACTACTGGCGTTGCGACGCCACGCCACACGCCGTAGCCGAGCTCCGCTTGACCCCCCTGAAGTCCCCCCTTGGCAAGGGGGGACGAAAACCTGGCCCCCCTCATTGCCAACCAGGGGGGCAGGGGGCTGGGCTTGACCGCACGAGGATATTCGAATATTCGAATGTCCCCATGCCCACCCCAGCCGCCGCCCTCGACGTTCGACCGGTCTCGCGCCTGTTCAAGGCTCTCGGCGACGAGACCCGCCTGCGGATCGTCGCCTTGCTGGCGCACGGCGAGCTTTGCGTGTGCCATCTCGAGATGGCGCTCGATCTGAACCAGTCGACCACATCGCGACAGCTCGCAGTGCTGCGCAATGCCGGCGTCGTCGAAACCCGCCGCGAGGGGGCGTGGGTGTACTACCGCCTGGCCGACCAACCCGACGCCGAATGCGCCGAGCAGCTGCGCGCGCTCTGTGCGGATTTTCTCGCTCGTCCGGCGATCGCGCGAGAGGTCAAGCAACTGCGCGCGACCAAGGGACCGCAATCCTGCCAGTGACGGTTTCCGGCGAGGCAAAGTGCGAATGACGAATACACACACCATCGGTCGCCTGTCCTTTCTCGACCGCTACCTCACCCTGTGGATTTTCTCGGCGATGGGCCTGGGTATCGCCATCGGCCACTTCGTGCCGAGCGCCGAGGCTTTCCTCGAACGATTCCAGATCGGCACCACCAACGTGCCGATCGCCATCGGACTCGTCGTCATGATGTACCCGCCGCTGGCGAAGGTTCGCTACGAAGAGCTCGGCGACGTATTTCGCGACTGGCGGGTGTTGGGCCTGTCGCTGGTCCAGAACTGGGTGATCGGGCCGATCTTGATGTTCGTCCTCGCCATCGTATTCCTCGGCGACTACCCGGACTACATGGTCGGACTGATCATGATCGGCCTGGCTCGCTGCATCGCCATGGTCATCGTCTGGAACGAGCTGGCGAGGGGCGACTCCGAGTACGCCGCCGGCCTGGTCGCCTTCAACAGCGTCTTCCAGGTGCTCTTCTACAGCGTCTACGCCTGGCTGTTCATCACCGTGCTGCCGCCGCTTTTCGGCTTCACCGGCAGCGTCGTCGACGTCGGTATCGGGCAGATCGCCACCAGCGTGTTCACCTACCTCGGGATCCCCTTCCTGGCCGGCATGGCCAGCCGCTTCTTCCTGCTCAGGGCGAAGGGTCGCGAGTGGTACGAGAAGGTCTTCGTCCCGAGGATCAGCCCACTTACGCTGACCGCGCTGCTGTTCACGATCGTCGTCATGTTCAGCCTCAAGGGCGAGATGATCGTGGCGATCCCGCTCGACGTTCTGCGCATCGCGGTTCCGCTGCTGATCTACTTCGTGGTGATGTTCCTGGTCAGCTTCTGGATGGGACACCGGATCGGCGCCGACTACTCGAAGACGGCGACCCTCTCCTTCACCGCGGCGAGCAACAACTTCGAGCTGGCGATCGCAGTCGCCATCGCCGTCTTCGGCATCCACTCGGGGGCGGCGTTCGCCGCCGTCATCGGCCCGCTGGTCGAGGTTCCGGTGCTCATCGGGCTCGTCAACGTCGCGCTCTACTTCCAGGGCCGCTATTTCGGCGACGAGCAACGAGCGGCTCCCGACCTGGTAGCCGCCGCTGCAGACGCCGGCACCTGTGAGAAGGTCCCGACCCCGCGAGAGGCCGAACGATGACCAAGCCGGCGCTACTGTTTCTCTGCGTCGCCAACTCCTCGCGCAGCCAGATGGCCGAGGCATTGGCGAAGACCATGGCTCCGCCCGATCTGGAGATCTTCAGCGCGGGATCCGCACCGACGCAGGTGAACCCGCACGCCGCGGCCGCCATGGCCGAGATCGGCATCGACCTGTCCGAGCATCGGTCGAAGCCAATCGACCAAGTGCCGGCGGCGCGGGTGCAAACCGTGATCACTCTGTGCGCCGAGGAAGTTTGCCCGGTCTTCCCCGGCGACGTGCAGAGACTGCACTGGCCGTTCGACGACCCGGCAGCGGCGACCGGCAGCGAGGCCGAGGTACTGGCGGAGTTCCGCCGGGTACGCGACGAAATCCGCGCGCGGCTGCGGCAGTACTTCGCTCAGCCGACGCAGGCGACGACGGGCGTCGAGTGAGTCAGCGGCGGCCGGCTCACCGCCGTTGCCGCGCCTTGAAGATCAGCCGGACCGGCGTCCCCTCGAACGGAAACGCCTCGCGCAGCTGGTTGCTCAGGTAGCGCCGGTAGGAGCGCGAGATCCGATCCTCCGCGGCGCCGAAGATCATCACCGTCGGCGGCCCGGTCGCAGTCTGCGCCGCGTAGAGGAGACGGGGTCGGCGTCCGCGCACCGCCGGCGGCGCCTGGCGGCGCACCGCCTCCTGCAGAACCCGGTTGAGCTCGGGAGTCGGCACGCGCAACCTGTGCGCCTCGGCAACCTGATCGATCGCCGCCCAGATCTTGTGCACACCGCTGCCGGTGAGGGCCGAGATGAACAGCTTCGGCACCACGGCCAGGCTCGGGAACCGGTCTTCGGCCCGCCGCAGGAACGCCTTGCGGTCGCGCTCCCCCTTGGCCACGGCATCCCACTTGTTGACCAGCAGGACCAAGCCCCGCCCGCGCTCCCAGGCGTAGCCGGCGACCCGCGCGTCCTGCTCGGTCAGCCCCTCGGTGGCGTCGACGACCAACAGGCCGACGTGAGCCCGCTCGAGGGCGCGGAAGGCGCGCACGACGCTCGCCCGCTCGACGTGCTCGTGCACCTTCGGCCGGCGCCGGATGCCCGCGGTGTCGACCAGCAGATACTCGCGCCCCTCGCGGGTCAGCGGGGTGTCGAGAGGATCGCGGGTGGTACCGGGGATGTCGGTGACGATCGAGCGCTCGTAGCCGACCAGGCGATTGACCAGCGAGGACTTGCCGACGTTGGGACGGCCGATGATCGCCACCGCGGTGCGGCGCGGCGCCGACTCGTCGTCGGTTTCGCCCTCCCCGTCCGCGGCGGCCTCGTCCGGCGGTGGTTCCGGCAGGCGCGCGATCACGTCGTCCATCAACACATCGAGGTCGACGCCGTGCTCGGCCGAGATCGGATACAGTCGGTCGACGCCGAGCGCGTAGAAATCGGCGGCGAGGTGTTCCTGGGCGATCGAATCGATCTTGTTGACGGCGACGAACATCGGCCGCTCGATGCCGCGCAGGCGCTCGAGCAGCGCCTCGTCGTGCGGACTCAACCCGGCGCGTCCGTCGACCACCACCACCACGACATCGGCCTGCTCGGCGGCGATCACCGCCTGGCTGCGCACCGCCTGGCCGATCTCCTCGTCCTCGTTCTCCTCGAACCCGCCGGTGTCGAAGAGCAGGAAGCGGCGGCCGAGGTACTCGGCGACACCGACGTTGCGATCCCGGGTCACTCCGGGCTGACTGGCGACGAGGGCGCGACGCGAACGCGTCAGGCGATTGAACAGGGTCGACTTGCCGGTGTTGGGGCGTCCGACCAGCGCCACCACCGGCAGGCGCGCGACCTCTTCGGCATCGGGCAGCAGTTGATCCCAAGCGCCCCTGCCGCCGCTCTTGTCCTGGCGCGCCATCGGCTCAGACGCCGAACTCGTCGAGCGAGCCGCGCCGTTTGGTCCACTCGCGCTGGACGCGGACGAACAGCTCGAGGAACACCTTGGTGCCGAGCAGGCGCTCGACGTCGCGGCGGGCGCTGCTACCGATCGATTTGAGCTTCTGGCCGCCGCGGCCGATCAGGATGCCCTTCTGCGAGTCGCGCTCGACATGGATCGTCGCCTTGATGACGCACAGATTGCGGTCGGGCTTTTCCTCGAAGGAGTCGACCGTGACCGCAACCGAATACGGGACCTCCTGGCTGGTTTGCAGCATTACCTTTTCGCGCACGAACTCAGCGACCAGACCTCGCTCGCTCTCGTCGGTGAGCGTGTCGCTGGCGTAGAAGCGCGGCCCCTCGGGCAAGGCAGCAACCAGAATCTGGAGCAGATCGGGCACTCCGTCGCCGGTGAGCGCGCTCACCGGAACCAGCTCCGAACCCGGCGCCAGTTGCGCCAGCCTCTCGAGCAACGGAAGCAGCGATTCCTTGCGGACCTCGTCCACCTTGTTGACCGCAATGACCACCGCCCGCCCCGCCGGCAGGCGCTGCGCGATCTCCTCCTCGAGGTCGTCGAGGCCGCGCTCGGCGTCGATCATCCAGAGAACGACGTCGGCGTCCGGCAGAGCCTTCAGCGCGTTCGACACCATGCGCTGATTGAGGAGCCCGCTGGCGCGGTGGTAGCCCGGCGTGTCGACGAAGACGATCTGCCACCCGGGCTCGGTGCGCACGCCGAGCAGGCGCCGCCGCGTCGTCTGCGGCTTGGGGGTGACGATCGCGATCTTGGTGCCGAGGATGCGGTTGAGCAGGGTCGACTTACCCGCGTTGGGGCGGCCGAAGATGGCGACGAACCCCGACCGGTGATCGGGCGGCAACTCGGTCGCGTCGGGAAGGCTGTTCGATTCGGTTCCCACGCTGTGGGCTCCGTTCGCGCGGCATCACAGCCCGCGGTTCAACGGGCTGCTCAAAACTGGCGCCGGGCGTTCTCGAGGTCGCGCTCCGGTTGCGGCGTCTGCTGGCAATTGGTGTCCTTCGGCTCCTGCAGGTGCAGGGGGTCGCTCGACATCTTCAACAGCGCGCCGGTTGGAACGACGACGAAAATATAGATCAACAGCATCAGGAAGCGGGTTTGCACCACACCGATCGCATGCGCTCCCCGCCGCCACTGGGTCCACACGCGCTTCGGAAACGCGGCGTTCTCCGGGGTCTGATCGGTTCCAGATGTCATCTCGCCTTTATGTCAGCGACCCATGCGATTCTCAAGGCCCATCTGGTCCCTATCCGCCCGCCCGAAGCCTCCCGCAAACCCGCTCGGCGAGCGGCAACCAGCCGGCTTTTTCCGGCGGCTGCGAGCCGCGCTCCGATCGGCGGCCCCTTGACCGCTTCCCGCGCCAGAGCATAGATGTTCGATTTGCCTGGCAAAATGAGGGCTCTTGCGGCTCGATTGGGCACTAGGAGGCGAACTCACTGATGAAGCGACTGGCGACCGGACTGTTCGCCGCCATCCTGAGCTTCCAGCTCGGTTGCGGCGCGATCCAATCTCCTTCTTGGGACAAGCCCGTTGGCAAGGGTACCTGGATTCCGGCAGCGGTGTGCACCCTGGTCGGCGCCGGTGCCGGAGTCGGCATCCAGGAAGCGCGACGCGGCTGCAACAAGGTAGGCGACTTCGAGGATTGCGACGACGGCGACTACTGGCAGGGCGCGCTGATCGGCGCCGCGATCGGCGCGGTCGCATGCGGTGTCGCCGGCCACGTGTTCCTCGACCCGACGCCGGAGCCGCCGCCGCCGCCGCCGACGCCGATCCCCACCGCCACCCCGGAACCGCCTCCGCCCCCCGAAAAGATTACGCGGCGAATCGTCCTGCGCGGTGTCAACTTCGACTTCGACTCGAGCGAGATCCGGCCCGAGTCCCAGCCGGTGCTCGACGAGGCGGTGCGCCAGCTGTCCGAGAACCCGGATATCGACCTGACCGTGATCGGCCACACCGACTCGCGCGGAACCGAGGAATACAACCAGGCCCTGTCGGTACGGCGCGCCGAGGCCGTCTACCGCTACCTGGTCAACCACGGCATCAACCCGAATCGCGTCGAAGTCATCGGCATGGGCGAATCCCAGCCGGTCGACACCAACAAGACCGAAGAGGGCCGGGCCAAGAACCGCCGCGTCGAGCTCGACGTCGACCAGGCGGAAGAGGAAACGCCCGAAGAGTGATACCGATCCGGCCCGCTCCCGAGACCCGGGAGCGGGCCGGATCAAGCTAGCTCTTGGCGAACGCGCCGAGCGCTCGCTCAGCGGCGCACTGCTCGGCCTCGCGCTTGCTCCCGCCCTCGCCGGAGGCGAGCTTCTCGCCGTTCACCCATACCTCGGCGACGAAACGCCGCGCGTGCGGCGGCCCCTCCTGGGCGGCGTGGCGATACTCCGGCAAGAGCCGCAAGCGGGCCTGCGTTCGCTCTTGAAGACGCGTCTTCCAGTCGCGCGTCTCGAGGACGTCATCGTCGGCGAGGTCGCGCTTGAAATGACGCCGCACGACGGCGCGCGTGCGGAAGAATCCGACGTCGCTGTAGATCGCGCCGAGCACCGACTCGTAGGCCGCTGCTAGAATCGAGTCCTTGTCGCGGCCGCCGCTGTTGTCCTCGCCGCGACCCAGGCGCAGGGCCTCGCCGATACCCAGGTCGCGCGACTTGCCGGCGAGACTGGCGGTGCACACCAGACGCGAGCGACACTTCGACAGCACGCCCTCGTTTTCCTCGGCGAACTTCTCCAGCAACAGGTCGGCAATCGCCAGGTCGAGCACGGCGTCGCCGAGGAACTCGAGCTGCTCGCTGCGCCGAACCAGGCCCGCCGGCACCGCCGAGGAATGGGTCAGCGCCAACTCGAGCAGCGACCGGTCGGTGAATCGGTAGCCGATCCGGCGTTCCAGCTCGGCGAGATCGTCAGCCATAGCGTGCTCAGCTGGCCGGCACGCCGGCGACCAGCTCCCCTGCCCGCCCGACCCCGTCCACGGTCACGATCTGGTTCATCAGGCGGTCGGTCCCGTCGACGACGACGCGCGCGTACTGTTCGCTGTAGCCGACCAGGCGTCCGCTGTCGGGATCGCGGCGATGCTCGATCAGCACCTTCATCCGCCGGCCGACCCAGGCATCGTGGAAGCGCGACCGCTTGGCCTCGCCGAGCTCGCGCAACCGCGCGGCGCGCGCCGCAATCACCTTGCGGTCGACTGGATCCGACGCCTTCGCCGCCGTCGTTCCGCGCCGCACCGAGTACGGGAAGACGTGAAAGTAGGTAAACGGCATCGCCGCCAGCCGTTCGAAACCGCGCTCGAAGTCCGCCTCCGACTCACCGGGAAAACCGGCGATGACGTCGGTTCCCAGCCCGCAGCCGGGCAGCGCCGCCGAAATCTCGCCGACCACTTCCTCGAGCTCGGCGACGTCGTACTGCCGGCGCATGCGCGCCAGCACCGGATCGGCCGCCGCCTGCACCGGCATGTGGAGGTGCGGGCAGACGCTCTCATTCTGCGCGATCAGGCGCAGCAGTCGCGGGCTCACCTCGGGCGGATCCACCGACGACAAGCGCACCCGCTCGATCGGCGATCGCTCGACGATCATCTCGACCAGATCGGCGAGATCGAGGCGCGGCGACAAGTCGCGGCCGTAGCCGCCGAGGTGGACTCCAGTGAGAACGACCTCGCGAAAACCGCGCGCCGACAACCGCTCGACCTCCTCGAGCACCCGCCGCGGCTCGACGCTGCGACTGCGTCCGCGCGAGAACGGCACGATGCAGAAGGTGCAGAAGAGATCGCAGCCCTCCTGCAGCTTGAGGAACGCTCGCGTCTGCCCGGCGAAGGTCTCGGCGCCGAGCGTGCGCACCTCGGTCTCCTTGCGCACGTCGTGGACGAACACCCGCCCTTCGGTCGCCTCGTCGATCGAGCCGCGCACCGCGCGCAGGATGTCGGGCAGGCGGCCGATGCCGACGACGTAGTCGACGCCTTCGACCGCGCTCGCTTCTTGCGGACTGGTCTGCGCGTAGCAGCCGGTGACCACCACCCGGGCGTCGGGGTTGCGGCGCCGCGCGCGCCGCGCCAGGCGGCGGCTCTCGGCGTCGGCGCGATCGGTCACCGTGCAGGTGTTGACGACGTAGACGTCGGCGCCGGCGTCGAACGGCACGACGCGACAGCGATTGGCCGACAGAAACGTGTCCATCGTCGCCGTGTCGTACTGATTGACCTTGCAGCCGAGGGTGGCAAACGCCACCGTCAGCTCGCGCTCGGCCGACGCGCTCACACCGCCACCTCGCCGGCGTCCGCCAGACGCGCCGCGACACCGCTCTCGATCCAACCGCCGCCGAGCACTCGCTCGCCGTCGTAGACGACCGCCGCCTGCCCCGGCGCGACCGCCTTGAGCCGATCCGATGCGACCTGGAAACGATCGCCGGCTATCGACGTGATCACGGCACTCTGGGGCTCGAACCTCGAGCGAATCTTGATGCGAACCGCAGCGCCGACCGGCGGCGGCTCACCGAGCCACTCGGCTTCGCTCGCGCTCAACCCAGCACAGCCGACCGCCGCCGCATCGCCAACCCGCACCACGCCGCCGACCGGATCGATGTCGGTCACGTAGAGAGGGCGGTCGCTCGAGATACCGAGGCCGCGGCGCTGGCCGATGGTGAAGCGATGCACGCCGTCGTGGCGGCCGATCTCGGTGCCGTCCTGGTCGACCACCACGCCGGGCCGGATCGGCAGCGCCGAGCTCTGCGCCTCGACGAAAGCGGCGTGGGTACCGCGCGGCGCGAAACAGATCTCCTGGCTGTCGGGCTTGCTGGCAACCGGCAGGCCGAGTCGCTCGGCCTCGGCGCGAACCTCGTCCTTCTGCATGTGGCCGACCGGGAAGATGGTGCGTGCCAGCGCCTCGCGGCCCATCGAGAAAAGAAAATAGGACTGGTCCTTGTCGGGATCGACACCGCGCCACAACTCCGCGCCCGCCGCGCCGTCGCGCCGCCGCGCGTAGTGTCCGGTGGCGATCCACTCGGCGCCGAGCTCGCGGGCGCGGTCCCAGAACGAAGCGAACTTGACCGAGTGGTTGCAGCGCACGCAGGGGTTCGGGGTTCGCCCCTGGCGGTACTCGCGCACGAAGTTGGCGACCACCGTCGCCCGGAACTCCTCGCGGAAGTCCATGACGTAGAATGGGATGTCGAGCTTCTCCGCCACCAGGCGGGCGTCGAGAAAGTCGTCGAGCGAGCAGCAGCCGCTCTCCGACTCGGCATCCTCCCACAGCCGCATCGCGACCCCGACCACGTCGTAGCCCTGGTCGACCAGCAGAGCGGCGGAGACCGAGCTGTCGACCCCGCCGCTCATCGCGACGACGACCCGACCGCGCCGGCTCATGCTGCGCCTCCGGCCGCCGCCGCGGGCTCGAGCGCGGCGCGCATGCGCGCGACCACGGTCGCGACGATCTCGCCGGCGCGATCGATCTCGTCGGCGGTGGTCGCGCGCCCGCTGCTGAAACGCACCGCGCAACGCGCGCGCTCGTCGTCGTAGCCGAGCGCGCGCAGCACGTGCGACGGCTCGCCCGAGCCGGCGGCGCAGGCCGAGCCGACCGAGACTGCCACCCCCTCGAGATCGAGCGCAGCCACCACCGACTCGCCGCGCAGGCCGGCGAAGCCGACCAACAAGGTGTTCGGCAGACAATTCGCCGCCGGACTGTAGCGTTCGACACCGGCGATCGGCTCCAGGGCGCGCCACAAGCGCTCGCGCAACGCGTCGGTCCAGGCGCCGGCGTCGCGCGCCGCCAGCGCAGCCGCGGCGAAACCGGCGGCGCCGACGACGTTCTCGGTGCCGGGGCGCCAGCCGCGCTCCTGCGAGCCGCCGAAGAGCAGCGGCCGCAGCTCGACGTCGCGCCGGCGCACCAGGGCGCCGATGCCCTTGGGACCTCCCAACTTGTGCGCGGTGATCGAGATCAGGTCGGCGTCGGGCAGTTGCATCGAGACCTTGCCGAACCCCTGGACGGCATCGCTGTGAAACGCCACGCCGCGATCGCGACACAGCTCGGCGATCGCCTGGCAGTCCTGAATGGTGCCGATCTCGTTGTTGGCCCAGCCGACCGACACCAGACGCGTCGACTCGGAAATCGCTTCCGCCACCGCGGCGGCGGCGACCCGCCCCGCGGCATCGACCGGCAGCCAGCGCAGCTTGGCACCGCGCCGCTCGAGCTCCCTCGCCGACTCGACGACGGAGGAGTGGTCGTGCGGCGCGAGCACGATCTCGTGCGCCGACGCCGGCTCGATCGTGCCAAACAACGCCGCGTTGTTGCTCTCGGTGCCGCCCGAGGTGAAGCAGATGTCGCGCGGCTGCACGCCGGCAATCTCGGCGAGGTCGCGCCGGGCCCCCTCGAGCACGGCCCTCGCCCGCCGCCCCTGAGCGTAGGCGCTCGAGGCGTTGCCGAACTCGTCCTGCGCAGCGGCCATCGCATCGCGCGCCGGCTGCAGCAGCGGTGCCGTGGCGTTGTAGTCGAGGTAGATCATGCGCCGTCACAATACCGGGTCGAAAAGGCCACTCCAAGGCGAGGGGCAGGCTTCACGTGGGATCGAGCAACCTGGGCGCAAGTGCCCCAATCATCGCGTGTTTCGGCCCGCAGGCCGAAACGGGAGGCAGGCCGGCTCAGCGCGACAGGTCGGCCAGGTACAACGCTCGGTACGGCGAAGCGGGGTCGGCGGCGAAAGAAAACACGAGATCGGTGCCATCGAGCGATTTGTCGCCGTAGAGCTGGGCGCGCAACAGGGTGAGATCGTCGACCATGTCGCCGTGGTTGAGGATCTTCACCAATTCGCCGTTCTCGTAGAGAAAGAGACCGGCGCGGACGGCGGTGTCCGACCCGGTGAAGACCAGGCGCCCCTGGTCGAACGCCGTCTCGCAGCCGAAGCCGAGGAACTGCGTGGTGCGCCCCGGGATCAACGTTTCGCGATTGGCGACCACCGTGAGTTGCCCGCCGCGATAGAGATACACCCCCTGCTGCCCGTCGCCGCGGGCGACGAATGCGATGTCGGTGCCGTCGATCGAAACCCCGCAGAAGCTGGTGAAGGTGCCTTCGCCGTCCGGGATCAGCGTCGCCTCGTCGGCAACCAGCTGCAACGAACCGGCGCCGAACGCGGTATACACGCCTTCGTCCAGGTCGTTGCCCCGCACGCGTAGCCCGCGGAAGGCGAAGACCCCGTCGTCGTACGCGGTGCCGGAAATCCGCTCCACCATTCCCGAGCCGCCGGGACGCGGAGAGAAGTAGTCGGCGACGCGAATCGCCGGACCAAACCCCGGCGGGTTCGGCGGCTGCATCGAATCGATGACGTAGAGGGCTTTGACCTCGTCGTCGACCTCGTCGAAGCTCAGCAACTCGATGGTCAGGCCCATCTGATCGCCGACGAAGACCAGGTCGTGGATGACTTCGCCGTCGGCGAGCTCCGGGGTCTCCGAGCCGTCGACTCCGAACCCGCGGATGGTGAAGCCCGCGATTCCGGTCGAAGATCCCGGCAGGTAGGTCGGCAGATCGACGACCATGATGTGAGAGAAGCTCGACAGGCAAGTGCCGCCAATGGCGAAGGCGAGCGTATCGCCCTGCAACGAAAGGCCCTCGTAGGCTCCGCCGAAAGTGCAATCGCCGAATCCGGCGAACGGATCCGGAAGCTGCGTGTCGTCGTCGACCACAAGCTGCGGCCCCGAGCCGAGGTCGGCCCAGAGACTGATACCGTTGGTGACCGTGCGGAAGACGACGTTGCCACCGCCGACCGCGGCGCGGCTGACACTGCCGAAGTTGCGGTCTGCCCCCGGCGCCGGAGTCTCGGAATCGACGATCTTACGGAACGAGAACTGCGACGCACCCGGTTTCTCGTAGCGACACGAGCGAGTCGCTCGGTTGCCGGCGCGGTCTTCGGCCTCGAGCTCGACGAAGAAAATGTCGACCGGAACCGGGTCGGCCAATCGGAAGTTGAAGGTGGAGGTGCACGGTCCGGAGAGCGGGCAGCCTCTGCTGAGGCGCTCCGCGTCGGCGATCCCGGGAGGCAGGGTCGCCACCAGCTCGCGCACGCCGGACTCGTCGCTCGCCTCGACCGCGAAGGAGAGGCGCTGGCCGTTCGAGAACGTGCCGCCGCACGACTCGACCGAGAAATCGGGCGGCGTGCGGTCGCCGAGCGCGCGCACGGTGACGCGCAGCGAGTCGGACGCGCTCAGCTCGCCGTCGTCGGCGGTCAGCGTCAGGATGTAGGTCCCCGGCGCCGAGAAGGTCGCCGTGGTGCGCAATCGACGGCGGTCGGCGAAATCGACCGCCCCGGGACCGATACCGGTCCAGGTGGCGACCGTAACCCCCGGCGGTATCGGCAGGCCGTCGTCGTCGACCATACCGTTGAGCGAGACGCTCTGGTTCTCGTCGATCTCTCGATCGCTGCCGGCATCGACCACGGGAGCCCGGTTGTCGGTGCAGGTGAAGAGGAAGCTGCCGACGTAGTTGGCGGTCGGAATCAGGCTGAACATTCGGTTGTAGGCGAGCAGCTTCACTTCCAGCGAGCCGCCCGCCTGCTCGGCTCTCTCGCACAGCGCGCGGGTCGAATCGAACGAGCCGGCGAGCCGGAAGTCGTTCGACGGCGCGAGCGTGCCGACGACGTCGCCGTCGATCAACATCTCGCCGGTGTGGGGAAACTCCTGGTGCGGCGACAGGCGGGTCAGGAACAGGTCGATCAAGCTGAGATTGATGAAGTCGCGGGTGACCGTCGACACCACCGACACGGTCTGGCCCTGCCCGACCTCGATCGGTGGATCACCGAGCGAGTAGCGCTCGCCGTTCACCGCCAGCGTCTCCTCGTTGAGGATCCGGTAGGGCTCGGCAAAGTGGAACAGGTCGAAGCGCAGAAGCGGAATCGACAACACGTCGACGGCGCCGAGCAGGTTGCGCAGGTACTGGGCAAACGAGTCGAAGGTGAGCTTGAGATCGGCGAAGACGATGAGGTTGGCGGCCGACTCGCTCGACTCGATGAACGCGGTGCGGCGGCCGTTGTGCCAGCGCAGCGACAGCTCGGGCCCGATTCGAGCCCGCAGCAGACGGAGCTGCGCGCGCTTTTCGATCTCCGCGCGAGCGCCGTCGAGCAGTGAGCCGAGCGGCAGCTTGTCGAGAATCGAAAGGAAGCCACCGAGCCCCAAGATACCGGCCTCGCTGACCGCGTAGCCGCCGACCTCACCTTCGACGGAGATCTGCGGGCCGGTGTCGAAATCGAAGACCGTCTCGGCGATCTGGTTGGTTCGCGAGCAAGCAGACCAATTCTCGCACAAAGCCTCCCACCCCCCGGCGGCGGTGTAGGTCGCGCCGGTCCAGAATGCATAATCGAAGCCGATGTTCACGCCGAAGCGCGCGGTCGGCCCGCCGCTCAAGTTGAGGTCGAAGGCGAAGGACGGCAGGAAGCCGTCGATATAAGGCGCGAGGATCAGGGCAAAAGCGCCGTTGAGCCACCAAACCTTCTTCACCCGATAGTCGCGATGGATGTCGCAGGTGAAGGCCGCCTGCACCCCCGGGGTCAGGCGTATCTCGGGCCGCAGGAAGGCACGCGCCTGCAATCCGACCTTGTAGAAGAAGCGCTCGACCGAAAAGCCGCTGATGCGCAGGTTGCCGTCCCAGATCGGCCCGAAGTAGCTGTTCGACGGCGCCGGCGACTGGGTCAGGGTCGGGCGAACCGAGCTCGGCAGCGGCGGTTTGCAAACGAACTTCCCCACCTCGAACTCGAACGGGGTGGTGGTCGAGGTCGTCGCCGCCGACTCGAAGTCGCTGTCGTCCTCCCATTCGGATGTGTCCAGCGGCGACAGCAGGCCGGCCGCTTGCAGCTCTTCGGCGCTGAACGAGAACTCGAGGTCTTCGAAGAGCTCGGAAGGCGGCACTAGTTCGAGTTGCAACAGGCAGAAATCGCCGCGCTGCACGCGATCGACGACGACTCCCGCGATCGGCGAGCCGCCCCCCGCCACCAGGCGCTGGCCGATCGCCGGCGCTGCGCCGCGGAGAACGATCGGGTAGCGCAGCGCGAAGTCCTCGCCGGCTTCGAGGAAGGCGGCGATCTCGGCTTCGCTGAACCCACCGAACGAGCCGCCGTCGCCAGGGTTCGCCGCCGGCTCGTAATCGGCCACCGGAAAATCGGACAGGTCCACTCCATCGGGCAGACCAGGAGGTGGAAACACCACCTCCTCGTCGGCAACGATCTCCGCCTCCGGGTGCAGCTTGGCCCGCATCACGTTGACCGGCGGCGAGACGATCGAAGGATGGTCGCGAAGACGCGCGACGACGATGGCGTTGCAGAGCTCGTCGAGGACGGTGACCGTGGCTCGCGCCGGGTCGCCGGCATTCGCCTCGACCCGGATCGCGCCCGGGTCGCTGCTCAGCCATTCGATGTCGAGCGAAGCGACCGCAACCGCTTGCCCGGCGCTCGAGTACGCTTCGAGCCGCAGCACCCCGGTATCTCGACCCGGCTCCAGCAAAAGTGCTCCTGGGACCACGCGGAGAAAGACGTCTGGCAGGAACTCCTCCCCGATCCCGCCGAACAGAGCGAAATTGACGGCGCGAACCAACTCGGAGATCGAGACTGCAAAATCCAGATCGGCATCGAACACCGCGCAGGTCGCCAGCGACGCGGTATCCAAGGCGATCCGCACCCCGCTGATCAGCTCGTTGATCGCCACCCTGCGGTCGCCGTCGCAATCGCCGATGATGGCCGGGGCACGGCGCGGCCCGTAGGTCGGATCGATCTCGTCGCTCAACGGAGTCGGCGTCGGCTCCGCCGCCTCGGTCGCGGTCGCCGGCGGCGGAGTCGGAACGGTCGCCGTCAGCTCCGGTGTCGGCGTATCGACACCCGCGGTGGGTGAGGACACTACCTGCGCCGTCCAACCGAACGAAATCGTATTGTTGTTCTCGTCGATCTCGGCGAGCTCGTCGTCCGGATCGACGGTCCAGGTCACCGTGTGCGGGCCCGCCGTCGCGGTCCAGCCGTCGCTGCACCATGCGTTGCCCGCTCCACCGAGCGCGCTCACCGAGCCGGAGCAAAACCCACTGCCATCGAGCTCGGCGCGCACTCCGAAGGATCCGCCGCCAGCGAGCCCCGCATCGGTGCGGCCGAGATGAAAGAAGACCTGGGTCCCCGCCGTCGGGGAATCGACCTCGACGCCGCCTCCCGGCGCCGATCGGAAAAACACGCGCTCGACCGCGACATCGAGACTGCCGCCGGTGTTCCACAGGCGCCGCGCATCGTCGTTGTCGGGATCGGTATCGACGGCCTCGATGAGATCTGCTTCCCAGGCGATCTCGTGCAGCCCGGCGGTGGCTACCCAGCCGTCGGTGCAGCGGGCAACCAGGTTGATCCCGGTCGCGACATCGGCGTTCGTCGAGCAGAACGACTCGCCGTCGAGCCGAGCGCGCAGCGAGACCCGCCCGGTCGCCGCCGGACCGTCGACGCGGAAGCGCAAGTGGAAGAAGGTCGTCTGGCCGCTCGCCGGAATGTGGATGATCGAGCCGCCGCCACCTTCGGTGCGCAGCAACACGCCCAGCGCCTCGAGGTCCCAGGCAACCCCACGCGGCTGCAACGACACCTCGCCCGAGGATTCGATCACCACCTCGCCCGCCGCTGCCGGGGCCGCCGCCAGCGACAGCGCGAGGGCGACCGAGGACCAGAAGGCCGTCCAGCGGCGGCAGCGGTTGCTCCGAGCTGCGTATTGGGTCGGCGAGGTCACGCTCCTCCACCCATATTCCGTTGCCGGGCTGGCCGACAAGAGCGCGCAATCAATGCGCCGTATCGCCGTCGATGTAACCGAGCGAGCGCAGCCGCTCCATGATCGCTTCGTCGGCCTCGCTGTCGCCGGACGCGGTCCCGGTATCCCAGGTCTGCTCGTAGCCGGAGATCGGCGGCAGAAAATCTCGATCGCCGGGCCTGAACGCCTCGGCGACGATGCGCCCGGGCAACGACTTCGCCGAGGGCAGTCCGCTGAGCTCGAGCAAGGTCGGCACGACGTCGAGAACGCTCACCGTCGGCAGCTTCACGCCGCGGCGGATTCGCGGCCCCATGGCGATGAAGGTGGCGACGGCGGTCTCCTCGGATTCGTGGATCCCCTCGAGACCGCCCTCCTCCGGGTTTGCCTCGAATCCGTGGTCTGAGACGAGAACGAAGTAGTCGTCGGGGCCGAGCATCGAGAGGATCTCCTGCAACAACCAATCGAAGCGGCGCATGTACTCGACGACGACGTCGTTGTCGCCGCTCGGTTTCTCACCGGGCAGCGGTTGATGGGTCTTCCAACCGAGATGGCAGATCTCGTCGAATGCGCGCACGTAGATCATCAGCAGATCGACCGCGATCACTCGACTGGCAACCCTCGCCATGCGCACGATCTCGCGATCGATCGCCTCGTACTGGGCGGGAACGATCACATCGTCGAGCTGGCGTGCCGGCTGATCGCCAA
>JAUIGL010000129.1 GCA_030430165.1 bacterium | reverse complement strand
CCACCACCGTCTCTGCCACCTTCAATCCTCTGTCCATTTCCTCTCAACTTCCCCGCCCTCCTTCTACACTAATTTCTCGGACAGAGAGTGTCTCACGGTCATTGGCACAGAGGGCAGTGGATCTCCTGAGATCGCAAGTACTGCCCGGCCTCATACCGAACGATATGCGGAGCTAGGTGGGGATCGATCTCCCTATCCCCAAAGTAGTTCCGGGCTCGCTCGGTTCCATGCTCCAGGCTTGCGTACAGATCAGGAACAATCGGCTGTAATTCCGCCACCACCACTTCCGCCTCTGGGATTGTAATCTGCATGGAATATTATTAGTTCGCTTCTCCGCATCGAGTCAAGTCAAGCTGGGTTGGTGGGATCGGGGACGGGAGGTATTGACTATGCATGACCGGTCAAGCATAATGTCCACTATGAACAGGTTGGACACCGGGCGTAGGGTTCAGATCGTTTCCGCTCTCATCGAGGGGGCCAGTATCCGGTCGACGTGCCGCATGACTGGTTCGTCCAAGGGGGCGGTCCTTCGCTTGCTGGCCGACATGGGCCGCGTCTGCGCGGAGTACCAAGACCAGGCCCTTCGCAACCTCAACTGTCAGCGTCTCCAGGCGGACGAGATTTGGTCGTTCTGCGCGGCCAAGGCCAAGAACGTCGAGAAGATGAAACGCCCGCAGAAAGACGCTGGCGACGTCTGGACGTGGACTGCGATCGACGCCGACACCAAGCTGGTCCCGTGCTGGATGATTGGCGACCGCAGCGCGGTCACCGCCTACTACTTCATGAAGGATCTGGCTTCGCGTCTCGCGTGCCGTACCCAGCTCACCACCGATGGACACCGCGCCTACCTGAGCGCGGTTGAAAGCAACTTCGGACGCGGCGGGATCGACTATGCTATGCTGGTGAAAATTTACGGAGCCGATCCGCAGGCCGAGAAGCGGTATAGCCCGGCACAGTGCCTTGGCTGCGAGAAGGATGAAGTCTTTGGCTCGCCCGACCCCGAGCACATTTCGACCAGCTACGTCGAGCGGGCAAACCTGACGATGAGAATGAACATGCGCCGTTTCACGCGACTGACCAACGCCTT
Source organism: bacterium (assembly GCA_030430165.1). Classification (GTDB taxonomy): domain Bacteria; phylum Desulfobacterota; class Binatia; order HRBIN30; family CADEER01; genus CADEER01. Next base: position 10,728 of record JAUIGL010000129.1, on the reverse strand, counting down.
CAGCAAGAAGGTCGAGAACCATGCACACGCGGTCGCTCTCCACTTCATGGCGTACAACTTCCACCGCATCCACGGCACGCTGAGCGTTACCCCGGCGATGGAAGCCGGCGTGACAGATCACGTCTGGGAGATTGCCGAGATCGTCGACTTGCTGGAGCGCGAAGAGCGCGAGGCAGACAAACAGCGTGTGATTCTAAAGTGACCCACTACCGGCAGGCAGCAATCGTTGACAAGTAACCCCGTCTCGGCCGAAATTGCCCGCATGGGGGTCGCTGCTTCACCTGGGGTGAAACGGCAAGGGTCGTGACGCTGGTTGTCGGAGTGGACGTCGGGTTCGGGCGCAGGCGCAAGGCGGGCGGTCTTTGCCGCACGCGTGACGTTCGCTTCCTGGTCTCGCGCGCCAGCGCCGACGAAGACGGAGAGCAGCGTGACGCGCGGCGGCTACCGCGGCGCTGCGACATACTCGCAGTCGACGGCCCGGTGGTCGCACCGGGATTCTCCGCCGAGGCGCCGCGCAACGTCGAGCGAATGTTCTCGGTCGGCGGCTTCCAGAACCGCTGCCGGCCCGCAGCGACCCACACCGCGGGCAAGAACCGCGAGCTGCGCCAGTCGACCGGCGACTGCCTGCGCGAGCTGCTCGCCAATATCGGCACTTCCCAGGAGCTGCTGCGGTTTCCGCACGTCCTGCCGCGAGCTGCAGTGGTCGAGAGCTTCCCCAACGCGTTCCTCGGCGTCATGGTCCCCGAAGCCGACTACGCCAAGCGCGCCGCCAACGGTCGCCGCGATCGCTTCTCCTGGGCCCTCGATCGTTGCCGCCACAACACCTCCCTGCGCGCCCTGGCACAGCGACTCGAATGGCCCGACGCAGAGCTGTGGGACGCACTCGAGAGCGCCAAAAAGCGGGAGGAGCAAGCCGCGCTGGTGGCCTGTGCGACCGCGGCATGCGTCGCCGCGCGCCGCTACGTCGCCATCGGCGACCTGCGCGGCGGCTACTTCTTCCTCCCCCCGTGGGACCTCTGGGCCGACTGGGCGAAGCAGGCGCTCGGCGAGAATCGCGAACGCCCCGAGCTCGGCGGCGCCGAGATCTGGATCAACGGCGTGCCGACGATCCGCCAGTCGCGGTTGCCGGCGTGATCCCCAGCCGTAGCCTCCTGCCCCAGCCATTAGCCTTCCCTTCACGTTCCAGCCCGGTTCAGCGCAAGGACTCGACAGCATTCAGGCTGGGGCAAGAGGCTACGGCTAGAGGCTAGGGGGGTCAGAGCTCGATTCCCATCGCCTGTAGCTGCTTCTCCGCCTGGGCGGCCCAGCCGCGGTTGGCGATCGGGCTCGCCGGCGACGGATGAAGCACCGTCTCGACGCGCAGATCGGAATCCGCCAACGCGGCGCGCGCCCGCTTCTGGGCGAACGCACCGACGCCGATCACCAGCTTCGGCTGCAGTTGGTCGACGATCTTCACCAATGCTCGGTCGCACACTTCGAACAGTGGCTCGCGTTCGTCCGCCCGCAACTTGTCGGGGGTGACGTTTCGACCCGAATCCTCCATGAACACCAGCGGGCAGTAGTTCCACACGAAGAAGCGGCGGAAGAACTCGCCCGGCTCGCCGAATCGATCGCGAGCCCAGCCCCAAAGCCGGGCTCCGCTCACTTCGCTGCGCGGACACGAAAAACCCAGGATCGGTCGCTTCGGGTGCTCGTCGCGCGGCCGGCGCACCCTGCCCTCGATGCCGAGCCAGTCGCGCACCAGCGAAACCTCGCCAAACGGGACCCCCGTCTGCGCCATCCCGAAGGGCCCCGGATTCATTCCCAGCCAAAGCGCCTCGATTCCCGGCCGGGCGAAGCGCTCGAGGTACGACTCCGCCGGCGCTCGGGCGTACTGCAGCGGGTTGTAGACGCAGGCGACCGGCTCGGCGAACGACATTCCAGACACCGCGCGGGAAAGCCCGCGCGTAATCTTCACAAGGCTCATTCCGCAGCTGAATACGACGATCGCGCGGCAAACCAAATACGTGTCCCCGCGAAAGAGCCCGCCGGACGTCCGATTCGCTGCACCCCGCCTCCCCCCAGCACGACCACTCGAGCTGGGCTGAGACGACCTCAGAGCAAGTGGGAAGCACAAAAAATCGATACCCACGGGAACCGGGCACACACCCGATATGCCTAAATTTTTCGGATAGTTACAGGCCGTGAAACCGGCTACCACCGCGCCCAACCGGCAAAGGCCCCTTTATCTGCACCGCAATGATTGCTAGCCAAACTATTTTTAACGCAATTATTGCGGCGGAAATAACGATCGATACCAAGGCAAACGACGCGGGTAAAAACACCCAATCAGCCCGCTCCGGCAGTCAGCCGATCGATTCGGCGCCCGTCGCGGCGGATGTCTCCTACCGCACGGCACAGGCAACCGATGCCGGCGGCCTCTGGAAGATGGTCTGCGCCGACTCCACCCTCGAGGCCAACTCGCCCTACGCCTACGTTCTGATGGCCACCCACTTCCAAGAGACCTGCTGGATCGCCGAACAGAACGGAGAGCTCGCTGGATTCGTAGCCGCCTACCACCCGCCCACCGAGCCCGACGCAGTCTTCGTTTGGCAGGTGTGCTCCGCGCCGCAGTGGCGCGGTCACGGAATCGGAACATCGCTACTGCAAAACCTTGTGCGCGGGGCTCGCCCACAGACTCGCTACCTCACCGCGACGGTCACTCCGGACAATCAGGCGTCCGAGAAACTGTTTCGCGGCTTCGCCCGCCGCATCAACGCCCCCGTCCAAGTCGGCGAGGGCTTTCCAACCTCGCTGTTTCCCGACGAACGCAGCCAACCTGAGATGCTCTTTAGAATCGGCCCCTTCTAAGGGGCCGCGTGGAGGAGGAACCGTGGAACCATTCGACCGCCTGGAATCGCGTGTCAGATCGTATTGCCGTTCTTTTCCGGCCGTATTCGCCAGCGCCGAAGGCGCAACCGTTACCGACGAGCAAGGTCGCGAGTACCTCGACTTCTTCGCCGGCGCCGGCGCTCTCAACTACGGTCACAACAACCCCGCGCTCAAGCAGCGCCTCATCGAATACATCGAGGGTAACGGCATCGCCCACGGCCTCGACATGTCGACCGAGGCCAAGGCGCGATTACTCGACAGCCTGCAGCGCCACATCCTCGCGCCGCGCGGCTTGGAATATCGAGTGATGTTTCCCGGTCCAACCGGCACCAACGCGGTCGAGTCGGCGTTGAAGATCGCGCGCAAGGTCACCGGTCGCACCAACGTGATCGCCTTCACCAACGCCTTCCACGGGATGACCCTCGGCGCACTGGCCGCCACCGGCAACGCAGCGAAACGAGCCGGCGCCAACGTGCCGCTCGCTCAGGTCTCGCATCTCCCGTTCGACGGATACTTCGGACCCGATGTCGACACCTCGGAGTATCTCGAAGCAATGCTCGACGACCCGAGTAGCGGCATCGACGCGCCGGCGGCGATCCTCGTCGAAACCGTGCAGGCCGAGGGCGGGATCAACGTCGCCAGCAGCACCTGGCTGCGCGACCTGCAGCGAATCGCGCGCAAGCACGGCGCACTGCTGATCGTCGACGACATTCAGGCGGGGTGCGGTCGTACCGGCCAGTTCTTCAGCTTCGAGAAGGCAGCGATCAAACCCGACATCGTTTGTCTTTCCAAGTCGCTCTCCGGCTTCGGCCTGCCGCTCTCCGTGGTTCTGATGCAGCACGAGGTCGATCGCTGGGAGCCCGGCGAGCACAACGGCACCTTCCGCGGCAACAATCACGCCTTCGTCACCGCCGCCGCCGCCCTCGAGGGCTACTGGAGCGACGAGGCGTTCGAGCGAGAGCTCGCCAAGAAGTCCGATTTCCTCGAGGCCCAAGTTGCCGAACTCGCCGAGGAGTTCGACGGAGAAGCGCGCGGACGAGGGTTACTCAGGGGGATCGTATTCGACGACCCCGATCTCGCCGGCCGCATCAGCAACCGCGCCTTTCAGAATCGTCTGATCATCGAAACGTCGGGCGCCAAGGACGAAGTGCTCAAGTTCCTGCCCCCACTCGTCATGAGCCGGGAGGAGCTCGAGCAGGGCATCGACATCCTCCGCGACTGCCTGCGCGCGGAAACGCGGCGGAACCGAGCCGCGCAGACGGCGCGCCTGGCTGCGAGCGCAGCGCAATGATCGTCCGACGGCTCGCCGAGGCCCGCGGCACGTCGCGCGAAATCGTGACGCCCAACTGGACCAGCCACCGGCTGCTGCTGCGCGACGACGGGATGGGATTCTCGATGCACGACACTCTCATCCGCGCCGGCACCGCCACCGAGATGCAGTACCTCAACCACCTGGAGTCGGTGTACTGTGTCGGCGGCAAGGGAGAGATCGAGGTCGTCGCGACCGGCGAACGCATTGCGATCGAAGACGGCACCCTGTACGCGCTCGACCAGCACGACGAGCACGTGCTCCGCGCCGAAACCGACATGCGGATGATCTGTGTCTTCAACCCGCCGCTGGTCGGGCCCGAAGTCCACGGCGAGGATGGCGCCTACCCGATCCTCGACGACGCAAAATCGGAGGGCGCGGCGAGTTGATGGACGACGCGCGCGCAGAGAGCGACCCATACTTCTCGCGCACCGCATCGCGAGAGGAGATCGGCGCGCGCATCGACCCGGTGGTGTGGGGCGACGTGGTCGGACCGCTGTCACAGCGCGATCTCGACCAGTACCGGCAGAACGGGTTCGTCGTGCTGCCGCCTCTCTTTGAGCCATCCGAGATCGCCGAGCTCAGCGAGCAAGCAGAGAAGCTCGCCACCCGTCGCAGCGCCGTCCCGGCGCTGGAACAGATCGAAGAGCCGGACAGCGACCGGGTGCGCTCGGTGTTCCGCCCGCACAAAGACAACCCGGCATTCGCCGCGCTCGCCAGCGACTCGCGGCTGATCGAGCGCGCCCGCCAGATCCTCGGCAGCGACGTCTACCTCCACCAGTTCCGCATCAACTACAAACCGGCGTTCGCCGGGCGCGAGTTCTCCTGGCACTCGGACTTCGAAACCTGGCACGTCGAGGACGGAATGCCGCGCATGCGAGCGCTCAGCGTCGTCGTCATGCTCGATCCGAACACTACCGACAACGGCCCCCTCTTCGTCATCCCGGAATCGCACCGACACTACGTTCGCTGCGCGGGAGAGACCCCGGAGAACCACTACGCGACCTCGCTGCGCAAGCAGGAGTACGGCGTCCCTTCGCCGACCGCACTCGCCGAGCTGGCGAGTCGAAGCGGCATCGCGACGGTGACCGGCGCCCCCGGCGCGGTGTTGCTCTTCGACTGCAACCTGATGCACGCGTCCCCCAGCAACCTCTCCCACCGACCGCGCACCAACGCGTTCCTGGTGTTCAACAGCACCGAGAACCAGCTCGTCGAGCCCTTTGGCGGGCGACAACCGCGCCCCGACTTCCTGAGCGAGCAGCGACCCGGTCTATGATCGCAGCGACGTTCCTGGCGAGCCTGGCCGTATTCGCCATCATCGGCCTGTTGTCCGCCAGACACCGCCGCCACGACACCACCGACTACCTACTGGCCGGCCGCAACGTATCGCCGGGACTGGCGGCGCTGTCGTCGGTCGCCACCAACAACTCGGGCTTCATGTTCATCGGCCTGTTGGGGTTCGCCTACCGCTTCGGCGTGCAAGCGGTGTGGTTGCAGATCGGCTGGGTGGTCGGCGACCTCGTCGCCTGGCTGTTCGTCCACCGCCGGGTTCGCGAGGCGTCCGGAAGAGTCGAGGCGCACTCGGTCCCCGCGCTGCTCGCGACGGCGGATGACGGGCGAGTGGTCCGCTGGACGCGAATCCTCGCCGGACTGCTGACCATCGCCTTCCTCGGAGGCTACGCCGCCGCGCAGTTGCGCGCCGGCAGTACCGCGCTGGTCGCACTGTTCGGTTGGGACGAGTACGTAGGCGCCGTGATCGGAGCGGCAATCGTACTCCTCTACAGCTACGCTGGGGGGCTGCGCGCTTCGATCTGGACCGATGCCGCGCAGTCGATCGTCATGCTGACTTCGATGGCGGTCCTGATGATCGCCTGCGCATCGATCAGCATCCCGCCTTGGGAGCTCACCGCCCGCTTGCGACAGATCGACCCGAGCCTGGTCGACTGGTTTCCCGACCTGCGGTTCGGATTCGGCCTGTACCTGCTCGGCTTCGTCTTCGGCGGACTCGGCGCGATCGGGCAACCCCACATCCTCATCCGCAGCATGTCGATCCGCGCGGCCGAAGACATCCCGCGAGCACGATGGGTCTACTTCGCCTGGTTCGTCCCCTTCAATATCGTCGCGGTCGGAGCCGGATTGTACTCGCGAATCCTGCTCCCCGAGCTTCTCCAAGGCGTCACTCCCGACGCCGCGGCACGCGCCGCCGAGTACGCCCTGCCCAAGCTCGCCACCCTCGCCCTGCCGGAGGCGATGGTCGGCATCATGCTCGCCGGCCTCTTCGCCGCCACCATGTCGACCGCCGACTCGCAGATTCTCTCGTGCTCGGCGGCGGTGACTCAGGACGTGATGCCGAAGTGGCGCGACTCCTACAACGCCTCCAAGCTGGCGACCGTGGCAGTCACTCTCCTGGCGCTGTTCCTCGCTCTTTCGGCAAGTGAGAACGTATTCGGGCTCGTCCTCGGCGCCTGGTCGGCTCTCGGATCGACGCTCGGCCCTCTGCTGATCCTGCGTGTCGCCGGCATCGTGCCTCCAGCCCGGATCGCAGCGACGATGATGCTGGTCGGTATCGTCACGGTGACCTGGTGGGACCAGTCGGCGTGGTCCGGGGACATATTCAAGCTGTTCCCGGGGATGATCGCTCCGCTCGTCGTCTACGCGCTCATCAGGGCCTTGGGAGGCGCAGCCGACGCCCGGCGACCCGCGCGGTAGAGTCGGTCAGCTCGGCGACTTCACGTCCTGCTCGGGAACCAGCAGCGGCGCCGCGTCGATCTGGTCCGCCTCCATCAGCTCGGTCACACGGTTCAGAGCCGAAAGCAGGGCCAACCGGTCACTCGCTTCGAGGCCCATGAGACGCTCGACGAACTTGTCCTGAAGCGGGGTCGGCAGCGTCTGAAATCGTTCGATCCCGGCGTTGGTCAGAGACAGGCAGACTTTGCGGCGGTCCTTCGATCTTCGCTCGCGCGCCACCAGCCCGACGTGCTCGAGCCGGTCGACGATCCGCGTCACCGTCGCCGGGGACAGCTGCACCTGCTGCGCGACCATCGCCGCCGTCACCTCCGGCTCCTCGGCCTCCAGCTCGCCGATCGCCTTGACGCAGATCAGCTGCGGCACGGTGAGCCCCGAATCGCGCGCCATCTTCTTCGAGTGCTCGGAGATTCGGCGCACGATACGCCGAATCGCGCGCAGCACAGAGTAGGCGACTTCGACGTTCTCAGACACGACCCGTTGAATAGGAACGATTCATCAGCAGAGCAAGAGAAAACTCACCGCTCGCTTGCACGACTCGCGCCGATGTGGGCAGTTCGAGATGGGGGAACCACTTGACCATTCGGCAATCCGCAAGTCGCGGTATCCGAGACCGCGGCCATCTGGCGTTGTGCACGATCGTGCTGTTGCTGTTCGGCGCGCGCTGCGACGCCCGGCTGAACGGAATCGCCGGCTACGCCGGCAATCTCGGCGCCGGCTGCGACACCTGCCACAATGGCGGCGAAGTTCCCACGATCCGCATAGAAGGCCCCGCCGAGGTGGCCGCGGGAACCGAGGCGACGTTTCGCTTCTTCGTCGTGACCACATCGGTCAGCCAGCCGGTCGGGGGGTTGAACATCGCCGCCAGCGACGGAACGCTCGCCAGCGTCGCCAGTCAGGGCTCTCGCATCGATTCGGGGGAGATCGTCCACACCGCGCCAAAGGTGATCCAGGCCGGCGCGGCGACCTGGGACTTCCGCTGGACGGCACCCCGAGCAATCGGGCCGCAAACTCTCTACGCAAGCGGGCTGAGTGCCGACGACGATGGAACCAACGGCGGCGATGCCTCCGCATCCACGACCATGTCCATCGAGGTCGTCGCGCCGCCCTGTGTCGGCGATTGCGACCGCGACGGCGCGGTTCGCATCCACGAGCTCGTCATCGGGGTCCGCATTGCCCTCGGGGAGCTGGCCGACACCGCCTGCTCGGTGTTCGACCGCAACGGCGACGGTCAGGTCAGCATCGACGAGCTCGTCGCTGCCGTCGACAACGCTCTGCGCGGCTGCGGGCTCGACCTCGAGCCGACCGAGACGCCGACCGCGCTACCGACCGCGACGGCAACGCCCGACGAAACCCCGATCCCCTGCTCGACCGCGACGCCGCTTCCCACCGGCCTGCCCAGAGTCGAGTCGGCGACCTATGCCGGCAGCCAACTGCGCACCTTCTACAACCCTCGCGAAACCGCGGTCACCCGCGACTCCGTCGCCCGCCTGCGTCCCAAGTGGCGCTACCGAACCGGCGCCGTCGTCACCGCGTCACCGGCGGTGGCCTACATCGACGTGCCGGGAGAAGGAACGATCAAGGTCGTCATCGCGCCGTCTTGGGACGGCAACGTCTACGCCCTGCGCGCGTCCAACGGCAGCAAACTGTGGAGCTTCCCGATGAAGCCCCACCCGGGCGCCAGCTTCCCCTACTCGGGATCGGCCGCGGTGGCGACGATCGCCGAGGAGCAGCGGGTGTTCGTCGCCGGCGGCATGACGATGTACAGCCTCGAAGCGGCGACCGGCAATCTGCGCTGGCAGTTCGACGCCGGCACCGGATGCACGACCTGCGACCGGCGCACCGAACGCAACGAGATCCTGTCGTCACCGGCAGTCGCCGACGGCAAGGTGTTCTTCGGCATGGACGTCAACGAGGGCCGGCCCGGCAAGGGAGGCGCCTACGCCGTCGACGCCGCCGAGGGGTTCCTGGTCTGGTACTTCGACCTCGAGACCGAGGCGCTCTGCCTCCCCAGAGAAGGCGACGACATCCGACGCTTCGACGGCTTCCACAGCGCCGAGGAGCTGGGGCTACCGGAAGACTTTCTCGCCACCCGGGCCGGCTGCGACTTCGATCGCGGCACCACCGAATGCGGCAACATCTGGTCTTCGTTCGCCATCGACCCGCGGCGGCGCGCCTTGTTCATCGCCTCGAGCAACTGCGACACCGACGACGACCCGGAAACCCCGGCGCCGGCGCCACCGATGCCGCCCTACGACGAGGCGATCTTCTCGCTCGACTTCAACGGCATCCCGCGCTGGCGCTGGCGCCCGCGCGAAATCGACAACGACGACCTCGCCTTCGGCGGCGTGCCCAATCTGTTCGCAATCAACGTCGGCGACGAGGAAGTCGACGTCGTCGGAGTCGGCGGCAAGGACGGTGTCTACTATGTGCTCGACCGCGACGGCATCAATCGCAACAGCGGCATCGTCGAGCCCTACTGGCAGACCAAGGTCGTACCGGGCGGTGCGATCGGCGGAATCATCGCCACCGCCGCGGTCGGCGAGGGCAAGGTGCTCTTCAGCACCGCCATCGGCGACAGTCTGTCCGACCCGCAGCTGCCGGCCGCCTGGGCGCTCGACGCCGATACCGGCGAGATCCTGTGGAGCAACCCCGACGCCGAGCCGAGCTACGCTCCTACTTCGGCGATCCCGGGAGTGGTGTTCATGGGTAGCCTGTTCACCGGACGCATGAACGCATTCGATACCGAAACCGGTGCGCTGCTGTACCGGTCGGAATCACTCGGCGGACCGGCCGCGTCGGCGCCCGCAATCGTCGACGGCGAGGTATTCGTCGGTGCCGGCGTCGGCCAGCGCGGCAACCCCACCGACATCGCTCACATCCAATCGAACATCCCGAGCCCGATCAGCGCCTTCTGCCTGCCAACCGACTGCGACTGCCCGACCGAGCTGTGCGACGACGGCGATCCCTGCACCTACGACTACTACGACGACCAGGGCGAATGCGCCAGCGAGATCGCCCCCGACGGAATCAACTGCACCATCGACCAAACCCCAGGCACCTGCGAAACCGGCGCCTGTGTCCCAGCAACCAATCAACCCTAGCCCCCTAGCCCGGATGATTCATGAATTTCGGAATGCGCCCGCGACACCCAAATCATTGCGGGTTCATGAGGCCCCTGATCTCCACCGAGCATGACACGGTGTCGAAGCGCCGACGACCTGAAGAATGCGCTCTGCCTCTACTGGGACAACCGTTTCGGGCGGGAACGGCGCGAAGTTCATGAAGAGTGCGGGCTAGATCCCAAATCCCAGATCCCAGATCCCAAGAACAATGAGACTCAGACAAGTCGTACTCGCCGCCGCCGATCTCGAGGCGACGATCGAGCAGATCGACCATATCTTCGGCAACCAGGTTGCGTTCCGCGACCCGGGGGTCGAGTTCTTCGCGCTGCGCAACGCGGTGTTCGCGATCGGCGACACCTTCCTCGAAGTCGTGTCGCCGCTCGGTGAGGAAGCCGCCGCCGAACGCTACCGCCGGCGACGCGGTGGCGACTGCGGCTACATGGTCATGGTCCAGTGTGACGACTTCCAAAGCGATCGCGAACGCGCCGAGCAGCTCGGCGTTCGCATCGTCTGGAGCGCCGAGCTCGGCGACATCAGCGGCATGCACCTGCACCCGCGCGACACCGGCGGCCCCTTGCTGTCGCTCGACCAGCCCGTCCCCGCGGATTCGTGGCGCTGGGCCGGCCCGGACTGGCGCCAGCTCAGCGATCGCGGCGACGCCCGCGAAGTCCTCGCCGC
>JAUIGL010000023.1 GCA_030430165.1 bacterium | reverse complement strand
TGACCCCCCTGAAGTCCCCCCTTGGTAAGGGGGGACGAGTTTCGGGTTCGGGCCGAGTCCCTCGAGTCCCCCCTCCTTGCCGGGGTTGGGGGGAGGTCGCTGAGCGAGCCAAGGAGCCTCTGTGCTCGGCCCAATGGCGCTCCGCTTGACCCCCCTGAAGTCCCCCCTCGGTAAGGGGGGACGGATTTCGGGTTCGGGCCGGGCCCCTTTGGCGAACGTGGTTGCGGATCAAACTGACTGCCCGGCGCCGGCGCGAATCCGACTGGCGGTGCGCTTCTTGCTCCAGTGTAGGCCGGGTGTCTTGCGGAAGTACTCGGGGCGGCTGCGCAGCGCCCGGGTCTCGAGCCAGAGGCGCTTGAGGTGGCGAACGCTGCCGGCGTTGCGGTCGTCGCTGTAGGCGGTGCGCCCGTGCATCACGTGGTAGTTGTTGATGAACTGCATGTCGCCGGGGAGCAGCTCCATCTTCACGTGGTTGCTCGCGTCGTCGGCTAGCTCGACCAGCCGCTCGAGCGCGCGTGCGGCGGTCTCGGTAATCCGCGGCGCGTCGGCGTGGCGCTGCGACGCGAGGATGTACGGTGGGATGCAGCGCACGAACAAGCGCCCCTCCCATTCGGTGAAGACCGGAACCGTGTACCAGCCTGGCCTGCCGGGCGCCTGCTCGCCGCGGAAGTCGTAGGGCTGCGGCCGGTAGAGCTCGGCGGCGAGCTCGGGCGTCTCGCGCACCATGCGGTTGTGGATGGTCACCGAGTTGGCAACCGCCGACAGCCCGCCGGACACGCCGTTGGCGAGGCACATCAGTCCGACCAGGTCGGAGCCGTCGCAGTGGAAGGGCAGGGCGAAGCCGCCGAGCTCGTTGCCGCGCGCGGTCGGGTCGTCGTACGCCTTGCCCTGGTCGATGACGTCGCCGAGCACATGGCCGTGGTGGTTCTGCGGCCAGGGGGCGCCGAGGTGCATGCCGATACCCCAGTAGAGCATCTCCATCTCGCTCTGGTCGTAGCGCGCGCGGTCGATGCCGCGCAGGCGGACGAATCCCCGGCCGTTGATCAGCTGGTTCTCGACGCGCGACAGCCGGCCCGACAGGGTCGGCAGCGGGAAATCGTCGGCGCCGATGTCGAGGACGTCGCCGGACCTGGAAAGCGCGGTGTGCAGGGCGGTGTCGAGCTCGTCGAGCTCGCTGTCGCTGAGCCGCTCGGTCCACGATTCCTCGTCGGCGACCGCATCGGCGGTCCACTCGCAGTCGCTCTCGAGTACTCTCGGGCTCTCGCTCGTCATCTTGCCTCCCGATGCAGCATGCGCCGGGCCCGGGCGGAGTTGCAAGCAGCTGGGTCGATTGCCCGGCGCCGGCGGGGTAGGCTCGCCCCTGGTCGAGGGCGAGCGAATGGGTGCGAACATAGGGGGGCGGGTCCGGATCAGCCGGGCCGCCGAGCCGCATCCGGCGGCCGGCCGGTCGGAGTTTGCCGGCGATGTCGCCGTGGTCGCGGGCGGCGAAGCGGGCGCGCGCGGCAGCGACCTCGAGCCCCTCGCCGATCTCGACTACCGGCGCGAGATCGAGATCAAGCGCGAGGCGCTCGACCGCTTCTGGCGCCGCAATCGGCTCGGCGGCGCGGTCGAGCCGATCGTGCGGTCGCCGCGACCGCGCGCGTATCGCACGACCTCGAAGCGCCGCGTCGCGGTGGAGTCGGGCACGGTCTGTTTGTTCCTCGGCGAGCGGCCGCGTACCGAGGATCGACGCGGCTTCGTCGCCTCGGCGCTCGAGCCGGAGTCCCACGCGGCGATCTATCGCCACCTGCGCCAGCAACTGGCGCTGCCGCGCTTTCGCGCCGTCGCCTATCGGCTCAGCTACGTCATCGTTCGCGGCACCTACGAGAAACCAGCGGTCATCTTCAATCTCGACGAGCTCAACGCATCGCTGGTGCGCAAGCTCAAGGCGCTTGCCGAGGGGCTGGACCCGCTCGGTGTGGTCGGCGTGTACGCCTATCTCGACCCGACTCATTCGGCGTACTACCTGGAGAGCTGGCGGCCGCGCACTGCAGTGACGTTCAAGCGCCTGCGCGGGCCGGAGCTGCTCTCGCTGGCGGTCGGCGACCGCCGCTACCGCTTTCACCCGACCTCGTTCTCGCAGGTGAACCAATCGCTGTTGCCGGCGATGCTGGATCGCGCGCGCCAGCTTCTGCAGCCACAGGCGAGGCAGGAGCTGCTCGATCTGTACTGTGGCTACGGTTTGTTCAGTCACTACCTCGCGCCGTCCTATGCGCGAGTTACCGGCATCGACATCGAAGGTCCGTCGATTCGCTCGGCAATCGCCAATTGCGCGGCGAATCCGACGCGGACGCCGCGTCGCTTCCAGTCGGCGCGGGTCGATCGCGACATGGTGGCTGACTCCTTGCGGCGCACCGCCGCGCCGGAAGTGATCTTGCTCGATCCGCCGCGCAATGGGACGTCTCCAGGAGTCATTGCCGAGCTCGCCCTGCGGTCGCCGGAGAAGGTCCTGCACGTTTTCTGTGACGTCGATGCGATTCCCCGAGCCGTCACCGAATGGAGCGAGGGCGGGATGTCGGTCGATCGAGTGGTGCCGCTCGACATGTTCCCGGGCTCGGCCAACCTCGAAGTGATGGTGCTGTTGCTGCCGGCGCGCGGCGCGGCCGGTCGATCCGGGCCGCTAGGCGGGGCGGCGGAGCTCGGCGGTTAGCGCGGGTTCCAGCATCACGGCGTGCGACACGCCGACCGCGGCGAAGACGCGCGGGTGGGCGCGCGTCGCCTCGCCCAGGCGGCGCAGCATGTGCTCGTCGCGCATCCGATTGGAGAGGCTGGCGATGCGCTGCAGCGGGGTTCGTCGCAGCAGGGGGTCGGTGTCGACCGCGGTGATCGCTTGCGGATGCAAAGATCGCCCGAGTAGCCTGCGGTGCTCGCGGCCGATCAGATCCCAGTCGATCGATCCGAGCCCGAGCGGCTCGGCGATGAGGTCGAAGAAGTCGCCGAAGTAGCCGGCGAAGTCCATGCGCAGGGTCTTGCGGTTGTACGAGGCGAGCTGGCGCACGACGAGAAAGACCAGGGCGTCGCCGCGCGAGACGTGCCGGCGCAGGCGCCCGGCTTCGACGGGTAGGGGGATGTCCATGCTGGCGGTCTCGATGCCGCAATCGGCGGCGAGGTGACGAATCAGACCGGCTTCGCAGTGCCTGCGAATGGCGATTTCGCGCTCCGCTTCGATCGCCGGCGGAGTCCCCTCGTGCAGCGCGAAGGTCGGGTTCATGGCGCGAAAGCGGCCCTCCAGGTCGGCGAACATCGGATCGGTGGGATCCGACGTGTGGCGGCTACCGAAGAGGAGGAGTCGGTGTCCCGCGCCGCCGAGATCGAGAACGTAGGGAACCGGATGCTCGATCGCGGCGTACTCCGCGTAGCTGAGGATGCGCGCCGCCGTGGCCATGGCCGACTTTGTTCACGATCGGGAGCCAACCTGCAACGCGAAAGCGGGGAGCTGCTTTTGGTCGCGTCGTCGACGGTTGGCGGGGCGATCCGAACCGCTGAGCGGGTTGCGCTTGTGAAGCGCGCGGCGGATCGCTCTGATGGCGGCATTGGAGGAGGACTACCATGCGCCGGTTTCCCTGGATTCACATGAACAAGAAGACCGGTCGCGAGCTCCCGGTCGCGACCCCGCTCCCGCTCGGCAACAAGTCGAACGGCGAATTCTTCTGGGAGCAGACTCCGCACGAGAGGAAGATCGAGAACCTGATCCTGCGCAAGGCCGAGGAGCGGGCGCGCTACTTCGGCATGGACCGGCGCGATTTCCTGGCGAGCGCGCTCGGCATGGTGACGTCGATGTGGGCGGTCAACGTCGCCTCCGGCTGCGGCAGTGACGACGGCGGCTTCCAGGTCGACGATCGCCCGATCGACTGCGACGAAGCCACCGAGATGCTGAGCGGCGACGAGTTCATCCTCGATCTGCAGACCCACCTCATCGAGGACGAGCAGACCTGGCGCGAGCGCAACCCGATGCTGTCGAACTATCCCGGCGACGGCTTCGCCCGGGCGATCACCTTCTGGGATTGTCCGGTCGATCCGACCGACGCGACCTGCATCGGGCCGGCCCAGTATCTCGACCAGATCTTCCTCCAGTCGGATACCAGCGTGGCGGTGTTGTCGGGGTTCCCCACCGGCATCTGCGACGACGCGACCCTGTGCGGTAGCCTGATCAGCAACACGGCGATGGCCGAGTGGCGCGACGTCTTCAACAGCGCCGCCGGCAGCCAGCGCATGGTGCAGCACTGCCAGGTCAATCCCAACGACCGCTGGGACTTGCAGGCGGCGATGATGGAGCGCATCCACGCCGAGTTCGGCAACCGCGGTTGGAAGTGCTACCCGCCGTGGGGCCCCGACGGCGTCGGCTGGTGGCTCGACGACGAAGCCGTCGCAGGGCCGTTCATCGAGAAGTGCATCGAGCTCGGCGAGCCGCTGGTGTGCGCCCACAAGGGGATTCGCCTCGGCAATTTCTCCTTGCTCCACACCGACCCGCGAGACGTCGGCCCGGCGGCGCTGCGCTACCCGGAGGTCGACTTCGTCATCTACCACTCGGGGATGGCGCTCGGTCATCCCGAGGGACCGTACGACCCCGACGACGCGCGCGGTGTCGACCGACTGGTCAAGACGGTCGAGGAGAACGGCCTCAAAGGGAAGAACGTCTACGCCGAGATGGGGACCGCGTGGGCGCTGTCGATGCTCAACGCCGAGCAGGCGCAGCACTACGTGGGTAAGCTGCTCAAGTATCTCGGCGAGGACAACCTGGTGTGGGGGTCCGAGTGTCTGTGGTTCGGCTCACCGCAGCCGCAGATCGAGATGTTCCGCGCACTGCAGATCTCCGAGGAGTTTCAGGAGCGCTACGGCTATCCCGAGCTGACGCCCGAGATCAAAGCCAAGGTGCTCGGTGGCAACGGCGCGCGTCTGTACCGCATCGACCCGGAAGAGATCCGCTGTACGCTCGACACCAGTCAGTTGATGCTCGCCAAGAGCCAGATCGACGGCGAGATCGGCGCGCGGCGCTGGGCGTTCCAGGAGATGTCGGGGCCGGTGACGCGGCGCGAGTTCGCCAAGCTGCTCAAATGGCGCGAGTTCATCGGCGCCCCGGCCTGACCTCGTGCCCGCGAAGCTAGCCGACGAAGTCGTCGAACGCGCTCCAGAACCGGCCGCGGATCGGATCGGTCTCGTGGAGGATCTCGTGCATCGCGTCGGGGAACTCCACCAGGCTGATGCGGTCGCTGCGGCTCGCCAGGCGGCGCTGTTTGGCGGCGGAGACGACGTAGTCGCGCCCGGCTGAAGCGAGCAGGGTGGGCGCGGCGATCCTGGCGATGCGCTCGGGCCGCGTCACCAGCGAGGTGCTGCGCGCCGCTTCGCGCATCCACTGCCAGGTTGGGCTGCCGAGCAGCAGCCCGGGCTCGCGGCGGCACAGCTCCTTCCAGCGCTCCAGCCGCGCTTCGTCCGACGTGACCCGAAACAGATGAGTCTTGGTGTCGGGATCGCGTCCGCCCCAGATGTAGCGCTCACCGTGCCCGCGCCGCACCTGGCGGGCGGCGACGGCGCCGATCAGATCGGTCGGCAACCAGTCCCAGCCGAGCATCGGTGCGCACAGCACGGCCCTTTCGAATCGCTCGGGGTGCTCCTGCAGCAGTCGCAGCGCGACGTTGCCGCCCATCGAATGAGCCACCAGGAGCAGCGGTTGCCCGGGCTCGGTGAGAGCGTCGGCGACACGCAGGGCGTCGTCGACGAAGTCGTCGAAGCTCTCGACGTAGCCGCGCTGCTGGTCGGCGATCAGGCGGGTCGACAGTCCTTGGCCGCGCCAGTCGAAAGTGACTACCGAGTAACGTCGCCGGCGCAGATCGTCGACGACTTCGTAGTACTTCTCGATGAACTCGGTAAACCCGTGGCACAGTAAGACGGTGCCGCGGGCGTCGTCGGTGATCCATCGCGCCGCGCGCAGGCGTACGCCGTCGGCGCTATCGATGACGAACACCTCGGCATCCTCGGCGGCGCCGTGGTGCGGCGAGTGGATCAGCTGCGGGCGGGTCATGCGTCGCTGAGAGCTCTCCCTGGTCGGTCGTCCAATCTGATCGGTTTCGCGCCCGCGAAGCAACGCCACGGGGCGTTTTGCGACTCGAGCTTGGCCGCTTGTGGATCGGGCCGCGCGTTTTGTGCGAGAGTGCGCGCTGGCGATGCCCGCGAATCGACAACACGCGAAGCTGACGGCCGACATCCTGTCGGGCGCGAAAGGCCCGAAGATCGGGGCCTTCTTCGACCTCGACCATACGCTGCTGGCGGGATTCTCGGCGACGTCCTTCATCCAGGAGCGGCTGTTGTCGGGCAGGATGTCGCCGCGCGAGCTCGGCGAGTCGCTGCTCGGCGCCTTCAGCTTCGCGCTCGGTCGCACCGGATTTTCCGGAATGATGACGGCGACCACGGCCGCCTATCGGGGGATCGCCGAGAGCTTGCTCGAGGAGATCGGCGAGGATGTCTTCCGCAAGTACCTCGCGACCCAGATCTACCCCGAGTCGCGGGCTTTGGTCGCCGCGCACCAGGCGATGGGGCACACGGTCGCCATCGTCTCGTCGGCGACTCGCTACCAGGCGGCGCCGCTGGCGCGCGACATGCGGATCGAGCACGTGCTGTGCACGGAGCTCGAGGTGGAGAACGGAGTTTTCACCGGCCGGGTGCACCACCCCACGTGCTACGGCGAGGGCAAGGCGGTGGCGGCGCGGCGGTTGGCGCGGCGGTACAAGGTCAGCATGAAGAAGAGCTATTTCTACACCGACAGCCACGAGGACCTGCCGCTCCTCGAGGCGGTCGGCCGGCCGCACGCGCTCAATCCGAACCGCCAGTTGGCCCAGATCGCCCGCGAACGTCGCTGGCCGGTGCACCGCTTTCGCAGCCGCGGCACGCCATCGATCGGCGACCTGGTGCGAACGTCGCTGGTCTACGGCAGCATCATTCCGTCCGTCGTCGCCGGCACCGCCGCCGGCATCATCAGCGGTTCGCGCCGCGAGGGAATCAACGTCGGCGCCGGACTGTGGGCGGATCTGGCGACCTCGCTCTCCGGAGTCGACCTGCGGGTCGAGGGCGAGCAGCACTTGTGGTCGCACCGGCCGGCGGTGTTCATCTTCAATCACCAGAGCGGGTTCGATCCGATCCTGCTGTTCAAGATGCTGCGCCGCGACCTCACCGGCGTCGGCAAGCAAGAGATTCTCTACAACCCGGTGTTCGGCCCGGTGTTCGCCGCCGCCGGCGTCGTCTTCATCGACCGGGCCGACTCGGCGAAGGCGGTCGAAGCCCTCAAGCCGGCGGTACAGGCATTGCAGGACGGGGTCTCTCTGGCGATCGCACCGGAAGGGACGCGTTCGCTGACGCCGCGTCTCGGCGCCTTCAAGAAGGGCGCCTTTCGCATCGCCATGGAGGCAGGGGTGCCGATCGTGCCGGTGGTCTTCAAGAACGTGCTCGACGCCCTGCCAAAGGATGCGTTGATCGTTCGCCCGGCGACGGTGGAGGCGGTGGTGTTGCCGCCGGTCGACACCAGCAAGTGGACGCTGGGCACGCTGAACCGGAGGATCGCCTCGCTGCGCAAGCGCTACGTCGAGGTCCTCGAAGGGTGAGGCGCTCCGCGACTGTCCGGTGCCGCCGCCGAAGAGCGCGCTGCGCCGGGCTCGGTTTGTTGTTGTCGAGTCTGGTGGCGCCGTCGCCCGGTCTCGCCGCTACCGATCCCGCGCTCGCGACCGCGCGTCTGTGGTCCGGCTTCGACCGGGTGATGGCCACCTGGGCAGGCTTCGAGAGCGGCGATGCCAGCGCCGCCGACACGACGCTCGCACTGCGGCGCCAGCACCGAGAGCTGCGCCAGCTCGTCGGCGCTCTCGAGCCGGCCGACGCCACGCCGATCGGCGCCGCGCGCGCCGAGGCGCTGGACCTCGGACGCGCCATCGCCAGTGTCGCCTACATTCTTCTGACGGTCGGCGAGTTCCACGAGCTGATGGGTCCGCAAACCAACCAGATCGGTGAGGCCACCGATCAGCTGCTGTCGGCGAAGCGGCTGATCGAGGAGATCGGCGCGCGTCGCGCCGGTCGGGCGGCGGGTCTCAGCGGGCGGCCGCTCGCGGCGGACGCCGACAGCGAGTACGTGTTCGTCCTTCTCATCGACACCCTGCGCGCCGATCACGTCGGCGCCTACGGCTACCCGCGCCCGACGACGCCGAACATCGACCGACTGGCGCGGCAGGGAGTGCTGGTCGAACGGGTGACCTCGCAGTCGAGCCTGACCAACACCTCGGTCGCGTCGCTTCTCACCGGGCTCTATCCGACTAGCCACCGGATGGTCGGCAAGAAGAGCTGGCTGTGGAGGAAGAACCTGGTCGACGAGCTGCGCCGTGGCGGCTACGCGACCGGTGCGGTCTCTGCCAATCCGATCATCACCCGAGCCGAACACTTCGACCACGGCTTCGACTCCTTCGAAGAGCTAGCCTGGTGCCGCTCTGCGGTCGTTCTCGAGGAGACCCGGCGCTGGTTCGACCGCGCTCGCGAGACCAGTCGTCGCGTCTTCACCTACGTGCACCTGATGGACCCGCACGACATCTATTTCCCGCCGTCGCCCTATCTCGAGAAGTTCTCGGGCGCGCGCGCGTTTCGCGCCGCGGCCTATTGGATCGACTGGATGATCGAAAACGAATTCCCGGCGCTCGCCGCCGAGCATCCGGAGTGCGCCTTCGATCCGGGGCGCGAGAAGTGGGGCGAGCCCGAGTTGGTGCTGGCGTGCCTGTCTAAGGCGGGGGAGGGGATCGACCTGTCGCTTGCCGACATCGAGAACCTGATCGATCGCTACGACGGAGAGATCGCCTACGCCGACGCGCAGATCGGTCGCTTCGTCGAGTACCTGGAGCGGATCGGGGTGTTGCCGCGCAGCACGATCGTCGTCGTCTCCGATCACGGTGAGGCATTCTTCGAGCACAACCGACTGCGCCACGGCCGCGAGCTCTACCAGACGCAGGTGCGGGTGCCGCTGATCGTGTGGCGCGGCGGTGGCCGCCTGGCACCTCGGCGAGTGACCGGTTCGCGCCAGGTGGTCGACGTCATGCCGAGCCTGTTCGAGATGCTCGGGCTTCGGCTGCGCGAAGAAGTGCACGGCCGCAGCCTTTTCGGAGACGCGCCGAGCGACCCGCGCGCCTATTCGATGAGCTGGAACGGCCGCGAGCTGGCGCAACGGAAACACGTGGAATTGTCCGCGGTTGCGAGCGATAGCTGGAAGTACATCGAAGTCCTCGACGGCACCGAGGGCAGCCGGATCCGGGAAGAGCTCTACGACCTTCAGGCCGATCCGAAAGAGGTCCGGGAGGTCTCCGCCAGGCGCCCTCGCAAGCTCGAGCAGTTTCGTGGCGAGCTCGCCCAATGGCGCGAAAACACGTCGGTTTCGGCGTCGCCGGAGATCGGCGCCCCGATCTCCGATGGGCAGCGCGAGCGCCTGCGGGCGCTCGGCTATGTCGACTGAGGTTTGCCGCGGTCCGATGTCTCGACCGCTTAATAAACGGAGAGGCTGTGCTATTTTGCCGGAGCGATGGTTCGGCTGGCGAGAATCCTCGGCGCGCTCCTGATCGGGATTGGCGCCCCCTCGGTGACTGCGTCGGCGAGCTCGGATGCCGTCTCGAGGCTACCGCGGGCCGAGGTACTGGAGCTCGCGGAGAACGCCTTCCAGTGTGCCAGGTCCCGCGGCGACATCGCCCGCGACGTGCTCGCGGTGATCGACTACTCCCTGTCGTCGACCGATCCGCGCCTCTGGGTGCTCGACATGCGTACCCGCGAGGTTCTGCATCGCGACCTGGTTGCCCACGGCCGCAATAGCGGCGAGCACTTCGCCACCGCGTTCTCGAACATCGTCGGTTCGAAACAGTCGAGCTTGGGTTTGTTCCGCGCCGACGAGGTCTACCAGGGGCAGCACGGCTACTCACTGCGCCTGACCGGTCTCGAAGCCGGATTCAACGACCGAGCTCGCGAGCGGGCGATCGTCATGCACGGCGCCAAGTACGTCAGCCGCGAGTTCGTCGAGCGCAACGGTCGCCTCGGCCGCAGCTGGGGGTGTCCGAGCGTGCGCGAGCAGATCAGCCGCGACGTGATCGACGCCATCAAGGACGGCGGCGCGTTGTTCGTCTACTACCCCTCCGACCGCTGGCTGCGCGAGTCGGAGTATCTCGATCGGGCTTGTTTCGCGGCTCGCTAGTCGGTCCGCCCAGTCGTCAGTGCGCTCGAGCAATCCCCGACAGGTCTGCTACCGTTGCCACAAGGCGGCAGTGGTTTGCATCTGCGCGACGGTGCGCTGTGTCGACAACCGAACCGCGGTCACCGTATTGCAGCACCCGCGCGAGCGCTTCCATGCCATCGGTACCGCGCGCATTGCCCGTCTCGGCCTGAAGCGAGTGCGCATCGAGACTTGCGCGCCGTGGGAAAACAACGAGACCCTCCTCGAAGTGATTCCGCCGGATGCGGCGTTGCTCTATCCGGTGCCCGGCGCCGAGTCGATGACCGCCCTCGAGCCCGCGGCGATGCCGCGCCACCTGGTCGTGCTCGACGGCACCTGGTTCCACGCCAAGAAGATCTACGACTGCAGCGAGCGCCTGCGCCGCTTGCGCGCAGTCACGCTCCCCGACTTGCGCAGCGACTATCGCATCCGGCGCGAGCCGCGCAGCGGCTACGTCTCGACCATCGAAGCGATCGTCGCCGCACTGCGCATCGCCGAGCCCGACACCGAAGGGCTCGGCGGCCTGCTGACCGCCTTCGGCCAGATGATCGACCGCCAGCTCGAAGCGAAAGCGGCCGCCGCGCCGTAGCGCCGCCGCGCGACGCGTGCCCCTTTCTGAGGTGCGGACATCGGCAACAGACTTCCTCCCCCTATGGAGGCTGTCGATTTTCTCGAAAGAAACGCGCGAAGCGCGCACAGAATCCCTCTCCCGCATTGCCGGCGGGAGAGGATTAAAGGTGAGGGGACCGAAAGGAAAGGCGTCGCTAGCCCATGCGGCACAGCGGTTTGCGTACCGCGGCCATTTGATACGCGTTCACCCTGGCCCTCACCCGGAGGGGATCACAGGCGGTTCGGCGGTCACTGGAGAAAATCGACACCCTCTATGGGGAGGATTGAGGAGAGGGAGTCTCCAACGCCGTCGGCGAAGCCGACACACCACAGGTTCTTGAAACCGGCTCGTGTCGATCGCGCTCCAACTTGTTCGTACGGACATCGGAAACAGACCTCCTCCCCCTATGGGGGAGGATTGAGGAGAGGGAGTCTCAGACGCCGTCGGCGAAGCCGACGCACCACCCTTTGCTCCTTCGCTCCTTCGCTCCTTCGCTCCTTGGCGTTGATCAGTTCGCTGAACCACGGTGCTTCGCCGCTGGCGGCGAAGTCATCTCTGTTCGCCCTCTCTGCCCCTGGCGGGCCATCTCCCCCGTAGGGGGAGAGCATTGGGTACGACAATCGGCTTGCGCCGATTCCCATCGTCATAGGTCGTGCATTCGATCGATTAGGCGGACCAGGGTCTGGCGCAGGAACTCCTGGGCCTCGGCGGACTCGTCGGGCATGCCTCCGTAGATGGCGCTGCTCTTGGCGGGCTCGCCGGCTTTGCTGTGGGCGTAGGCGACCGCTTCGGCGAGGTCGCGGCCGAAGTCGTCGACGACTCCGGGCTGAGTTTGCGGACCGGTGACGCACATGTGGATTGCGTTCGGGTACTGCTGCCCGTTGAAGCGCCAGCCCTTCGGCCGCATGGCGTCGTTGACGTGGTAGATGTCGAACTCGTCGGAGGTGAACGAGAAACAGAACGTGGGGTCGCCCATCATGCGCAGGGCGTCGTGCTTGGCGACCTCCGCTTGCATGGCGAAGGACGTCTCGAAGATGGCGCGCGCCAGCTCGAGATACCCCTCGCGGCCGAGGCTCACCATCGAGGCCCAGGTCGCGGCGAGCAGGCCGACCGGGCGGCTGCCGGCGAGGCCCGGGGAGAAGTACTTGCCACCCTTCCACATCTCGCTGACGAAGTACTGCCCCTCGCGCAGCTCCTTGTCGCGGTAGAGGACGACCGATGTCCCCTTGAGCCCGTAGCCGTACTTGTGAGTGTCCGCCGAGATGCTGGTGACTCCGGGGAGGCGGAAGTCGAAGGTCGGAATCTCGTAGCCGAGTGCCTCGCCCCAGGGCAGGATGAAGCCGCCGAGGCAGCCGTCGACGTGCAGGCCAATGTCGTGCTCGACCGCCAGGTCGGAGAGCTGCTCGATCGGGTCGATGGTGCCGTAGGGGTAGTTGCCGGCGGAGCCGACCAGCAGGATGGTGTCGGGGGTGATGTGTTCGCGCACGAAGTCGACGTCGACCAGCGTGGTGTGCTCGTCGACCGGAGCAGCGATCACGTCGATGCCGAACAGGTGAGCAGCCTTCTCGAACGCCGGGTGCGCGGTCAGCGGCAGGATCATCTGATGGCTGCGCGAGTCGGAGCGGCGCCGGGCGCGCTCGCGGTGCGCCAGCACGGCGCTCATGATGCTGTCGGTGCCGCCCGTGGTCACGGCGCCGCACGGCTCCCCGTCGACCGCGCTGCCGTGCATCATGTCGAGGGTCATGGCGATGATCTCGCTCTCGAAGCGAGTCGCGCTCGGGCAGATGTCGCGCTGCAGGGCGTTGACGTGCGAGTAGAGCGCGGCCGCCCGATTGAGGAAGCCGTAGTGCTCCATGTTGCCGCGGTAGAGCGACCCGGAGCAGCGTCCGGTCTGCCAGAAGTTGTCTTCCGCAACGGCCATTTCGCGGAGCTCGGCGAGCACTTCGTCCTCGGCGCGGCCGCGCTCCGGGAAGCGGTCGTTGACGCCGTATCGCTCGCGATAGCCGCGAATTCCGAAGAGTTCCTTGGTCGGGTCGTCGCTCATTGGGACCTCCGTTCACGCCCGGGGGGCGTTGAGATTGTGAAAGACTGGGCTCAGGCGTTCGAACAAGTCGCGAAACTGCTCGAACATCCGGTCGTAGGTGTCGCGCGTTTCGGGGCGCGGGGCGAAGGTGTCGGCGACCGGGCAGAATTCGTCGACGTTACCGAGCGAGGCGACTCCGAGTCGCTCGAAGGCGAGCAGGGCGGTGGCGCGGTTGTTGACGTAGCGCGGCTCGGCGAGGCGGCGCACCGGGCGATCGGTGATGTCGGCCACCGCCTGCGCCCACTGCCGCGAGATCGCTCCGCCGCCGGAGAAGGTGAGCTCGTCGAAGCGGTCGCCGCACAGCGTTTCGGCAGCCGGGAGCTGCCAACTGAGGCTGAAGGTGATGCCTTCGACGGCGGCGCGCAGCAGGTGCTCGCGCGTCGTGTCGAGGGACATGTTGAGAAATCCGCCGCGCATCGTCGAGCGCGCTTTCGGTGTCTGCGAGCCGGTGAGCCAGGGCAGGTAGAGAAGTCCGTTCGCTCCCGGCGACACGGCGGCGAGCGCGCTGTCGAACCCCTGGTATCCCTGGCCGCTGGCGTGGTCGGCGAGGTGGTCGCTGGCGAAGATGAGCTCGCCGAGCAGGTGATCGATCAACTTGCCGCCGAGGCCGTTCTCCGCCATCAGCGCGTAGCGACCGGCGATCGGGCTCGGCATCGAGAACAGATTGTTGTCGAGATCCGAACGCAGTTGGTCGAGAAACCCCAAGACCTGGCAGGTGGTGCCGACGTTGATACCGCCGCGCCCGGGACGGAAGACGCCGCTCCCGATCGACACCGCCTGGGTGTCGTTGATACCGGCGAAGACCGGCGGGCGCGACGCGATCCCGAGGTCGCGCGCGATCTCGTCGGCGAGCGGCGCAATGACGCTGCCATCGGCGACCAGCTCGGGCAGGAGATGTCGGTCGAGGCCGGACAGGGCGATCAGCTCGTCGTCGTAGCGCACCGCGTCCAGGTTGCGATTGTCGGTCAGCCCTTGAGCGAACGCCGAGCAGGGGCTGGCGACGCAGCGGCCGGTGAGTCGCGCGTTGACGTAGTCGCACGGTTCGAGCAGTCGCTGCGCCCGCGCGTAGACCTCGGGGCGCTGGTCGCGCAGGTAGAGAGAGTGAGAGATCGAGTCGCTTCCCGATGGCAGGGGGAACAGTCCGTTGGTCACCATCCACTGCAGCAGAGAGTCCGGATGCTTCTCGTAGATGGCGAGGCTGTGCTCGCTGCCCCGCGTGTCGAGCCACAGGATCAACGGGCCGACCGGCTCGCCGTCTTCGCGCACCGGGATGATCGAGAAGTACTGGCCGCTGCAGGTGATCGCCGCGATCTCGCCGGGCGCGGTTGCGGCGACTTCGCGACAGGCGTCGACGACGGCCTGCCACAGCTGCTCGGGGTCCTGCTCGGCGCCTCCGTCTTCGAAGCGTTTGGTTTCGACCGGCCGCGAGGTAGCGGCACGGATCTCGCCGCCGGCTGTGACGATGGCCGTCTTGACGCTGCTCGAGCCGACGTCGATGGCCAGGGCGCTTGCCGCCGCCGGCGTGCTCATGCCGATTGCCGCAGCGCGCGGGCGCGCAGCTGTCCGCAGCCGGCGTTGATGTCGATGCCCTTCTCGACGCGAACCGTGGAGGGGACGCCGTAGCCGGCCAGTCCGTCCTGGAAGGCCTTGGCGGCTTCGCGCGACGGCCGGCCGAACGGTCCGTCCGAGGTCGGATTCACCGGAATCAGGTTGACGTGGCACAGCAGACCGCGCAGTCGCTTGCCGAGGCGAGCGGCGTGCGCGGCGCTGTCGTTCTGCCCGCGCAGCAGGACGTACTCGAAAAACACTTTGCGGTTGGTGCGGGCGATGTAGGCACGGCACGCCTCGATGACGCGTTCGATCGGATAGCGGGCGTTGATCGGCATCGTCTCGGAGCGCGTGGCGTTGTCCGGTGCGTGCAGCGACACCGCGAGGTTGATCTGCACCGGCTCGTGGCCGAGGCGTTCGATCTGGTCGGGCAGGCCGACGGTCGAAATCGTAATGTGGCGGGCGCCGATGTGGAGGCCCTGGTCGTCGTTGAGCACCCGCACCGCCGCCATGGTGTTGTCGTAGTTGGCGAGCGGCTCGCCCATGCCCATGAAGACCACGTTGGTGACGCCTTGCAGGTCGCCGCGCGAGCGCTCGCCTTGCTCGATCTCGCGTTGGTCTTCGGCGCGGGCGACGCGCTCCATGTAGAGCACCTGGTCGACGATTTCGCCGACCGACAGCTGCCGCCGGAAACCTTGCTGGCCGGTGGCGCAGAAGGTGCACCCGAGAGCACACCCGGCCTGGGTCGAGATGCACACCGTCTTGCGCCGCTTGCGGTGCCCATCGGCGTCGTAGCGCATGAGCACGGTTTCGATCAGCTCGCCGTCGTCGAGCCGGAACAGCGTCTTGTCGGTCGATCGGTCGGCCGAACGAGTCTCGATGCTGGGGGTGGCGCAGGCGATGCGGAACTGCTGGTCGAGCTTGCCGCGCAGCGACTTGGCGAGGTCGGTCATGTCGTCGAAGGAGGTTGCCAGGCTGCGGTAGAGCGCCCCCCAGAGCTGGCGCCCGCGGAAGCTGGGTTCGCCGAGCTCGTGCATCAACTCGCCGATCCGATCCTTGGGCACGTCGAGGATCGACGGCAGAGCCGTCGCCTCGGTCGTCGGTTGTCGGGATTGGGCGTCCACGCAAGGCATCATGCGGGATTCATCGCGAGAGTTGAAGGTACTGGTCCGGCTTGCCGCCGTGCCCAGGCGCGAACCCGTCCCGCCGGGTAGGTCCGGCAGAGGCTCGGTCGGACAGCCGGGAAGGACTCGCGGTGCTCGACTTGGCGGGCAAGCTCGGCTACGGAGCGCATGGTGGTGAGGATCGTGCGGGCACTGGTACGCGGAATCTCCGGGGCAGTCTGTTTGGCGACAGTCGTCGCGGTCTTGGTGAGCAGCAGTGGGCTGTCGGCAGGGGACGACGCCGCGGCCAACCCGCCCCGGGCTCCGACTAAGGAGCGGTCCGCGCCTGGACCGGAAGATCGGCGCGACTCCGGCACGGCGAAATCGCCGGCTCGCAAGCCGCCGGCGAAGTCTGCCGAGGCGGCGCCCGCCGAAGCCGAGCCCGCGGGCGAGCCGCAGAAGTCGGCCAAGGCGGTACAGCTGGTGCCCTCGGTGGTCGAGACGGCCGACCACGGCAGCATTGTCTGGACAGCGCCGCGAGTGAGTCGCCCGGCGGCGGTGGATATCGATCGCAGCGGCCGCCGATTGGTTGCCGACCGAAATCTCAACCGGGTTTTCGTCTACGATGCCGACGGTGGGTTGGTCGCCGAGCTCGAGGTCGGCACCCCGCTCGACGCCGATTTCCTGCCGGGCGGTGGATACCTGGTGGTCAGCGGCCGGCGCAGCGCTGTGATCGAGCTCGATGCGGCGGGCAAGGAGGTATGGTCGTACGACGACCTCAAGGCTCCGCGCGACGCCGACCGACTGGCCAATGGCAACACCTTGATCGCCGACACCAAGCCGTCGCGAATTCTCGAAGTAGACGCCGGCGGAAACGTCGTATGGCAGCACAGTGAGAAGCTGCGGCTACCGGTCGACGTCGAGCTGGACGCGGACGGCAACGTCGTCGTGGCGGACTACAACGGCCACTGTGTGACATGCATCCGGCGCGACGGCAGCACCTGCTGGCGGGTCAACGAGATCGGTCACCCGTCGAGCCTGACGATGCGCGGCGACGGTAGCTTGGTCGTCGCGACTCACAAGGCGGGCTCGCTGCTGTGGGTGGGACCCGACCGGCGTGTTCTCGGCAACTGGGTGGTCGGCGCCGACCTCGAGGACTTCGCCTTGGCCGAAGGCCGGCGCCTGTTGCTGGCGCAGCGCCTGCGCGGCGACACGTCGGTCGATGCGGGTCAGGTCGTGCGGGCTCTCGGCCGCATCTTCGCCGGGTTGCCGTTGCATCCGCCGCCGGCGCCGCTGCGGGTCGTCGACGGGGTCGACACCACCGGCAAGAACATCGTCCTGATCCTGTTCGATTCGCTGCGCCGCGATCACGTTCCGTGGCACGGATACTGGAGGCCGACCGCTCCGGTGCTCGACCGACTGGCGGCGGGCGGCCTGATTTTCGACCAGTACGTGACTCATGCCCCGTGGACCAAGCCGTCGGTGGCGTCCCTCTTCACTTCGACCCTTCCCTCGGTTCACGGCGCCACCAAGCAGACGCCCGAGAGCCAGTTGCCGGCTTCGTTGCAGACCTTGGCCGAAGTGTTGCGCGACGCGGGCTATTACACCATCGGCGTCATGGAGAACCCCCACATGGGGGACCGCAACTCGACCAAGGGCTTCGAGCAGGGGTTCGACTCTTACGAGTACGTGAAGCACCGCAAGCGCCAGCCCGGCAAGCCGCGCCGGGTCGCGCGCGCGGCGATCAAGGCGCTCGAGGGGCGACCGGCCGAGCGCCCGTTTTTCCTCACCATGTTCTTCATGAACCCCCACTACCCCTACGAACCGGATCGCAAGCTCTACGGCGAGCGCGACGCCGGCCCGAGCAACCCGGGGCCAATCAACGAGTACGATGCGGAAATACGCGAGGCCGACGCCGCGGTCGGCAGCGTGCTCGATTTCCTTTCGCGGGCGAGCCTCGACGGCGACACGATCGTCGTCTTCAGCAGCGACCACGGCGAGGAGTTCGGCGACCACGGCAACCGCTTCCACGGAGACACTCTCTACGATTGCGTGTTGGCAGTTCCGTTCGTGGTGAGTGGCCTGGACCGCGCCGGCCGCTTCCCCGGCCTGGTGCGGCAGGTCGACGTGATGCCGACCCTGCTCGACTTCGTCGGAGTCGAGATCGGACCCGATCTACGAGAACAGATCGCCGGCACCAGCGTCCGCCCGTTTCTCGAGCCGGGTGTGCGGCGCACCGGACTGGTCTCATACGCCCAGTCGCGATTTCGCGACAACGTGCATCTGATCGGCGAACGCACCGAATCGCGAAAGGTGATCGCCGATCTCGAGAGCCGGCGTGCCATGATCTTCGACTTGCAGCGCGATCCGCAGGAGTACGACAACCTCGCTTCCAAAGAAGAGTCGGCCGCCGAGCTGGCCCGCCTGAGCGCATGGGAAGAACAACTCGGGCACGCGGTCGCCGATGCCGAGGCCGGGCCGACCGAACCGATCCCCGAGGAAGTACTGGAGCGCCTGCGCGCCGCCGGCTATCTCGGCAACGAGCCGTAGACGGATGGACGCCTCCGTGTCGATCCGTGACGAGGAGCTAGGGATTAGGGGTTAGGGCCTAGGGGTTAGGGACTAGGGATAGTGGGGCGGGCTCTGCCCGCCCAGTTGAATCAAAATAGCTCCCTACCTCCCCTAGCCCCTAGCCCCTAGCCCCTAGCCCCTAGTCCCTAGCCCCTAGCCCCTAGCCCCTAGTCCAGGTAGCCGAGAGCGCGCAGCCGGCCCTTGTCCGCTTCGCTGAGGGATTCCTCGACGTCACGCTTGGTCCCGAGCTGGCGCGCCAGGGCCCTGATTCGCTTTTTGAAGCGGTTGACGAATTGCGGCCGCCGCTCGGCGACGTTCCTTTTCTCGCGCCGGTCGCGCTCGAGGTCGAACAGGAAAAACGCGCCATCGGATCGCCTCCACATCGCCTTGTAGGGGTAGTTGCGATAGGTTCTGAACTCGAACTCGGAGAGATAGCTTTCCTCCGGCCTCAGCTCGGCCGGTCGCGGGCTCTCGATGCCAGCGATCTCCTCGATCAAGTAGCGCGTGTCCTGCCCGCGAAAAACGGGATCGACGGCGACGTCGGGGCGCGGGTGGACGATCAACGGGACACGCAGGAGGGTCTCGAAGGATGGGTTGCCGTTGTGCGTCACCTTGCCCTGGAGCGCGTGTTTCTCGCCGAGCCGCTCGCCGTGATCGGCGGTGACGATGAGCGTAGTGCCGTCGAACAAGTTGCGTTCGCGCAACGCGTCGAGCAGCTCGCCGATCGCTGCGTCGACGGTCTCGACGGTGTCCCGGTAGCTGGTTTTGAAATAGCCGTAATCGTGGACGTCCATGTAGTGCACATAGAGAAAGAACCGCTTGCTCGGCAGGTCGTCGAGGAGGCCGATGACTGCTCGGTTGACCGGCCCGGCGGCGCGCGATTTCGCGATCCCCTGCGAGGCGCGCGCGGCGCTGGGGATGCCCACCTCTTGCCAGCGGTCGAACCCTTGACTGTAGCCGAGCGGATCGAAGAGCAACGGGTTGGACTGAATCGCCGCGGTCCAGTAGCCGTGTTCGCGCAGAGTCTCGGCGACCGTGGTCAGCTCGTCGGGGATGCACTGGCCACGGTCGTCGCGATCGAAACGGCTCATGCCGCACCAGGTACGGCTGTTGAAGCGGAGCGGTCTTCGCGGGAATTTGGTCTCGAGGCTCGGGGTCTGGCCGGTGAGTATGCCCGCCACCGACATGGTGGTCTGGTGAAAGGCGGATACTACGTGCGGATGCATCAGTCCGTCGAACGCCAATCGATTGAGAACCGGGGTGCGCGCTGGACCGCCGTAGCAGGCGAGCTGGTCGGCGCGCAGGGTGTCGACGACGATGAGAACGATGCGTTCGGGGCCGGCAGCGGTCGTGTCCGGACGCGTCTGGCAGGCCGCGGCGAGGGCGCACCCCATGGCGAGTGGGGTCGCCCATCGGCGTAGTGGATGAAGGAGCCTCACGAGCGGCGCATGCTTGCAAATTCCATGTTGCGGCTCCAGCAGCGGCCTTTATTGGGTAATGGGTCAGCTTGAAACTCGGAGATCGACCGAACTGCTTCGACTGCGACCGAGCCGTTGGAACATTGTGAAGATACGTTGGTGGGGCTTCGCCCCCATTTGAGAGACCCTCATCCTGCGCTTCTCCCAAAGGGAGAAGGAAGTTCAGATGCCTCTCCCCGTGGGAGAGGTCGGCCGTAGGCCGGGTGAGGGACCCTCGGATGACCGAGCATTGCGAGGCTCACTTTAGTTCCGGAGGTCCAAACTGAGCCACTGCGCGTCCTGGCCTCGCCGATAGCGCGCTGGTATGTTGCGGCGATGACCATCGAAGGGGCTGCCAGGAGTCCGGGCGTTCGCTGCGCCGCGTGGTCGCGCGAGTCCGGCGAGAGCGCCCTCGGCACCGCGGTCGCCGCCGATCGTTTCGTGCTCGTCGAGCTGCCCCTGCCGTGGCCGGCCGACATCGCCGAGCACCCGCTGCTGGCGGAGATGCTGCGCGATGCGCCGACCGGCGGAGCCAAGGTTCGGGTGCTGGCGCTGCGTTGCGAGCAGGGTTGTGGCGAGGATCATCAGGTCATTTGCTACTGGCGCGACCCCGCCGAGCCGTTTGCCGGCTACCGCCGCTGCGAGGGTTCGGTCGATCGCTCCGGCCTCGCCGAAGCGGTGCGTGGCTTCGTCTCCGGCGAGGGGCTGACCGCCGAGCCTTGCGCCGATGTCCACGATCTACTGCTGTGCACGCACGGTAGCCGTGACCGGTGCTGCGCCAAGCTCGGAGGCAGGCTGTACGAAGATCTGCGCGGACACACTCCCGAATCGCTGCGAGTCTGGCGCACCAGTCACACCGGGGGGCACCGCTTCGCGCCGACCGGACTGACCTTTCCCGACGGCTTCGCGTGGGCAGCGTTGGACGCCGAGGTGGCCACCGCAATGGTTACGCGCTCGTTGCCGGTCGAGCGCGCGCTCGCTCACCTGCGCGGCTGCGCGGCGATGAAGAGCGGCCTTCTGCAGGTTGCCGACGCGCAGGGATTCGCCCAGCACGGCTGGCAGTGGACGCAGATCCCGCGTCTCGCCAACATCGTCGAAGACGACGGCGCGGTGGCGTCGGTTCGAGTCGAGTTCGCCGCCGACGAAGTGGCGGGGGAGATCACCGCGACGGTCGAGCGCGGTCGCACGTTGCCGATTGCCGCGTGTGGCGAACCGATCGAAGCTGCGTCGAAACAGACCACCGAGCTGTTGTTGCGCGCCGTCGACTGAACGATCCAACTTCTCGTTTCGCTGCCGTGCTTGACGCTGTTCGCGGCGCGAAAATATTTCTTGACACGCCGCCAGCGGAGAGGGAGGATCGCATTGAAACCAGCGACGAATCCTAGTCAGTCGCACGGAGCGAGGAAACGCAATGGACGATCCGCCGGGCCAGTCGCAGCGCCAGCCGCTTGCATGAACAGGCGGCCGGCGCGTTCTATAAGGCTGCTCTGAGAGCAGTCGCCAACAAGATAGTTCCCGGTTTCGCCGGGACGCACGCGGCCATGAGCCGGTGCAGATATAGAGAGCCCGACGCGGCAGCTACCGCGTCGGGCTCTCTTCGTTTCGGGGATCGCTGGCGCCATTGCGCGCGGTTTGCAATACCGGTGCTCGAGTCACTTGGAGGGGGCCGTGAGCGAATCCAGACGGATCTATTCGTGTGATGATCATCTCGACCTGAACGCAGTGCCGCCGACGCTCTGGGTCGATCGCGTCGCCGCGAAGCATCGCGAGGCGGTGCCGCATGTGGTCGCGCACGGCGAATACAACCTGTGGATGATTGGCGACAAGGTGACGTCGGTCAGCGGGTCGTACGAGGAGATCGAAACCGCCCTCGACCGCGAAGGCATGGGCGACGACCCGTTTCGGCCGAGCGACCCGGTGCGCCGCATGCAAGACATGGAGAGGGACGGGATCTGGGCTTCGATGGTCTACGGTCCGACCGCGCTGTTTTCCTACGGTATCCAGGATCCGGCGGTGCAGAAGATCGCGGTTCGCGCCTGGAACGAATGGGTCGCCGACGAGTTCAACGCCCACATGCCGGACCGCCTCAACGCTTTCCCCGAAATTCCGTCGACCTCGCCGGAAGACGCGGTCGAAGAGGTCGAGTACATCGTCGCCCAGCGGCACCGCGGCGCCTGCTTCAACGCCTTCGAGGCCGATATCCGTGACCGAGCGTGGGACCCGCTGTGGCAGGCGGCGGCGGAAGCCGAGCTGCCGATCAGCTTCCACATCGGCGGCGGTACCAAGCTCAATCCGCGGCTGATGGACTGGCAGATCGCCGGCTTTGCCGCGGTGGCGCCGATGCAGATGGACGAGTTGCTGGCGATCATGGTTTTCTCGGGCGCGCTCGAGCGTCACCCCGGCCTGCGCATCGTCCTCGCCGAGAGCGGGATCGGCTGGCTGCCGTACATGGTGGCGCGCATGGACGCGACCTTCGAGAAGCACTGTGTGCCGCATCCCGAGCGCAACATCTCGACCAAGCCGAGCGAGCTCTTCCATCGCCAGGTTTACGCGACGTTCGAAGAGGAACCGCTCGGACCCGATCTGATTCCGCTACTCGGGCCGGACAACTTCATGTGGGCCTGCGACTATCCGCACCCGGACAGCACCTGGCCCAACTCGGCTGCGGCGATCGACCACGCCCTCGGCAAGCTCGGCGAAGATACGGTGCGCAAGGTGACCGCCGACAACTGCCGCGAGCTCTACAAGCTGCCGTGACCGCCGGTAAGCCCGACTCGGGTGCCGCTGCGGAGGCGTCTTCCGGTTACCAGGCGGTCGTTCCGATGGCGTTGCAACCGGATGCGACCGCCGACGAGCTCGACGCTTGCTATGAGCGGATCCGCTTCGCCCTGCACGATCGCGAAGACGAAGTAGACCCGCCACTGACCGTCACCCTGTGCCGTCGCGCGGAGGTCCCGCTCGACGAGGAGGACCTGTCGGCCGCGCTCGAGATCTGTCGCGACGCGATGGTCGACGTGCTCGGCGTCTCGGCCGACGAGCCCGGGGTCGAGTGGCGCTATCGTCAATCGACCGGCACCGAGGCGCTGGTGGTGACGGTCGCCGCCGTGCGCCCCGCCTGATCCGGGCGGGTGCCATGCGACTTGCCAGGTCGATCCCCGCTTGCTACCGCTAATCGCTCTTGTCTGCGGGAGGGCCTGCAGGCAGTCCCCTCGGGGGAGGTGGAGGTTGTTGGTGGTGGGTTCCGAGGATTCGGTCGACGGTTCCGCAGGCGGACGTCCGCGCATCCTTCTCCTGTGCTGGGAGCGGATCGCGCGCCGTCGCGTCGTCGAGCGCTGGCTTAGCGACGTGCGCTCGCCGTTCGCGGTCGATGCGGTCGAGGCCGTCGACGGCTGGCGGCGCAACCCCTTTGCCTATCAGGTCGACGAGATCGACGCCCTGCTCGACACCCACGCGGTTGCGGTCGCACACGGCTACGACGCCTGGGTCTTGATGGCGGCGGCCGAGCAGCGCGCGATGCGAGCCGCGAGCCTGCCGTATCTCCTCCTGCTCAATCCCGTGCTCGGGGCGAGCCAGCATCTCAACGGCGCGCTGGTCGGCTATCGCGCGCCGCGCGGGGCGCGGGTGCGCACCGCCTTCGGGCTCGATCCCGAGGAGGACGGATGTCGCGAGCTGATCGAGCGCACCACCTACGTATTCGGCGATCACGACCGCTATTCGGCGCAGCGCGACTGGAGCTACCTGCGCGGCCTCGGTAGTAGGGTGCACACCATCCGCGGATGGCATCGCATCAACTGGACCGGCGTCGAGGGCCAGCTGCGCGAGGTGTTCGCCGACTATGCCGCCGAGATCGCCGAGCACCTGCGGCAGCCGTCGGCCGATCTGCGCGATCTGCCGTCGCGCGCGGCCGGGGGCTGAAGGCGGGCCGACCGGGCTCAATCGCCGGCCAGCGCCAGGGCGGACACGGGCGGCTCGAAGTCGACGTAGATCGGCGACGACCAGGCGCGTTCTTCCACCGGCGCGAGACAATCGTCGTCGGCCGGCGTGCGGTACCCCCCGTGGCACTCGTCGATGGCGGTGGCAACGCCCCGTTGGTCGGTCTCGACGCGCAGGGTGGCTGCGTTGATCGCCGGCGTCGCCTGTTGCAGAGCGCGCGCATAGTAGACGACGTCGCGCGCGCCGGTGACGAAGTCGGGGTCGTCGAAGCGAATGATGCAGCCGTCGGGCCGCGGCTCGCACTCGAAGCGACGCCACGGGTCCTCGATCAGCGGGGCGATCGGTTCGCCCGGCACGACTTGGGGCCGGATGCGGACGATCTCGATGGCTGCGATGGGGAGGCGTGTTTCTCCCGGGTGGTAGCACTCGTCGCGGCACAGACGGTGCAGCCGATCGGCGGATAGGCCGCGCTCGACGTCGCTCGGGCAGCCGGGTTTTTGTTCGTAGGCGCCGACCGCGCGTACCTCGAAGACCGGCGCGGTGTCGAGCTCGACCTCGGAGCCCATCGGCGTCGGCCCGAGCGGGCCGTTGACCAGGTCGAACCACAACAAGATTCGCGGGCCGCTGGTTCCGTACACTTCCTTGCGGTGCAGCGCGTTCCAGATCGAGCGCCGGTCGCGTCCGTCTGCATGCACCGCGACGATGCCGCCGGGGTACATGAAGCTGGCTTTGCGCTCGGTGTCGAAGAGCTCGAACATGCGTGTCGAGCGCGCTTGCTGTGGCCGGCGCGGATCTTCCTGGCTGCCGCCGAGCCAGCTGCGCACTCGCGCTTCGCTGGCAGCGTCGGCGATGCCCCGGGCGTCGGTCATGATGGTGCGCGCGTATTGTTTGTAGCCGGTGCCGGGGCGGGCGGCGTGGTTGTCGGTCGAGGCGATGAAGCCCCATCGATAGCGCCGTGGCGACGCCCCGTCCGACTCATCGGCAAAGTTGCTCAAAGCGGCGCCGTACTGCGCGGTGAGGCGCGGGCGAAGCGTCATTGCCGGCTTGAAGCAGTCGCGGCACTGGTCGCAGTCGAGCCAGTCCTCGGCGCCGCTGTCGACGAACACCAGGTCGGGGCTGACGCCGCCGTCGAGGGCGAGCTGACGCGCCGCGGCGACCCGGCGTTCGCATTCGTCGCTGTCGAGGTCGCCGCAGCGGCGCCGCATGATCTCGCCGGCCCGCCAACAGCAGGGCTCGTAGTCTTTGCTCGGCTGCGGGCAAATGCGTTGACCACTCTCGTCGGTCACGTACGCAGGGAAATCCCGGAACTCTTCGCTGTTGCCGTGTCCCGACATGATCTCGATCAAGCGTTGGCGTTGCGGGTCGTGCAGATCGCCCTCGAGTTGCGTCGCCAGGGTCGCCCCCGGTGGCGCGTGGATCCCCCAGGCGAGACCGTGCGGGATGACGATCGTTTCCAATCCCCACTCGTCGAGCTTGCGGAACAGGGTGGCCGGATCGGGCGCCGACTCGCGGCAATCGAGCGGCAGCTCGCGGACGTGCACGCCGTTGGCGCAGTCGGGGGTTTCGGCGAGGGCGGTCATCGTCGACAGGACGTCGGCGTAGGGGGCGTAGCCGAGCCCGCGCACCAGGCCCGCCGCCGCCTTCATGACGAACGCCGGTGGCGGCTTCTGCTCGTAGGTGGTGATCGAGATCGACGAGATCGGCCGCGCCGGTATTTCGTCGTCGTCGAGCCCGGGGAAGATGACGTTCTTGTGGCCGTAGTGATCCTCGGGTGCGGTCGAGGTCTGTGTCCACTCCCAGCCGAGGAAGGCGACCAGGTCGGGGTTGCTCGGATCGCCGGCGCGCCGGTTGCACTCGCGGATACTGTCGATCGTTTCGCGCCAAAGGTGCGGCGACAAACCTTCGGCGTGGTCGTTGATCGAGAAGAAATCGAGGCCGGAGCAGTAACGCGCGAAGTCGCAAGCGTCCGCCGGCGGATGCGCTCCCTCGCCGTTGAACACCGGCAGCGCGTACATGAAGGCGTCGATCGAGAAGGTCGAGTGCACGTGCAGGTCGCCGAAGAGGATCTGCTTGCCGCGGTTCGGGATGCCGAGATCGATGCGTGCCGCCCGCTGCCGTTCGCCGCGCTGCGTGATCACAGCCGGCGGCCGCGCTGCGCCTTCGATGTCGCCGGCGCCGCGCGGTGCCGGCTCGCAGCCGGCGATCAGCCAGCATGACAGCAGGACGCAGGGCGCGGCGATCCGAATTGCGGAGGTCATGATGCGTTTCTACTGGATCTCGAGGCGCAAGCGAACCGTTTGCCGGCGCGCGGGTCGCGTGGCTATGTCTGGCCGATGACTGCGAACGTCCAGACGGTAACCGGCGCGATCGACGCCTCGCGATTGGGGCGAACCCTGATGCACGAGCACCTGCTGATCGGCTATGCGGGTTGGGAAGCGGATACGGTTCGCCCCGGTCCTTCGCGGCGCGAGATGATCGAGGTTTGCGTCGATCGTATCGAGGAGCTCAAGGCCGGCGGCGTCGAGTCGATGCTCGATCCGTGTCCGAGCGACCTCGGCCGCGACGTCGAGCTGATGGCCGAAGTGGCGCAGCGGACCGGTTTTCGCCTGATTTGTGCCACCGGACTGTACAAGGAAGCCGAAGGCGGCGTCGCCTACTGGAAGTTCCGCTCTCAGTTCGGGCCGCAGGTCGATGCGATGGCCGAGCTCTTCGTGCGCGAGCTCAGCGAAGGCGTCGGCGACACCGGCATCCGCGCCGGAATCATCAAGGTGGCGACCGGTCACGGCGCGATCAGCGACTACGAGCGCTGCGTGCTCGAGGCCGCCGCCAAGGCGTCGGTCGAGACCGGGGCCCCGATCACCACGCATACCGACGGCGGCACTCTCGGCGACGAGCAGCAGGCGATCCTCACCGCTCACGGTGTGCCGGCGCACCGCATCATCATCGGTCATTCCTGCGGCACCAGCGATCACGACTACCACATGAAGATCGTTCGCGGCGGGTCGTATCTCGGCTTCGACCGCTTCGGACTCGAGATGATCCACCCCGACGAGGAGCGCGTCGCGGCGTTGGCGAAGGTGGTCGAGGCGGGCGGCGGCGCCCAGGTAGTGGTCTCGCACGACTCGGTCTGGTGCTGGCGCGGCCAGCCGATCCCCGATCTCGACGGCATAGGCGCGGTCGCGCCCAACTGGCAGCCGATGCACTTTCTCAACAACATCGTGCCCCGCCTGCGCGAGGCGGGTGTCGGCGAGGAGCAGATCGACCGGATGACGGTGGAGAACCCGCGCCGTTTCTTCGCCGGTGAGGCGTTGCCGTAGCTGCAGGAGCTGGGATCTGGGGGAGGTTGGCTGGCGTCGGGGCTCGGTCGGTTGGCGGGGGGGCGCTGATGCCGTAAGGATTCTGGTTTGCGTTGATAGCGAAAGGAGCACTGGATGCCGATCGACAAGGAAAAGGCCCTGGGGGCGACGTTCCCCGAAGCGAGCGGGAGCTGGGGGCAGGACGATGTGATTCTCTATCACCTCGGCCTCGGCGCCGGACTCGACAAACCGGTCGACCCCAAGGAGCTCGAGTATACCTACGAGAAGAATCTGAAGGCGCTGCCCAGCTTCGGCGTCATTCCGGTTTTCGACGCACTCGGGCAGGGGATGGCAGGGACGCCCGGGATCGAGATCAACTTCGCTCTGGTCTTGCACGGGGAGCAGGACATCGAGATTCACAAGCCCATCCCGACCTCCGCCGAGGTCGTCAACCGGCCGCGCATTGCCGGAATCTACGACAAGGGCAAGGCCGCTCTGATCATCATGGAAGTGGTTACGAGCGAGAAGGGCGGAGACGACCTGTTTACCAACCGATTCTCGATCTTCGCGCGTGGCGAGGGGGGCTTTGGCGGCGATTCCGGGCCGAAGGCCGGTAACGAGGCTCCCGAACGCGAACCGGATTCGGTGGTCGAGTCGAGGACGGTGCCGAACCAGGCGCTTCTCTACCGGCTGTCGGGCGACAAGAACCCGCTGCACGCCGATCCGGAGTTCGCCAAGCTCGGCGGCTTCGACGTTCCGATCCTGCACGGCCTCTGCTCGTACGGGATCGTCTGCAAGGCGGTGGTCGACAATCTGCTCGACGGCGACGTCGCCAAGGTCGCGCGCTACCAGGCGCGCTTCGCCGGCGTCGTCTTCCCGGGTGAGACCATCGTCACCTCGGCGTGGAAGGAAGACGGCAAGATCCTCGTCGCCGCCAACACCAAGGAACGCGATACTCCGGTCATCACCAACTGCGCGGTGACGCTGCGCTAGAGGGTTCTCAGAGGTTAGTCCACAGATTTCACAGATTACGCAGATTGGGGCTCCGTCCGAAGGCCATCCGGAAACCGAAAACCAATCTGTGAGAATCTGTGAAAATCTGTGGACTAAAACTCGGATCGCTTCTTAGTTCGCGGGTGGCGCAGAGTCCGGATCCAAATCTGCGTAATCTGCGAAATCTGTGGACTAAGAAAATCTGTCAGCCAAAAACCACCGGCAGGCTCCTCGGGGCGCGGAACATCAGGCCGCTGATCTCGGTCGCCTTCGGATCGGCTCCCGGGTCGAGGCGCAGGTTGGGCAGTCGGTCGAAGAGCGCGTTGAGCAGGGTTTCGGTCTCCATCCGCGCCAGGTGCAGGCCGAGGCAGGTATGCGGTCCGGTGGCGAAGGCCATGTGCGCGCGCGGCTTGCGGAAGATGTCGAAGGTGTGAGGCTTCTCCCAGCGCTCCGGATCGTGGTTGGCGGCGCCGAGGCATGCCGTGACCTGGGCGTTCTCGGGGATGGTCACGCCGCAGATGTCGACCTCGCGCGTTGCCGTGCGAACGATCGTCGTCAGCGGCGGTTCCCAGCGCAGGCCCTCTTCGATCGCCTGTTTCATCAAACCGCGATCCGCGACCAGCGCGGCGAGTTGCGCTGGGTTGGCGAGCAGGCCGGCGAGCAGGTTGCTCGACGAGCGATAGGTGGTCTCGGCGCCCGCCGGCAGCAACAAGCGCAGGAAGGCGAAGATCTCCTCGTCGGTGAGGCGCTTGCCGTCGATCTCGGCGGTGACCAGCATGCTGATCAAGTCGTCGCCCGGGGCGGCGCGGCGTTTGCCGACGATGCCGGCGAAGTAGTCGCGCAGCGATTGCGACGCGGCGAGGCCGCGCTCGATATTGGTGGCGATCGCGATGAGCTCGACGGCGAGCCGATGGAACTCGGCGAGGTCCTCCTCGGGGAGGCCGAGCATCTGCGCGATCACCTGGATCGGGAAGGGGAAGGTGACGTCGCGCACCAGCTCGGCGCGCCCGCGATCGGCGATCGCCGAGACGCGTTCGTCGATGATCGGCTCGACCACCCGATCGCGCCAGCGGTCCATCGCCTTGAGGGTGAACGCGTGCTTCAGCAGGTCGCGATAGGTGCGGTGCTCGGGCTCGTCCATTTCGAGGATGCTGTGCCCCATGACCAGGCCCATCGAGTTGGCGTACCCCTTGGAGGAAAACGTGGTGCCGTCGAGCAGCACCTGCGACACGGCCTCGTAGGACAGGGCGACGAAGTGCCGGTGCTGCTCGGTGCCCGGGATGGTCATCTCGTTGAGCCCGAAGTGCCGGCCCAGCTTGCCCTCCCAGACGGGCGTCTGCTGCATCAGTGCGACGAACTCGGAGTACGGATCGAAGACGATGCCGGTCCCCGTTGCTTCGTCGAAATCGTCAAAGGCACTCGCGCCCGCGGCTTCCATGCGCGAGAGGCTAGCCCCTTGGTCGTGGGGCGGCAACTTGAAAGGGGTTTGGGGGCTCAGTGTTTTTTTATCCACAGATTTCGCAGATTACGCAGATTTTTTGTGTTGCATCGAAGGAACGTTGTTCGAGATCGCGACCTCGTTTCCTCGAAGGCACGGGCCGTTTTCTTATTTTTGTGTCGAGCGCCGCCGAGGTGGCTCTGCGTCTTCCCCCAATGAGAGTGGCTCGGTCCGGCATCGAAGAAAATCTGGGTAATCTGCGAAATCTGTGGACAAAAAAAGCCGGCCCCGCAGAGGGCCGGCTTTCCTGGTTGAACGTTGGCGGTGGCGGGTCAGCCGACGGCTTTGAGGTTGCGTAGCTCGTCGGAGACCGGCATGCGCTCGAAGACGCGGGCGACGTCGTCCTCGGTCGCGGTGATCGCCATGTCGTTGGATGGGACCTTCTCGGTGCGCATCCACTCGGGCAGGGCGGGGTCGTAGCCGGCTTTCTTGTTGAACTCCCACTCGTCCTGCATGCACTGCCAGCCGAGGTCGGCGACGTCTTCGAAGGACAAGTCGGCCGCGTACATCGCGTTGTACAGGGCGCGGATGTTTTCGATCTTGGGCCCCTGGAACTGGCAGAATCCGCTCGAGTCGCAGAGCGCGTTGACCAGTTGAGCCTCCTGCGATGACTTCGAAGGATCGTCGCCGGCGGCGATCACCAAGCCGGCCGTGTGGTCGGCGCCCATGGCGCTGGTCATGTAGGTGAGCGCGGTCGCCGGCAACGAGCGCGGCTCCCAAGCCGGAATTCCCTGGCCGCCGATGGCGGGTACGCGGTCGGCGTTGAAGTGCTCGGCGACGGCGCACACGCCCTTGGCTACGGCCTCGGCGAGCGGGTCGCCCTTGTCGACTTTCTCGAGCAGCGCGATGGCGCCGTCGGCGTCGCCGAACTCGAGCGCGCCGCAGTCCATCGCCAGGCCGATTGCGCCGCCGGTCTCGATGGTGTCGAGACCGAGCTCGTCGCACAGGCGGTCCATGATCGCGACCTTGTCTAGATCGTCGATGCAGCAGTTGGAGCCGCACAGGCCGATGGTCTCGAACTCGAGCGCCGAGGTGACGTACTCGCCAGCCGCGTTGTGGACGACGTTCGAGCAGGAAACGATGCAGCCGGTCATGCAGTGGTGCATGCCGCCGCCGCGCGTTTCGAAGTTCTCCACCAGATTCTTGCCGTCGAGCTTGTCGGCGTGCTCGAACTGCATCTCGTGGCGGTTGCGGGTGGGGAAGGTGCTCAGCATGTTGGCCACCGGCACGGTGGTCGAGGTGCCGTACTCGAAGAGGTTGGTGCCCTCCTTGAACTCCTTGGTGAAGGTCTTGAGGTAGTCCTTGAAAGCCGCCTGGTCCTGCGGCTGGCGCGGCTTGGTGCCGCTGTCGTCGACGGCGACCGCCTTGAGCCCCTTGCTGCCGAAGGCGGCGCCGAGGCCGCCGCGGGCGGCGTGGCGCGCCGGATGAGTCGCTCCCTCGTCGGTCAGGGCGACGCTGGCGCCGGAGAAGCCCTTCTCGCCGGCCGGTCCGCACAGCACGAAGGCGGTCTTGTCGTTGAACTTCTCGGAGAGCTTCTCGGCCGCGGCGTAGGTGCGCAGGCCTTTGAGCTCGGGGCATTCGGTGATCGCGTAGCCATCCTTGTTGAGGCTGACCAGATAGCGCTTTTCGGGATCCTTGGCCTTGCCCTCGATGATCATCGCCCGGTAGCCGAGCTTGGCCATCTTCTGGCCGGCCTGGCCGCCGGAGTTGGCTTCCTTGATGCCGTTGGTGAGCGGGCTCTTGCCGCCGACGCTCATCCGCCCCGAAGTCGGCGCAACCGAACCGGACAGCACGCCAGGAGCCAAAACGACTTTGTTGTCCGGACCCAGGGGATCGCAGGTCGGATCGACCTCTTTGAGCAGAATCTTCGCGGATAGACCGCGACCACCGAGGAATTTCCACTCCTCGGGAAAAGGTTCTTCCTTGACGGTGAGGTCCGTCATATTGACGCGCAAAATCTTGTCGCCCATGCCTCGGCTACCTCCTTGCGGGTAATGGGAAAATTGGTAGCACGTCGCGCGGGTCGTGCAAAAGGCGCGAATCAGGGGGAATCAGATGCCTCTCCCTTTAGAAGCTGTCGATTTTCTCGAACGAAACGCGCGAAGCGCGCACAGAATCCCTCTCCCGCATTGCCAGCGGGAGAGGATTAAAGGTGAGGGGACCGAAAGGAAAGGCGTCGCTAGCCAATGCGCACAACGGTTTGCGTACGGCAGCCATTGGATACGCCCTCACCCTGGCCCTCTGGGGATCACAGGCGGTTCGGCGGTCGCTGGAGAAAATCGACACCCTCTTTGTGAGAGGTCGGCCGACTCGTCCACCAAAGCTCGAAGAGCGCCGGTGGAAGGCCGGGTGAGGGGCCCTCGGATGACCGAGCTGAGCGAGGCTCAGTTTGGTTTCGGAGGTCCAAACTGACCGGCTGGCGGTTGGCAGGTTGGCTTGACTGCGGCTCGCGCGGAATCGAGGCTCGGGTCCCATGGATACCGCGCTGCTCGTTTTCGGCGTCGTCAGTCTCGCCCTCACGGCGGTGGTGCTGGTGCGCGGGAAGAATATCGGTCCGCTGATCGTCCCCTACTTTTTCCTCGGCTGGCTGGGCGGCGAGCTCGCCCTGCACGCCATCGGCATGCAGATGCTGGTGGCCGGGGTGATGGCGTGGGCGGGCGGACTTGCCTCCAGCCGCGGCTGGGCCGGGCTCGGTCTGCTCGCGCTGTCGTGGCTCGGGTTGGGCTACGCGCAGTTCCGCGCGGCGCGGGTGGTGCGGACGCTATCGGACACTTTGGCGTCGGGGTTCGGCGAGGGGCTGGAGGTGCCGGGGCAGCTCGGCAAAGTGCGGACCTTCGTCCCCTGGGTCGAGTTGCTCAATCCGTTCCGCATGCATCGGCCCGGGGTCGAAGTGGTCAAGGACATCGCCTACGGCGACCTCGGCCACCGCCACCATCTCGATCTCTATCGGCCGGTCGAGCGAGACCGGCCGCTACCGGTCCTGCTACAGATCCACGGCGGCGGGTGGACGATCGGCGACAAGCGCGAGCAGGCCAAGCCGTTGATGTATCTGCTGGCTGCGAACGGATGGGGCTGCGTCGCGGCGAATTACCGTCTCAGCCCGGCGGCGTCCTTCCCCGACCACATCGTCGACGTCAAGCGGGCGATCGCCTGGATCCGCGAGTACGGGCCGGCGTACGGACTCGATCCGCGCTTCGTCGCCATTACCGGCGGTTCGGCGGGCGGCCACCTGTCGTCGCTGGCGGCGCTGACCTCGCACCTGCCGGAGCTGCAGCCCGGCTTCGAGGAGGTCGACACTTCGGTCGCCGCCTGCGTGCCCTTCTACGGGATCTACGACTTCCTCGATCGCGACGGCGCTCACACCGGTCAGTCGATGCGCGGCTTTCTCCAACGCTACGTGATGAAGGTATGCCCGGAGGGCCAGCGC
Source organism: bacterium (assembly GCA_030430165.1). Lineage (GTDB taxonomy): Bacteria > Desulfobacterota > Binatia > HRBIN30 > CADEER01 > CADEER01. The sequence goes on along the minus strand of JAUIGL010000023.1, from coordinate 39,892 downwards.
GCCACCTGGGAGCTCGCTTCGCCGATCTCGCACGTCAGCCGCGAAGCGCCGCCGTTCTTCGTCATCCACGGAACCCACGACAGTCTCGCTCTGGTCGAGAACGCGCGCAGCTTCGTCGCCGCGCTACGCGCCGAATCGCAGCAGCCGGTCCTCTACGCCGAGATCCCCGGCGCGCAGCACGCCTTCGAAGTCTTCCACTCGCTGCGCACCGGGCACACCATCAACGCGGTGCATCGCTTTCTCGAGAACGTCTATGCCGCGCACCGACGGGTCGAGTGAATCGCGCGACACCGAGTCGGCAGGGGGGAGCCGAGCGCGGCGACGCTTGTCGGATGCAGTGCTTGCCGCGAGCTGCCATCTGCGCCCTGTCGCTCTCTTTCCAATGCTTTCATCCTGTCGCATATTGCCCGGATGGATCTGACCTTCTCCCCTGAAGAGGAAGCGTTTCGCCGCGAGGCGCGCGCCTGGCTCGAGGCCAACAAGCCGGCCGCCGACGAACGCGGAGAAGAGCCGCGGCAGCGAGCCGAGTTCGATCGGCGGTGGCAGCGCGCGATGTTCGACGCGGGTTGGGCCGGCATCAACTGGCCGACCGAGTACGGCGGCCGCGGTGCATCGCTGATGGAGCAGGTGATCTGGTACGAGGAGTTCGCCCGCGCCAAAGCGCCCGAGCCGACGACGCTGTTCGTCGGCCTCAAGCACGGCGGTCCGACGTTGATGGCCTGCGGCAGCGACGAGCAGAAGTCGTTCCATTTGCCGAAGATTCTCAGCGGCGAAGTCGTCTGGTGCCAGGGCTTCTCGGAGCCCGGGGCGGGATCCGACCTCGCCGGCCTGCAGACCCGGGCGGTGATCGACGGCGACGACCTGGTCGTCAGCGGGCAGAAGATCTGGACCAGCTTTGGCGACATCGCGCAGTACCAGGAGCTGCTGGTGCGCACCGACCCGGAAGCGCCGCGCCACAAGGGGATCTCCTGGGTGATCTGTCCGATGGACGCCAAGGGGATGGAGATTCGACCGATCCGTACGATGGCCGGGCACGAGGAATTTTGCGAGGTCTTTTACGACGAGGTGCGCATTCCGCGGGCGAACGTGGTCGGCGCCATCAACGACGGCTGGAAGGTGGCGATGTCGACGCTGAGCTTCGAGCGCGGCACCGCGTTTCTCTCCGAGCAGGTCCGCCTGGCGCAGCTGGTCGATGCCCTGGTCGAGCTGGCTCGGGAAACGCCGTTGGAGAGCTCGCCGCAGCGCCAGGTGGCGCTCGAGGACGAGCACATTGCGCGCCGCCTGGCGCAGTGCACGGCCGAGGTAGAGGCGCTGCGGGCGATGACCTACCGCAGTGTCAGCCGGACCGCGCGCACCGGCATGCCGAGCGCCGAAGGTTCGTTGATCCGCCTGTTCTTCTCCGAGCTGCAGCAGCGGGTGTGCCGATTGGCGATGGACATCCTCGGCTCGCGCATCCTGCGCTGGGACGTGCCGCGCGGCGAGTGGGATTGGGTATTCCACTATCTGCTGGTCTTCTCCTCGACCATCGCCGCCGGCACCAAGGAGATCCAGCGCAACATCATCGGCGAGCGCATTCTCGGTTTGCCGAGGTAGAGGTAGGGGAGGGCCCGATGGATCTCATGCAGAGCCAGGAGCAGGACGCGATCCAGGAGACGGTGCGTTCGTTTCTCGGCAAGCAGTTGTCGTTGGAAAAGACGCGCCGCTGGGCCGAGGGCGACGCCGCCGAGGGGCTCGACGACGTATGGCGGGAGGCTGGCTCGCTCGGCTTCTTTGCGCTCGCACTGGAAGAGACGGCGGGTGGCTCGGGCTTTTCGCTGACCGAGGAGATGATCCTGTTCAACGAGCTCGGTCGCTCGCTCGCGCCCGGTCCCTGGCTCGGCTCGGTGTTGGCGGCGCGGGTTCTCGGCGGCGCCGAGCGCGCCGCGGTCGTCGATGGCAGCTTGCCCTGCGCCCTGGTGACCATCCGCGACGCGGATCGCTTCGAGGTCGAGGGCGGCCGGGTTCGCGCCCAGCTGTCGCAAGTGGCGGACGCTGCGAGCGCGCGAGCTCTGCTGGTGTACGACGCGGCCGATTGGTACCTGGTGCGCCGCGACGCGTCCTGGGAAATTGCGTCGCAGCGCTCTCTCGATCCGACCCGCGTGCTCTCTTCACTGACCTGCGATAGCGAGTGTGCCGTCGTTGCGCGCGGCGAGTCGGCGCGCTCGCTGGCGCTCACCGCGACGATCCTCAGTTGCGCCGAGGCGGTCGGCGGCATCGAGCGCACGGTCGAGATGTCGGTCGAGTACGGCAAGGTACGCGAGCAGTTCGGCCAGCCGATCGGTTCATTCCAGGCGGTCAAGCACCGCTGCGCCGACATGGCGGTGCGCGCCGAGGTGGCGCGCTCGGCGACCATCTACGCGACCATCGCCCTGCGCGACGGCGTAGCCAACGCGGCGCACCACGTCGCCGTCGCCAAGCTGCTGTGTGCCGACGCCTATCTGCAGAACGGCGCCGACAACATCCAGAACCACGGCGGAATGGGATTCACCTGGGAGTGCGACGCGCACCTCTACATGAAGCGAGCGCACGGCTTCGACCACGCCTTCGGCCCCCGCGCCACCCAGCTCGAAGCCCTGGTAGCCGAGCTGCGGGCGTAACCCCCGAAACCCGCCCCCTCAATTTGGCGTCTGTGCGGGTAGTGGGTCAGTTCGGCCCTCCGCAAACAAACTGAGCTCGCTACGCTCGGTCATCCGAGGGACCCTCACCCGGCCTTCCACCGGCGCTCTTCGAGCTTTGGTGGACGAGTCGGCCGACCTCTCCCACAGGGAGAGGCATCTGGCATTCCTTCTCCCTGTGGGAGAAGGGCAGGATGAGGGTCCCTCAAATGGGGGCGAAGGCCCACCGATGTATTTGCAGACCCCGACAACCCGCCCCTCCATTTGGACGCCCGCCGCGGGCGGGCTTTGGCCGCAAGGCGCAAAGCGCCGAGCTTTTGCCGCGCTGCGCAGCAGCGCCTTGGACGATTCCGGTGCGCGGCTACTCGACCTCGCTCGGAATCGCCAAAGTCGGATTGCGCGCCAGCCGAATATCCTCGAGCCGCGTCTCGCACGAGCGGCGCCAGCCGTCGTCGGAGAGAACGTAGAAGCGGTTGTCGCGGATCGCCTCGAGCGCGCGGTCGGCGAGCACGGTCGGGTCGACTCCCTTGCTGCTCGCCAGGGTGCGCAGGCTTTCCTCGGCGAGCTCGCGCTCGGGCGAGCTGAAGTCGAAGCCGGCGAGATCCTGCGGGCGGTTGCGTCGCGCGTCGGCAATGCGCGTGTCGACCAGCTCGGGGCACAGCACCGAGACCCCGATGTTGGCGCCGCTGCTGGTCAGGTCGTGGTACAGCGCCTCGGAATAGCCGACCACCGCGTGCTTGGTCATGGTGTAGATGGCGGTGAACGGCCCGTTGGTGAGGCCGGCCATCGAAGCGGTGTTGACGATGTGTGCCTCGGACCCCTGGCCGAGCATGATCGGCACGAACACTCGAACCCCGTGCACGACGCCCCAGACGTTGACGTCGATCAGCCACTCGTAGTCCTGGTGCGGTGACTGCCAGGCGAGCCCGCCGGTGAAGACGCCGGCGTTGTTGCAGAGGATGTCGACCGCTCCGAGCTCGTCGAGGGTGCGATCGGCGAGGTTGCGTACCTCGGCTTCGCGGCTGACGTCGGTCGGGATCGCCAGGGTCTCGAACCCCTGCGCGCCTAGCTCGGCGGACACCGCCTCGAGCGCGCCGACCTCGACGTCGGCGAGGACGACTTTCATTCCGGCCTCGGCGAAGCGCTGCGCCAGCGCGCGGCCGATGCCGCTCGCCGCGCCGGTGACGACTGCGACCTTGTCCTTGAAGTCCTGCACCGGTTCAGCCGTTGCCGACGATGGCGCCGGCGTACTCGTCGAGCTGCTGCAGCGCTTGGTCGCGGGGTAGGGGGTCGAGCACGAAGATCGCCCGGTGGACACCGCTGTCCGCCATCTTGCCGAGATAGTCGGGGTCGTTCGGCGTCAGGTACATCGAGATCTCGAATTGGTCCGGATCGCGCCCGGCGGCGCGCAGCTTTTCGTGCAGCGCCGGGATGTGTTGCAGCGGCTCGGTCTCTCCCGCGCCCGGCATCGGCATCCAGCCGTCGGCATAGTCGACCAGGCGCTTCATCCCGCCCGGCAGGTTGGCGGCGACGATCACCGGAGGGTGCGGCTTGGTGGTCGGCTTCGGCCAGGCGTACATCGGTCCGAAGTCGACGTACTTGCCGTGGTACTCGGCGGTGTCGTTGGTCCAGATCTGTTTCATCGCCGCGACCCGATCGCGCATGACGCCGACTCGTTTGTCGAAACGGGTGCCGTGGTTCTCGATCTCGGGTTGATTCCAGCCGGGGCCGATGCCGAAGCGAAAACGGCCGCCCGAGAGCACGTCGAGGCTGGCGACCTCCTTGGCCAGCTGGATCGGATCGCGTTGGATCACCAGACAGATGCTGGTGCCGAGGAGAAGGCGCGCGGTCGCCTGCGCCGCCGTTGCGAGGGTCACGAACGGGTCGATGGTTTCGTAGTACATGTTCGGAAGGCCGCCCGAATCGAGCCCCGGCGTCGCCTCGGAAACGGGGATATGGGAGTGCTCCGGCACCCAGAAGGAGTCGAAGCCGCGCTCCTCGGCGGCGGCAGCGAGCTCGGCCGGGCGAATTGCGTACTCGGTGGGAAAGATGCTGATGCCGAATTTCATCGTCTGCTCCTGGTCGCAAGTGGTCAGTGGCAATCTTTCCCGCCTTTGCGGCGGGCGATCAAGACCGGTCCGGGGGCGGCACTGCGCCGCGATTGAAATCGGGCGGTGCGACGAGCAAAACAATGCGGGTGGAATTCAATCTTGCCGAAGTCAACGAGGCGGTCGCGGCCGTCGTCCCGGATCGCGATGCGATCGTTTGGCGCGACATCCGGCGCAGCCACGCCGAGCTCGCCGCGCGCAGCCGCCGGCTCGCCAACTGTCTGATCGATCGCGGTCTCTCCGAGCCCGGCAGCTTCGCCGGCCGCGCCGCGTGGGAATCGCGCCAGCCACACGTTGCGCTCTACATGTACAACGGCCCGGAGTACCTGGAGAGCATGGTCGGCTCGTTCAAGGCGCGCGCCGTTCCGGTCAACGTCAACTATCGCTACGTCGCCGACGAGCTGCTCTACTTGCTGAACGACGCGGGCGCCGAGGCGATCATCTATCACGCCGAGTTTGCGCCAACCCTGGTGAAGATCCTGCCGCAGTTGCCGCAGCTGCGAATCCTGCTCCAGGTGGCAGACGAGTCCGACAACGACCTCCTGCCGGGCGCGGTGGCGTACGAGGACGCGATCGCGGCGGCCGATGACACAGCCCCTCCGCGCGCCGCGACCGTCGACGACCTGTACGTGCTCTATACCGGCGGCACGACCGGCATGCCGAAGGGCGTGCTGTGGCGCCAGGCCGACATCTTCGTCGCCGCACTCGGCGGGCGCACCCGCGAGGGCGTGGAGATCGGCGCCCTCGACCGGATTCGAGCCAACGCTGCCAAGGGAGCCTTCCGCACCATGCCGACCGCGCCGCTGATGCACGCCGCCCACTGGTCGGCGTTCGACGCGTTGCACGCCGGCAACACGGTTGTCCTGCAGGACCAGACTCGTCATCTGGATGCCGCGTCGATCCTGAGCACGGCGCAGCGCGAGCGGGTCAACCTCGTACAGATCATCGGCGACGCCTTCGCCAGACCGCTCATCGACGAGCTGCAGTCATCGAGCTACGACCTCAGCGAGCTCGCCGTGCTGGCGAGCGGTGGGGCGATTCTCAGCGTTTCCGTGAAGGAGCAGCTGCTCGAGCTGTTGCCGGATCACGTGCGCATCATCGATACGGTCGGCTCGTCGGAGACCGGACGCCAGGCAACGCACACCAGCTCGCGCCGACGAGGCGCCAGCACGGGAACCTTCGATCCGAGCCCGGGCGCGTGCGTGCTCAGTGCCGACAAGGGCCGTCGTCTGGCGATCGGCGACGACGAGGTCGGCTGGTTCGCCCAGCACGGCCGGGTGCCGATGGGTTACCTCGGCGATCGCGAGAAGACCGAAAAGACGTTCCCGGCGATCGACGGTGTCCGCTACTCGGTGCCCGGCGACCGCGCCCGCTTGCGCGACGATGGCTCGATCGAGGTGCTCGGCCGCGATTCGGTCACCATCAATACCGGCGGCGAGAAGGTCTTTGCCGAAGAGGTCGAAGCGGTTCTCAAACGCCACCCCGCCGTCTACGACGCGGTGGTGTGCGGTCGCCCGAGCGAGCGCTGGGGCCAGGAGGTGGTCGCCGTGGTTCAGCTGCGCGGCGGGGGCTCGGTCACCGACGAGGAATTGCGCGAGGCCTGCGCCGAGCACCTGGCGCGCTACAAGCTGCCCAAGGCGTTCATCTACCGCGACCGCATCGAGCGCAGCCCGGTCGGCAAGCCGGACTATCGCTGGGCGGTCGCGGTGGCGACGACGGACTGAGCGCCGCCTCGTCGGCCGCCAGCGATCAGCCGGGGATGCTCATTCCCTTGGCGACGGCGGGGCGCTCGGCGATTCGGTCGAGCCAGCGCTGCAGGTGCGGTAGCTTGGCGACTTCGTCGGGCATCATCGCCGAGAACGGCTCCCAGGCGGCGGTGACCCAGGGGTAGGTCGCGATGTCGGCGATCGAGTAGTCCCGCGCCAGGTACTCGCGGTCGGCGAGTCGGTCGTTGAGCACGCCGACGATACGCAGCGATTCACCGATGAAGCGTCCGAGGGCGTAGCTGTGGTCCTTGTCCTTGGGCGCGTCGTTGGCGAAGTGGCCGGCCTGGCCGATGATCGGTCCGACGTGGCTCATCTGGTACATCAGCCACTGTAGCACCTCGGCTCGGGGCGCGGCCTGGGCCGGCAGCAACTGGCCGCTGCGCTCGGCGAGATGGATCAGAATCGCGCCCGATTCGAAGATCGACAGCGGTTCGCCGCCGGTGTCGTTGTCGACGATCGCCGGAATCTTCTGGTTGGGGTTGAGCGCGGTGAACTCGGGCTTCTGCTGGTCCCCCGCTTCGAGATCGACCGGAATCACCCGATAGGGCAAGCCGGTTTCCTCGAGCATGATGGAGATCTTGTAGCCGTTGGGCGTCGTCCACGTGTAGAGATCGATCATCTGATCTGGGTGAACGAACCTGTGTCTGCTGTCAACGATGACGTGCTTCGCCGTTGCCGGCGAGGTCATCCCTGTTAGCCCTCTCTACCCCTACCGGGGCATCTCCCCCGACAAACGTTCCCCTCGCCCTATGGGAGAGGGTCAGGGAGAGGGAGTCTCCGATGTCATCGGCGCAGCCGATGCACCAGTGCTGTGCTTCGCCGCTGGCGGCGAAGTCATCTCTGTTAGCCCTCTCTGCCCCTGTCGGGGCATCTCCCCCGTAGGGGGAGAAGTCCGGGTACTGAAATCGGCTTTGGGCCGATTTCGGATCATAGGGCCTTGCGCAGGTCGCCGCGGAACTCGGGCGCGGCGATGTCGATCAGCGCTTGGGCGCGGTCGCGGTCGCCGAGCGCGGAGATGTCGACGGCGCCGTGCTCGGTGACGACCCACTGGGTGAGGTGGCGCGGGGTGGTGACGGTGGCGTTGCTCGGAAGTCGCTGCACGATCGTCGAGATGGTTCGCCCGTGAACGGTCGCCGTCGACTTCATGCACACGAAGCTCTTCCCTTCGGGCGCCTCGCCGGCGCCGGCGACGAAGGCATGGTGACCGCCGACTCCGGAGTACTGCCGGCCGCCGACGTGGTCGGCGGCGATCTGGCCGAGGAGATCGATCGACAGGGCAGCGTTGACGCTGACGAAGCGGTGTAGCTGGCCGGTCAGGGCCGGATCGTTGATCGCTCCCACCGGCAGCATCCGCACGTCTGAGTTGCCGTCGATCCACTTGTAGAGCTTCTCGCTGCCGAGGGCGAAGGTGGCGACGGACACTCCGTTGTACAGTCCCTTGCGGTTCTCCACCTTGGCCGCGTTGTGCAGGTGCATGATGCCGTCGTTGATCATTTCGGTGTGGATGCCGAACCCGCCACGATGGCCGGCGGCGAGAATCTTGGCGATCTCGTTGGGCACGTTGCCGATGCCAAACTGGAGCACGGCGCCGTCGTCGATGCGCTCGGCGACGTGGTGGGCGATCGCCTTCTCCTCGCGGCTGGCTTCGTCCTCGGGCAGAACCATCATCTCTTCGTCGTGGCGCACCCAGGCGTCGACCTCGGAGACGTGGATGCGGTTGCGGCCGAGGTCGGGCAGCCCCTCGATGTGCGGCATGTGACGGTTGACCTCGGCGATCGCCAGACGATCGGGCGCGCTCGCCGCCTCGCGAAAGGGCCTGAAGGTGGCGCCGCTGTGGATGCCGAAGTTGAGCCACCCTTGCGCGTCGGGCGGCGTGGTTCGCGCCAGTACCACGCGCGGTCGCATGCGCTGTGCCATCAGCTCGAGGCCGCGGAACCCCTTGGCGAGAAACTGCAGGTCGCAGCTCAGCGACTCGGAAGCGCGTTCGATCGGGCCGTAGAAGGCGGAGCGCACGCGAACCGCGGGATTGTCGAGCCAGGCATAGGGGGCGGTGAGAAGGCCGGTGTAGATGTCGAGCTGTTCGAAATCGTCTCGCTCGGCGAGTGCGCTCAGCATGCCGACCGGCTGCCCCACGGCAAAGCCGAAGGCCACCGTGTCCCGTCGTCTGATCAGACCGACCGCTTCCTCGATGGTCAGCTCTTCACCCTTCTTGCGCATATGCCAGCTGTGAACGACTACGCCGGATTCGGCAAGCTGCGCGTGCGCGCGCGGTTGGCCCGAAGAAACGAAAGCCCCGGCGGCGACCGGGGCTTTCGAAACGGTACCCCCGACAACTGCTGCCGAGGGCTAAGCAAAGAAGGAAGGATCACTATGAGGGTAGGGCCGAGGAGGGGGGTAGTCAACGGCATTTTTTCTGGGCCCGTTCTTCTGTCGTTCATCCGCTTCTTTGCTGCTTGGCTTTCTGGAATACGGCGCGAATGATGTGCTTCGCCGCTTGCGGCGAAGTCATCTGATTCCCCCTCTCTGCCCCTGCCGGGGCATCTCCCCCGAAGGGGGAGATGTTCGGGTACGGAAATCGGCTCGGGCCGATTTCTCTATCGGGCTGTGCTAGGTAGGCGGCCGATGAAGCAGTTGGAGCTACTGTCGGACCGGCGCTTTGCGGGTTTTTTCTGGACCCAGTTTCTCGGCGCCCTCAATGACAACCTGTTCAAGAATGCTCTGGCGATCCTCATCGTCTTCAAGTCGCTTTCGATCGGCGGGCTCGGGCCGAGTGAGCTGGTCGTGCTCAGCGCCGGCTTCTTCATTTTCCCGTTCGTTACCTTCTCGGCGTTCGCCGGGCAGCTCGCCGACCGATTCGAGAAGCCGCGGCTGATGCGATGGGTCAAGCTCGCCGAGATCGTTCTGATGATCTTGGCGGCGGTCGGTTTACTGCTCGACGACCTGGTGCTGCTGCTGGTGGTGCTGTTTCTGATGGGCGCGCAATCGAGCTTCTTCGGCCCGGCCAAGTACAGCATCCTGCCGCAGCTGCTGCGCAAGGACGAAATGATCGGCGGCAACGCGATCGTCGAGACGGGTACGTTCCTGGCCATCTTGCTCGGCACGATCGCCGGCGGCGTGCTGATTGCGATCGACGGCGCCGGACGCATCCTGGTTGGCGCCGCCGTATTCCTGGTCGCGGCGGCTGGCTACGCATGCAGTCTGACGATTCCCGACCGCGCGGCGCAGAATCCCTCGCTGCGGATCTCACTGAACCCGATTGCGCCGATTCGCGAGACCATCGAGGCGACGCGCAGCAGCCCGACCGTCTTCTGGGCGGTGCTCGGCATCTCCTGGTTCTGGTTCTACGGCGGCAGCTTCATCGCGTTGCTGCCCGACTATGGCAAGTCGACTCTCCAGGGCAGCGAGCACGTGGTCACCAGCTTGCTCGCTCTGTTCTGTGTCGGCACCGCCATCGGCTCGCTCCTCTGCGAGCGCCTGTCGGGTGAGAAGATCGAGCTCGGGCTGGTCCCGATCGGCTCGATCGGTCTCAGCTTGGTGGCGCTCGATCTCTGGTGGGTGGGGGCGCCGGCAATCGAGGGTATCGGCCAGCGATCGATCGTCGCTTTCGCCAACGATCCCACCAGCTGGCGCATCATGATCGACTTCGTGCTGCTCTCGACCTTCGGCGGTCTGTTCATCGTCCCGCTGTACGCCGTGATCCAGCAGCGATCGCCGGCGGAGTATCGGTCCCGGGTGATTGCCGGCGCCAACATCCTCAACTCGATGTTCATGGTGGCTTCGACCTTGATGCTGATGGCACTGATCCGCGCCGGGTTTTCGAATACCCAGATCTTCGCCGTCATCGCCGCCCTCAATGCGCTGATGGCGGCGTACATCTACAAGCGGATCCCCGAGTTCCTGTTCCGCTTCGTGGCGTGGTGCGTCGCCAACGTTCTCTACCGAGTGCGGGTCGACGGACTGGAGAACGTTCCCGACGAAGGACCGGCGCTGATCGTCGCCAACCACGTCAGTCTGGTGGATTGGCTGCTCATCGCCAGCGCCCTCGAGCGACCGCCGCGCTTCGTCATGGCGCACGAGTATGCCGACATCCCGATCGCCGGCTGGCTGTTGCGCGACGCCAAGGTGATTCCGATCGCCCCCGAGCACGAGTCGCGCGACACCCTGGCCGAGGCCTTCGACCGCATCGCCGGCGAGCTCGAAGCCGGCGCGTTGGTCTGCATCTTCCCCGAGGGCAAGCTGACCCGCGACGGCCGGATGAACGAGTTCCGCTCGGGAGTCGAGCGGATTCTGCAGCGGACGCCGGTGCCGGTGATTCCAATCGGTATCAGGGGCATGTGGGGAAGCTTCTTCTCGCGCAAGGACGACGCTGCGATGCGCCGGCCGTTCCGACGCATCTGGTCGAGCGTTTCGCTGGCGATCGGCCGCCCGTTGCCGGCGCAGGAAGCAAGTCGCGGCGTTCTCGCCGGCGCGGTAGCCAAGCTCGCCGGCTTGCCCACCCCGCGTGACGAAAGTGCGGCGGTGGCCGGCGGCGGGGCCAGCTGATCAATCGATGCGCGGTCGCGATCGCTCGCGCTTGCGCTCGCCGCGCCGTCGCTTGGTGTCGAGACGGCGCTCGCGCTGGGCGCGCGACGGTTTGGTCGGGATGCGCCGCCGCGGCCGGGTGACGGCCGCCGCCAGAAGCTCGCGGAAACGCTGGAGTACCAATGCCTTGTTGCGTTCGCGGTCGCGAAACTGATCGCAGTGCAGGACCAGCTCGCCTTCTTTGTTGATACGGTTGCGCAGCTTGTGAAAGGCGCGTTGCCGGTCAGCGGGCGGCAGCGAAGGCGACGAGAGCACCGGAAAGCGCAGAACGACCTTGGTCTCGACCTTGTTGACGTTCTGCCCGCCGGGGCCTCCCGAGCGCGCGTAGGAGAGGTCCAGCTCGTCGAGCGGAACCGAGATCGTTCGGTTGATTTCGAGAGTTTCCATCTTTCGCGGGAATGCTCTTTAGCCCGCACTATCCATGAACTTCGTGCCGTCGCTGCCTGTACCCGTTGTCGCGGTTGAGGTAGAGCGCATTCGGCAGGTCGTCGGCGCTGGCCACAGTGCCATACTCGATCGAGATCAGATTCCTCGTGAACCCGCAATGATGCGGGTTTCGCGGGCACCTTCCGAAATTCATGAATAGTCCGGGTTGAGGCGAAGCGCGCGCGTCTATCAACCGTGGCTGGGGCTGGTTGCACGAGCGTGGAGACGAACGACTTGCCGTGGCCTGCGGCTAGCGTGATGATCCGGCGATTTACCGAAGGGGCGCATCGACTCCGCTCTCCTGTAGCATCGACCGCCAATGACCCGAGCTGAGCGCACCTACTATATCGTTTCCGCGGGATACAACCTCTCGTGGGCGTTCCTCGGCGCCGTCTACCCGCTGTTTCTGCTGTCGCGCGGTCTCGACCTGTTCCAGATCAACGCCATCCTCGCCACCTATTTCATCGCCAACTTCCTGTTCGAGGTGCCGACGGGGGCGATCGCCGATCTCTTCGGGCGCAAGGTTTCGTTTCTGCTGAGCTGCGCGATCCGCGCACTCGCGTTCGTCGCCTACTATTTCTCGGACTCCTTCTGGGAGTTCGTCGGCAGCGAGATCCTGGATGCCCTCGGCACCACGCTGGCGAGCGGCGCGCTCGACGCCTGGGCGGTCGACCAGAGCCGCAGCGAGGGCGACGAAAGGCCGGCCGATCGCTTGTTTGCCCACGCGCGCAGCGTCTCCTACGCGGCGATGATCACCAGTGGTTTGGCTGGTGGCTACGTCGGCGAGATCGACATCGCCTATCCTTGGCTGGTCGGCGTCGCCGGCTTCGTGCTGACCGCCGCGACCGCCGCGCTTCTGATGACCGAAACGCGGATGCCGCAGGTCGGCGGCGGGGTGTCGCTGCTGCAGCGGCTCAACCCGGTTCCGGCGATCCAGCAACAGGTGCGCGGCGCGGCGCGCACGGTGATCGATCATCCGATGTTGCGCTACCTGTGTTTGCTGACCGGCTTGATCTCGTTCGCCGTCATGCCGTTTCTGCAACTCTGGCCGCCGCAACTGTCGGCGCTGTCGGGCTCCGGGACGTCGCTGATGGGCTGGGTGTGGGCCGGGCTCAATGTGGCGTCACTCTGCGGCAGCCTGCTGCTGCCGCGCGTCGTGGCCCGCTTCGACCGCCGCACGACGATGGTCGCGTCCTCCCTCCTGCGCGGCGCCGGCGCCGCTCTGGCGGCGTCGGCGACCGGGTTCCAGCGCGGCTTCGCCGGCGTGCTGCTGCAGTCGGCCGGCATGGGGGCGAGCGATCCGCTGCTCGCGGCGTGGGCGAACGAGTTCGCCGAAAGCGAAGAACGCGCCACCGTGCTGTCGATCCAGACCATGTCGTTCATGCTCGGCGGCTCGGCCGGCCTGCTGCTGGTCGGCGGGCTCGCCCGCGGCATGGGAATTCCGACTGCGTGGACGGTCTGCTCGCTCGTGATGTTGGCGTGCGCCCTGGTCGCCTGGCGCTCGGTCGACGCGGAACGCCGGTTGGTGCTGTCGCGGCGGGGCGCGGTGCAGCCGCAGGAGTAGGGCGCTCGGGAGTCTGGAACTATTCTCGGGCTCGGCGGGTTGGTAGGCTCGAGGGCGCGATGGCGGTGAGTGGCGAGATATCGATCGAGGCTGCCGCGGGCGAGGGCGTCGTTCCCGACTTCGCCGCGACCCTGCGCGCGCGCTCGCTCGGCCGGTTGCAGCGACGCCAAGTCGTCACCCTGCAGATCAATCTCGGCAAGCTCTGCAATCAGGCGTGTCTCCATTGCCACGTCGAGGCCGGACCGCGGCGCACCGAGAGAATCGAGCGCGCGACGCTGGAGAGGATCGAGGCTGTGCTCGACCGCAGCCAGGGGGTCGAGGTGGTCGACTTGACCGGCGGCGCGCCCGAGCTCAACGACAACTTCCGCTGGTGGGTCGCCCGCCTGCGCCAGCGCGGCCTGCGCGTGATGGTGCGTTGCAATCTGACTGTGATCTTCGTCGACGGCCAGCACGACCTGCCGCACTTCTATCGCGATCAGGCGGTCGAGCTGGTCTGTTCGTTGCCGTGCTACACCGCCGACAACGTCGATCGGCAGCGCGGCAGCGGCGTGTTCGACCAGAGTATCGAGGCTTTGCGCCGGTTGAACCGGATTGGCTTCGGCGTGCCTGGGTCGGGCTTGCGTCTCGACCTGGTCTACAATCCTCTGGGCGCGTCTCTGCCGCCCGCCCAGGCCGAGCTGGAGGAGCGCTACCGCGTCGAGTTGCGCCAGCTCTTCGGTATCGAGTTCAGCCGGCTGCTGACCATCACCAACATGCCGATCAAACGCTTCGCGCAGCAGCTGCGCCGCGAAGCCGCGCACGACGACTACATGCAGCTGCTGGTCGACAGCTTCAACCCGGCGGCCGCTGGCGCGGTGATGTGCCGAGATATGATCAGCGTGTCGTGGGACGGGCAGTTGTACGACTGCGACTTCAACCAGATGCTGGAGTTGCCAGTCGTTGGCGGGCGCCGCACGATCTGGACGATCGAGTCCTTCGACGAGCTCGGCGGTGATGCAATCGCAACCGGCAGCCACTGCTACGGCTGCACCGCCGGCGCCGGATCGAGCTGCGGCGGCGAGCTCGCCTGATCAGGCGGCGGAGACGCGTCCGCTGCGGCCTTCTTCGTCCTCGGCCACCGGGCGCTGCAGGGGGATCCAGACGCGGAAGGTCGATCCTTCGCCGAGGCACGTCTCGAGCTCGACGGTGCCGCCGAGGATGGCGAGCAGGCGCTGGACGATGTGAAGCCCCAGCCCGGCGCCGCGTTGTCCCTTGGCGCTGTCGCCCTGCTCGAACGCTTCGAAGATGGTCTCCAGCTGGTGCTCCGGGATTCCCGGCCCGGTGTCGATGACCGCAATCTCGACGCCGCGGTCTCGTTCGCGGGCGACGATGCGCACCGACCCGGTCTCGGTGAACTTGAGAGCATTGGTGATGAGGTTCTTGGCGATGATCTTGAGCTTGACCGGATCGGTCTCGGGCTGGGCGATGTCCTCGGGCAGCTCGCGCAGCACCTCTATGTTCTTGCGCTCGGCGAGCACATTGGTCTCTTCGGCGATCTCGGCGAGGAGCTCGGCGAGATCGACCGGCTCGACGTCGAGCGGGATTCTGCCGGCCTCGACCCGGCTGAGCTCGAGCGTGGTGTTGACCAGGTCGAGCAGCTCGCGCGCCTGCTTGCAGATGCGGGTGATGGTTTGCGTCTGCTCGTCGTTGAGCGGGCCGAAGGCGTCGTCGAGCAACAGGTCGCTGTACCCCATGATCACGTTGAGCGGCGTGCGTAGCTCGTGCGACAGGTTGCCGACGAATTCCGAGCGTCGCCGGTCGGCGCGCGACAGGTCGCGCATGAGCTCGTGGTAGCGAGCTTCGTCGATCGTCCCCTCGGTCTTGCAGTCGTGACGCTCCAGGGCTTCGCTCAACGCCGCGCGGATCCGTGTGTGATGGGTGCGCCGCACGCAGTCGGTGGCGCCGGCGCGCAGGCAGTCGACGACGTCGTGTTGGTCGATCTTCTCGGTGGTGACGATCAAAGGAGTGCGCGGCCGGTAGCCGATGGCGCGCACGCCGTCGACGCCGCCGAGCACGTCCCAGTCGGCGAAGACGGCGTCGAAGTCTTCCGACAGCATCGCTCGCGCGTCCTGCGCGTTGCCGGTCCATTCCCACTCGATCCGCCCGACGGGCTCGAGCGCCTCGGCCAATTCGGCGGCGCGAGCGCGGCTGCGTTCGACGAAGATCAAGCGGGTGGTGGTCACGAGGAACAGTCTCCGGGGGAGCTCAGTGCCGGCGTTGGCGATGACAAGGATAACACCTTGCTCTTGTTTCTCACGGTTTTTCCGCTCGCTTTGTCCCATGTCAAGCAATTGGTGGTGCTCTCGTGCGACTTGCCTGGCGGGGGGCGATGCGATTCGGCAGGCACGTTGCGAACCGCTTTGGGATGTGGTTGGAACGTACCGATTCACAAGGAGATAAGGGGCCCATGGCTGGCGAGAAAGCGAAAGAGAATGCGACGCTGAAGGCTGCGTGTGTCGCCTGCGGGAAGGAAATGTCAGTCGAGCTCTTGCGCGGCATCGTCGTTGGTGCCGGGCGCCAGCGGCACATCGCCGCGGTGTGTCCCGCATGCCTCGACAAGGGGTGGACCCCCGATTCCCTCGAGTCCGACTCCGCCGCGGATGCGCCGGACTCGAGCGAAGCCCCCGTCGAGTCGTGAGCGTGCGCTGAGACCCCTGGCTCGTTCGGCGTAACCCAGGGGATCGAGGGCGGGCCGGCGCGCGCGCAGGAGCAAGCGATGGATTTCAGTATTTCCGAGGAAGACCGAATCCTTCGCCAGTCGGTGAGAGATTTCGTCGAGAACGACGCCAACTCGGTCTGGAAGCAGATCGAAGAGACCGACGAGCTCCCCGATGACCTGGTCGCCGGCGCGCGCGATCTCGGCTTGCTCGGCCTGAGCATCCCCGCCGAGTACGGTGGCCTCGATCTGCCGATCTCGCAGAAGGCCCTGGTGCACGAAATGCTCGGGCGCGGCCCCTGGGGATTGGCGAGCTACATCAGCGTGCACACGGGAATCGGTTGTGTCGGCATCGTGCGCTTCGGCAGCGATCGGCAGAAGGCGCACTACCTGCCGAAGATGGCGACTGGTGAGTGGCTCGGGTCGTTCGCGCTGACCGAGCCGGGTTCGGGGTCGGACGCGCGCGACATGAAGACTCGGGCCGACCGCGACGGCGATGCCTACGTGCTGAACGGACACAAGACCTTCATCACCAACGCTCCCAAGGCGCACCACTTCTTCACCTTCGCGCGCACCGGCGATGCAGTCAGCGCGTTCCTGGTCGACGCGGACACACCCGGCGTTGCAATCGGCCAGGTGTTCGACACGCTCGGTCACCGCGGCTCGTACATCTCCGAGGTCGTATTCGAGAATGCGCGCATCCCCGCCGAAGCTTTGGTCGGCGAAGAGGGGAAGGGGTTCGACTACGCAAAGCGCTGTCTCTCCGAAGGGCGCACGACCTTGGCGGCGCGCTGTGTCGGCGCGGCGCAGAAGGCGCTCGAGCTGGCGCTCGACTACGGCAGCCAGCGCGAGACCTTCGGCAAGCCGCTGGTCGAGCATCAGGCGCTGGCGTTCCGCCTGGCGCAAATGAGCGCGCGCACCGAGGCCGCCCGCCTGGCGGTCTACCGATCGGCCTGGTTGCTCGAACGCGGCGAGCCGGCGATTCGCGAGTCCTCGACCGCCAAGCTGTTGGCCGCCGAGGGGGCGTGGCAGACCGCCGACGACGCGATGCAGATCTTCGGCGGCAACGGTTACATCCGCAACGAGTACATGATCGATCGCATCTGGCGGGATCTGCGAGTTGCCCGGGTCTACGACGGCTCGAGCGAAGTGCAGCAGATCGTAATCGCCGGCCGCCTGCGCAAAGGCGACATCGAAACCCAACTCTAGCCGCGCCCAAAGCCGCGCCGGCGGCGCGGCGAGCGTCCCAGACGCGCCCGCTGGGCGCGTGTCCCAAGCTCGGCTACGCCGAGCGTCCCAAGCCGCGCTACGCGCGAGCGTCCCAAGCCGCGCTACGCGCGAGCGTCCCAACAGCGGCTGCGCCGCTGGTTCAAACCCGTCAGGGGGTGATGCGGAGGCCGGTGAAGGCTTGGCCGGCGGCGAGCAGGACCGCGGCTACGCCGAGCCAGACGTGCAGCTCGCGGGCGTTCTCGCTGCCGCGCAAGGCGGCGCGCGAACTTGCCCAACTGCCGATCAGGGTGACGAGCAGAGCCGTGCCGAGAGCGAAGTGTCTGGTCTCGCCGAGGGTCAGGTCGTCGCGCAGGAGCGCAGTCGACAGTCCGCCGGCGAGCCAGGTCAAGGCGATCATCGCCAGCGCCCACGGAGCGACCGTCGCGTGCCCGGCGAGCAGTCGCGCCCGATGCCGAGCTCGTCCACGCGATCGAATCCCCTGCGACGCCGCATACAACAGCACGAGGATCGACAATCCTCCCAGGATCGGATGCACGTACTCCATGCCCGACTCCAAATCACGCCCAACATTCTCGGCCAAGCCCAGCCCCGATAGCCCCGCTCGCCACCAGGCGAGCTTGGGACCAGCGGCGCAGCCGCTGCTGGGACGCCCGCGCGCAGCGCGGCTGGGGACACGCGCCCAGCGGGCGCGTCTGGGACGCGAGCCGCAGGCGAGCTCGCCGCATCACCCCCTGATCCCCTCGGCGCAGCCGAGGTTGGGACGCTCGCGCAAAGCGCGGCCTGGGACGCTCGGCGCAGCCGAGCTTGGGACACGCGCCCAGCGGGCGCGTTTGGGACGCGAGCCGCAGGCGAGCTCGCCGCGCCGTTGGCGCGGCTCTTGGCGCGGCTATTGCGCCAGGATGGATTCGGCGGCTTCGAGTCCGGTGCGCAGGGCGCCTTCGACGGTCGAGCCGGTGAGCCAGTCGCCGGCATAGAGGAGACGCTTGCGCGGTCGTCGGACGAACGCCTTCATGCGCCGGTAGTGGCCGGGCTCCGGCAGCACGGCGGCGTCGCGGCGCGGGTAGAGTCGAATCCAGTCGGGGTCGGCGAGGCGACCGAAGATGGTTTCGGCGTCGCGCCGCAGCTGGTTGATGGCGTGCTCGGGCTCGGTTTCGATCAGCTCGGCGCTGCGCCAGCTGGCTGCGTGCACCGAGACCAGCTCTTTGCCTTCGGGGACGTAGCTCGGCATCCATTCGGAGATGGTGCGGATGCGCGCGATCGCGTGGCGGCCGGGGCCGGCCGGCGTGACCAGCGGGTGCTGGACGGTGATCGGGCGTTCGTAGCCGAAGTAGAGGAGCAGGTTGGGGACGTAGCGCACCGCCTCGATCTGTTTGCGGTCCTCGTCGTCGATGTCGCCCTGGAGACGCGCGATCGCCGGTGCCGGCATTGCCAGGATCGCGTGGTCGGCCTCGATCTTTCCGCCCGAGTGGTAGACGGTCACCGACTGCTCGCCGCGTTCGACGGAGCTCGCTTTGCAGCCGGTGCGGATCTCGAGCCGCTCGCCGAGGGTATCGCAGAGTGATCCCATGCCTCCCTCGAGGGCGAGCATGTGCCAGCGGCGCGCGTGGCGAACCAACGCCTTGCCGAGCGCTGCCGAGGCCTCTTCGGCGCCGAAGTAGAAGAACGGCTCGACGCCGGTTCGCAGCAGATACTGGTAGGCGGTTTCGCCGAGCGCGCGCCGTCCCCAACTCTCGATGGTGGCGCCGCGGTCCATGCGCGCCAGGCTGGCCGGCTTGCCGATGTGAACCGGCCGGCGCAGGAAAGATTGTGCGAACAAGGTCAGGGCGCGCAGCTTGCCGGTGAGCGACACCAGGGGGAACTGGACGATGCGGCGCGGTGAGCTGAGGTCGAGGGGAAGCTTGCCGAACGGCGTCGCCACCACTCCGCTCTGTGCCTCGGGCCGCACCGGCTCGATCCGCAGCTCTTTCAGCAGCGCCAGTGTCGCGTCGTAGAAGCTGGTGACGAAGGCGGCGCCGGTGTTGACGATGCAGTCGTTGACGATCTCGGTCTGGGTGCGACCGCCGAAGGTGGGCTCGGCCTCGAGAACGGTCACCCGGATGCCGGCATTTGCCAACCGAAACGCTGCGCCCAACCCCGCGACTCCGCTCCCGACGACGACGCAACTTCGACTCATTCCCAAGGGTCCTACCCCGGATGCGTGGTCCAGTCGAGATTGCCCGGCTGCCGGGCGCCAGGCGGACTGGAAGGCCGGGCGTCTGCTCGATTCTTTGCGGTTTGGCGTGCGTCCCGCGGGATTTGCCGTATCTTCTTCAGCAGACGGGCAATTTTGGGATGACAGGGGCAGCCGGCGCGGCTATCTTTCCGAATCGAGGAGATGTTGACGATGCGAGTGATGAAGAGGTCCTTGGTTGTGCTCGGTGTCGCCATGATCACGGCGACCCAGGTGATGGCTGCCAATCCGATCGAGATCCGCGAGCGCAAGCCCGGCTACGCGATCGGCGCGGCGGCGATGAACGTGTTCTACGTGCCGGTCCGGTTCGGGCTCACCGTTTTTGGCGCGGCGCTTTCCGGGGTCACTGGTTTTCTCACTGCCGGCAACCAGGAAGCCGCCGGCGACGTGGCCAGCGTCTTCGATGGAACTCAGTTCCTGCGCCCCGAGCACGTCGAGGGCAGCGAACCGATCCGCTTCGGCCCGCCCGAGTTTCCGTAGACGTTCGAACGACGCCGTGCGCGGCGTTGTTCCACTCGGCGAGGAATTTCGTTAGAGCCCCGGTATGGGGCTCGATGCGGACCACCGTCCCGACTTCCTGATCGTCGGCGCGGGCGTCATCGGCTGCGCGATTGCCCGCGAGCTGGCGCGTCGTCGTGCCGGGCGGATCGTCGTCGTCGATCGCGCTCGCCCCGGCGGCGAATCGTCCGGAGCTGCTGCCGGTGTGCTTGCCGTCACCAGCTCGCGGGCGCCGCGCGGCGCGGTGTTGCGGCTCAAGCAGGCGAGCGCGGCCATGTTTCCCGAGTTGGTGCGCGAGCTGGCCGACGAAACCGGGATCGACGTCGAGTACCGCAGCGAGGGGTTGCTCGAGCTCGCTTTCGACGAGCGCGACCGGGCACAGCTCGAGCGGGTGGTGCGTCGCCGCGCGGAAGGTGCTGCGGCGGAGCTGTTGGACGACACTCGAGTGCGGCAGCGCGAGCCCGGCGTCAGTCCCGAGGTCTGTGGCGGTGCCTACTTCGCCGAGGACCGGGCGCTCCACAGCGGCCTCTTCGTCGAGGCTCTGGCAGCGTCGGCCGAGCGCTTCGGCGCGCGCATCGTCGTCGACAGCCCGGTCGATCGGGTCGAGCGCGGCGAATCCACCGTGACCGCGGTCGACGCCGGCGGAGTCCGCTACCAGCCGGGCGAGCTGATCATCGCCGCCGGCTTGGGATCGCGCCAGCTCGGCGACTTGATGCGGGCGAAGATGCCGATTCGTCCGGACCGTGGCGAGATGCTGGCAGTGCGACCGAGCCGCCTGCCGCGCCACACCGTGGTCTGGCGCGATGGCTACCTGGTGCCGCGCCGCAACGGCGAGCTCCTCATCGGCAGCACCAGCGCGCGCGGCGAGAGCGACAAGCTGGTCACCGCGCGTTCGGTCGAAGTGCTGTTGCGCCGCGCCACCGCGATGATCCCCGACCTGCACGACGCGCCGATCGTGCGCAAGTGGGCGGGCATTCGTCCGATGTGCACCCTGCGCCGGCCGATGATCGGCCCGGTGCGTGGCTTCGACAACGTAACCGTCGCCACTGGTCATCACCGCAGCGGAGTGCTGCTCGCACCGGTCACCGCCAGGCTGGTCGCCGATTGCGTTCTCGAACAGCAAACGCACATCGATCTCGCCCCGTTCAAGTACCGCAAGAAGCCGTAGCGTCACTCGATTCTCGGCGTCTCCAGTCGAGCCGTCCGGCGGCGCACTGGGCCGGGGCGTTCGCTTTGACCCGACAATAAATCGCGGCGCAAACCGCCGCGGTTTATTGTCAGATCAAGGCTAGATCGAGCAATCTTCGCTCGCTCGAAAGGTCATTGCTGCTTTGATAAGTCTTCGACTCGCTGAATGGGAGTCGACGCGATGGCGGTTTCGAGGGTGGATCCAAGGCGGCGCATCTTCACGGCGGTTGTGGTGTTTGTTGCGCTGGTCGGCCAGGCCGGACCGTTGCGCGCTGCCTGTTATCTCATTCCGGATACCGTCAAGTCCTTCGAAGGAGCGATCGGCGCCAGCAATCGCCCTTATGCCGCAGCGGGCGAGTCGGTCACTCTGCGTGTGCGTCCGTGTGACACCGCATCGGTGGGTCTCGGCGCGTCGCTCGACGATCACGTCGTGACGATCTTGTTCCGGCCGGAGGGCGATGCACCGCACGCGGCGGTGCTGGCGCCGCCGGGCGGCTGCGATGCTGCGGCGGTCGAGGCGTGCCGCCAGCTGCTCGGCTCGGCGCACCCCGAGTCGACGGTGCAGTGCACCGAGGGGGTGGCAAGCGGGTTGGAGCTACTCGGTCAAAAGGGGACCGAGCGGCTGCGCTTTCGCTTTCCCGACACCGCGGCTTTCGCCGATGCCGAGGCGGGTGGAATCGCCGGGCCGGCCACCATCGCGGTGTCGTCGCCCAGCGCGCCTTTGCCGTGTCAGTTGGTTCAGGAGACGTGTGCGGCGCAGTCCGGCCTGCGCGCTTGCATCGACCGTTTCTACGCCAACGACGGGGCGTGCGGGCTCGGCGTGGCCAACGCCACCTTTCCCGGCTTCGTCGCCTTGCCGCGCCTCAACGACTTCGCTTCGAAATGCCGCAAGGAGAGCCCTCCCTGCAACGACAAGGACTCGGCGCTGCGCGTCACCACCGACCTCGACGGCAACCTGCTGTTGCCGTTCGACTGGCACGGGATCCTGGTGCGCGACAAGGGAGTCCCGGTGCCGCGCCTGCTGCGGGCGCGGTTTCGCAGCGAGGTCGATCTGCAGATTCCGGATCCGATCTTCCTCGGCTCCTTCACGCCGGAAGGGGGCAAGCTCCCGCCGATCTTCGAGCCGAACTTCGATCCCGAGAGCGATCCGCGGGTGATCTCGATTCTCGGTTCGGCGGACGCTCCCTACACCATCTTGCGGGTCGCCCGCAGCCACGGAGTCTGTGTCGCCGGTCCGCGCCTCGGCGAGTTCTGCACCAACGAAATCGACTGTATCGGCGAGCCCTGCGAGCTGCGCTGCGTTGCCGATACGGCGCAGGCTTGTTCGACCGATGCCGACTGTGCGGCCGACGATCGCTGCGGCAGGCTCTTCGACGTCGCCATCCTCGAGGAGAGCCACGGGGTCTATCGGATGCGTCGAGGGAACGGCGGCTCCGGCGCTTCTCCTGGCTGCGATCCGGCTACCGGCGCCTGCATCACCTTCGATTTCGAGGCGCAGTTGCCGGTTCCGCTGGAGGGGCTGGGCGAAAGTGAAGTGCTGCGCGCCTTCGCCGTGCGCGAGTCGATCGACGGCGTCGATCGCAACGGCGACGGCGACGCCGCGGACACCGCGCTGCTGGTGGGCGACCGCTTCACCGGCGAGCCGCAGCCGTTCCCGCCTCCGCCGGATTGCGGTATCGCCGGCGTGCCCGAGGCGCGCGCCCTGGCCCGGGTCGAGTCGCCTCCTTTCAGCTTTCCGGCACTCGCCATCGAGGGCGACACGATCGGATTCATCGAGCCGGAGAGCGGCTCCAATCGATGCGATCTCACCGGTGACGGCGATGCGGTCGATCGGATCGTGCGCGCCTACGCGCTCGGGGTTGGCCCGCTGCCGAGCGGAACCTGCGACGACGGCTCGCTGTGCGCCAGTGACGGCGACTGCGCCGCCGACTGTCGGCTGCGCGCCGTCGACCCCGAGTTGGTCGTCGACGGCGGCATCCTGGCGGTGGCCAACGGCATGGTGGTGTTCCGGACTTCGGAATCGGCGATGGCGCGGCGCATCAATCGGCGCGCGAGTCTCGGGCTGGGAGGGATCGAGGGCGATGGGTTCTCCGGGCTGCCGCGCCTCAGCGGCGATGCGACGACGGTGGCTTTCGGTTCGGCGGCGACCAACCTGCTCGGCCCTGGCGGCGACACCAACGCGGCCGGCGACATCTTCGTGCGCGATTTGTGTCCACCCGGCTCTGACCCAGCCTGTGCTCCCGGGTTGAGCCGGGTGTCGGTGTCGCGCGACGGCTTCGAGGCCAACGACGACGCCTTCGGCCGGCCCGATGTTTCGCAGGACGGTCGCTTCGTTCTCTTCGCCTCTTTCGCCGACAACCTTCTCGCGCCGACGGCGGCGGGCCCGGGAGACTTCGACCGCAACCAGGCGGCGGACGTCTTCCTGCGCGATCGCTGTGTCGCCGGCGGGGTGGCAGTGGCCGGGTGCCGGCCGACTACCGAGAGGGTGAGCCTCGGCGATCGCGATCAGGCGGGCAACGGCGACTGCACCGATTTCGCGATGTCGCGCGATGGTCGCTTCGTCGCCTTCGTCAGCGCGGCCAGCAATCTGGTGCCGGGAGACACCAACGGGGTGGCGGATGCCTTCCTGCGCGACCGCTGCGTCAGCGACGGCGCCGTGGTCGCCGGCTGCGTGCCGACCACACAGCGGCTGAGCGCTACCACCGATGGCGCCGGGTCCGAGGGACTGGCGATCGACGCGAGCGGTCGGTTCGTCGCCTTCGTCGGGCTCGGTCTCGGTCCGGAGCGGCGGCGAGCGGGCGGCGGGTACTTGTTCGATCGCGTCACTGGCAGTGTCGAGCGGGTGACCCTCGGTGCGGCGAGCGCGCCGCGGCGCGGAGTCCCGGCAGCGATCAGCGACGGCGGGCGGCTGGTTGCCTTTACCAGCGAGGACGGCGACGTCGTCGCCGGCGACGACAACCAGGCGAGGGACGTCTTCGTGCGCGACCGCTGCGTCCTCGACGGTAGCTCCGTCAGCGCTTGCCGGCCGTCGACGGTGCGAGTGAGCGCGGCGCCGGGAGGGGGCGACGGCGACGGTCGGTCGGACAAGCCGTCGATGTCGGATGACGGGCGCTGGCTCATCTTCTCGAGCCTGGCCGGCAACCTGCTCGGACCCGGCGAAGACGACAACCAGCGCTACGATTCGTTCGTCGTCGATCTCCGCAGCGGTGCCGTCGAACGGGTCAGTGTGACCGCCGCTGGCGAGCAATCGACCGGCGATTTCGGCGCGCGCGGCGTCGACGTCTCGGCCGATGGCGGCAGCTTCGCCTTCGCCTCGGTTGCCGGCGACATCGTCGACAGCCCGGCCGACGCCAACGAGGCGGGGGATGTCTTCGTCCGTTTCGTCGAGGACGCCGAAGAAGTCGATTCGCTGCTCTTCGCCGACGGTGCGGTCGACGACGCGGTGCTGGAGGTGCTCGACCTCGGCGCCGGCAGCATGCACACGCTATGTCCCGCGTCGGCGGTATCGGTCGGCAGCGACCCCCTCGGCGGGATCGCGGTTGGCCTGCTGCGCCCGGAGTCGGAGATCGGAACGACTCTGTGTCCGGGCGGGCCGCTCAACGGCGATGCCGATACGGCGGATCAGGTGGTGCACGTTTGGAGCGAAGGCGCGGGGGTGCGCAATCTCGGCCGCGCCGCGGTGGCGATTACCCTGCCTGCGGGACCGCCCAGCTATGTCGGCGCGATCGTGGCCGAGGCGGACAACGCCAGAGACTTCAACGGCGATGGGGACTTCGACGACAACCAGGCGCAGTTCCACCCCTACGCCGATCAGGCGGGTGTCGATGCGTGGGTGACCAGCGGGCTCGCCGCCGACCGCTTGCTCGCGGTCGACGAGGATTGGGCGGTGCTGGCGGTGCCGGAATCGCTGCAGGGGGAGGATTTGAATGCGGATGGCGAGCTCACCGCGTCGGTGTTGCACGTCGTCGCCAACCCGGGGGAAACGAGTCCTGGAAGTGTCGTGAACGTACGGCAGGCGGTCGAAGAGCTCGTCGTCGGCGAGCCGGCGCCGTCGATCTGCGGCGCCCGCTTGGTGGCCTTTCGCACCTCGGAGGCGTTGCAGCAGCGCAACCTCAATCGGCAGAGCATGGGTGAGCTGACCGGCGACGACGACTTCGACGATTTCGTGCTGCAGGTCTACGACCTGACCTCGGGCGAGCTGCGCAACTCGGGGCACGCGGCGATTCCCTGCCGTATCCCGCAGTGCGATCCCCGCCACCCGTATCGCGTCTCCGGCAGCAAGGTCTCGTTCCTCACTCGCGAGGCCGATCAGGGCAATCGCGATCTCTCCGGCGACGGCGAGGTGGCGGGCATCGTCCTGCAGGTGTACGACGCCTGCACGTCGACGGTGACCACGCTGGGTCTGGTTTCGGAGGAGGGCGACTCGGATCCGTTGCTCGACGCGCTGCGTGGCCGCGTCTTCGTTTCGCCGACCGGCCAATGCCAGGTGCCGGTTGCCTGCGACGTCGCTGCCGGAACCGAGTGCGCGCCGGGCGCCAGTTGTCTGCCCGGGGATTGCGACCCGGCGACCGCGACCTGCAACGGCTTGCCTGGCCCCGCGTGCAGCGAGGATGCCGACTGCGCTCGCTGCATTCTGCGGCAGCCCGCGACCTGCGCCGAACCGAGCGCCTGCCCGGACGGGTCTTCGTGCACGCGCACGACGGTTGCGGCGGCGACCGGCGTTCCCGACAGAGACGACGACGGAATCCCCGACGAGCAGGACAACTGCCCCGACCAGCCGAATCCCGCGCAGGGCGATGCCGACGAGGATCAGGTCGGCGACGCGTGCGACCGAATGACGATGCCGGTGGGCCTGCTCGGTCGCTCGCTGTCGTTGCGCGAGCGCTGGCGCGATCCGGCTTCGCGGCGCTTCACCTTCGCGGTGCGCGATTCCTTCCTCGGCAGCGTATTTGCCATGCAGGGGGCTGCTCCGGACCGCGACGGCGCTCTGCTGCGGATCGTCAACCGCGCGACCGGTGAGCGCGGCACGATCTCGCTCCCGGCCGAGGGCTGGAGCGCGCGCTCGCGCGGCGAGGGCGTCGACCGCTACCAGTACCGCGACCGCGCAGGCGAGCTCGGCCCGTGCAGCCGGGTGATCCTGGCGCCGCGGCGCCTGCTCAAGGCGGTGTGCCGCGGCGAGTCGGTGCCGTTCTCGCTCGACGAGCCGATGCAGGGATCGCTGGCGGTCGAGCTGCAGGTCGGTGACTCGCTACAGTGCGCCGAATTCGGTGGACAGGTGACGCGCGACCGCGGCGCCACCCGCGACCGCATCGGCACGTTCCGCGCCCGGCAGGCACCGCGTCCGCTCGCCTGCGGAGACCGGTAGACGCGGAGCCTCGAGGTCGAGGCGTATTACCCGTATTGACTGGGAAGGCCCATTCAGTGTAATACTCGGTCTCGTGAGGCCGATCGCCAAGAGCTTGATCCTCGACCTTTTGTCGACCCTGCGCGAAGGCGCGGTGATGCCGGTCGGCGTGCTGGTCGAGGCGGGTGAGTTGTTCGGTATCTCCGCCAACAACACCCGGGTGGCGGTGGCGAGATTGCTCGCCGGAGGCCAGATCCAGCGCGACGAGCGCGGCTGCTATCGCTTGGGCGAGCGCTCGATCGCGATCGGCCAGCGGGTGCGTTCGTGGCGCGGGCTCGACCGGCGCACCCGCACCTGGAGCGGCGGCTGGGTGGGAGTTCAGATCGGGCCCACCGACCGCAGCGGTCGCCGAGCCCGGGCGCGGGCGCTGCGCTTGCTGGGGATGGAGTCGCTGGCCGAGTCCCTCTGGGTGCGACCCGACAACCTGACCGGCTCCGTCGAGGCGGTGCGCGGCGAGCTGCGCTCGCTCGGCCTGCCGCAGACGGATCTGGTGTATTCGCTGACCGATTTCGATGCCGAGGCGGATCGGCGTGCTCGAGGCCTGTGGGACGTCGCAGCGTTGCGCCGTGGCTACCGGTCATGGCTCGCCAAGATCGAGGACGGGGCCGGGCGGCTCGACACGCTCGACAGCGAGCGTGCCATGGTCGAGTCGTTTCTGCTCGGCGGGGAGGCCTTGCGCCAGCTGGTCGGCGACCCGCTGCTGCCCGACGAGATCTGCCCGAGCGTCGAGCGCGATCAATTACTCGAGGCAATGCGCGACTACGACCGCAAGGGCCGCCTGGTTTGGGCGGACCTGTTGAAGAAGTGGGGGGTTCCGTATCTGCGAGCCCCCGTCGATGGAGCCAACGACGGCAGGCGACCACGGCTGGCGAGCTGAGCTGGGTCGACCGGGAGAGACTGACCATGACCAACAATCCGACCGCAGTGGAATCGGTGTCCTGGAAGGACGCGCTGACGCGCGATGAGATCCGCGAGCTGTTGCTGCCGCGCGACCTGCGCGCGTGGGTCTCGATCGCAGTCAACTGGGGGATCGTGTTCGCCTCGTTCGCCCTGGTGGCACGCTGGCCCAATCCGCTGACGATCCTGATCGCGCTGGTGCTGATCGGCGGTCGCCAGCTGTCGTGCGCGGCGATCATGCACGACGCGGCGCACCACGCGCTGTTTCGCAACCGGACGCTCAACGACTGGGCGGGGAACTGGCTGGCCGCTTATCCGGTGTGGAGCGATACCGACCGCTACCGTCCCTATCACCTCCAACATCACACCAAGACGGCGAGCCCGGAGGATCCCGACCTCGGTCTGGTCACACCCTTTCCGATCACCAGGAAGAGCCTGCGGCGCAAGGTGTGGCGCGATCTTTCGGGGCAAACCGGTTGGAAGTTCGCCAAGGCATCATGGAAGCGATCGTTCGCCCGCGCCGGTCGCGACGCGTCGGCGCGGCGCGCCGCGGTTGGAGTCCTGGTCAGCAACCTGGTTCTGTTCGCGATCGTCGCGCTGCTCTGGCACCCCGCGTTGTACCTGTTGTGGGTGGGCGCCTGGTTCACCACCTACACCTTGGTGACCCGCATCCGGGCGATTGCCGAGCACGCGATGACACCGGCGGCTTTGGATCCGGACGATCCGCTGAACCACACTCGCACCGTGCCGGCGCGGTGGTGGGAGCGCCTGGTGGTCGCGCCGAACTACCTGAACTACCACCTCGAGCACCATCTCCTGATGACGGTGCCGCACTACAATCTGCCGCGCATGCACCAGCTGTTGAGCGAACGCGGCATCCTGCGCCACGCCTGCGTCGAGCCGAGCTATTGGCGGATCGTGATGCGCGCGTCGGCGGCGTAGCGAACCGGATCGATCCCCCTCCTTACCAGCGTAGCGAACCGGACCGATCCCCCCTCCTTACCAAGGAGGGGGTCCGGGGGGAGGTTGAGCGCGAACCGATTGCCCCCCTGAGGTCCCCCCTTGGTAAGGGGGGACGAGAGCTGCGCTATTCCGGTTGGACGATTACGTCCTGGGCGGCGCGCTGGTTGCCTTCGGGGTAGGCGATGTCGACGCCGAGGAAACCGAGGTCGCGCGCCAGTTGCCCGAGACAGCTGGTGAGCTCTTCGATCGAGCTCGAGCCCTCGCAGGGGGCACCGAACTCGAGGCGGCCGATCATGTCGTCGGTGCACGAATTGCGCAGCTTGTTGACGTAGTTCTCGAAAATGGTCTGCGCCGTGATCAGTGGATCTTCGGCGCAGGAGCGGCCGCGCACCAACGGCGCGCGACGGCACGAGTACAGGATGATGTTGAACTTGGAGGAGTACTTCTGGGTTTGCTTGGCGATCTCCTTGCGGCAGCGCAGCAGGTCGGGGTCGAGCACTCCGCCGGTGGCGAAGATGGCGTCGCCCATGGTGTTGCCGTACTGGCCCCACACGCCGGTTTCGAGGCAGTCCATCAGCTGGTCGACGGTCTGCGCGTTGTCGCAGGGGGCGCCCCAACCGGGCTCGGTTTCCTGGACCGCGGCGACGCTGACGTCGTCGCAGGCGAGATCGAGCTTGGTCTCGTAGTGGCCGATCGAGCGCAGCATGCCGCTCTGCAGCCGGGTGTCGAGAACCGCGCACGCCGGGTCTTCGGCGGGGCACAAGCCGGGGTCGCACTCGCCGTCGGTCTTGCCGACCGCCTCGCGCCCGCGGCAGCGGGTGATGTCGCCGAGCTTGATCTTCATGCGCTTGGCCATGCCGCCGCCCGACGCAACCCGGTCGCGACAGAGCGCGGCTCCCGCCAGCGGCCGCTCGACGGCGCAGCCGCCGTCCTCGCGACAGCGCAGCGGCTTGAACACGGCGCTGGTGCGCAGCGCACCGCGGCGGTTCACCTCGTTCTTGACGAAGTGCGCCACTTCGAACGTCGTCTCCCAGCAGACGCCTTTGTCGAAGTTGGCGAGCTGGACCAGGAGGGGGAACTGACCGGCTTCGAACGGGAAGCCGAGGGTGAGGACGTCGTCACCGCGCGCCTTGACCAGTAGCTGGGCATCGTTGAGGCTGCCCGGCTCGGTGTTGATGGCGTTGATCCCGCCCGCGGTTCCCGTCTTGTCGCGGTAGCGGTACTTGTTGACGCCGCCCTTCCAGTTGCTGCCCGGGTCGATGTCGACGTTCATCAGCAGCTGTTCGTCGAGACCGCTGTACACACAGAACGAGTAGGTTTCGGACGTGATCGGGTCGTCGAGCGCGTCCATCGCCACGTCGAGAGCCTTGGCCTTCCACTTGAGGACCGGAATGCGGTTGCGTCGCTTGGTGAGCTTGAGCTGGCCCGACTCGGCCTCGACACATGTGGTCGGGATCTGAGGGCAGCTCGCGGCGCGCGCCGGAGCATCGAGAGCGCAAATGCCGAAGATAGTCAGAGCGAGGATTCGGTAGTCGATTCGTAGCATAGACAGGTTCCGGTCGTTGTACAGGTGGGTGTCTTTGGACTGTTATACGGCATTTGTAAGTTTTCCAAGCGAAAGCCTGCGGCCGACTCGGCTACCGGTCGAACCACGTATCCAACGTGGAATATCCGTCCGCGTCGGACTGCGCAATTCGTGGAACCACCTATGCTACGGGGGGTTTCCGGCCTGCGGACGGCCGGGGTCAACTGCAAAAGGGCGGGCGCGGCGCGGCGTGGTGAGTCGGCCGGCTATTCGAGGTAGCCGAGCGAGCGCAGGCGTTCGACCAGCGCCGGGTCGGCCTCTTTGCGGAAGGTTTCCTCGTCCTGCTTGGCGCTCGCCCCGAGCCGCTCGCGCTGCATGTAGTCGCTGGCCATGGCCTCGATCAGCTCGAGATCCTCGCCGGTTACCGGCAGCGGATTCTCCTCGCGCGGGTCCTTGCTGAGGTCGAACATGACAGGGGGCGCGGCTTTGCCGAAGTCGGGCCGGTGCAGGATGAACTTCTTGTCGTCGAAGCGCACCGCCAGCTTGATCGGCTCGACCCGCTTCATGAACATCAGGGTCGTCCACTCCATGCGCGACGGGGCCTCGGCGAACAGCGGTCGCGAGGGCGGTTCGGCTCCGTCGCGGATCGCGGGGGCCAAGCTGACGCCGTCGAGGGTAGGCGGAGTCGGAATCCCGACCAGGTCGAGCACGGTCGGGGTGACGTCGACGATCGACACCTGGCGCGTGATGCGGCGCGGGGTTTCGATGCCGGCGCCGTAGAAGAGCAGGGGGACGCGTATCGATTCCTCGTAGACCTGGGTGCCGTGCTGCATGGCGCCGTGCTCGCGAAACTCCTCGCCGTGGTCGGAGACTACGACGAACAGGGTGTCGCGCTCGCCCGGTGCCTCTTCGACTGCCTTGAAGAGGTAACGGAGTTGGTTGTCGAGGAAGAGGATCTCCGCGTCGTACAGGTCCTCCTGCAGGCCGGCGTGGTTCTCACGCTCGAGGAAGACGCCGCGATAGGCCGCCGGCGGTTCGTACGGGTGGTGCACTTGGTAGGTGTGGACGAAGAGGAAGTAGGGCTCCTTCGGCGCGGACGCGACCCACTCCTTGGCTTCGCCGAACGATTCCTCGACCAGCCCCGGGGCCGACTTCTTCTGTTCGTTCGAGTGTTCGGTGTACTCGTCGAATCCGTAAGCGAAGCCCCTGCCGCGGATGATGAATCCGTTCTCGGTGATCGCCTTGGTGGTGTATCCGCCGTCCTTGAGCAGCTTGGCCAGTCGCGGCACCGAGACCGGCACCTTGCCCGCCTCGAGACCGGTCACCAGCCCGTGGCCGTGCGGGTAGAGGCCGGTCAGCAGGCTCATGTGCGCCGGTCCGGTGGTGGTCGAGGTCGTCACCGCGTTCTCGAACAGCGCGCCGCGCGCCGCGATCGAGTCGAAGAACGGCGAGGTGTCGCGCGGGTGCCCGTACGATCCGAGGTTGCGGGCGCGCAGGGTGTCGAGCGAGATCAGGACGACGTTGGGCGGCGGCGCGGGCTTTGGGTCGCTGCACGCAGCCAGGGTGAGGACCGCCAATACGGCTAGCAGGGAACGCTTCATAAAGAGGCCAGGCTACGGTTCGCGCTCGACCCGCGCAAGCGCTCACCGGTGGTTCAATGCCCGTCCTCGAGGTAGCCGAGAGCGCGCAACCGCTCCTTGATCGTCTCGTCGGCCCCGGCGCCGCCGACCGGCTCCATCGCCGCTTGCGAGGTGTAGGACTCGACCCGGGCCAGCACCTCCGATTCGCCGGTGAGGAAGATGCTGCGCGGCACCCGGCCCGGCATGTTCTCGGCAGCGGGCAGACCGGCGAGGTCGAGCAGGATCGGCAGGACGTCGACGGCCGAGATCGGCTCGGCCGTCGCCCGCGGCCGGATTCTCGGCCCGCGGGCGAGAAAGAGGGCGCGAGCGGTGCGCGCCGATTTGTGGGTCCCGCCGAGCTCCTGCGGGTCGGCCTGGCGTTCGAAACCGTGGTCGGAGAGGACGACCAGGTGATCGTCGGCGCCGAGTTGGCGCTCGAACCGTCCGAGCAGCCAATCGACGCGGCGCAGATAGTCGACGATTGCATCGTGGACCGGCGGTTCGTCGTTGCGCCGTTCGTGCGTGTGCCAGGCGTGGTGGGCGAGCTCGTCGAAGGCGCGGATGTAGACGAGGAGAATGTCGACCGGGTGGTCCGCGACGGCGACCCGGGCGAGCTCGAGGATCTTGCTGTCGACTTCCTCGGCGCGCTGTGGCGAGACGCCGACGATGCGGCGGGCCGGTGGGATCTTGCGCAGCTTGTCGAGTAGCGAGACCGGGTAGACCAGGCGCTCGGCGCCCACTTCCGACTTCTTGCGGATGTTGTCGGGGCGGAGAACCATCTCGACGTCGCTGAACAGGTCGGAGACGACGAAGCCGTCGATGTGCTCGGCGGGGGCGGTCGCCCACCAGTTGACGACGCCGACGCTGCGGCCGAGCTGGCTGGCGATGTTCCACAGCGCCGGCACCTTGCGGTGCGAGGCGTCGTAGAGGACTTCGCGATCGGTTCCCTTGTCGACGACGAAACTGAGGATGCCGTGGTCCTGTGGCAGTTGACCGGTGACGTAGGTCGTCCAGATGCGTGGCGACAGCGGCGGCAGCCCGACTGGACGGACGTCGATGTCGGCGTTGGTGCCCTCGCGCAGGAGCTCTGCGAACGAGGGCAGCAGTCGGGCGCGAGCCAGCCGCCGGATCAGGTCGGGGGGGAGGGCGTCGATGCCGAGCACTACCAGGCGGCCGCGCGGCTCGGCGAGCCGAGGGGTGCCGCTGACCCGCACTCCGTGCAGCGGTTCGCCGACTTCCGCCGATCGGCACCCGGCGGCGAGCAGGCAGGCGAGCAGGAGGGCGAGCAGCGCTCGCTCGACTCGGCGCGTTGTTCCGAAAAACATCGATTGCTACTCTCCGCAACTGGCGCGCGGTTGCAAGGGGCCACTGTTGGCGCCGATCGGCCCATCCCTTCGACGGGTCGTTGACGGCAGGGTACGGACTTCAGTGGATCCCCACTTCGAGAGCGACGAGCGATTCCCAACCGATCGGGGCTGGCAGGGGTGAGCCGAGACCCGTCAAGTCGCGGGCGCCGCATCGCCGAGGGGCTGGCCGTGGTGCTCCTCTTCGCGGTAGCGGCGCGCCTGTTGCTGGCGCCGCTGTTCGATGCGCCGGGCTCGACCGTGGTCGATGCGCGATCGCTCGGCTCGTGGCTGCTGACGCCCAACACCGACCTGTTTTTGTGGGCGCTGTCCTGGGACTGGCACGCGCTGACCTCGTCGGCGTCGCTGTGGGATGCCAACGTGTTGCAGCCGATGGACGAGAGCCTGCGCGCCGTCTTTCCGCGGCTCGGCCACTTGCTTTTGTTCGGTCCCTTGCTGGCGGTCACCGACAACCCGATCGCCGCCCACCAGCTCAATCTCTGGGCCAACTTCGCGCTCAGCGGTGCGGCGATGTACGCCCTGGCGCGCGAGCTCGGCGGCAGTCGCGCTGCGGCGCTCCTCGCCGGCTTCGTCTACGCCTTCTGCGCGGCGCGGGTGGTGGCGGTTCTGACGCCGTCGCTGGCCGCCGGTCAGTACCTGGCCTTGGGGCTGATCTTTCTCGACCGCTGGTCGCGCCGCGGTGGTGCGGCTGCGCTCGCCGCGGCGGTGCTTTTGCTGATCTGGCAGGCGGCGTGCGGCGCGATCTTCGTCTACGCCGTCCCTTTCTTCGCCCTGGTCTTCGCCGCGGCGACTCTGAGCTCGGCGTCGCACTCGACCGGGCGCGCGCTGGCGGTGCTGTTCCTGGTGTGCCTGGCGACCGGCTGGATGGTGGCGCCGATCGCCTCCGGGGTCGCCGACGGAGCGATCCTGGTGGCGAGCGAAACCGGCGGGTCGCGAGAGCTCGGCCTGCTCGGCTCGATCGGTGCGTGGAGCGACCTGGTAAGCCAGGCGAGCCGCGGACCCAACCCCGCCGCGGCACTGGCGACCCCAGCTCGGCTCGGCTGGGCTGTGCTGTCGCTCGGGTTGCTCGGCGCCTACTTCGCCGGAGGCCACCGGGTGGTTCGCGTCGCCATGCTGGCTGTCGCCGCAGTCGCCGCTTGTCTGGCGCGCGGGCCGGCGGGCGGCCCGCTCGCTTGGTCCTGGCGGTACCTCGGCGACGTATTCCCGGCAGCGGCGACCTCGCTGTTGCCGAGTCACTTCGTGTTCTTGCTGGTTTTTGCGGTCGCCGTGTTCGCCGCCGCCGGCGTCGACGGACTGGCGCGCTGGTCGGGCCGCCCGCGCCTGGCCTGGGCGATCGCCTTGGCTTGCGGCGTCGCTTTTGCGTGGGAGAGCGGCCTGCTCGGCGGTCGTTCGATCAAGGTGGTCAAGCGCGCCGTCGGCCCGCACGGGGTCTACGATCTGCTCGACCGTCAGCCCGAGGGCGCGGTCTTGGAGATTCCCTTCGATACCTGCCGGCTCGACTGGCAGCTCGCCCAGGCGCAGGCGATGTTGCGCAGCTCGGGCCATTGGCGGCCGACGCTCAACGGCATCGGCGAGCTCGAGCCGCGCCAGCGAGCCGAGCTCTTGGCGATCATTGACGCCCTGCCGGATCCGCGGGCGATCGAGCTGCTGCAGAGGGTGGCTGGTCTGCGTCACACGATTCTCTACGCGCCGGCGATGGAGGTCGACCAACGCAACGCGTGGCTCGATCTCGCCTCGGCCCGCGAGCTCGGGTTCGTCGACGCCCATCTGGTGATCGAGCTCGAAGGGCTCTCGGACCCCGAGCTGCGCCGAAAGTTTCTCGCCCTCGCCCAGCAGCGCACGACGCTGCTGGGCACTCCGGTCACCCCTGTCCCGGCCGCCGAGCGGCTCGCCGCGGTGCGTGTCGAAGCGGCCGAGGTTGGAATGCAGGGGATTCCGTTTCGACTGCAGGCGGAGGTAGAGAATCGCTCGCCGCGAGCCTGGCCGGTGCTCGGCGGCAACCGCCGAGAGCGGGTCGAGATTGCCTACCGCTGGCGCGGCGCGGATGGCACGCCGATCGGCGGCGAGGGCCGTGCCCGGTTGCCGTTCGATCTCGCGCCCGGGGCGTCACTCAAAATCCCCCTATGTGTGGATCCGCCGGCGGTCGAAGGGCCGGTCGAAATCGAGGTCGGTGTCGTCCAGGGCGCCGCCGGCGAGGATTGGTTCGCCGGCGAGCGCGGCCGTGCCGCGATCAGGCTGCGTCGCTTTCGCGGCGTCGAGTGAGCAGCGTGACGCGAGAATCGACAGTCTCTTTCGCCGGGATGACGCCGCGTGAGCCAAACCCCCGTCATTCCGGTGGAAGCCGGAATCCACTCTGAAGACCCCGCCGGTTTTGTCTTGGGCTGCAAATGGCGCTACGACTTGTCATCGACTCTGCGCGGCTCGCCGCGGTGAAAGGGGCACGGTGCGATGCAAGTGAGCGACTTGGAGGTACGGCGGCTTTCCGGCTCTCTCGGGGCTGAGATCCGCGGGTTGCAACTCGACCAAGCGGGACCGCGCGAGGCCGAGCTGATCCGCCAGCTGTTGTGCGAGCACCTGGTGTTGTTCTTCCCGGACCAGAAGCTGAACCCCGACACGCACATCGCCTTCGGCCGGCTCTTCGGCGAGCTCGAGTCGCACCCCAACCTCAACTTCAACGCCGAGCGGCCGGAGTTCTTCGAGCTGCATGCGAAGGGCGGGCAGGGCGCGATCGCCGACGAGTGGCACAGCGACCTCACCTGCCAGGAGCAGCCCTCGCTGCTGGCGATCCTGCACATGGTGCAGTGCCCGGAAGTCGGCGGCGACACGATGTGGGCCAACATGTACAAGGCCTACGACGAGCTGTCGCCGGCGATGCGCGACTTCTGCGAAGGCCTGACCGCATTGCACGATGCCCACGCCCACGGCCGCAGCGATCAGATGGCGATCCACCCGGTGGTGCGCGTGCACCCCGACACCGGCAAGAAGTCGCTTTTCGTCAACGAGCACTTCACCCGCCGCATCGTCGAGCTCAACCCGGACGAGAGCAATGCGGTTCTCGGCTTTCTCACGCGCTGGGCGACCAGTCCGCGCTTCACCGTGCGCTACCGGTGGAGCAAGGGCACGGTGGCGATGTGGGACAACCGCTGCACCCAGCACCACGTGCTCAACGATTTCGAGGGCGAGCGGGTGATCCAGCGAGTGACCGTGATGGGCGATCAGCCGCAGGCTGCCTCGCCACCGCGCTGGGAGCCGTCGATCGGCCCGCTCAGCGCGTCGAGCCGGCACGACCGCCAGTTGCTCGACTTCCTCAAGTCGCGCCGGTCCGCTTGATCCGGGAGGAATGCAGTGAACCTCACGCCAAAGCAGATTGCCTATGCGGTGCTCGCGGTGATTGGGCTGATCGCGACCTGGTACTTCAACCTTCAGTTCATGGCCGAGTCGGGGGGCAGCTTCGACGTCGGCGAGTTCATCGCCGCCGGCCATGCCAACAGCGCCGCCAGCTCGCTGTCCAACGACCTCGCCGTCGGCACCGTCGCCTTCCTGGTGTGGTCCTTCTTCGAGGCGCGGCGGCTCGGGATGCGGCATTGGTGGGTCTACTTGGTGCTGACCTTCACCGTTGCCTTCGCCTTCTCCTACCCGCTGTTCCTGCTGATGAGCGATCGGCGCAGAAACAGCATGTGAAGGCGGGGGCCGGGCCGGCGCCTCCGGCTACCGCGCGCGTCAGCGCGCCAGCGATACGATGGCGACGTCGGCGTTGAGGTTCGGATCCTCGGTGATCCGGCGACCGCTCTGCGATTCCAGGTAGATCGCGTCGGCGACCCGGATCGAGCGCGCGTCGCACAGCTCGAGGAAGTCGAGGATCGAAGGGAACCGGCGGTTCGGGGTGTCGTACCACTCGTAGCTGTAGAAGCCCTTGGCTTTCGGCACCCGCCCTTCGTTGAGGAACATCTCGCGCATCGGCTTGTAGGCGAAGTTCGGGAAGCTGACGATTCCCTTCGACGCCACGCGCAGTAGCTCGTCGAGGACGCCGGCGACGTCGGCGATCGACTGCAGGGTCTGCGACAGGATGGCGACGTCGTAGCTCTCGTCGGCGATCGATCCGAGTCCGTTCTCGATGTCGGCGTGGATCACCGCGAGGCCGCGTCCGACACACTCGGCGACCGCGGTTTGGCTGCGTTCGATCCCGAGCAGCGGGCCGCGTCCGGTCGTGCGCAACAGGTCCATCAGCTCGCCGTGGCCGCAGCCGAGGTCGACGACGCTGGCGTGGGGTGGCACCAGGTCGAGGACGGTCTCGTGCTGCACCCGCATCGCGTCGAAGATGTTGGTGGCCTCGCTGGTCTTCGCCGGCTGCGGTCGCGCCGGCGTCGGGTCGCGCCCGACGTGGGCGAGGAAGGCGCCGATCATCTGGCCGCCGAGCTCCATGCTCTCCGGCAACAGAAACGAATCGTGCCCGGCTGTGCTGTCGATGTTGCAGTAGCTCACCGGCTTGGTCTGCGCGACCAGGGCGTCGACCAGCTGGCGCGACGCTTGCGGCGGATACAGCCAGTCGGTCGAGAAGCTGAGGAAGAGCCAGTGGCAGGCGGTGGCGCCGAGCGACTGGCGCAGCGCTTGCGGGCTGTCGCCCAGGTCGAACAGGTCCATCGCCGTCGACAGGGTGAGGTAGCTGTTGGCGTCGAAGCGCTCGACGAACTTGTCCCCCTGGTGGGCGAGGTAGGAACCGACCGAGAACATGCTCTCGAAGGCGCTGTCGACGGCGCGCGGCTCGAGCCGGGTCGGGTCGAACTTGTGGCGCATCGACTCGTCGGAGAGGTAGGTGATGTGGGCCAGCATGCGGGCCAGAGCCAGGCCCGCCTCGGGTGCGTCGCCGTCGTAGTACTGACCGCCGTTGAAGTTGCGGTCGTGGCGGATCGCGTTTCGGCCGACCACGTCGAAGGCGATTCCCTGGCTGCTCAGCCGCGGTGCGGCGGCGACCGGCACGCAGCCCCACAGTCGGAGCGGCGCCTGGATCGCCCATTCGACCGCCTGCAGCCCGCCCAGCGAGCCGCCGACGACGGCGCGCAGGGTCTCGATCCCGAGATGCTCGACCAGGCGTTTCTGCACCTCGACCATGTCGCCGACCGTCACCACCGGAAAATCGGCGCCGTAGGGGCGGCCGGTTTGCGGATCGGTGAAGTTGGGGCCGGTGGTACCGCGGCAGCCGCCGAGCGCGTTGGAGCAGATGACGAAGTAGCGCTCGGTATCGATCGGCTTGCCCGGGCCGACCAGAATCTCCCACCAGCCGGGATCGTCGTCGTCATCGTGGCGGGCGACGTGCGAGTCGCCGCTGATCGCGTGGCAGATCAGGACGGCGTTGTCGCGCGCCTCGTTGAGCGCGCCGTAGGTCTCGTAGCAGACGGTGACCTCTGGCAGCCGCGCCCCGCCGGCGAGTGCGAGCTCGCGGCGATCGGTCCAGTACTGGGCGTGTCGCAGCGGCCGCGCGTGTCGTTGCGAATCCGAGCTCTCGATGTCGGTCACTGTCGGACCTGCCGTTTTCCGAAGGAGATGGCCGGTGCTCGGCACCGGCCATCCTCGTTCTCAACCGGCGCTGGCGCGCAGCGCTTGGTCGAGGTCGGCGATGATGTCCTCCGCGTCCTCGATACCGACCGACACGCGCACGTACTCCGGTGACACTCCGGCCTGGACTTGCTCCTCGGCGCTGAGCTGCGAGTGGGTGGTCGACGCCGGATGGATGACCAAGGTTTTGGCGTCGCCGATGTTGGCGAGATGGCTGGCCAGCTCGACGCTCTCGATGAACTTCTTGCCGGCGGCCTCGCCGCCGCGGATGCCGAAGCCGAGAATCGAGCCGGCTCCCTTGGGCAGGTAGCGTTTGGCCGCGGCGTGGTCCTTGTGGCTGGGCAGGCCGGGGTAGTTCACCCACTCGACCTGGTCGTGGCCTTCGAGGAACTTGGCGACCTCGAGCGCGTTGGCGCAGTGTTGCGGCATGCGCAGGTGGAGTGTTTCCAACCCGAGTAGGGTGACGAAGGCGGCGAACGGGCTCATCGCCGCGCCGGTGTCGCGCAGCCAGTGCGTGCGCATGTGCATGATGTAGGCGATGTTGCCCATCGGCCGCAGCGCCTCTTCGAACACGGCGCCGTGGTAGGACGGGGAGGGCGCGCAGAACTCCGGCCAGCGCTCGGGGTCGTCGGCCCACTTGAACTGCGCGCTGTCGATGACTGCGCCGCCGACGTGTACTCCGTGTCCGCCGATAAACTTGGTCGTCGAGTAGATGACGACGTCGACTCCGTGCTCGATCGGTCGCAGCAGGCAGGGCGTCATCACCGTGTTGTCGCACAGGGTCGGCAGTCCGAGCTCGTGCGCGATGTCGGTGATGGCGCGAAAATCCGGCACGTCGTTCTTCGGGTTGCCGATGCTCTCGAAGTAGACGCAGCGCGTGTTCTCGTCGACCAGGTCGCGAATCGTCTCCGGCTTGTCGGGGTCGAAGAAGCGGACTTCGATACCGAGCTGGCGGAAGGTCTGGGTGAACAGGGTCCAGGTGCCGCCGTACAGACTGGTCGCCGAGACGAAGTTCTGGCCGGAGTGGCAGATGGTCAGGATCGCCGCGTTGACGGCGGCCTGGCCGGAGGCGAAGGCGAGCCCGGCGGCGCCCCCGTCCATCGCCGCCAGGCGCTCTTCGAGCACGGCGTTGGTCGGGTTCATGATGCGGCTGTAGATGTTGCCGAACTCGGCCAACCCGAAGAGGTTGGCGGCGTGCTCGGTGTCGTTGAACACGTAGGAGGTGGTCGCGTAGATCGGCACGGCGCGCGCGTTGGTCGCCGGATCCGGCTCCTGGCCGGCGTGCAGCGCCATCGTTCCCAGGCCGTGCTTCGCTTTTTCGTCTGCCATCGTCTCCTCTTCCTTCTCCGTTGGCCACGAAAGTGGTCGTGAGCCGGGGATTCTCGCGGAATTCGATGCTCGCTGTCAAAAAGCAGCGGCCGAGGGGAGTGGGTCCGTTTGATTGGCGGGCTGTGATGAGAGACACGCCCAAGGGGCCCCCCTCCTTACCAAGGAGGGGGCTAGGGGGCATATGCGTTAACCTAAAGATTGCAGGATTTGCCTGATTGGCATAGCCTGTGGGGCATGAGCGGTGGTGGGGTGGCGGCGGACGAGTGGGCAGTGATCAAGGAGTTACTGCCCGAGGGGT
>JAUIGL010000022.1 GCA_030430165.1 bacterium | reverse complement strand
CGCGGCTTGGTGGACTCCGTTGTACTGCGGGATGGTGTAGACCTTCTCGGTCATGACCCGGCTGACCGGTGAGTTTTCCTTGTGGTCGGCCGCGAGATCTTTGGCGCTGACGATACCGGCCGCATCGCCGTCGGGTCCTTCGATCGGAATCGCGTGGATGTGATTGGTTTCCATCAGCTTTCGCACGTGCGCAATCGAGTGGTGCGGTTGCGCGGTGATGGTGTTCTCGGTCATCAGGTCAGCGACCTTGACGCTCATGCTCGTCCCCTCCAGTGCGGTTGTTCCCAGACGTCGGAGCAAGCGCTGCGCCAACCGGGCGGCAGGGAAGGGAGCTGGCTTGTCGGGCGACGAATTCCCGAATTCGGGAAATACGGTCCGTGTCGACCGTGTTCACCCGTGGTATGAGGTTTACTCCGGCTCGCGGACGTAGATGCCGACGATCGTCGCTTCGAGGTCGCCTTTGGGGCGCGCGACGCTCACCTCGTCATCCAGCTGGCGTCCGATCAGCGCTCGCGCGACCGGTGAATCGGCGCTGATGTGGCCGAGCTCGAGCTTGGTTTCGTCCGATCCGACGATCCGGTAGACGTGCCGTCCGCCCTCGTCGTCCTCGAGCTCGACCCAGCAGCCGAAGTGCACCGTGCCGTCGTCGGGTGGCGGGATTCGCGCGATCTTCAACACCTGCAGTCGGCGCGAGAGAAAGCCCAGTTTCCGATGGACCTGGGCGAGCTTCATCTTGCTGTAGGTGTACTCGGCGTTCTCCGAGCGGTCTCCCTCGGCGGCGGCGACGGCTACCGCCTCTGCCAGCTTGCGACTCTCGGCCCATAGGCGGTCGACTTGCTGCTCGATCGCGCGGTGGCCTTCGGGGGTGATCATCCCCGGCTTGCGCGACTCGTCGGGTCGGGTTCGGTCACGGGTTCCCATCGCCGTCCATTCTTACGCCAGGATGTGCCGTGCTTCGATAGCCGGGCGGCATACCAGTCGCGATAGCGGATTGCGCGGTTTCCGGTTCGGCGCGTATAAGGCGGTTCGCCGCGTCGCCGGCGGCAAGAAAGGGGACCGCCGATGAGCTTGCGACTGGAACCGGTAGTGGAGGGGCCCGAGGACGCCCCCGTCCTGTTCTTCCTTCAGGGGTGGCCCGACGACGCCTCGTTGTGGGACCGCCAGGTGGCGCTGCTGTCGCGGCGTTATCGCTGTGTGCGCACGACGATGCCCAACTTCGACGGGCAGCGAACCGCGCGTTGGGGGTACGGGACCGACGAGATCGTCGCCGCCCTGGCGGCGCTGCTGGAGGAAGTCTCTCCCTCCCGCCCGGTTACCTTGATCTTGCACGATTGGGGTTGCTTCTGGGGGTATATCCTTCACCAACAGCACCCGCACCTGGTTACGCGAGTCGCCGGTCTCGACATCGCGCCGCACGTCGAGCCGAGCCCGCTCGCGATGTGCGGTATCATCGCCTATCAGTGGTGGCTGATCGCCGCGTTTGCGATCGACGGCGGGCTGGGCGATGCGATGACGCGATCGCTTGCCGGCCGAATGGGCGCGCCGATGCCGGTGTCGCGAATCACCAGTTGGATGAACTACCCCTACCGCAACGCTTGGGCGGACCTGTTCAGCGGCCGCGCCAAGGCGCGCGCCGCCGACTACTGGCCGACGGTGCCGCTGTTGTTCGCCTACGGGAAGAAGAAACCGTTTCCGTTTCACTCCAGGAAGTGGATCGAGCACGTCGAGGAGGCGGGCGGCACGGTCGTCGGGCTCGACTGCGATCATTGGGTGCCGCGCGATCCCGCGTTCGACCCCATCCTCGAAGAATGGCTGGCGTCGACCGCGTCTCGCGATTGAGCCGGACGCAAAGAAGAAGCGCCGCATCTTTCGATGCGGCGCTTCACCGGTGGGTCAGCAGTCTGAGCTGCTGGCTTCAGGTCGAGTAGGAGGACAAACAGCTACTCGAACAGGAGTCCTGCGCGAAAAGCGGGCCCGCTCGGTGCCGGACCAGTGGTACGCAAAATCCCGACCTGACCGACGATGATCTCGGTGCGGTTACCGGGGACGAGCGCTCCCGGCAGCGCGGTGTTGATGGTCGTCTTGATCTTGCACTTGCCCTTCTGGACGGTGCAACAGGCTACGCCGAGCGGGAGATCTTCCTGATCCTCGGTCGTGCACGGGTTGCCGCTGGTGCAGGCATCGGAGGTGGTTCGCACCGAAGCGACGGCGCACAGGGTCGCACCTTCGCAACTGTTGATTCCCTCGTTGACCAGCTTCTTCAACTTCGCCTGGATCTTGACGTCGTCCTTCGACTTAGCGAGGACCTTACCGCCGCCCTTCGCGTCGAAGACACAGAGCGGGTCGCTGGGAACCACCGGGTCGCATGCCGGAGTGCTGAGGATTCCGGGTGCGGTCGTATTCGCCGCGGTGCAGGCTTCGACGCCCTGAATGATCGTCGCCTGATACTTGTTCGCCTTCTTCGGGACGTTGCGTTGCCCGAACGCCGGTCCCGTAATCACAGCGATTCCGAGCAGCGCCACACCTACCGTCGTCAGTTTCCTTACCATCGTGCCCTCCTTCTCCTCACTCTCGTGGGATGTTTGGTTGAAAAATCTTCAAACAGCCCTCGATCGGCCCGATCGCGGGTCTGCCGTGGCCCCTCCGATTGCGTCCGGTCTTCGAGCGAACGTCCGTTCCCAACACTCCCGCCTGTTTCCTTCGTCCCGAGGAACGGCGCGCTCGCTGCGAAAGCCAGTTGTTCTTTGAGAAGGCAAACCGCGTGCCAGCCCGGGAGCGGTAAACGTGCAACCTCATGCCGGGTACGATCGCCGCGCCGGGTGGAAGTATCTTCAAGCGGTTTGAAAAACGTTCCGCTCGAATGTGCGGGTTGCACGCGTCGGCGCGCCGCCCGGGGAAGCCGTTGCCGGCTCAGTCGGCGTCGCTGGAGTAGAGCTTGAGGCGGTTGTACAGGGTCTTCAGGCTGATCCCGAGCGTGTCGGCGGTCTTTTGCTTGTCGCCGTCGAAGAGCTTCAGGGTCGCGATGACCACTGTCTTTTCGATATCGGCGAGCGGTGCGCCGAGCGGTACACGCACCGTCTTCCGCGGATCCCCCCCGGCCGGTCGCGCGGTCGAGCTGGCGACGAGTTGGGTGGGAAGATGCTCCGGGCCGATCTCGTCGTCGGCGAGGATGTGGGCGCGGTGGATGACGTTGGCCAGCTCGCGCACGTTGCCGGGCCACTCGTAGGCGAGCAGGGCGTCGACCGCACGGTTGCCGAATCGCGTTTCGCTCGACGATTGCGCGTTGAGCGCGTCGAGGAAGTGCAAGGCGAGCAGCTCGATGTCGCGGCCTCGTTTGCGCAGTGGCGGCAGCTCGATCGGAAACACGTTGAGGCGGTAGAGGAGGTCGCTGCGCAGCTTTCCCTCGGACACGGCTTCGTCCGGTGATCGGTTGGTGGCGGCGACGATGCGCACGTCGATCGCGATCGGGGTCTCGCCGCCGACGCGGGTGAGCTTGCCCGACTCGAGAACCCGCAACAGCTTGGCCTGCAGCTCGATCGGCATCTCGGTCACCTCGTCGAGGAACAAGGTGCCACCGGATGCGCGCTCGAAGTGTCCGCGGTGCAGACGCTCGGCTCCGGTAAAGCTACCGCGCTCGTGTCCGAACAGCTCGCTCTCGATCAAGGACGCGGATACGGCGCCGCAGTTGAGCGCGATGTACTCCTCGTCGCGACGACGACTGAGAGCGTGGATCGTCGAGGCGACGAGCTCCTTGCCGGTGCCGCTTTCGCCGGTGACCAGGACGGAAGCATCGCGCGGGGCGACGCGGGCGATCAGGTCGAACACGGCGTTCATGTCGGGGGAAGTGCCCACCAGCTTGCCGAAGTGGCCGAGGTCGCGCAGCTCGCTGCGCAGCGAGCCGATTTCGCGCTTCAAGTCGAGGGTGCGGGTGAAGTTCTTGAGCACCACCTGCAGGCGATTGAGGTCGATCGGCTTGGTCAGGTAGTCGCCGACACCGAGCCGCAGAGCCTCGACCGCGGTCTCCACCGAGGCGTGTCCGGTAACCAGGATCAGCTCCGGGTCGTAGGGCGGCTCGATCGCGTCGAGCAGCTCCAAGCCCTGGCCGTCGGGGAGCATCAGATCGGAGATGATGAGCTCCGGTTGCTCGGCCTCGAGCTTCGCCGCGGCTTCGGCGAGTGTAGTGGCGGTCACGGTGCGCAACCCGTGTCGTTGCACCAGGACGTTGAGGGCTTCCAGTGCCTCGGGGTCGTCGTCGAGCAAAAGAGCGGTGGCCATCTCGTGTCCGGTAGCGCGGTCGATTGGCTACCCGGCCCCGGCTTCGCCGCCGACCTCGGCGCGGGCCTCGGAACGCGGAAGAACTACGGTGAACTCGGATCCTTCGCCGGGGCGCGATTGCACTTCGATGCTGCCGCCGATGCTCTCGGCGCAACCGCGCGCGATGGCGAGGCCGAGTCCCTCGCCGTCGACCTCGTGACGGTCGTCGAGGTGTTGGTGCGCGCGGAATCCGCGCTCGAAGATGTGCGGCAGCGCCTCCGCGCTGATTCCCAGTCCGTCGTCCTTGACGCGGATCTCGATCGAGTCGGCGCCGCGTTGATCGGCTGTGATCCAAACGTTGCGCTCGGCCTTGTCGGGATCGCTGTACTTGATTGCGTTGGCGACCAGGTTGACGACGATCAGCTCCAGCTTGCCGGCGTCGACGGTGATTTCGGGCATTTTCTCTTCGAGGACGATCCCAATGTCGCGTGCCTTGGCGACGTTGAACAGTTGGCCGACCGAATCTTCGATGACCGCGCGGAGGTCGATCGCTTGCGCCGCCGCCGAGGGAATGTCGTTCTCGTCGCGCGTGCCGGACAAGCGTTCGAGCTCTTCGAGGACCCGCTGGGTGCGACTGACGCCGGACTGCACGAGCTCGACGACGCGTCTTTGTTCGGGAGAATGCTCGTCGTCG
The DNA here is from genome assembly GCA_030430165.1 of bacterium. Classification (GTDB taxonomy): domain Bacteria; phylum Desulfobacterota; class Binatia; order HRBIN30; family CADEER01; genus CADEER01. Next base: position 69,212 of record JAUIGL010000022.1, on the reverse strand, counting down.
TTCGGGTCGAGCAGGCCCGCTGCCAGGCGTAGTGCGTTCATCGGGTTGCGCAGTTGGTGACTCAATGCCTGATTGAAATCGCGCAATCGAGCTCGCTGCTCGTCGATGGTTTCGTCGTATTTGGCGAGAAACGTGTCGACCGTCGTCTGCATGAGCACCCGTACCGAACGCGCCACCCGCTGCATCGTGCGCACGGTTTCGAGGGGCGAGACATCGCCCGCGTACTGCGGTGCGATGTCGGCGACCGTTGACTCGAGAATCGTCGCCAGCAGATCGTACTCGCGCAGAATCTGATGGACCGAGGCGTCCTGCGCGTGGCGCAGCAGGCCGAGCTCGGTCGCCTTGGCGGTGACCCGTGAGCTCATCGTCACTTCGCTCTCGTGCGGTGTCTCGATGTAGTCGGCGATCTCGACGAGCAGGACCGGGATATGGTCGAGCAGGGTGCTCGAGGGGAAGATCTGCCGCTGGTCTACCGGCAGCAGGTCGGTGAGCTGGTCGAGCCAGCGCTGGCAGATTTCGACTCTCGATCGCCGCAGGTGGGTGGCGACGAATGCTGCAAAATCCTCCATTGCGGGGTGAGACTATAGTGGTAAGCGATTGGCGCACAAGGAGTGCACGCGGCGGGGGAGTCGGTTCGTTTGCCGCGCAATTGCCGATCTGCCATCAGGGGCGGATGCGAGCGATTGCGTGGATGGTTCGGTTGTCTTCGGTTCTCCTGGCGGTTGGGTTGGTGGCTCTGGCCGGCTGCGGCGACGACGACGGTGGCGGGGCGATTGCTTTGGAGGTGGTCGAGGACGCGCCGCCCGCGGCGGAGGCCGGGGTACCGATCGCCGTTTCGGTGCGCGCCGCGGACTCGGGCGGGGGCGGGCGCGCCGGGGTCGACGTGGTCTTCACCGTCGAGCGCGGCGGCGGCTCGGTGGGGAGCGGGCAGCGCGAGATCACCGTCACCACCGGCGGCGATGGAATCGCCGAGGTCGACTGGACGATCGGGATCGTTCCCGTGGTCAACGAGCTGTCGGCGACGACCGGCGATGCGAGCGCGAGCCTGGTCAGCCGGGCGGTTCTCGACGAGCCGCTGGATCCCGAGGAGTTCGGCGACATTCCGCAGTTTCTGCGCGAAGCGGGGTACACCGCCGAAGGCGACGACGGCGAGGTGTTTCTCGCCACCACCGAGGATGGCGCCTTTGTCGGCGACCGGCTGGTGCTCGGGCTGGCGGCGGGTACGACCGCGGTCGACGGCGCTCTGATCGAGATGGACCCGAGCGGCAACGCGGCCTTGGCCGACCTGGCCGGCGACGCGCTGGTCGGGCCGCTCGGGGTGGCGCTCGATCGCGACGGCGATTTGTGGGTGGTCGACCCCCGCGCCACCGCTGCCGGGGCTTTGTTGCGGGTGTCGCAGCAGGGCGAGGTCGAGACCGTGCTGACGGCGGTAGACGGCACCGACCTGGATTCGCCCAACTACGTCGCCATCGGCCACGACGACAAGGTCTACTTCAGCGATCCGTGCGCGGGCATCGTCGTTCGCTACGATCCGGCGAGCGAAACCGTCGACGCGGTGCTGACCACGGACGTTGCGACGCAGGGCGGTGCCAACGGCTTGGCCTTCGATGCCAGCGGCAGTTGGCTCTACCTCGCGACCGAGAGTATCGCGCTCCTGTGCGGCCGACCCGATCTTCCGCTGGTGGACCCGGTCGCGGGTCTCTTCAGGGTTGGCGTGGACGAGGAGGGATTCGGCGAGCTCGAACCGTTGGTCGAGCGACGGGGTTTGTTCGGCGACGGTCTCGCTTTCGACGTCGAGGGCAACCTCTACGTGATCTTCGATACCGAGTCCGACTTCATGCTCGAAGAGAGCGCGGTCTGGGTGCTGCCGGCGGGCGAGTCCGAGCTCGTCAAGTTTCTCGCCTCCGGCTCGCGGGTCTTCGCCAATCTGGCTTGGGGAACCGAGGCGTTCGGCGAAACGACTCTCTATGTCCCGTTGCTCGCTGTCGACGCGTTCGGCCTTCCGGTTCGCGGCGTCGACCGCATCGACGTCGGCATCGCCGGGTTGCCGCTGCTTCCCTAGTCGTTGTCAGAGGGCGCAGGCGACCCGCATCGCATCTTCGGTTGCCTTGCGGATCAAGCCGAGCCCGGTGCAATCGCCGACCGCGTGGGCTTCGCCGACGCGCGGGCGGATCGCGTCGAGCAAGCCGGTATCGGCTTCGACCTCTCCGGCGAGAACGACCGAGTCGGCGGCGATCTCGCGGCGCTCGCCGTGCTCGGGGACGAGGACGACGCTGCCGCTGGTGATGCGTTCGCAGCGGACGCCGCTGTTGACCGCGACGCCGAGCCGGTCGAGCTTGTTCATGTGCTCCATGCGGCGCTTGTGACCGACTTCGGGGGCGAGCCGGTCGCCGCCGTCGATCAGGCTCACGCTGCGACCGGCGCCGGCGAGGAACTCGGCGAGCTCGACCGCGGCGAGGTCGGCGCCGACGACGACGACGCGGTTGCCGAGCGGCATCCACAGGGCGGCGAGCCGGCGCAGGCGCGGCGGCGTCAACTGAGCCGAGGCTGCGGCGGCGAACGGCAGCGCCGGGCGCAGCCACCAGGGTAGGCGCCCTCGTTCCTCACGCGGTAGAGTTCCGGCGAGGAACTGCCGCAGTTGGCTGCCGGTCCAGACGTGGCTCCGCTCGTCGCCCGGGATCGACGGCGCCACCACTCGTCCGCCGCTGGCGACGACGACGGCGTCCGGCTGCAGCGCGCAAACCTCGTCGGCGCCGATCTCGCGGCCGCGATGCACCTCGATCGGCAGCCGCTCGACCTCGCGCAACAGGTAATCGAGGAACGGCTGATTTTCGGGGTGGACGGTCGACGCCATCACCAGAGCTCCGCCGAGGTAGCGCTGTCGCTCGAACAGCGTCACCCGGTGGCCGCGCTCGGCGGCGACGCGCGCGGTTTCGAGTCCGCCCGGGCCGCCGCCGACTACGACGACGTGCTTGGCGCGCTCGACCCTCGTCGGCCGCAGCTCGGCCTCGCGACCGCAAAGCGCGTTGACGGCGCAGTTCATCGTCGACCGCTCCATCGAATCGACACAGTTCTCGCACGAGATGCAGCGCCGCAGGGTCGACTGAGCCCGGCCCGCCAGCTTTTCGATCAGTCGGGGGTCGGCGAGGAGAGGGCGGCCCATGGCGATCATGTCGGCGTCGCCGCGAGCGAGGATCTGCTCGGCGGTCGCCGGGTCGTGGATGCGCCCGACGGTGATCACCGGCACGTCGACGACGTTTTTCACCGCGCGCGCGCCGCTCAGGTTGTGGGCGTCGCCCCACTCGGAGCCGGTGATGATCATCGTCGTCAGGCGGTCGATGACGCCGCCCGAGACGTGAAAGGCAGCGACGCCCGCGGCCACCAGGCGCGGTGCGATCCGTGCCGTGTCGTCGATGCTGCGCCCGCCGGCGACTCTTTCGTAGCCGGAGATGCGCAGTGTAATCGGAAAGTCGGTACCGGCCTCGGAGCGGATTCGCTCGAGGATCTCGAGCAGGAATCGCAGGCGGCCCTCGCGTTTGCGCCCGGCGTAGTCGTCGCCGCGCTTGTTGCGCCAGGAGGAGAGGAAGGAGCCGACCAGCATGTAGCCGTGCGCGGCGTGGAGCTCGATCCCGTCGTAACCGGCTTGGCGAATCCGTCGCGCCGCGGCGGCGTATGCATCGAGGATCGGCGGCAGCTCGCCGGGCTCGAGGGCGCGGCTCGGCGTGCCGGTCAGGTAGGACGGGATCACCGACGGGCCGAGGCTGGCGATCTGCTCGATGTGCGGCGCCAGCGAGTCGGGCCCGGCGTGGACCAGTTGGGGTTGGATCTTGGCGCCGTGCTCGTGCACCGCGTCGACCAGGGCGCGGTGCGGCTCGATGACGTCGTCGCTGGAGAAGTGCATCGACTGCGGGATCTCACGATGGCGGGCGTCGACGACGCAGGCCTCGGTGGTGATCAGGCCGACGCCGCCGCGGGCGCGTTCGGCGAGGAAGGCGATCAGCTTGTCGGTGGGAAGCTGGTCGAGCCCGGCGTATCCGGTGGTCATCGGCGACATGACCAACCGGTTGCGCAGCTCCATTGCGCCGATGCGAATCGGTTCGAGAAGCTTCATCGACGACTCCGCGGCGGCGCTGCGGTCGGCCCGGCGCGCCGACCGCGTCTGTCGTCGGCACGGTCGCTGCGGTCGGTCACGTTGGCGGCTCCATGATGGCGGATGTTATAGGCGTTGCCTCGCCAGCCGGTAGTTGGCGGGGCCGAAGGCAGAGGAATCAGAAAAGCGGAGTATGAGCAACGAGGCGCAGGCGGTAGACGTCCGGTCGATCGATGAGTGGCACGCGGAGTGCGACGTCCTGGTCGTGGGCTTGGGAGGTGCGGGTTCCTGCGCGGCGCTGGAGGCGGCACGCGCCGGCGCGCGCACGATCGTGATCGAGCGGGCCAGCGGCGGCGGCGGAACGACCGCGCTGTCGACCGGGGTCTGCTACCTCGGCGGCGGCACCCGGGTGCAGAAGGCGTGCGGCTTCACCGACAGCGTCGAGGACATGCTGGCGTATGTCCGCATGGCAGCCGGTCGCGGCTGCGACGAAGAGCGCATCCGGATGTTCTGCGAGGGGAGCCCCGAGCACTTCGAGTGGCTGTGCGCGCTCGGGGTGGAGTTCGCCGACGCCTACGAGCCGGAGAAAACCACTCATCCCTTCGGCGAAGAGTGCCTTCACTACAGCGGCAACGAAACCGTCCATCCCTTCGTCGAGCGGGCGCGTCCGGCGCCGCGTGGCCACAAGCCCAAGCAGCGCGGCGAAGCCGGCGCCTATCTGATGCGCCAGCTGGTCGCCGCGGTCGAGGCGAGTGGAGCCGAGATCCGCTACGATTGCGCGGCGCAGCGCGGCATCGTCGACCAGCGCGGGCGCGTCGTCGGCATGGTGGCGCGCGAGGGCGGCGCGGAGCACGCGATCCGCGCCGAGAAGGGAGTCATCCTCTGCGCCGGCGGCTTCATCATGAACGACGAGATGCTGCAGCGCCATGCGCCGATGCTTCTCCAGTGCAACTACAAGGCCGGATCGCCGGCGGACGACGGTTCGGGAATCCACATCGGCGAAGGGTGCGGCGCGGCGCTCGAGAACATGGACGAGGGCTTGGTGCTGAACGCGTACTACCCGCCGGGGAAGCATGCCAAGGGGATCCTCGTCGACGCCGAGGGGAGGCGCTTCATCAACGAGGACGCCTACATCGGCCGCGCCAGCGACGCGATGCTGACCGCCGCCGGCGGCCGCGCCTGGTTGATCGTCGACAACGAGCTTTGGGGGAAGACGCAGGTGCCGCACAAGCTGGTCGCGGTCGAGGAAACCTTTGCCGACCTCGAAGCGGCGCTGGCGATGCCGAGCGGTCAGCTGGTGGCGACGATCGAGGCCTTCAATCGCGCCGCCGAACGCGGTGAGGATCCGCTGTTCCACAAGTCGAGGGAGTACCTGCGGCCGCTCTCGGTGCCGCCCTATGCGGCGCTCGACTGCACCGTGGACGGTTCGATCTACGGTGCGTTGACGCTGGGCGGTCTGTCGACAACGGCCTCGGCCGAGGTGCTCGATCGGCACGGCAGCGTGATCTCCGGCCTCTATGCGGCGGGGCGCACCACCGCCGGCCTGTGCCGCGAGGGGCGGACCTATGCAAGCGGGCTTTCGATTGCCGACGCTACGTTTTTCGGTCGCGTGGCGGGGAGGCACGCGGCTGCCGCGGAGTAGCGCCGCGATGATCTCGAGATGATCTCGAGTGGCGGCAAGCGCTCCTGTTTGCTAGCCTCCCGCCATGGCACGCTTGCGCAAGCGTAGCTCCGGGCATTTCCTGGCGTCCCTGCTGGCTTTGGCCTGGGTGCCGTATCTCCTGGTCCAGTGCCCCAACTGTCCGGGCGCGGAGTCGGCATTCGTGCGCTGCGTGTCGGTCCAACAACCGCCTCCCGACTGCCCGCGGATGAAGCAACACGGCCGCGCCGCGGTCGGACACGCCGGCGACGCCGACGCAGCGCCGGAGAGCCAGCCTGGCGGTTGCGGCGACTGTTGCCCGCCCGATCTTGCCTGCGACAAGCGCGCGAGCTCGGATCGTGTGGCTCCCGCCGGGGCTTCGGTCGTCGCCATTGCTCCGGTGAATGCGCAAGCCTTCGCCTACCCGGGCAGACCGTTCGACGTCGTCGTCGCGCACCGTGACCCGGTATCTCACTCGCCGCCGCGTTACCTGCTTCTCCAGAGCTTTCTCTGTTGAGTCTTCGCAGCTGCTCGTCGTCGGCTCGGTTCCGATAGCCGGTTCCGGCCGATTGCGGTTCGGGTGAGGTGCCTCCCGCGCGCTGCAGCGGCGTGCTGCGCGGATACGCACAACTCACCGGAAGTGAAGTTGCGCTCGACGGCGACGGTGCACCTCGGTGCCACCCGGAGCCGGATCTCGACAGCGAAGGTGACGGATGAAGGACCTGAACATCGAACGCAGTGTGCTGCGTTTGCGTATATGGCTGGGGTGGTTCGCGCCCGCGGCGACCCCGCGGGTGCTCCTGCACGGCGTGTTGGCGGTGTGTCTGTTGGCCTGGTGCGGCAGTATGGCCGCAGCCGACAAGGGCGAGGGGCGGGCGGACCTGGATCTCGCTGCGGACGAGGCCGGGCCGGTCGAGCTTTCGGCCGAGCCGTCGCTCGACGAATACCTCGCCTACGCGAGCTTCAACAACAACCGCTTGCGCGCCGCCTACCAGGACTGGGTGGCGGCCGTGGAGAGGATTCCCCAGGCCGAGTCGCTTCCCGACCCGCGACTGTCGTACGGCTATTACTTCAGCGCGGTCGAGACGCGGGTCGGGCCGCAACGCCAACGGGTCGAGCTGGCGCAGATGCTTCCCTGGGTGGGCAAGCGCGCGCTGCGTGGCGACGTGGCGGCGGCGGCGGCAGAGCGCGAGCGCGAACAGTTCGAGGGCGCGCGCCGCCTGATCCATTACCGGGTCACGGACGTCTACGCCGAGTACTATTACCTGGCACGGGCGATCGACATCACCCGCGAGAACCTCGAGCTTCTCACCTACTGGGAGCGCTTGGCGCAGGCGAGGTATCGAGTCGCGACCGGGCGTCACTCGGACGTCATCCGGGTGCAGGTCGAGATCGGCAAGTTGGCCGATCGCGTGCAAACTCTCGAGGAGCTGCGCTGGCCGCTCTCCGCGCGGCTCAACGCCGCACTCGGCCGGGCGGTGGATGCGCCGCTGCCGTGGCCGCGCGAGCTGAAGCAATCGCGGGCGATGGTCGACGACGTCGACACGCGCGAAGTGCTGGGCCGCAGCAGCCCGGAGCTGCGCGCGCTCGATGCCGACATCTCGCGCGAGGACAGTGCGATCGAGCTCGCCAGGAAGGACTTCTTTCCCGACGTCAGCGTCGGCCTGCAGTGGATCGAGACCGGCAGCCGCTCGGTCTCCGATCTCGATGACAACGGCAAGGACGCGATCATCGGCACGCTTTCGTTCAACCTGCCGGTCTGGTGGAACCGTTACGGAGCCGGCGTGCGCGAGGCGCAGGCGCGGCGCAGCGCGGCGATCGAGCGACGCAGGGATCGCGAGAGCGAGCTGCTCGGCGAGCTCGGCCTGGCTATCTACGGCCTCGAGGAAGCCGAGCGCAAGGTGAGCCTCTACGGCAACAGCCTGATTCCCAAGGCGCGCGAGTCGCTGGCGGCGACGTTCACTGCGTACGAGTCCGGCGAGGCCGACTTCCTCGACGTCCTCGACGCGCAGAGAGTTTTACTCGATTTCCGACTGGCGCGCGAGCGGGCGCTGGCCAACCACGAGCAGCGGCTGGCCGAGAGCGAGATGCTGGCCGGCCGGTCTTTGCGGATCGTCGACGGTGGCGATCGCGCGGCGGAGGATCGGCGATGAGCCGGCGAGTCGTGATCGGATGCGTGGTCGCGCTGCTCGTCGGGCTGGTTCTCGGCCGTATCTCTGGCGACGCCAACCGCGCGCCCGACGAGGATGCCGCGCTTGACGTCGCTTCGGCGGCGGACGAGCAAGCGCCGGCCGACGCCGAGGTCTGGAGCTGCGTCATGCACCCGCAGATCCGCCTGCCGCGCCCCGGGCAGTGCCCGATCTGCGGCATGGACCTGGTGCCGGTCGACGCGGGGAGCTCGGCCGCGGGCGAAGCGAACCGCCGCCAGATTGCGATGAGCGAAGAGGCGGTGGCGATCGCGGAGATCGAGACGGTGGCGGTCCGCCGAACCCTGGTGGCGCGCGACGTTCGCATGGTCGGCAAGGTCGACTACGACGAGACCCGAGTGCGCAACATCGCAGCCTGGGCGCCGGGTCGGATCGACCGCTTGTTCGTCGACTACACCGGGGTCGAGGTGAACAAAGGCGACCACCTGGTGTCGCTCTACAGTCCGGAGCTGCGCACCGCGCAGGAGGAGCTGCTGCAGGCGATCCGGGCGAACGCAAACCTGCGCCAGAGCGGCGTGTCGGTGTTGCGCGAGTCGACGCGGGCGACGATCGATTCGGCGCGCGAGAAGCTTCGCCTGCTCGGGCTGACCAAAGCGCAGGTGCAGAGTATCGAGGCGCGCGGCGAGCCGACCGACCACCTCACGATCTACGCTCCCGCTTCCGGCACGGTGGTCCACAAGAACGCGGTCGAAGGCCTCTACGTCGAGACCGGCACGCCGATCTACCGCATCGCCGACCTCTCGAAGGTGTGGGTGCACCTCGACGCGTACGAGTCCGACATGTCGTGGATCCGCTTCGGGCAGGACGTCGAGTTCACGACCGAGGCATATCCCGGCGAGACGTTTCACGGGCGGATCGCCTTCATCGCGCCGACGCTGAACCCGAAGACGCGCACGGTGAAGGTTCGCGTCAACGTCGACAATCCGGACGGACGACTGAAGCCGGAGATGTTCGTGCGCGCGGTGGTGCGCGCCGGCGTCGCGCAGGGCGGCCGGGTGATGGAGGCGTCCCTGGAAGGGAAGTGGATCGGGCCGATGCATCCGGAGATCATCCGCGACCAGCCCGGGGCTTGCCCGATATGCGGCATGGCGCTGGTGCCGGTCGAGAAGCTCGGCTATGCGCCAGCCGACGAACGCCACGCGCCGCTGGTGATTCCGGCGACGGCGGCGCTGGTCACCGGCAAGCGGGCGGTGGTTTACGTTCGCTTGCCCGACCGCGAACGGCCGACCTTCGAGGGGCGCGAGATCGAGCTCGGGCCGCGCGCCGGCGACTTCTACGTGGTGCGGAGCGGCTTGGAGGAGGGTGAGCAGGTGGTGGTGAAGGGGAACTTCAACATCGACAGCTCGTTGCAGATCCAGGCCCGTCCGAGCATGATGAGCGGAACCGCCGACATCAGCGGCCACCGGCACCAGGGCGAGTGATGGCGGACGATCGAGCGAGACCGACTGCGCCCGCTGGCGCGCTGTCGGCGGTGGTGCGGTTCTGCCTGGAGAATCAGCTCGTCGTCGTTCTGGCGACGGTGTTCTGCGTGACCTGGGGCGTGCTGGTGGCGCCCTTCGACTGGGATCTGCCGGCGCTGCCGCGCGACCCGGTGCCGGTCGACGCCATCCCCGACATCGGTGAGAACCAGCAGATCGTTTTCACCGAATGGAGCGGGCGGTCGCCGCAGGACATCGAAGACCAGATCACGTACCCGCTCACCGTCTCGCTGCTCGGCATTCCCGAGGTGAAGACGATTCGCAGCCAGTCGTTCTTTGGCTTCTCGTCGATCTACGTCATCTTCAAGGAGGGCGTCGACTTCTATTGGGCGAGGTCGCGCGTTCTCGAGAAGCTGGCCAGTCTGCCTGCGGAGACGTTGCCGGCGAAGGTGCAGCCGTCGCTCGGGCCGGATGCCACCGGGCTGGGACAGGTGTTCTGGTACACGCTCGAGGGGCGAGATCCGTCGGGCAATCCGGCACCAGGCTGGAATCTCGACGAGCTGCGCACCATTCAGGACTGGTACGTGCGCTACTCCCTGATGTCGGCGGAAGGGGTGAGCGAAGTCGCCGGAGTCGGCGGTTTCGTTCGCGAGTACCAGATCGACGTCGACCCCGACGCGATGCGCGCTTTCGGCGTCACCATCGCCGATGTCGCCGAGGCCACCAAGATGTCGAATCTCGACGTCGGCGCCCGCAGCATCGAGATCAACGGCGTCGAGTACTTCATTCGCGGGCTCGGCTTCATCCGCGACCTGCGCGACATCGAGGACACGGTGATCAAGTCGAACGACAACGTGCCGGTCTACGTCAAGGACGTCGCCGTGGTCAGCGAGGGGCCGGCCCTACGGCGCGGCGCCCTGACCAAGGGCGGCGCCGAGGCGGTCGGCGGCGTGGTCGTCGCGCGCTACGGCGCCAACCCGCTCGAGGTGATCAAGAACGTCAAGCGGAAGATCGCCGAAATATCGCCCGGGCTCCCCAAGAAGTCTCTGGCGGACGGCAGCGAGTCGCAGGTGGCGATCGTGCCGTTCTACGATCGCACCGGCCTGATCTACGAGACGCTGGGGACGCTGAATTCGGCCCTCCTCGAGGAGATTCTCGTCACCGTCGTCGTGGTCACGGTGATGCTGCTCCACCTGCCCAGCTCGTTGTTGATTTCCGGTCTGCTGCCGCTGGCGATTCTGATGACCTTCGTCGCCATGCACCGATTCGGGGTCGATGCGAACATCGTCGCGCTCTCCGGCATCGCCATCGCCGTCGGCACGATGGTCGATGTGGGTATCGTGGTCTGTGAGAACATTCTCGAGCGGCTCGCGGCGAGGGCTCCCGGTGAGAGCCGGCTCGACGCCGTCCACCGCGCTACGGTCGAGGTCGGCGGCGCGGTTCTCACCGCGGTTTCGACCACGGTGGTCAGCTTCTTGCCCGTGTTCACGATGGAAGCGGCCGAAGGCAAGCTGTTTACACCGCTCGCTCTGACCAAGACCTTCGCGCTGGTCGCGTCGGTCATCGTCTCGTTGACGCTGATCCCGACGTTTGCGCAGCTGCTGTTTCGCGATCCGCAGCGGCGTTCCGGCGGCGGCGCCATGCGACTCGCGCTGAGCGCCGGTTTTGCCGCGGCTGGTGTCGTCCTGATCGCGCTCGGCTTTGGCTGGGCCGGCGCGGCCCTGATCCTGCTCGCCGTCTACCGGCTGCTCGAATCCCGCCTCGCCGACGACAAGGCGTGGCTCCTGCCAATCGGAGTCAACGCCTGTGTCGTCGTCTTCGTGGCGTATCTTCTGGCGAACCATTGGCTGCCGTTGGGTCCGGATGCGGGGGCGGTGACCAACCTGGTGTTCGTCGGTGTCCTTCTCGGAGGGATTCTGCTCGCTCTGTTCGCGCTCGGCCGCGCCTACGAGCCCATGCTTCGCTGGTGCTTGGCGCACAAGCTGGCGCTGGTGTCGCTGCCGGTCGTCCTCTGTGTCGTGGCGGCGATGGTGTGGCTCGGCTTCGATCGGGTCTTCGGGTTTCTGCCGCGCAGCGCTCGCGCGTCGCGCGCGATGGCACCGTTGCAGGCCGCCTTCCCGGGGTTGGGCAAAGAGTTCATGCCGCCGCTGGACGAAGGATCCTTTCTGCACATGCCGACGACGATGCCGCACGCCTCGATCGGGCAGGCGATGAAGATGTTGGAGCGCCAGGTGCTCGCGATCCGCGCGATTCCCGAAGTGAGCGTCGCCGTCGGCAAGCTCGGCCGGGTGGCGAGTCCGCTCGACCCGGCGCCGGTTTCCATGTTCGAGACGATCGTCAACTACGAGCCGGAATACCGCACCGATCGCAGCGGCCGCCGTCTCAGGTATCGCTACGACGAAACGGCCGGCGAATTCGTCCGCCACGGCGGAGAATTGGTGCAAGACGAGGACGGAAGACCGTACCGCCAGTGGCGAGACCACATCCAATCGGCCGACGACATCTGGGATGCGATCGTCGAAGCCGCGAAGGTCCCCGGTACCACCAGCGCGCCGCGACTGCAGCCGATCGCCGCGCGAATCGTCATGTTGCAGAGCGGCATGCGGGCGCCGATGGGAATCAAGGTGAAGGGGCCGGATCTGGCGACGATCGAGCAGGTCGGTCTCGACCTCGAGCAGCTGTTGCGCGAGGTGCCCTCGATTCAAGCGGACACGGTGGTCGCCGACCGCGTCATCGGCAAGCCGTACCTGGAGATCGAGATCGACCGCAAAGCGATCGGTCGTTACGGCGTTCGGCTCGCCGCGGTGCAGGAGGTGATCGAGGTTGCGATCGGCGGCAAGCGGATCACCACCACGGTCGAGGGTCGCGAGCGCTACCCGGTGCGGGTTCGCTACATGCGGGAGCTGCGCGACAGCGTCGAGGACCTGGGGCGGATTCTGGTCCCCTCGGCGAGCGGCGAGCCGATCCCCCTGCAGCAGCTGGCGACGATCCGCTACAAGGCAGGTCCGCAGGCGATCAAGAGCGAGGATACCTTCCTGGTCGGATACGTGGTGTTCGACATGAAACCGGGGCGGGCCGAAGTCGACGTGGTCGCCGATGCGCAGCGCTATCTCGAAGAGCAGAGGAGAAGCGGCCGCTTGGAGATTCCAGCGGGCGTCAGCTACACCTTCGCCGGCAGTTGGGAGAACCAGATCCGCGCTTCGAAGAAGCTGGCGGTGGTCCTGCCGCTGGCGCTGTTCCTCATCTTCATGCTGCTCTACCTGCAGTTCGGCAGGGTCTCGACGACGATGCTGGTGTTCTCCGGGGTCGCCGTCGCCTGGGCGGGCGGTTTCCTGATGCTCTGGCTCTACGGGCAACCCTGGTTTCTCGATTTCGAGGTGTTCGGCGTCAGCCTGCGCGAGATGTTCGCCGTGCGTCCGTACAACTTGAGCGTGGCGGTGTGGGTCGGCTTTCTCGCCCTGTTCGGCATCGCCAGCGACAACGGCGTCATTCTCGCGACCTATCTCGACCAGACGTTCGCCGAGCAGCGGCCGAACAGCCGCGCGGCGGTGCGAGAAGCGACCGTGCGCGCCAGCATGCGGAGGATTCGTCCGTGCCTGATGACTTCGGCAACCACCATCCTCGCCCTGCTGCCGGTGTTGACCTCGAGCGGACGCGGAGCCGACGTCATGGTGCCGATGGCGATTCCTTCGTTCGGCGGAATGTTCCTGGTGTTGCTGAGCGTGTTTCTGGTCCCGGTTCTATACTGCGCCCTCGCCGAACGCCGACTGGATGGCGGCAAGATCCATGACAACGCACCCGATCGGTAGCGATGAGAAGCCGGCGATTTTCGCGTTCGCCTCTCCTTGCGCGAGGTCGTGCGCAGCGCGGGTGGGAGATCAGCTGACCGAGCGCCAGCGAGGCTGCGTTGGTTTACCCAGACGATCGAGCTGGCGGATTGCTTCGCGTTTGGCATTGCCGGCGCCGGGCGGCAGAATCCGCCGATGGATCGATTTCGCAAACCACTTCTCTATCTCCTCTCGCTCAATCTCTGCTTCGTCGGCTTCCTCCACTTGATCACGCCGGACTTCTTCGTCGCGATCATTCCCAAGGGCCTGCCCAATCCGGAGTGGCTCAACGTCATCTCCGGGCTCGCCGAGATCGTCCTCGGTGTCTATCTGCTCGAGCCGCGTACACGTGTTTACGCAGCGTGGGGGGTGATCGCGTTGGTGATCGCCGTTTTCCCGGCCAACGTGAACATGATGCTGGAGAACATCGGCCCCGACGGGCCGGGGACCGGTTCGCCGGTGGTGAATTGGGTTCGCCTACCGTTCCAGATCGTCTTCGGCCTGTGGGCGTACATGTTCACCAAGGATCCCGCCGAAGTGGGCTGAACCTGAATCTCCGTCCCCCCTTGCCAAGGGGGGACTTCAGGGGGGTCAAACGGTGTGCAACCGGCGCGAGAATGAAAGCTCCTTCCGTCGCGCTGTCACCTCCCCCTAGCCCCCTCCTTGGTAAGGAGGGGGGATTCGGGTGCCAGTCTGCTGGTCAACCTGACCCACTCTCCGCTCCTGGCGGGCCGTCGGCAAACCGGTAAGCTGAAGGTTATGGCAATTCGGCGTCACTCGGGAGCCGCGCGGTTGGCGGCCGCCGCTGCGTGCATGCTGTTGCACCTCGGTGCGCTGGCGGCGCCGGCCCAGACTCTGGGGCCCGCCCCGCGTGCCGAGGACGGTCGCTTCGAGAACTTCGTCGGTGAGATCGAGCGCGCCGGACCGGGCGTTGCCGTGCCGTTCTTCTGGCGCCGGGTCGTCGGCACCTTCCGCGAGCGGCCCAACGCGCCGCAACGAGTGGCCAACGACGGTGCCTGGCTGCGTGAGAACGCGAAAGCGAGCGAGCCGAGCGTGACTTGGGTGGGCCACGCGACCTTCCTGGTGCAGATCGGACACACGACCCTGCTCACCGATCCGATCTGGTCGGACACCGCGAGCCCGGTTTCCTTCGTCGGTCCGCGCCGCCACGTCGCGCCGGGAATCGAGATCGAGGACTTGCCGCCGATCGACTTCGTCGTGATCTCGCACAATCACTACGACCATCTCGACCTGGCGACGCTCGAGAGGTTGGCGCGCCGCCGGTCCGAGACCCGTTTCTTCGTTCCCCTCGGCAACGGCGCGTTGCTGCGCGATGCCGGAATCGACAACGTCGTCGAGCTCGATTGGGGTCAGCACGTCGAACACAACGGGGTTCGCGTCTACTGCCTGCCGTGCCAGCACTGGAGCCAGCGCGGCCTGACCGATTTCCAGAAGGGCCTGTGGTCGTCATGGGCGGTGATCGCCGAGGACCGGCGCTTCTACTTCGCGGGCGATACCGGGTTGTTCGACGGATTCTCGACGATCGGCGCCGAGCTCGGTCCGTTCGATCTCGCCGCCGTTCCGATCGGCGCCTACGCGCCTCCGGCGATGATGAAACCGTTCCACATGAACCCGGAGGAGGCGGTCGAGGCGGGACGCGCCCTGCGGGCGCAGCGGTTGGTCGGGATGCACTTCGGCACCTTCGACCTCACCGACGAGCCGCTCGACGAACCGCCGCGGCGCTTTCGCGCCGCCGGCGAGGCGGGTGGCTTCGCGGCCGACGAGATCTGGGTGCTGGACGTCGGCGAAACCCGGACTTTCTGAGGCGACGCGGATGCGAATCGGAATCGCGGTGGGCGAGATGTCGGGCCCGGCGGCATCGATCGACGAGCTGGTCGAGCAGATCCGACGCGCCGAGGACGATGGATTCGCCACCGCGCACGTCGCCAACGTGTTCGGCTTCGATGCTCTGACCGCGGCTGCGGTCGCCGGACGCGAGACCTCGCGCATCGAGATCATGACGTCGGTGGTGCCGAGCTACTCGCGCCACCCGCTCTACATGGCGCAGCAGGCGCTCTCGACCAACGCCGTCTGCGGCGGGCGGCTCGCGCTGGGGCTCGGCTTGTCGCACCCGATCGTGATCGAGCAGATTCTCGGCCTGTCGTACGCCAAGCCGTTCACGCACATGCGCGAGTACATCGAGGTGATCGACCCGGCGCTCGACCAGCGTCAGGTCGATTTCGACGGTGAGGAGTTTCGCGTTCACGGCCAGCTGTCGGTCAAGGGCGCGACCCGTCCGGCACTCTTGTTGGGGGCGCTCGCGCCGAGGATGTTGCAACTGTGCGGCTCGCGCACCGACGGTACGATCACTTGGATGACCGGGCCGAGGACGTTGGCCGAGTTCACCATTCCGCGTATCCGGCGGGCGGCGGCGGACGCCGGCCGGCCGGCGCCGCGGGTGGTCGCGGGTTTGCCGATCGCCGTGTGCGACGACCCGGCCGACGGCAGGGCGCGCGCCGAGCGTCGGTTCGCGATGTACCGCACGCTGCCGTCCTACCGCGCCATGCTCGAGCGCGAGGGCGGGGGCGACCCAGCCGACATCGTCCTGGTTGGCGACGAAGACGTCGTCGCCGAGCGGCTCGACCGGCTCGCCGAGATCGGAGTCACCGACTACCTGGCGCCGATCTTTCCGGTGGGGGACGACAAGCACGAGTCGCTGGCGCGCACGCGAGCCTTCTTGGCGCGCTACGCCGCGGCACAACCGTAGGGCCTTGAGAGGCAACCCGCTCGGTGTCGGGGGGAGGGTGCGGGAGTCCCTCGATACGCGCTGCGCGCTACTCGGGAGAGCGGGCTAGGAAGTGGCGAGGGCGGAGCCCATCAGGTCCTCGAAGTTGCGGGCGTAGAATTGTTCGCGCACTTCGTCGTCGGCATCGCCGAGGCTGCGCTCGAAGCGTTCGTATGGTCGTCGGCCGCCTTCGACGTGAGGGTAGTCGGTGGAGAACATACAGATGTCGGGTCCGATCTGCTCGGTGATCCAGCCGACGTCCTCGGTCGGGTACGGCGTGACCCGGACCTGTCGCTGCACGTACTCCGTGGGCCGCATCGACAGCCGCTGCAAGCGCTCCTCGTGGCGGCCGAAGGCTTCGACCGCCGATTCCATCTGGTGCAGCCAGCTCGGCAACCAGATTGCTCCCTGCTCGATGACGCCGATGCGCAGCTCGGGGAAGCGCTCGAGCACTCCGTCGAAGATCATGGTCGCCAATGTCTGCATCGGTTGAAATGGTATTGCCATGTAGTCGACCGAACGAAAGTTCTCCTCGCCGCCGTGGAAGTCGGGAGGGATCGGCAGTCCGTTCTTGAAGTAGTTGGGGTCGAGCAGAGCGCCGGTGCCGCCGACGTGAAACACGACCGGGATTCCCGCCTCCTGGGCGATCGCCCAGACTGGGTCGAGGCCGAGGTGGCTCGGCGAGTGTCCTTTCGGGCAGCCCGAGGCGACCAGCAGGGCGGCTGCGCCCATTTCGATCGATTCCTCGGCCATGCTCTTGGCGCGGAGGAAGTCGGCGAGCGGCACGTAGCACGTCGGCAACAGCCGCGGGTCGACGCTGCAGAACTCGACCATGCCGCGGTTGTGCGCGCGGGCTACGCCGTAGGCGAGGTCGAGATCGTCGCCGTGCTCCCAGTCGTGCAGGCGGCTGTTGTGGAAGGTGTTGAAGACCAGCTGACTGGCGACCCCCATCAGATCGATCGCGCGCGGGCGGTCGGCGGCGACGAACGATCCGGTGGCGGCGAAGTTCTTGCGGTTCATGATTTGCGCTTCGTCTTCGGCGCGATACTCCGGCGAGGCGTGTTTGGCGGCGACCTTGTGGAAGGCCGCGTCGAGATCGCCGTCGTCGCCGACGCCGCCGGTCTGCTTGAGCTCGTTGACGTACCCGGGCGGGCTGATGCGATCGCGCAATGCCGGGTCGGCGTGATCGCGCAACCAGTTCGGCGTTTCCATGATGTGCGCGTCGGCGTCGTGGACCAGGCGGTCTTCGATGTACGGCATGCGGCAACCTAGCTCGATTCTCGTTGATCGGTCCAGGTTTCTCGTGGCGGGTTTCTCGTGGCGGGATGAGCGGGGCGCGCCCTTCTGGGAAGAAGAGGGTGCGGCTATGGAGCGATGCGACAGCGCTTGGCGGCGAGGGCGGCGTCGAGCTTGAGGGTCAGCCGGCGCATCGAGCGTGCGGTGCCGGGTCGCCCGGCGGCCAGGTTGTCGAGGGCCTCTGGATCGCGACGCAAGTCGTAGAGCTCCTCGATGCCGCGCTCGGGGGCCCAGGAGTACTGCCACCGCCGGCCGCGTCGCAGCATGAACCCGGGTTCGACGGTTACCAGCGGCAGGTCGTTGTCCGGGTCGTCGTCGGCGAGGGAGTCGACTCGCTCCTGAAACGGAGTGCGCACTCGATCGATGCTGGAGAAGATCCTGCGAGTACGTGTCTTCTGTTTCCCACGGATAACCGAACGGCGGATGGTTCGGCCGTCCGAGCAGTCGTGCGACTCTGCTCCGGCGAAATCGAGGATCGTTTCGTACACGTCCTCGAACGAGACGAAGCCGTCGGCGAAGTTCCCCGCTGGGATCTGATTCGGCCACCAGAATACGATCGGTGTGCGAAAGCCGCGATCGTGGATCGAGCTCTTGCCGCGATCGCCGCCCGTCGCATCCTGCAGGGCGGTCTCGACATCCAGCATTTGCTCCCAGCCATTGTCAGCCAGGTAGATGATCAGGGTGTTTTCGGCGAGCTCGCTTTCGACCAGAAACTCCACGATTTCGCCGACGCGCCTGTCCATCCGCGTCAAGTTGCCGAAGTACTCGATCGCAGGGGTCGAGAGGCCGAGGTTCTGGTAGAGGTCCAGATCCTCCTGCGGCGGATCGTACGGCCCGTGCGGCAGTTTGGGCGCGACCCAGGCGAACCAGGGGCCGCTCTGCCCGTGGATGAACTCGTAGAGGGGTTGGAGGGAGTCTCTCGCGAACGTGTCGGCGCCGTCGACGGAGAATCCGACTGGGGGGGTGCCCATCGTGCCTGCGTCGAAGCCGGCGTCGCTGTAGTCGCCTTCCCACATCTTGCCGCCAGCAAAGGACGCGTAGCCGGCTTGGCGCAGCAATCGGGGGAGTGTGAAGTAGAAGTGTCGCACGATGCGGTTGCGGGGCGTGGTTGGATGCACGCCTTCGTACACGTCTGCAGTGTGGACCCATGTTGGTTCGCGGATGCCGCTGAGCAGGGTGCGCAGCGCGGGGCGGCATGTCGATGCGGACGAGTACCCGTTGACGAAGACAGCTCCTTCATTGGCGAGCCGGTCCAGATTGGGCGTACGGACGAAAGGATGGCCGAGGAATCCGTAGTAGGACCAGTCGATGTCGTCGCCGATGAAGAGCAGAATGTTGGGCTGGGCGCCGCGCGCGGCCCCTGCGATTGCCGCGGGAATGGCTACCGCGATGGCGAGCAACGCGGTGATCGCCGCACCTACCCGGAGTACCGTGCCGAGGACCGGGAGGGTCGCTCCCACCCGACGAGTCATATGTGTTCTATAGGGCAGGGGTGCTGACTTGTACAGTGGTTTGTTCGTAGTTTGTCGGTTTGGAGTAGAGGGAGGCGGTCGTTTGCGACGGCGACTTTCGATTGCCCCTGCAATGTGGTTGCTTGTCGTCCCTGGGGGGCTGAATCGATGCCGTGCTTGCGTATCCTGACGTGTCTGCTGTTGTGCTGTCTGGTTTTCTTTGGCTGCTCTGGCGAGGGCGGTTCTCCGCAGGAGCCGGCCGACCCGGTGGCCCAGGCAGGCGGCGATCCACTGGCACGCCAGTTTCCCGAGCAAGCGCTGCAGATCGGCGACGAGATCCTCGAGAGACGGCCGCTGCCCAACCCGGCTCGCAACGCCTACTTCGGCGACCTGCACGTGCACACCGTGTATTCGTTCGACGCCTTCGCCTTCGGTACCACAGTCACCCCGCACGACGCCTATCGCTACGCCCGCGGTGAGGCGATCCCCCATCCGGCGGGTTTCGAGCTAAAGCTGCGCGAGCCGCTCGATTTCTACGCGGTCACCGACCACGCGATGTTCCTCGGTCTGGCGCGCGCCGCCGGCGACACCTCGACCGAGTTCTCGAAATTGCCGCCGGCAGTTCCGCTCAACGATCTCAACGACCCGGACAATATGGGCCTGCTCAGCTTCGAGCGTCGAATCCAGTCGTTTGCCACCTTTCTTCCCGGTGTCCTCGGCGGGCTGCTCGACGGATCCATCGACCCCGAGATGGTGGTCGAGATCACCAAACAGGCCTGGCGCGACACCATCGAGGCAGCCGACCTGGCGAACGACCCGGGCCACTTCACGACCTTCGTCGCCTACGAGTACACGACGTCGAGCGACGACATGGGCAACCTCCACCGCAACGTGATCTTCCGCGACAGCGACCGGGTGCCGGCGGTGCCGTTCTCGCGGTTTCACTCGCGCAATCCGGAGGACCTCTGGGACTGGATGGACGGGCTGCGGGCGCAGGGGATCGAAAGCCTGGCGATCCCGCACAACTCCAACGGCTCGAACGGGCAGATGTTCAAGCTGGCCGATTGGGCCGGCGATCCGTTCGACGACGATTACTCGCGCCAGCGCCTGCGCAACGAGCCGCTGGTCGAGATCACCCAGGTGAAGGGGACCTCCGACACCCATCCCTCGCTGTCGGACAACGACGAGTGGGCGGATTTCGAGATCATGCCGTACCGTGTCGCCAGCATGTTGCCGAGCCAGGCCGACGGCAGCTACGTGCGCCAGGCACTGCGCCGCGGGCTCGCTTTCGACGAGCGCGGCGCGATCAATCCCTTCGAGTTCGGCCTGATCGGCTCGAGCGATACCCACGTCGGCGCCAGCTCCGAGGACGAGTCGAACTTCTTCTGCAAGCTCGGCGTGCTCGACAGCACCGCCGAGCTGCGCGGCTCGGTGCCGCTGCAGGGGTGGCAGAAGTGGCTGACCCGGATCGCCCGCGGCGAGTTGCTGCGCGAGATCGAAGGACGCGACTATCTGGGCAGCGCGGCGACGATCACCTACGGCGCGTCCGGTCTCGCCGCGGTCTGGGCGGAAGAGAACACCCGCGAAGCGATCTACGAGGCGTTCCGGCGGCGCGAGACCTTCGCCACCAGCGGACCGCGAATGACAGTCCGGTTCTTCGCCGGCTATGAACTCGATTCATCGATGTTCGACTCGGCCGATGCGATCGGCCGCGCCTACGACGACGGAGTGGCGATGGGCGGCACTCTCGCCGGGCAGGGGGGACGTGCGCCGCGTTTTCTGGTGCAGGCGGTGCGCGACGCCAACAGCGCGCCGCTGCAGCGGCTGCAGGTGATCAAGGGCTGGGCCGCGGGCGGTGAGACCTTCGAACGCGTCTACGACGTCGCCTGCTCGGACGGCGCGGCGGTCGATGCCGATTCGCACCGTTGTCCCGACAATGGTGCCAGCGTCGACCTGGACGACTGCTCGATCTCCGCCGACGTCGGTAGCGGGGTGCTGCAGGCGGTGTGGACCGACCCCGATTTCGACCCGTCTCAGCGGGCCTTCTACTACGCCCGCGTGCTGGAGAACCCGACGTGTCGCTGGTCGACCTGGGATGCTTTGCGCGCCGGTGTGGTGCCGCGGCCCGACGTAGCGAAGACGATCCAGGAGCGGGCCTGGTCTTCACCCATCTGGTACGATCCGGAGAGCGGCGATCCGGCGGCGCAGGAAGAGGAAGAGTCGGCGGATCCGATGGATCTGACTTCGCTGCCAGGGGCCGAGCGCGGCGATCGGTTCTGAAGGCTGTTGCGGCTCAGTCGCCGGGCAGCATCGCGACCAGCGCGTCGGCGACGCGCGCCTCCTCGCTGACGACGTCGTCGGCGCCGGCGCGCTGCAGGTTCTCGGCGTTTTGTTGGTAGCGGCAGCGGACCAACACCCGGGCGGCCGGGTTGTGTGCGCGCAATCCGCGTACCACGGCGATCGCGGCGTCGTCGTTGGGGACGCAGACGACCACCAGGCGGGCGCTGCGCGCGCCGGCGGTGGCGAGGGTGTGCGGGCGGCTGGCGTCGCCGACGACGGTGCGGAACCCTTGTTGGGCGAACGGATGGAGATTGACCGGGCTGAGGTCGACGACGCAGACGTCGTATCCCTGTATCTCGAGCGCCGAGGTGATGCGGCGTCCGACCGGTCCGGCGCCGATGACGATCGCCGGACCCGGCATGTCGGGCTCCGCCGGCAGCTCGGGCTCGGACTCGATCTCGGTGCTGCCGCCGAAACCGCCGAGGCGAAAGAGGATCGGTGTGGTCAGCAGGGTGAGGATGGCGATCGCGGCGGTGGTCCCGTAGATGCCGGGAGTGATGACTCCGCCCTCGAGTCCGACCAGCAACAACACGAACGAGAACTCGCCGACGTGCGCCAGGCTGAGCCCGGTGCGCAGGCTGGCCGGCCAGCCCAGGTCGGTGGCGCGCAGCGCGACCACCGCCGCGCCGAGCTTGATCGCGACCACTACCGCGGTGGCGCCGAGGAGCAGCGGCACGTTGGCGAAGGAGGTCGGCTCGAGCAGCAACCCGAGACTGGCGAAGAACACCGCGGCGAAGGCTTCGCGGAACGGCAGCATCACCGCGTCGATCTGGCGCGTCCAGCGGTTCTCGCTGAGCACCAGTCCGGCGAAGAAGGCCCCGGTGACGGCGGGCAATCCGAGCCGGTGCGCCGCCCAGGTGATGCCGCCGAGCACGACCAGGGCGAACAGCACCACCGCGGCGGTGCTGCGGTCGCTCGCCACCAGCGGCAACAGCCAGCGCGGCACGACGAAGCCGAGCACCGCCATGCCGCCGATGAACGCAGCCGAGCGCAGGGTCAGGTCGAGAATCTCTCCGAGCAACGAGCCGCTGCCGGTTCCCGCGAGGATGGGAACTGCGAGCAGCAGGGGAACCAACGCCGCGTCCTGGAAGAGCACGATTCCGATCGCGCGCCTGCCGGTGATGCTGGTGGCGCGGCCGGTCTCGGACAGAGTCTGAAAGACCAGGACGGTCGAGCTGAACGAGACGGCCAGGCCGGTGAGGATTGCGGCCCGCGGCTCGGTGCCGAGCGCCGCCATGAGGGCGGCGACCGGCGCCGCGACCAGCGACATCTGCAGCGCGCCGCCGATCAACAGGCGGCGCCCGAGGGCGGCGAGCTGGCCCGGGGAAAACTCGAGGCCGATGGCGAACAGCATGAAAAACACGCCGACCTCGGCGAGCGCTTCGATCTCGTTGTGCTCGTGATCGAGCACGGCGAAGCCAGCGGGCCCGAGCAGACAGCCGGCGAGCAGGTAGCCGGCGACGATCGGAAAGCTGAGGCGGCGCGAGACCAGCCCTGCGGCCATGCCGACGAGCAGGACCGTCAGCAGGTCCACTACGATGGTCTCGAAGGTCGCGCCGTGTAGCATTCGGACACCGAGTCAACCGGTTTTGCGGCGACAGCGGAAGGGGGGCGGTATCTCGACGTTCGACTGGGGGCTCGACGACGCCGACGGCTTTCGCGGTTGGGACCCTCATCCTGGCCTTCTCCCACTGGGAGAAGGAAATTCGAATGCCTCTCCCTTCGGAGGGTGTCGATTTTCTCCAGTGACCGCCGCACCGCCTGTGATCCCCTCTCCCTCAGGGAGAGGGCCAGGGGGTGGGAGAGGTCGGCCGACTCGTCCGCCGAAGCTCGAAGAGCGTAGGTGGAAGGCCGGGTGAGGGTCCCTCGGATGACCAGTCTCGTAGGCCCAGGCGGACCGAATTCCCCTCAGGCGGGGCGATCCACCCGGAGGACGTAGAAGACGTAGCCGTAGGCGGAGCTGAAGCGGCGAAACAGATCGAGCTCTTGGCGGTGCTCTCCGAGGGCTTCGATGGCGCTCGGGTCGTCTCGGTATTTTTCGGCGAGCTCTGCCTGGCGGCGGTCGAGTGGCTCGTAGTAGCGCTCGAGCCAATCTTCGTCGGGCAGGACGAAGCAGTCGAGGACCTCGTAGCCGAGCGATTGCATCATCGCCAGGTTGGTCTCACGCGAGCCCATCCCCGGGTACGCCTTCGCCCAGAAGTCCGCCGGTTCGGCCGGCGGCTCGTCGCTCAGCCAAGATAGCTCGGTCAGGGCGACCGCGCCGTTGGGGGCGAGAAATCGCCGCCAGGCGCGCAGGCCCGCTTCGAGGCCGACGTTGTAGATCGCGCCTTCAGACCAGATCAGATCGGCCGGCGGATCGGCCAAACTGGAATCGACCATCGACATCCGTCTGGCGCGCACGCGCTCGCTCAATCCGTCTTGGGCGACGCGTCGCTCGACCTCGGCGACGAACTCGGGGAGCAGGTCGAGTGCTTCGATCCGCGCCGTCGGCGCGAGCCGTGCGAGGTCGAGCGTCTGCCGGCCGGTGCCGCATCCCATGTCGAGGATCCGGGCGCCGGCGGGCAGCTCGCCGACGCTGGCGAAGGCGCGCGCGGTCGATGCCGGGCTACCCGGACCCTGCTGTTGCAGTCCGGCGTGCAGCTCGATGAACGCGGGGTGAAGCATGGCCCCTACTAGCTGGCGCGCGGTTCATCGTGCAAGGTGCCAAGCGCAGCCGGCAAAGGACCACACACACCATGCCCGATTCCCATCTCGAGCGTCGTCGGCGGGCCGCCGAGGCGATGCGCGCCCTCAGCAAGGAGCTTCTCACCGCTGATCTCGACGAAGCCGCGCTCGACGAAGTCTGCGCCAATGTCGGTGGTCTGGCCGAGCGATTTTCCGCGGAGCCGCGACTGGTGCGCAACCAGCGCGGGCGGTTGGTGCGGCGTTCCGGCGTCGAGCTCGACGAGGAGAGCTCGTGGGACGGCGACGCGCTGGTCGGTTTCTCGAATCCGCTGGCGCCGCCGGTGGTGGAGGTCGACCGCGCTTCCGGCGAATGGCAGGTGACGTTCGGTCACGCCTACGAGGGCCACCCCGGCCTGGTGCACGGCGGCTTCGTGTCGGCGACCCTGGACCACGTTCTCGGAGTGGTTGCCTCGACCGGCGAGGGAACCTCGCTCACCGGAACCCTGACCGTGCGATTCCGGAATCCGACCCCGGCTCACCGGCAGCTGCTGTGCCGCGGCAAGGTCGACCGGGTCGAAGGGCGCAAGGTGTTCTGCAGCGCGGCGATGACCGACGGGGACACGGTCCTCGCCGAGGCCGAGGGAATCTTCTTTCGTGTCGATTCGATTGCCCCGTAGCCAACGCGCCGGGTGGCCGGTTTGCGCCGGCTTGGCCCTCTTGCTGGTCGCATGCGGCGGACCACTCGGTCCGATCGCCGGCGGTCGGCTGTCGGGCGTCGAGGTCGCCGAGCCGGTCGACGACTGGTCTTTCGCCTCGAGCTTCGACTTGATGGAGATCGAGGTGCGCCCGAGCCGGCCGTACTCGGTCAAGGTGCACTACTACCTGGTCGACGGGCGCCTCTATTTCGAGGGTGGGGCCAACGGCTGGTCGCGCTGGCGCGGCTACCTGCGCGATGACTCGCGGGTACGGGTGCGGTTCGGCGACCGGGTGTACGTCGCGCGCGCCGTTGCCGTGACCGACGACGCCGAGATCGGGTCGATCCTGCCCCGGTTCTACGCCAAGGATCGCGATCAGCCGAGCCCCGCCTGTGCCGCCAGCTGGACGGTTGCCCAGTGCGGCTTCGACGGACAGTTTTATCGACTCGACCCGGTCGGAGACGGCACGGTTGGTGGATGACCGCCGGGCTTGCTAAGCGTCCGCGCAGCGGCAACGAGCCGCGGGGAACCGATCGGATGGACATCGAAGGTAAAATCGCAATCGTCACGGGGGCGGCACGCGGCATCGGCCGCGCCGCCGCGCTCGCGCTCGCCGAAGCTGGCGCGCGGGCGGTGGTGGCTGCCGACATTCGCCTCGAGCTCGCGCGCGAGACCGCGGGGTTGGTCGGCGCGGCGGGCTGCGAGGCGGCCGCGGTCGAGACCGACGTGCGCGAGCTGGGATCGCTGCGCGCGCTGATCGACGGCGTCAGCGAGCGGTTCGGCGCGCTGCACATCCTGCACAACAACGCCGCGGTGGTCGAAGGGGCGGACGACTGGCAAGCGGTCGAGTGCGAGCGACTAGCCGCCGTCGCCGACGTCAACTTCCGCGGCGTGGTCCTCGGAACCAGACTGGCGCTCGAGCCGATGCGGCGGAGCGGCGGCGGCGCCGTGGTCAACACCGCTTCGGGGGCTGCCGTGGTCCCCCTGGCGCAGCAGGCGGTCTACGCCGGCAGCAAGGCCGGCGTGGTCCACTTCACTCGATCCTGCGCCGCGCTCGCCGACAGCCATCAGGTGCGGGTGAGCTGTGTCTGCCCCGGACTCGTCGCCACCGAGATGATGCTCGACACCGGAGTCGATGGTCCGGCGCCGTGGTTGCAGGCGATCGTCGACAGCGTCGAGATGCTCGAGCCGCGCCAGGTGGCCGAAGCCGTGGTCGAGTTGGTTCGCGACCCCGACAGCGCCGGTCGAATCGTTCACCTGGAAAACTCCGCCAAGCGATCCCGATGAAACGGGGAAAGCCCGCGCTGGCGCGCCTCGACGAGCGCGCCGATCCCTCTCGTGACGAGCCCTCTCTGGAGGAGCGGCTGCGCGCCGCGGCCGAGCTGATGGAGGCTCTGGTGGCGGACCGCGGCAGGCTCGCCGGGGTCGAGCGCGAGCTGCGCGAGCGCTTTCTGATCGCCGCCGGCCGGGTGTCGCGCCCCGAGAAGCGCGAGCGC
Organism: bacterium; assembly: GCA_030430165.1. GTDB lineage: Bacteria > Desulfobacterota > Binatia > HRBIN30 > CADEER01 > CADEER01. The sequence goes on along the minus strand of JAUIGL010000022.1, from coordinate 43,304 downwards.
AAGGCGCTGGCGCGGGCGCGCCAGAGGTCGGACCGCGACGACAAGCGCGACGCCGAGCAGGCGCTGCTCGATCGCACCGGGATTCGCAAGCTGCGCGAGAGTCCGATCTTCCTCACGCCGCGGCGGCAGGCACGCTTTGCCGAAGCAGGCGGCGGCGCCGCGCCGTCCGACGCGATCGGAGAGACGGCGGGCGAGCGCATCTGTTACGTCTGTCGCGCCAGCTTTCGCGAGGTGCACCATTTCTACGACCAGCTCTGCATCCCCTGCGGAGACTTCAACTTCGCCAAGCGCCAGCAGACCGCCGATCTGAGCGGGCGCGTCGCTCTGGTCACCGGGGCGCGGGTCAAGATCGGCTACCAGGCTTCGGTCATGTTGTTGCGGGCCGGGTGCCGTGTGCTGTGCACCACCCGATTCCCGCGCGACGCGGCGCGGCGCTACGCGGCAGAGCCGGATTTCGCCGAGTGGTCGGATCGGATCGAGATCCACGGCATCGATCTGCGCCACACCCCGAGCGTCGAACGGCTCTGCCAGACGCTGCTCAGGACCGAGGATCGCCTCGACTTCATCATCAACAATGCCTGCCAGACGGTGCGTCGCCCGCCCGGGTTCTACGAGCACCTGCTGCAGGCGGAAGCGTCGCTGGAAGGGCAGCTGAGCGCGGGCGAGCGTGCCCTGGTGGCGAGCCCGAGCAGTGCGGGCGGCGATGCGCTGCCGTCGTCGGCGCTGTCTCAGGTCGAGCTGTTGCCGGAAGACCGCGAGCGGGGACAGCACCTGTTTCCGGCGGGGCAGCTCGATGCGGACCTGCAGCAGGTCGATCTGCGCAAGGTCAACAGCTGGCGACTGAAGCTGGCCGATGTGCCGACCATCGAGCTGCTCGAGGTGCACCTGGTCAACGCGGTCGCGCCCTTCGTGCTCAACGCACGGCTCAAGCCGCTGATGCTGGCGGTGGCGACGCGCGACAAACACATCGTCAACGTGTCGGCGATGGAAGGGCAATTCTACCGGATCTTCAAGACCGATCGGCATCCCCACACCAACATGGCGAAGGCGTCGCTCAACATGATGACGCGCACCTCGGCGATCGACTACCACGCCGACGGCATTCACATGAACTCGGTCGACACCGGCTGGGTGACCGACGAGGACCCGATCGACCACGCCACCGCCAAGCGCGAGATCCACCGCTTTCACCCTCCGCTCGACATCGTCGATGGCGCGGCGCGGATCGTCGACCCGATCTTCTCCGGTATCCGCACCGGCGAGCACCGCTGGGGACAGTTCCTCAAGGACTACCGCGAAACCGACTGGTAGGGGGGCGGCGGGCCTTCGCCTATGCGAATGCTTCTCGGCATTCCCCCTGCTTACCAAACTGAAGTCCCCCCTTGGCAAGGGGGGACGCAATCTGGGCCAGGGCCGCGGCTCTGGAACCGGCCTCCCGTTTTCCACTAGAGTGTCGAAGCCCTGATCCGGAGCATGGTGGTCGAAGTACTGGAGGGTTGCGGTACGGATGCTGCGAAAGAGTCTGTGTATCCTCGGAGCCTCTTGGCTTGTCGTCGGTTGCTTCGCCTTGCGCGGCGCCGACCCCTGGGGCGAGGCTTCGCCGGGCGCGCCGATTGCCGAGGCGGATTGCGCGACCTGCCACTCCGACATCGAAGCGCGCCATGCTGCGGGTCCGCACGGCGCCAAGAACATCGCCTGCGGTCAGTGCCACCGCGGCGGCGGCCACCCCGACTTCGAGGTCGCGGTGAACGACGCTACCTGCGGTAGCTGTCACCTCGCCGAGTACCAGCAGAACGCGCTCAGTGCGCACGCTGAGACGGCGGTGCTGGTCGGCGCGGAGATCTCGCCGCAGGCGCTGCGGGCGCAAGGCTTTCGCGCCGGCGAGCGCTTCGTGCGCCGCTCGGGCGAAGCCGAGGACGGTCGCCTGTGCGCCGCTTGTCACTATGACCAACACGCGCTCTCTCTGGGGTCGGTGCGCGGAGCGGGGTTCTGCGAAAGCTGTCACTCGGGGCTGGTCGATCACTTCGAGCTCGAGGCCGAGGGCAATCGCTGCATCGGCTGCCACGTCGAGCAGGATACGACGCTGGTCGGTCAGACCGTGACGTCGCATTCGTTTGCTGTGGAATGAGGGAGAGATGGCGCGCGCAGAGAGCATGAACCGACGCCAGTTTCTGTCTTTCGTTCGCCGCGCCGCGACGGCGGCGCTGGCGGTTCAGGCCGGTGCGTTGGCACGCCCGGCCGCCGGCGCGTTGCAGCCGGTCGGCGACGGCGGTGTCGGCATGCTCGACCAGACGCAGCGCGAGGCGTTGTTGAAGATGATCAACGCCTTCGTGCCGGCACAAGGAGAGCTGCGCCGGGCGATCGGCGAGCAGGATCCGGACTACGACCTGGTCGGCGCTTTCGAGACTTTTCTGTTCGAATCGGGGCAGGACTTCGCTGCAAACGGGGTGCTCCTGCTCGACGCGGTCAATCGCTTGCCGACGCTGATGCCGTTGTTCTTCTCGAGCTGGGGGCTTCCGACCTTCCAGCTGCGCCGCCTGAGCGACGAGGACGCCAGCCGTTTCTTCGCGCGCCTGCGCGACAGCAAGCTCAAGGCGCTGCGTTCGATCTTTCAGGGGGCCAAGGCGCTGGCGATGCCGCCCGTGTACACCAACGAGAAGGTGGCCTGGCGTTCGATCGGCTACCCGGGGCCATGGCTGTCGGATCCCGAAAACTCGATGGCCGACCGCGAGTCGCCGACTGGCTTCGACATGGCGGTGGAGATCGAGCAGGGGATGGCGGCACTACGCGACAACGTTCTGCGCGCCGACACCCTCGAGTCGAAGTTGCGCGCCGGGACGCTGCGGCGCGAGCAGGATCGATTCGTCGTCGAAACCGATTGCGTCGTCGTCGGCTCCGGCGCCGGCGGGGCGGTGGTCGCGGCGGAGCTCGCCGCCGACACCGATCAGCGGGTGTTGGTTCTGGAAAAGGGCCATTTCGTCGAGCCGAGAGAGTTCTCGCAGCGCGAGATCGAGATGGTCCCGGCGCTCTACGATGTCGAGTTTTCGGCGGTCGATCTCAAGGCGGTGGACCAGCAGATCCCGACCATGTCGTCGACCATCGTTCGCGGCAGCCTGGTGGGCGGCTCCGCCACCATCAACCACGCGCTGGCGTTCGAGACGCCCGGGCCGGTCATCGACGAATGGCAGGCCGACTTCGGGGTCCGCTTCTCGCGCGCCGATCTCCAGCCGCATTTCGACGCGGTACGCCGCCAGTTGCGTATCCAGGCGGTCGACGGGGTGCAGATCACCGGCAACAACGGGATGTTGCGCCGGGGCGCTCGGGCGCTCGGTTGCCGCCACCACGGCATCGCCCATCGCAACGCGCATCAGTGCATCGGTTGCGGTTACTGCGACATGGGGTGCCGCTACAACCGCAAGCTGACCCCGCTCAACGTGTTGCTGCCCAAGGCGGCGCAGAACGGCGCCCAGGTGATTGCCGACTGTCGGGTCGACGAGCTGATCCTCGACAAGCTGGCGGAGCCGGTGGACGGCCGCGGCGAACGCGTCGTCGGAGTGCGGGCGACTCTGCAGGACAAGCGCGGCCCGGTGCGCGGCAAGTTGGAGGTGCGGGCGAAGCGGGTGGTGTTGTGCGCCGGACCGTTGGATTCGCCGCGGGTGCTGTTGCGCAGTGGTGTCGACGCGATCCGGCGGCACCGCGGGGCGCAGGCGTCGATCGGTGCGGGCCTGTCGACGCATGCTCCGGTGACCCTGTACGGCGAGATGGACCGCGCCTTCTATCCTTCGGCGGGCGGGCCGCCGATGAGCTACTACGTCAAGGAGTACGAGGGCGGCGGTGCGGGCGATCCGTCGAGCGACCACATCAAGTTCGCCGTCGAGGGGATCTTCAACCACCCGATGGTGCACGCGCAGCTGATGCCCTTCGAGTCGCCGCAGGGGCACGCCGATCTGATGCGCAAGTTCAACCAGACGATGACCGTCGCGATCTTGTTGCGCGACCAGGCGGTCGGGCGAGTGGGGCCGAAGTCATTCGAGTACGATCTCGCCGAGGTCGATCGGCCGCGCCTGCTCGAAGCGATGAAGACGAGCGCGCGGTTGATGTTCGCCGCCGGCGCGCGGCGCGTATTCTTCAGCGACGTACAGCCGTTCATTCTCGCCGGCGAGTCGGAAGTCGACGACAAGCTCACCATGCGCCGCATGGAGAAGGACCCGCCGCTGATCACCAGCGGTCACCCGATGGGAGGGTGTCGGCTGGGCGAGGACCCGAGTCGCGACGTGGTCGACTCGGACGGCCGCTCGTGGGACGTCGACGGTCTGTACATCGCCGATTCGTCGACCTTTCCGACTTCGCTCGGCGCCAATCCCTGCTTCACCGTCTACGGGCTGGCCCACCGCATGGCGCGGCGCATGATCGCCAGCTGAAGGCGGACGCCTTTCGGGGGAGGGCGGTCAGCCTTCGTCGTCGAGTCGCTTGCGATGAGCGGCGTAGAACTCGTCGGCGGGCATGAACCCGGGCTCGTCGCCGAACTCCTTCACCGTGTGCGCGAAGAGCTCCTCTTCGCTCATCGAAAGCTCCAGAGGCTTGACCTGTGGCTGCTGCACGCCGAAGGGGGAGTCGCAGAAGACTTCGAGACCATTGCCTTCGGGATCCTTGAAGTAGACCGACCATGCGTTGCCGTGGTTGAGACCGTGGACATCGGCGGCGCGTCCGTCTTTCTCGAGCTTTTCCGCCATCGCTTTGACGTCGGCGAAGGACTCGACGCGGAAGGCCATGTGATCGAGGGTCGTCGACGGACCGTCGCCGCGCACTGCCGCGAAGGCGAGTTGATGGTGATCGCTGCCGACCTGGGACAGGAAGGCGATCTGGATGTCCGCCCCGGGGGCGAGCGGGCCGCGATCACTGACCTCGAAACCGAGGACGTCACGGTAGAAGGCGATCATCGCCTCGAGATCGCGTACGTAGATGACGGCATGGGACCAACGCAGCTTCATAGTTTCCTCCTGTCGGGTGGAATTGCATTTAGCGCATACTTGCACTGAGTGCAAGTCTTGTGCTACGGATTGGCCGCATGGTCGAGGGAGCGAGGCAAGAGGCAGCCGGCGCGCCGCCGGCGCAAGGGCGCGTCGCCCGGCGCCGGGCGCGGGTTCGCCAGCGGATTCTCGAGGTAGCCGAGAAGCTGATGACCGAGCGCGGGGTGGACGGCGTCACCATCGACGACATCGCCGAGGCCGCGGATATCGCGCGGCGGTCCTTCTACCACCACTTCGAGAGCAAGCACGACGTGCTGGTGCCGATCGCCCGGGCGCGCACCAAGCAGCTGAACCAGAGAATCGATCGCTCGCTGGTGAAGATCGACGATCCGGCAGAGGTGATGGCCACCGGAATGCGGCTCGGTTTGCGCGAGCTGACCAGCGACCCGCTGTGCCGGTGGTTCGTCCTGAAGTCGGGGCTGCCGCAGGAGCGGTTGTACGAAGGGCTCGGCGAGAGCGGCATGCGAGACGCGATCGCCGGCGTCCGCGCGGGCAGGTTTCACGTCCACAACCACGAAGTCGTGCGTCTTCTCATCTCCGGCGCCTTCGTCGCGGTGATGGCGGCGAGTATCGAGAACAAGTTGAGTGAAGAAGATCTCGACGATGCGGTCGAACACGTGCTGCGGCTGCTCGGCGTCGAGAGGGAAGAGGCGCGCCAGATCGCTCACCGCAAGCTGCGCCGCCTCGCGCGTTGATGGCTGGTCGCGGCGCGCGCCTTTGGACCTTTCAAGCAAGCCGAACCCGAAGCGGGTTCAAGGAGGACAGGAATGGCGTTTAATCTCGGATGTGTGAACCAGCGGGCAGTGCTGGTCGCCAACGGCGGAGTGTACGACCTGGAACGGCACAGCGGCGGCAAGATCTCGTCCGATCCGATGCAAGCGATTGCCCGCAACGCCGAGCTGCACGAGATCGCGGCCGGACTCGCGGGCGCGCCCGATGGCGCGCTCGAAGCGGCTCCGCTCGGTTTGTGCGTGCCGCGGCCGCAGAAGGTGTTTGGCATCGGCCTCAACTACAAGGCGCACGCCGCCGAGTCGGGCATGGATCTACCGACCTCGCCGGTGACCTTCACCAAGTTCCCGAGCTGCTTGGTCGGCCCGACCGACGACATCGTGTTGTACGGTCCGACCAGCGATTGGGAGGTCGAGCTGGTGGTCGTCATCGGCAAACGCGGCCGCGACATCGCCAAGGAGGATGTCTGGGGCGCGGTCGCCGGCCTGACCTGTGGCCAGGACATCTCCGAGCGAACCACCCAGTTCGCCGCCAAGCCGCCGCACTTCGATCTCGGCAAGTCGTTCGACACCTACGGTCCGATCGGGCCGATGATCGTCTCGGTCGACCAGTTCGACAACCCGGACGACATCGGCCTGTCGTGCGACGTCAACGGCGAGCGCAAGCAGGAGTCGCGCACCAGCGAGCTGATTTTCGATGTTCCGACCCTGGTCTCCTACTTGTCCGGCATCTGCACGCTCGAGCCGGGCGACCTGATCTTCACCGGAACCCCCGATGGGGTCGGCGTGACCAAGGGGACCTTCCTCCAGCCGGGGGATTCGGTGGTTTCGATCATCGAGGGGATCGGGACGATGACCAACGGCTGTGTCGAGCGCAGCTGAGATGGTCGATGTTGCGATCGTCGGCGGCGGCCCGGTGGGGGTCGTCGCGGCGAACTTCTGCGGCGTCTACGGGCTTTCCGCGGTGGTGCTCGACCGCGAGAAGGACGTCTACGATCTGCCGCGCGCCGCCGGCCTGCACCACGACGCGCAGCGCATCCTGCACAACGCCGGAGTGCTCGACGCGGTGCTGCCGGCGACCCGCGAGCTGCTCGGCGCGGAGTTCGTCGATGCCGGTGGCGAGCGCATCATCGGTTTCGAGCTGCCGCCCGGCACCTTGCTCGAGAGTGGCTACCCTGCCGTCCTCAACATCGACCAGCCGGGCCTCGAGCGCGCCGTGCGCGGCTGCCTCGACCGCTTCCCCGAGGTCGAGCTGCGGCTCGGTCGCGAGGTGGAGGGCTTCGAGCAAAGCTCGAGCGGTGTGTCGCTCGACGTCCGTTCGGTCGACGGCGGCGCTGCCGAGCGGCTCGACGCGCGATGGCTGATCGGCGCCGACGGCGCCACCAGCTCGGTGCGCCGGGCGTGTGAGATCTCGTGGGACAGCCTCGGCTACGACTGCGACTGGTTGGTGGTCGACCTCGAGCTCACCCGCGACGTCGAGCTGACGATGCTGGCCACCCAGGTCTGCGATCCGAACCGCCCGGTTACGGTGATTCCGATGCCGGGGCGCCAGCGACGCTGGGAGTTCCAGCTCAAGCCCGGCGAGACGCGCGCCGAAATGGAAGACCGCGATCGCGTGTGGGAGCTGCTCGCTCCCTGGTTGCCGCGCGACGCCGGTGAGATCCTGCGCGCGGTGGTCTATCGGTTTCACGCGACCATCGCCGAGCGCTTCTCGCGGGGGCGGGTCTTTCTCGCCGGCGATGCGGCGCACCAGACGCCGCCCTTCATGGGGCAGGGGCTGTGTACCGGGATCCGCGACGTAGAGAACCTGGTGTGGAAGCTCGCCATGGTCGCCGGCGGGCAGGCGTCGGATCGGATTCTCGAGACCTACACCGCCGAGCGCCGCCCGTTGGCGGTGGCGATGGTTCAGCACTCGACCAACACCGGCAAGCTGATCGACGCCTACGCCGAGATGCAGCGCGGCGGCCCGGAGCCGCCGGCGTGGCTGCAGGAGTACGCCTACGGCGGCAGCCAGACTCTGCCCGACCTCTCCGAGGGCTTGCTCGCTGCCGACACCTGCGCCTCGGCGGGTTGCCTGTTGCCGCACACCGAGGTGCTCGACGGTGCGGGCACGACGCCGTTCGACGCCCACGTCGGACCGAGCTGGTCGCTGGTGTCGACCGAGGCATTTCGCCTGGCGATCGGCGAAGCGGTGCAACGGGCCGGCGCGGCGCTCGAGGTCGTGCTCGCCATCGTGTCCGCTGAGGAAGGACCGATTGGAGCCCTGCTGCAGCAGCACGAAGTACTGCTGGTGCGTCCCGATCGATTGATCTACGGCGCCTGCGCCGCGACCGAGGTTGGCGGGCTGTTGGAACGGCTGTCGGCCGAGCTGCGCTGAGAGAAACCCATGCGGCGCTCGACATTTCCCCCCTGTCTGTGTTGGAACGGGGGCGAAAGGGGGCCTGCGCATGGAGCAGCTCAGCGGCATGGATGCGTCGTTCCTGTACTTCGAGACGGCGACCGCACCGACCCACATCGGATCATTCGCGATCTACGACCAAAGCACCGCGCCCGGAGGGCGTGTCACCTTCAAGGGAATTCTCGAAAACGTCGGTAAGCGCCTGCACTTGGCGCGCTGCTTCCGCCAGCGCCTGGTCCAGGTGCCACTCGATCTCGACCATCCCTACTGGCTGGAAGACCCGGCGTTCAACCTCGAGTTCCACATCCGGCACATCGCCTTGCCGCATCCCGGCGACTGGCGCCAGCTGTGCATCCAGGTGGCTCGCCTGCACGCGCGGCCGCTCGATCTCAACAAGCCGCTCTGGGAGATGTACGTCATCGAGGGCCTGGACAGCGTAGCTGGTGTCCCCAAGGGCAGCTTCGCGGTGTTCACCAAGATCCACCACGCGGCGATCGACGGTGTCTCGGGGGCCGAGCTCGCCGCCGCGGTGCACGACATCGAACCCAATGGAGAGCCGCCGGCTCCCGACTACGACTGGATGCCCGAGCCCGAGCCGGGGTTGCTCGACCTCGCCACGCGAACCACCATCAACAACATCCGCTCGCCGTTCCGCTTTGCCCGGGTTCTCGGCCACCGCGCCCCGGGGCTGGCGAGCCTGCTCACCGGCGGGCAGGAGGAAGTCGAAGGGGCCGGCACGGTGCCGCGCACCCGCTTCAATGGCACGGTGTCGAGCCACCGCGTCGTCGAGGGGCGCGACTTCTCCCTCGACGACATTCGAACGATCCGCAAAGCGGTGCCCGGGTCCACCGTCAACGACGTCATTCTCACCGTATGCAGCGGCGCGCTGCGTCGCTACCTGCACGCGCACGAGGAGCTGCCGCGCGACTCGCTGGTGGCAATGGCGCCGATTTCGGTGCGCTCCGAGGAGGAGAAAGGCACCGCCGGAAACAAGATCTCGACGATGTCGGTCACTCTGTTCACCAACATCGCCGACCCGCTGAAGCGGCTCGAGGCGGTCTTCGAGGGCACCCGCAACTCCAAGGCGGCTGCGGCCGCGGTCGGCGCTCGCACGATGACCGACATGACGCAGTTCCTGCCGGGCGCGCTGGCGGGTCTGGCGGCGCGTCTCTATACGCGACTCGGGCTCGCCAACAACATCCGGCCGTTCCTCAACACGGTGATCACCAACGTTCCCGGACCGCAGATCCCGCTCTACTTCACCGGTGCGCGCATGGTGTCGCTGTACGGCCTGGGGCCGGTGATGGACGGGATGGGCCTGATTCATCCGATCTTCAGCTACTCCGGACGCATCAGCATCAGCTTCACTTCGTGTCGCGAGATGATGCCCGATCCCGCTTTCTACGCCGAGTGCATCGAAGAGTCCTTCGCCGAGCTCTATCGCGCAGCCACCGGCGAAAAACGTCAACCCGCCAAGCGCAAGGCGCCGCGACGCAAGACGACAGGGCGCAAGGCGCCGCAGCGCAAGACCGCGGCCGCGCGCAAGCGGCGTTCGGCGGCACGAGGACGCGCATGAACAAGCTGCTTCACGACTGGACCGTTCGCATCGGTCGCTCCGTAGCCAAGCTGCTGCCCGACCGGGTGCCGGTCACCTTCGTCGGGGCCGACGCGGTCGGCGAGATGTGTGACTCGATCGCGCACGGCGGCTCGCGCAAGCCGCTCATCGTGACCGACCAGCTCCTGGTCGAGATCGGTATCGTCGGCCGCGTGATCGAGGCGTTGTCGGCGGCCGGCGTCGACTCCGAGGTCTACTCTGGCGTCGAGCCCGACCCGACCTTCGAGCAGGTCAACGCCGGGTACGAGCTGTTGCGCAGCGCCGATTGCGATTCGGTAATCGCCCTGGGCGGCGGGTCGCCGATGGATGCCGCCAAGATGGTGGCGGCGATGGGCTCGAACGGTGCGCCGCTCAGCAAGCTCGAAGGGCGTTTCAAGGTACGCGTGCCGCCGTTGCCGTTGTTCGCGATCCCGACCACCGCCGGCACCGGATCGGAAGTGACCCTGGCCGCCGTGATCTCCGACTCGCAGACACACGAGAAGAAATTCTTCCTCGATCCCAAGCTGTTGCCGCAAATGGCGGCGCTCGACCCGGGACTGATGGTAGGCCTGCCGCCGGCGGTGACCGCCGCCACCGGAATGGACGCGCTGACCCATGCGGTCGAATCGTTCGTCGCCCGAACCGCGACGCCGCAGACCGAGGCTTGGGCCAAGATGGCGGTGCGCCTGGTCTTCGCCAACTTGCCGGTGGCCTACAGCGACGGCGGCAACCTCGAAGCCCGCAAGGCGATGGCGCTGGCGTCGTACTACGCCGGCTTGGCGTTCACCCGGACCAGCGTCGGCTACGTGCACGCGATCGCGCATACCTTCGGCGCGTACTACCGGACGCCGCACGGCCTGGCGAACGCCATCGCCCTGCCGCACGTTCTCGAGTTCTCGAAGGACGAGGCGGCCGACCGCCTGGCGGCGCTCGCCGAGATCATTGGCGAGCCCGGCGCGACACCCCGCGAAGGGGCGGATCGCTTCATCGCCGCGGTGCGCGAGCTGATGGGCAAGGTCGGCATCCCGAGCCGTCTCGAAGCGCTCGAGCAGCGCGACATCGCCGCGATCGCCAAACAGGCGTGTAGCGAAGCCTACCTCAACTACCCGGTCCCCCGCTTCATGCAAATCCCGGACTGCGAAGCCCTGTTGCAGCGAATGGCGTAAAACCTGGGACCCGATGCTTCCCAACCACCCCCAGATCCCACCAAATCGACCCGGAGACTCCAAATGGCCTATGACCTGATAATTCGCGACGGAACTCTGGTCGATGGAACTGGAGCGCCGCCGGTCCGCGGCGACGTCGCGGTCGAAGCGGGGCGCATCGCCGCCGTCGGAGAAGTCTCGGGGTTGGCGAAGCGGACGATCGATGCAGCGGGGCTGACGGTTACGCCCGGCTTCGTCGACATCCACACCCACTATGACGGGCAGGCGACGTGGGACCCGCAGCTCGCGCCGTCTTGCTACCACGGCGTGACCACCGTGGTCATGGGCAACTGCGGCGTCGGCTTTGCGCCGGTCAGGCCCGACCAACACGACTTTCTGATCCAATTGATGGAGGGAGTCGAGGACATTCCCGGCACCGCCCTGCACGAGGGGATCCAGTGGTCGTGGGAGAGCTTTCCCGAGTACCTCGACGCTCTGGAATCACGGCGCTTCTCGATGGATATCGGCACCCAGGTGCCGCACGGTGCGGTGCGCGCCTACGTCATGGGTGAGCGCGGCGCCAACAACGAGGCGGCAACCGCCGAAGACATCGCGGCGATGACCGACATCGTGCGCGAGGGACTGCGCGCCGGCGCGCTCGGCTTCTCGACCTCGCGCACCGAAGCGCATCGGGCGATCACCGGCGAGCCGGTCCCGGGCACCTATGCCGCTTCCGACGAGCTGTTTGGAATCGGCCAGGCGTTGAAGGAAGTCGGCCGCGGCATCTTCGAAGTGGCCGGGGCTGGGGCGGCAGGCGAGGACGTCATTGCCCCCAAGGAAGAGCTGCGCTGGATGCGGGCGCTGTCGGCGGAGATCGGACGCCCGGTCACTTTCGCCATGCTGCAGGTCGATCCGGCGCCGACCCTGTGGCGCGAGTTGCTCGAGCTGTCCGCGCAAGCGGTCGGCGAGGGGGCCCAGGTCTTTCCTCAGGTTGCGGGACGTCCGTTTGGCTTGTTGATCGGTCACCAGACCAACATTCACCCGTTCATGGACTACGCCGCCTACAGCGAGCTGCTCTCGCTGCCGTTCGACGAACGGATGCGGCGTCTGCGCGACCCGGAAGTGCGCCGGCGGATTCTCGACGCCGCCCGCGCCGCGCCGTCGCCATTGCTGACCGCGCTGAACCGCACCTTCCCGATGGGCGATCCGCCGAACTACGAGCCCGGCTACGAGGACTCGCTCGAAGCGATCGCCGCCAGGGACGGTGTCGATGCGTTTGCGCTGTTCTACGATCGCTTGCTCGATCGCGAGGGCAAGGAGCTGTTCCTGGTACCGATTCTCAACTACACCGACCTGATCGCCGACCCGATCCGCGAGATGATGTTGCACCCGCGCGCTGCGCTCGGCCTCGGCGACGGCGGCGCGCACTGCGGCACCATTTGTGACGCTTCGATCCAGACCTTCATGCTCACCCATTGGGTGCGGGACCGAACCCGCGGTGAGCGCATCGCGCTCGAGCTGGCGGTGAAGCGAATGTCGCACGACACCGCGCAGCTCTACGGCTTGCACGATCGCGGAGCGATCGAGGTCGGCAAGAAGGCAGACTTGAACCTGATCGATCTCGAGCGACTGCGTCTCGAGCCGCCGGAGATGCTGTACGACCTGCCGGCCGGCGGAAAGCGCTTCATGCAGCGAGCCCGCGGGTACCGGGCGACGCTGGTCGGCGGGGTGATGACGATGGAGAACGACGAGCCGACGGGTGCGCTTCCCGGCTCGTTAATTCGCGCTGCTTGAAGTCGACCGGGCAGCGCCGCGGAGGCTTGCGGGGGAGGGCGACTTGGGAACTCGCCGACTGATCATCGGGCTGGCGGTTCCGTTGTTCGGAATCGCGCTGGGTGTGGTGGCCGTGGAGATCGGCCTGCGCGCCTTCGGCCCGAGTCTGGCCGCATCGCGTTGGGTTGGGCCGGACCGGATGTACTACATCTACACCGACGGCGGGCTCGGCAAGTGTTACCCGTCCGACCCGCACGGGTACTTTCCGATCAATCTCCGCGACCCCGACGACTACCAGCGCATGCAGGAGAGGATCGGCGACGTCGCCGGTCTGCCCGATGAATGGTCGCTGGAGCAGAGGATCGAGCTGCTGCGCAAGGAGGCGCCGTACTGCAACGACATCCGCTTGGTACCGCTGAACCGAGGGCCGCAGCCGGAGCGGCCGCTCCAGGTGCTGATCATCGGCGACTCGTTCGGCTTCGGCGAAGGTCTGCGATTGCGCGATTCGATCGGCTTTCGGCTCGCCGATCTCGTGTCCGCCGCCAACTTCGCGAACATGTCGTGGCCGGGAGCTTCGATCAAAACCATCTTCGACGTTTCGAAGCTGCCGAGCGGAACCGACTTGGTTCTCTACCTCTACAATCTCAACGACGTGCTGATGACGCCCGAGCTCGACAACCGTCAGTACGAGCTGTTCGGAGTCTATCGTCCGGAGGAGGCGGAGGCGGCCGACTCCGAGTCGACGCCGTGCAGGTTGTCCGCGATCTGCCAGTTGCTGCGCGAGCGCGAGCGTCGCATTGCGAAGAGCGAGAGCGTGATCCAGCTGTATCGGGATCTGTATTTTTCCGAGGCGAACCGAGAGCCGCTGCGGCGTACGTTCGAGCGCATGCAGTGGATGCGCGAGCAGGTCGAAGGCCACGGGGCGGAGTTCGTGATGGCGGTCTATCCGCTGTTCTACCGCCCGCCGCTGGCGGACTATCCGTTCACCGAGATCCACGAGCTGATCGAACGCGAGGCGCGGCAGCGCGGCATCCGGGTGATCGATCTGCTGCCGGCTTACGACGGCTACGTTTTCTGGGACCGCCTGACGGTCCACCCCCTCGACCGCCATCCCAGCCCCGAGGCGATCGAAGTCGCCGCCGAGTTCCTCAGCGAGCCCTTGACGGAGGTTCTCGCCGAGAGCTCTGAGTAGTAGGAAGCGCGGGTGGTCACCCCAACGGTGGTGCGCCGGCGATCGTCTCGGCTCAATTTTCTATCCACAGATTACGCAGATTTCACAGATTGGTTCACTGTCTTCTGGAAACCAAAAATCTGTGAAAATCTGTGAAATCTGTGGATAAAAAATTGAGCCACTCTGAGTGTTCGAGCTAGGATGTCGCAGTGAATCGGACCGCACCCCGGTCGAGCCCCGCAATTGCCGAATCGCCGTTTCCGTGCCTAGATGAGGGTAGGGGATATCTTTCCGTAAGCTAAGGGAGGATTCGGGGGAATGGGGAACTTCGTAGCGTCGGTTTCGGTTGCGCTCTCACTGTTCATCGTCGCGGGCTCTTGTGGAGTCGAAGCGCAGGTGCAGGAGAAGCTGCAACAGAAGTGCATCACCAAGCTCAATAAGCGCGGCTCGAAGCTCGCCGCAGCTCAGGGGAAGACGGCTTTCAAGTGCGTCAACTTCGCCGGCAAGGGCAAGCTCGAGAAGCTGGCGGCGGTGAGCGCGCAGAGTTGTCTGGCCGCTGACCTGAAAGGCAAGCTGGCGAAGGCGGAAGCCAAGCTCGCCGAGGACGCCGACAAGTTTTGCACGGCGCCCGAAGCGATCCCGGATTTCGGGGTTCCCACCGGCAGCGCCGCTCTCGACATTTCGTCGGAGATTCGCGGGCAGATGAACGGCATCGTCGCCGATCTCTTCGGTCCGGTGCTCGACGGTGCCGCGATCGATTGCGACGACGACAAGAGTGGCTGCAAGTGCCAGGCGAAGGTGCTGAAAGATGCGAACAAGCTCGCTTCGGCCAGGCTCAAGGAATTCCTGAAGTGCAAGAAGGCGGCGTTGGCGGCGAGCAAAGATCCGTTTCCGAGCGGCGCCGATTCTGCGTCCGACCTCGAAGACTGCGTCGACGAAGCGACGGCGCCCGGTTCGATCGCGGCCGACTCGAAGGGCAAGATCGCCAAGAAGGTCGCCAAGCTGGCGCTCGACATCGACACCAAGTGCAGTCCGGCCGACGTCGTCAGTGACGAGCCGTTCCCCGGTCGCTGCATCGGTTTGGCAGGCGCTGCGCTGCCGACCTGCATCGAGCAGCGCGGCGCCTGCCGGGTTTGTCTGCTGATCAACGCGCTCGACGGGCTCGACGTCGACTGTGACGACTTCGACGACGGACTCGACAACGACACCTGTGCGCCCGAGCCCTACTTTTCGCAGGAGACGGTCGACATCGGCTCGGCGGCGCAGCCGGCGGAGACTCCCGGCAGCGCCGGGGTGATCGTCACCAACCCGAACCTGACGACGATTCTCGGACCGTCGCCCGACCTCAACCGCGCGCGCTACACGCGCCACTACTGGAGCGACGAGCCGACACCGGATGCCATCCTCATCCTGGTTCCGGGATTCGAGGGCGGTGCCGGCGATTTTCTCATTCTCGCCGAGAACCTGCTGGCGACGGCCAGGGCGCGGAGCGGCCAAAACGTCGAAGTGTGGGCGTTCGATCGCCGCACCGCGCAGCTCGAGGACACCGAGGGCCTCGACATCGCCGAGGCGACCCTCGATCCGCTGATCGCCACCGACTGGCTGTTCGGCGCGGAGATGGGCCTGAGTCTCCACCCGGCGCTTGCCGCCGGGCCGAACCGGCGCGCCATCTTCCACAACACCCAGGACGATGTTCCTTTCATCGCCAATTGGACCAGTCTGGTGTTTTCACAGGACATCGACGCGGTGGTCGAGGAGGCGCTGTCGGCGACTCCCAACGTCTTTCTCGGCGGTCACTCGGCCGGTACCGGCTACACGGCGCGCTACGCGGCGACCGACTTCGACCTCACCGGGCTCGGTCCGGCCGAGCCGGGTTACGCGAAGCTGCGCGGCCTGGTGCTGCTCGAGGGCGGCGGCGGCTCGACCGGTAGCGCGCCCTCGGCGGACACGCTGGACCGGATCGAGGCCAAGTTCGACGGCGGTTTGTTCGCCGCAGTCCGCGACAATGCCGCGCGCTGCTCGGACGGAAGCACGCCCTGCACGATCGCCAACGAGGCGGTCGACTGCAGCGGAATCGGCACCGAGAAGTGTACCAATCCGGCGTTCGCTTACTCGATCATTCCCGGTCTGCTGACGCCGCAGATCCTCGCCGCGGTCGAGCCGGCGGCGATCCAGGGCGCGACAGACCCCGACGAGGGGCAGATCATCCTGCAAGTCGACTTCGGTGGTGGAACGGCGGTGGCGACGGTGCCGGCGCTGGCCACCCTCGGCGCACTGCCGCAGGGAACCGTCTTCGGCGGAATCGGCACGTTCATCGACGACGACGGCCCGATCTCGGGGCTGGCGAGCTTCGTCGCAACCTCCGTGGGGGTGTCGGGCGCCACCGTCGACGGCTTGCTGACCTGGCAGGACATCACGGAGGTGCCGATGCCCGGGGTGGCGCTGCCGGACAACGGTGCTCCGCCAACCAGCCTTCCCGCCGGCAAGTGGGGGCAGGAGGTCGAGGCGACCGACTTCAATCGCGCCCTGCGCACCTTCTACCAAGGGGGCACCAACTTCACCGACTGGTACTACCCGTCGAGCGGGCTCGGTGTCACCTCGGTCTCCGGAGTGTGTGACACGGGTGGCAGCGGACTGTGCACGGTCGGCAACGTCGGTGCGGCGTGCAGCAGCAATGGAGAGTGCAGCCAGTCGCTCGGACTCGACTCGACCGCGCTGTCGGTTGGGCGCGGGCGTCGCGACATCGAGAACCTGACCGAGGCGGCGAACATCGACATTCCGGTGATCGGTTTCGGCGGCAGCAACGGCCTGGTGCCGGTTCCCGGCTCGTTCGTCGCCTTCGCGCAGAGCATCGGCGCGTGCGACGAGGTCAGCTTCCCGAGCTGCGACGGATCGACCGGGCGCGTCGTCGACGCGGCGCTGCCGAACCCGGCGTTCCCGACCCTGGGCGACACCGCCGGCGGCTTCGAGGTGCACATCAGCGAGGGCTACTCGCACGTCGACGTGCTCACCGCCGAAGGCGGCCCCACCAACCAGGTGATCGAGCCCTTGGTCGAGTTCCTCGCCCGGAACTCACAGTAGACTTCCGCGAGGCGAGTCACTGCATCGGCGCTGGGCGCTCGTACTTGCTGGCTCTATTTTTATCCACAGATTTCACAGATTGGTTCTCGGCTACCGGAAACCTAATCTGTGAAAATCTGTGAAATCTGTGGATAGAAAAATGAGCCGCCCCCGTTCGTTCGAGTCTGAGTGTTGGAGTGACGAAACTACAGGATGGGTAGAGTCGGTTTCAGATCGCCGGCTTCGGCTGTGGCGAGGGCACGGTCGAGGATTTTTTGCTGGCGCTCGATCATTTGCCCGAAGCGGAAGGTACGCGGTAGGGCGCGCCATGGGGCTAAGTTGCCGGCCAGGGTTTCGCGGGTGAGCCAGCTCAGCATTTGCAGCGGCGGGAACATCTCGATCGGGCGCCGCCGGCGGTCCATCATTTCGGTCATTCGTTGCATGGCGGCGGGGCTGTTGCGGGTGCGCCGGAACAGCATCTCGTTGAGCGGGTTGTTGAACTCGGGCGAGCCCATGTCGCCGGCGAAGTGGTAGAGGCCGAGTGAGTCGGCATCGCGCTGCCGCCAGTACAACGCCATCGCTCGTTCGCTGCCGTCGACGATGGCTTCGGCGAGATACGCCGCGTCGCGGAAGGCATCGGTGATTCCCTGGCCGGGGGTGGGATCCATGTGCAGGCCGGCGTCGCCTGCCAGCGCCCAGCCCGGGCCGGTTCCTTGCTTCATGAAGAAGCGCATCGACAGCAGGCCGATCGGTTTGGCGACCATGCGGCTGCCTTCGAGCAGCGGCCCGGTCAGACGACCGCGCGCCAGGTGGTCGAGCAAGCTGGACTCGGGGTCGCCGCGCATCTTGCGGATCATCTCCGGCCGGCCGCCGCTCGCCATGAGCAGCAGGTTGGAATCGGTCTGGAAGACCGCGCGCGCCTCGTCGCCTTCGACGTGGATGCAGGCTCCCCAGTCGTAGCGCGGGTCTTCGCGGAACACCGGGGTTTCTTCGAAGTAGCTCCAGTAGAGGCCGTTGTTGTTGACCGATTCGAGATAGGTCGGTGCGTCGACCAGCTTGGCGACGGTGGAGTTGCGTCCGTCGGCGCCGACCACGACCCGCGCGCGAACCTCGTACGGGCGCCCGCCGTCGCCGTTGCTCAGGCGCACCCCGGACACCCGGTCGCCGTCGCGCAGCAGGCCGGTGACGGCGGTCCGTTCCCGGCCGTCGACCCCGGCGTCCAGCGCCGCGCTTTGCAGGGCCGGATCGAGCTTGGAGCGGCGCGGTGAGCGCGAGTCGAACTCGGTGCCGCGGATCGCCATCTGGATGTATTCTTCTTCGAGCTGAAAGCGGAAGGCGCTGTTCTGCGGCGCCAGCTCGCGAACGACGTCGCCGAGGCCGATCTGGTCGAGCATCTTCATGCCGAACGGCTGGATCGCGTGCGTCGAGATCGGCTGGTCGGAGAAGAACGGGTCCTTGTCGACGACCAAGACCTTCACCCCGGCTCGTTGCAGCGCGTAGGCGAGCGGCGCACCGGCACAGCGAAAACCCACGATCACTACATCGGCGTCATACATCCCGGCCGGCAGTCTAGCACCCGACACGGCGGGCGGTACCACGGATCGCTTGCTGGTGTTCATTCGCCGCTCGGTGCCCCTTCCAAGGTCCTCGGTTCATCTTTCTCCACGGATCACACGGATTTCTCAGATTCGGTTTTGCGTGATCAGGAAACCAATCTGTGAAATCGGTGTAATCTGTGGATAGAAAATAGCCCGAGGCCTGCTGGCGTTCGTGGCGATTCGTGCTCGAGAGAACCGGGCTCATAGCCCAGAGGAGGATAGGATGGACGCCGACAAAGTAGTGCGTGACTTTTGCGATGCGTGGGGCCGTGGTGACGTCGACGCGATCGTCGCCGGATTCACTGAAGACGCGGTGTATCACAACATTCCGATGGAGCCGCTGGTCGGGACGCAGGCGATCCGTGGCTTCGTCGAGGGGTTTCTCGGGAGCACCGCCAGCGTGGTGGCGTTCGACATCCGACACCAATTGGTTGCGGGGAACGTGGTCATGAACGAGCGTGTCGATACCCTGTCGATGGAGGCGGGCGACGTCGCGCTGCCGGTGTGCGGAGTCTTCGAGCTGACCGACGACGGCAAGATCAAAGCCTGGCGCGACTACTTCGACATGGCTGCGTTTACGGGGGGCTGAGCTCGACGCAACAGAATTCGAGAAATGCGGGCGAACACGGCTGACGCGGATCGGTGCACCGTGTCCATCCGTGTTCATTCGTTTCCTTAGTCGACGGTTGTCGAGGCGGCCGCGGGCGGGGAGGGGTTGAAGTCCGCGCTGCTTGCGTCGATCTTGATCCGGTCTGGAGATTCCTACGCGCGCCGTCGCGCTGCGTTCTGCAACCGGAGAGCCCGTGTTCCGACCCATCTGTACCGCACTTTTTCTTTGCCTGTTGATTGTAACCAGCGGCCGACCGGCCCTCGCGGCCGACCCTGAGCCATCGGCGACGCCCGATCGAGTCGGTCGCGCCCAGGAACTGATCGCGTCGATCGACCAGCAGACCGCCGAGCTCGTCGCAATTTTCGATCGCGTGCCCGATGCCGAAGGCGAGGAGCGGGAGTTGCTCACCGACCAGGGGCTGCGGCGCCGCGAGATCATCTTTCGCGAGCTCGGCGAGTTGGTGTCTCTGGTCGCGTCGTTGCGCGCCGACGAGCGAGAGGTACCGGAGATCGAGCGCGGCACCGAGCAAACGCTGAGTCGGCTGAGCTCGGCGATCGCCGATCGGCTTCCCGCTCGTAAACGGTTGCTGGTCAAGTTGCGGCGAGAGCGGGATGCCGAGTCGGGTGAATCGTACGACGAGCTCGACCGTGTGGTGCGATCACGCCAGGGGTGGATCGACGAATCGTTCGATTCCTACGGCACGATGATCCGCTACAAAGAGAAACTCGGGATCGATGCCGCCGCCGATCGGGCGTTCCTCGAGGCGGAGATCGAGAAGCATGCCGAGCTGCGGGGCTCGCAGTTGCGGATTGCGTCGCGTCGCCTCGAGGAGGCGCGCCGCGAAGCTTCGGAGTACGAAGGGGCGCGCGCCGAGGAAGCTCGCCAGGCGATGGTGCCGCTCAGGCGCAAGGTCGACGAGCTGACGGCGAGTGTATCACGCGCGGTGGCGGTCATGTCCTCGCTCGACATGGATGCGACCGAGTACAGGCAATTGTTGCTGCAGGTTACCGGCCAGGTCACGGCGGAGGCGCTCGACGCGAAGGCGATCGCGAATTTGGTGCGCGACTGGTTCGACTCCGGCGTCGATTGGGTACGGATCAACGGCGGTTCCTTGGTCGTGCGGTTGCTGGTCCTGGTGGCGATCCTGACTGCGTTTCGCGCGATCGCCGGCGCCGCCCGCCGTTTGGTCGACCGCGGCCTGTCCGGTCCCAAGGTGCGCGTGTCGCAGCTATTGCGAGAGTTCTTGTTGATGGCGGCATACCGCGGTGTTTGGTTGATCGGCATCCTGGTCGCGTTGTCGCAGCTCGGAATCGAAATTGCCCCGTTGTTGGCCGGGCTCGGTGTCGCCGGCTTCATCGTCGGCTTCGCGCTGCAGAATTCCCTGTCGAACTTCGCCTCCGGGCTGATGATTCTCGCCTATCGACCGTTCGATGTCGGCGACTTCATCGAGGCTGCCGGAGTGTCGGGTGTGGCCAAGCAGCTCAACCTGGTCTCGACGACGGTGGTGACGTTCGACAACCGCCGGCTGATCGTCCCCAATACGAAGATCTGGGAGGACGTGATCGTCAACGTGACCGCGGAGCGGGTTCGCCGCGTCGATCTGGTATTCGGCATCGGCTACGGCGACGACATCGAGAAGGCCGAAGGGATTCTCGAGGCGATCATTGCCGAGCACCCGAAGATCCTCGACGAGCCGGAGCCGGTGGTCCGGCTTCACAATCTCGGCGACTCGTCGGTCGATTTCATCGTCCGTCCCTGGGTCGAGACGAAGTCCTACTGGGAGGTCTACTGGGACGTCACCCGAAAGGTGAAGGAGCGTTTCGACGCCGAAGGGATCTCGATTCCCTTCCCGCAGCGCGACGTCCACTTCTATCCCGAGCAGCAGTCTTCCGTCGAGGATGCGCCGGCGAAGCCGAGCGAGGATGCGCCGGGGACAGCGACCGATGCCGCGCCGGCTGCGCCCCCCGAGGACGATCCATCGGCGGATTGATCGTCTGGCGGATCCGCCAGCGCCGCGTTCATTTTGCGGAGCGCAGGTTGGTGGACGGCGTGTACGGCAGGTCGAGGGTGCTGATCAGTCCGGGGGCGTGGGCGCACACGGCGGGCAGGGCATTGATGACCCGCATCGCGGTCGCCTGGACGCCGCCGGTATTGTGGTCGCCGTCTTCGCCGCGCACGAAGCACTCGAGCTGCACTGAAGGGTTGCCGGTGACGATGCAGCGGTGCACGCCCGAGCGCCCGGCGGGCGGCTGCGGCCAGTGCGGTGCCACCGCGCCGAGCCGGTTGACGTGCTCGGTGACCACCACGGGCTTGCCGCCGGCCATTCCCTCGATCTGGAAGCGCACCGCCGAGCAGGTTCCCTTCGGGACGTGCATCATCGGCGTGTCGAAGGCCTCCTCGGCATAGTCGCGCTCGAAGGTCTCGCGCATCTCGTCGATCTCGATGCCGAGGCGGTCGGCGATCATCTGCACCATGCCGCCCCAGCCGGCGGTCATCGCCCCGGACATGCCCAGCGGCGGCTCGTATTCCGGCGGGCGACCGAAGCCGAAGCTGATCCCGGTGAACTCGGGGTCCTCGTAGCTCGAGTAGTCGCACAGCTCCTGGACGCGAATTTCCTCTACCTGATCCGCCATCTGCAAGGCGGCGAGCGGCAACACGTCGCCCGAGAAGCCGGGGTCGATGCCGCTGATATAGAGCGTCGCGCCGCCCTTGGCGGCGGCGGCGGCGAGTGGCTCGCGGATCCATTCGTCGGCGTGCGGCGGGTAGATCAAGAAGATCAGGGAAGTCGACAGCACGTTGACGCCCGCTTCGAGGATGCGCGCCAGCTCCGGCACGACCTCGTGCGGCCTGGTCTCGGCGTTGACGGTGTACACGACGGCGTCGGCACCGAGGCCGAGTAGGGCGTCGACGTCGTTGGTCGCGGTGATGCCGGTGGCGCCGACTTCGTCGCGCAGGCCGCACAGGTCGGCAGCATCGCGGCCGATCTTGCTGGCGCCGAACGCGTGTACTCCGACCAGCTCGAAATCCGGGTGGCGGATGAGATGGCGCAGGCTGTGATAGCCGACGTTGCCGGTGCCCCATTGCAGAACTCGATGCATGTTTTCCGTGCTCCCTCGAATGGTCTAGTGTGTCCGACCATCGCGTCCGCCCGCGGCACTGTCAATTCGGCACGCGGCGGAGGGGAGAGTCGGGTTGTCCACGCTTCGAAAAGTCTTGTTGGCATCTCTGGTGGTCGCATTGGTCGCCGGTGCGTACTTCGCGCCCTCGCTGGTGCGGTTGTACCGGGTGATTCACCTCTACGATCCGGATCGCATCACCGAGAACTTCCTCAACATGAGCGAGATCTTCCCGGTGCGCACGATCCACGCATCGTCCGAGCCGTCGCCGCTGCGTCGCGGCTCGATGCACCTTCCCGCCGAGTTCAGCTACCGCGGCGAGCCGCGCTCGACCGAGGAGTACCTCGAGTACAGCCAGTCGACCGGGCTGCTGGTGCTGCACGGTGACACGATCCTCTACGAACGCTACTGGCGGGGGCATGGGGAAGACGGCCACCACATTTCCTGGTCGGTGGCGAAGTCGTTCGTTTCGGCGCTGGTCGGCATCGCCCTCGACGAAGGGCGCTTCGCCAGCATCGACGATCCGGTCACCAAGTATCTCCCCGAGCTCGCCGGGACCGGCTACGACGGCGTGCCGATCCGCGACGTCCTCGAGATGTCGTCGGGCGTCGGCTTCAACGAGGACTACGGCGACTACGAGTCGGACATCAACCGCTTCGGCCGGGCGATTGCATTCGGCGGCTCGATGGCCGACTTCGCCGCGTCCCTGAAGCGCGCTCGTCCGCCGGGGACCTACCATCACTACGTGAGCATCGACACGCAGGTGCTCGGCATGCTGGTGACGCGAGTCACTGGTGTCGATCTATCCGAGTACCTCGGGACCAGGATCTGGCAGCCGCTCGGTATGGAGTACGACGCCTTTTGGCTGCTCGACAGCACCGGGATGGAAGTCGCGCTGGGCGGGCTGAACGTCGCCCTGCGCGACTACGGCCGCTTCGGCCTGCTCTACCTGAACCAGGGGAGGGCGGGGGGACGGCAACTCGTTCCGCAAGCCTGGGTGGCGAGCTCGACGCGGCCGGGCGGACCGCACCTCCTGCCGGGCGACAACCCGGCGTCGTCATCGACCTGGGGCTACGGCTACCAGTGGTGGATCCCGGATCCGGACATGGGCGACTACACGGCGGCGGGAATCTACAACCAGTACATCTACGTCAACCCGCGGGCGCGCGTCGTGGTGGTCAAGAACTCGGCCAACTTCCGCTACACCGCCGAGCGCGAGGAGTCGAAGCAGCTGCACGTGGCGATGTTCCGCGCGATCGCCGACGAGGTGCGGCGTGCATCCGATTGAAGACACGGGTGAACACGGATGGACACGGTGCTGGTCCGTGTCGACCGTGTTGACCCGTGGTTTCCTTCGGATGAGTTGATCCAAGCGCAGTGTTGTTTTCTACTGGCTCCCTGGCAAGGACCCTGTGTCGAAAGGCTCTCTCATGGTTCGCGTCGTCAAGCTCGGAATCAAACGCCCCGCCACTCGTCCGCTGCTGCCGGACCCGGAGCCGCGCGAGGTTCGCCACACCCTGTTCTCGGTGGACGACCACCTGATGGAGCCGCCGCATACCTTCGAAGGCCGACTGCCGGCGAAGCTGGCGGAGCGCGCGCCGCGGGTCGTCGAAACGGAAGAGGGGCACGAAGTATGGGTGATCGAGGACACGCCGTACTTCCAGGTCGGCTTCATGTGCGTCGCCGGGCGTCCGCGCGAAGACCACCGAGTCGAGCCTTCACGCTACGATGAGGTTCGCAAGGGATGCTGGGACATCCACGCGCGGATCAAGGACATGGATATCGGCGGCGTCTGGGCCTCGGTCAATTTCCCCTCCGGGGTGACCGGTTTCGGCGGTACCCTGTTCTCGGAGCTGGAGGACCACGAGCTCGGGCTCGCCTGCGTGCGCGCCTGGAACGACTGGCTGTTCGAGGAATGGCACGGCTCGTATCCGGATCGCATCGTGCCGCTCGGCATCACCTTCCTCACCGATCCGCAGCTCGGCGCGGCGGAGATCCGACGCAACGCCAAGCGGGGTTTCACCGCGGTGACGATGCCGGAGCAGCCGCACAAACAGGGTCTGCCGCCGATCTTCGACTCCTACTGGGAGCCGATCATCCAGGCCTGCGCCGAGACCGAGACGGTGATGAACCTGCACGTCGGCTCGTCGGGGTTCGCGTCGATGCCGCCGGGCGCGCCGCTGCTCGAGCTCGGTGCGACTCTCTTCCAGTCGATGGCCTTCGATTCGTGCGCCGAGTGGCTGTGGAGCGGCTGGCCGGCGCGCTACCCCGAGCTCAAGATCGCGATGTCGGAGGGCGGCATCGCGTGGGTCGCCGGGCTCATCGATCGGCTCGACAACCTGATGGCGCGCTCCGGCTACGGCAGCGGCTGGCCCGACAAGTCGATCTCGCCGTCCGAGTGCCTGCGCCGCAACTTCTGGTTCTGCATGATCGACGACCCGTCGACGATCTCGACCAAGGACGCGATCGGCGTCGAGAACATTCTCTTCGAGTCGGACTTCCCGCACGGCGACGGCACCTGGCCCGACACCCAGGAAGTGATGCAACGCCTCCTCGGCAATCTGCCGGAGGAGGAAATCCGCATGATCGCCCACGAGAACGCGGCGAAGTTGTATCGGCATCCGGTTCCTGCGGGGATCCGGCCCTAGGCCGGATCCCCGCAGGAACCGAGGGGCCTAGGGGTTAGGGACTAGGGGCTAGGGGAGGTGGGCCGGCTTCGCCGTCCAGCCAGATCAAATAGCTCCCTACCTCCCCTAATCCCTAGACCCTAGTCCCTAGCCCCTAAAATCTCTGACTAATCTCCACCCCCCACCACCTCGGAGCCTCGTAGTAGCGGCCCACCACCAGACTCAGGCGCGGGCCCAGGGCGATGGAGTCGCGGAAGTAGGCTTCGTCGGTGACGTTGTTGACGAAGACGGCGATCGAGCTGTCGCCGTCGTTGAACTGGTAGGTGGTTCGCAGGTTGAGCAGGTGGAAGGCGGGTTGGACCAGCTCGGGGAGCTCGGGGTTCCAGTTGACGACGCGGCTCTGCCAGGACCAGTCGGCGCGCGGCGTGAGCGAGCCCCAGGCCCACTCGGGGCCCCAGTCGTCGACGTCGAACGAGTATTGCACCCCCAGGTAGGTCTGCCATTCGGGGAGGAAGCTGAAGCGCTCGCCGGAACGGTCGACGACCTCGCCGGTGCGTGAGTCGCGGGCGTCGGGAAACTCGTCGTAGACCCCGTCGAGGTAACCGACCGAGCCGTTGATCAACATCCCGCTGATCGGAGTGGCGATGATCTCGCCCTCGAAACCCTGGGTGCTCGACTGTCCGGCGTTGGTGACGAGGACGTCGCCGATCGGTTGTCCCTCGACTTCGAAGACCTGCGGGATCTGCTGGTCGGTTCGCTCGTCGCGGAAGTAGGCGAGGCTGAGCGATACCTTGTTCTCCCAGAGGACGCTCTTGATGCCCCACTCGAAGGACTCGATGGTCTCCGGCTTGAACGGGATGTTGAGCGCGTCGGTGGTGAAGCGCGCGTCGCCGTTGAAACCGCCGCCGCGGAAGCCCTGTGAGTAGGTGAAGTAACCCATCAGGTGCTCGATTGGCGTGTCGGCGATCCACGCCTGCGGCGTGGTCAGGGTGAGGTTTGCCATCGGTGTCGTATCGGAGAACGTGTCGTCGGCTTCGAAGTCGACCGGCAGCGGATCGAAACCGGCGGCGGTGTCGGCGAGGGGTTGCTGCAGCACGCGCTGCAGGCCCTTCTTTTCCAGCGTGTAGCGGACACCGCCGGTGAGCCCGAGCCACTCGGTCGGCTGCGCGGTGATCTGGGTGTAGACCGCGAAGTCCCAGTTGCTGGTCTGGACGTCGCCGATCGTCTGGCCGAGTCCGACCGGGGCAGAGCCGATGATCGTCCCCGGCAGGTAGTTGGTGCCGAGGCCGTTCTCGGCGTTTTCCCAGAAGCCCCACAGCCCTCCGATCATCGTCAAGCGCTCGTCGAGAGCGGACGCGTTGACCTGCAGCTCTTGCTGGATCTGGCGCTGCGACAGCGGCGAGCCTCCGAGATCGGCAGTGGTTCCGGCGAGCGGTCCGGAAACGGTGGTGACGAACGGTCCGCCGCCCGAGTTGGCGACGCCGACGATCGGAAAACCGGTTTGGTCGATGTCCCCCCGCGAGCGCGAGCTCTGCTCGCGCCAGCTCGAGGTGTACTTGGCGGTGAGAGAATCGAAGCCGCGCGGAGCGCCGAGGTCGATGTTGAAGACGCCCCAGGCGCCGTAGCTCTCGAGGTTGATGAACATCGCGTCGTCGGCTTCGAAGCGATAGGGAGTGGTCGCGTTGCAGCGGTCGCGGTAGTCGCTGACCGGCGCTCCGGTCGACCTGACGATCTGGCCGATCGAGCCGATGATCGCGGCGAAGCCGTCGTCGATGTTCTCCGGTTCGATGTAGACGCACTTGGCACCGAGCCCGCGGCTGGTGTTCTTCGACCAGGTTCCGCTGATGTCGACGGTGAGCCAATCGGTCGGCAGGTAGCGCAGGCTGCCGAGGAAATTGATCGAGTTGCGGTCGGAGGCGCGTTCGTCGCGCACCGAGTTGTAGGTGTAGCCCTCGTTGTAGAAGCTGGCGAAGGTGAAGCGTCCGAACAACTTGTCTTGCAAGGCATCGATTTCGAAGTCGAGCGGGACGTTCAAGATCGCCTTGGTGTCGACCTGATCGTAGCTGCCGGCGCGCACGAAGAGGGAAGCCTCGAACTCGTTCTTGGGCTTCACCGTGGTGACGTTGACGGCGCCGCCGAGGGTGTTCTTGCCGAACAGGGTGCCCTGCGGGCCGCGCAGGACTTCGATGCTCTGCACGTCGACGAGGTCGAGAATGGTGCCGGTATTGCGCGACAGGTAGACGCCGTCGACGTAGACCCCGACCCCCTGGTCGAAATGGATCGACGGGAAGTTGCCGACGCCGCGGATGTTGAACGATGCGGTGAGCCCGTTGGAGCCGCGCAGCATGGTGGTGTTTGGCACCATCGTCTGGATCTGCTCGATGCGGGTGACGCCGGTGGCTTGCAGTCGGTCGGCGTCGAACGCCGTCACCGACACCGGAGTGTCCTCGATCAACTCGGCGCGCTTGCGCGCGTAGACGACGATTTCGTCGACGGTTGCCTGCGCGCCGGCTGACGCTGCGACCGTGGTCAGCCAGAGTGCGATCGCGATTGCCCGTTTCACTGGTCTCCCCCCCCATCGGCCGTCTGATCCCCTGGCCGCTGCTTGGTTTGACGAAATCTCCCTTTATGATCAAGGTTTGCGCAGGGCGACGCGGCAGTCGCCCGCAACCAGGGATGTGCAACGGAAGTGAAGAACGGATCGCCTAGAGTTTGTATCGTCGGTGCCGGTTTCGGCGGCATCTGCATGGGAATCCACCTCGCCCAGGCGGGTTTCGACGATTTCACCATCTTCGAGAAGGCGGAGGGGGTCGGCGGAACCTGGCAGGCCAATACCTATCCCGGGTGCGAGTGCGACATCCCGTCGGCGCTGTATTCGTTTTCTTTCGCGCCCTATGCCGAATGGCCCAACAAGTGGTCACACCAGCCGGTCATCCTCGAGTACCTCGAGAAGTGCGTGCGCGACTTCGGTATCGAGCCGCACCTGCGTCTGTCGACGGCGGTGGACGAGGCCCGGTGGGACGAAGAGGCGAGCTGTTGGCGGGTTACGGCTGGGGGCGAGACCGCCGAGTTCGAAATTCTGGTGAGCGCCACCGGTCAGCTGAGCCGACCGCGGATGCCTCTGATCGAGGGGATGTCGAGCTTCGCCGGCGAGCTCTTTCACTCGGCCCGATGGAACCACGACTTCGACATGAAGGGAAAGCGGGTCGGGGTGATCGGCAACGCCGCCAGTGCGATCCAGTTCATCCCGGAGATCGCGCCGGTCGTCGACCAGCTGACCGTGTTCCAGCGCAGCGCCAATTGGATGCTGCCCAAGCTCGACCGCGACTACTCCGAGACCGAGAAGAAGCTGCTGCGGATGTTTCCTCCGCTCAGCAAGATCCGCCGCTTCCTCATCTGGTTCTGGGGTGAAGCGATCATCTACTCGGCGATGCGCAAGAAGAGCCGCATGCGGAAACGGCTCGAGCGCGGCTGCCGAGAGTACATCGAGGAGACCATCAGCGATCCGGAGCTGCGCAACAAGCTCATTCCGGACTACCCGCTCGGCGCCAAGCGGATTCTCTTCTCCGACAACTACTACCAGGCGATCGAGGATCACTCGGTCGAGATCGTCACCGAGTCGATCGACCGCATCGACGAGACCGGCGTGCGCACTGTCGACGGCCAGCATCGCGACTTCGATGCGATCGTCGTCGCGACCGGTTTCGAGACCAACGACTTCCTGACGCCGATGACGGTGACGGGGCGCGACGGGCGGGTGCTGAACGAGGTCTGGCGCGAAGGCCCGGAAGCCTGCCTCGGTCTGACCGTGTCGGGGTTCCCGAATCTGTTTTTTCTCTACGGACCGAACACCAACCTCGGGCACAGCTCGATCGTGATGATGATCGAGTCGCAGACCAACTACGTGATGTCGTGCCTGCGGCAGATGGTCGAACAGAAAGTGGATGCGGTCGACGTGCGGCCCGAGGTGCAGCAGCGCTACAACCGCGAAATGCAGGAGCGGCTGGCCGAATCTTCATGGGCGTCGGTGGGCGACAGCTGGTACGTGCACGGTGGCAAGGTCACCAACAATTGGCCCGGGCGAACCACGGAATACCGGCGTCGCACGCGCCACTGTGAGCTGGCCGACTACCAGCTGAGTCGCTGACCGCCGGTTGGGTCGGAGCGGTGTCTCGACTCTCCGCAGGACCGAGGTCCTTGGCGGCTGCGGCGAAGCTCCGGTTGGTCCTGCTGGTTTCGGCGCTGATCGTCGTCGCGGTGCCCTGCGCTCCGGTCTCGGCCGAGGACGGCTCGGATGCGAGCGAATGGCTCTCGTACGTTTCGTTCGAGCGAATCGCCGAGGATCGGGCGCGCGATCGTTTTGCCGGGTTCGAGCGCCTGCAATCGACGCGCTCTCGGTCGATCTTTCGCGCCGCCTGTGAGGCGTCGATCGACCCGCGCGCCGATCTCTCGGGCCGCTACGCCGACAACGCCCTGGCGCCGCTGGCGGTGTCGGTGCTGTCCTGGCGCGAAGACTACCAACGCGGTGGCGAGGCGCGGATCGACGTCGGGATCGCCAACGACAGCGTCCGGGCACAGAGTATCGACCTTCGCTTGTTCGCGGTGTTGCCCGACGGCAAAGTGGCGAGCGCCTCGGCGCTGCGGCGACTGTCGGTCGCCGCAGCGGGGCGGGAGGTCGTCGCTCTCTCCCTCGAAGTGCCGCGCCAGCGCAGCTTCGTGCTGGTGGCGGAAGGCAAACCGCAATCTCCCTGGCTGGAGGTCGTGCGCAGCTACCGCAAGATCGGTTTCAGCTCGCCCGCAGCGGCGATTCCCAGGCCCCCGTTCGACTCCTCCTGCTGTCAGTCTCGCTGATTCGCCCGCGGCTTGGTCAAACCGGCCGGTTTGGGCTAGGGAGAGATCGCCGAAACCACAGGAGGATCGATGGCACAGGTTCGAGTCGAGGAAGAGATCGCCGGGGATGCCGGCGCGGTGTGGAAGCTGATGAGCGACTTTGGCGGTCTCAAGGCATGGAGCCCGGGCATGGAGTCGTGCGAGGTCGACGGCGAGGGCGTCGGCGCGGTGCGGACCTTCAGCATGCCGGGTGGGATCGTCGTCAAGGAACGCCTCGAGGCGCTCGACCACGATGGCAAGACCTACTCGTATTCGATCGTCGAGGCGCCGCTACCGGCGACCAATTACCTTGCGACGGTGACCGTTCACGAGGCGGGGCCGGGGCGGACCAAGATCGTCTGGACCAGCGAGTTCGAACCCGACGGCGCGCCCGAGGCCGATCTGGTCGGGCTGTTCGAGAGCATCTACAAGGGCGGCATCCAGGGCGTCGCGGGCGCCATTTGAAGCTCCCGCTCCGGCCCACCGCGACCGTTTACTT
Source organism: bacterium (assembly GCA_030430165.1). Taxonomy (GTDB): domain Bacteria; phylum Desulfobacterota; class Binatia; order HRBIN30; family CADEER01; genus CADEER01. The sequence goes on along the minus strand of JAUIGL010000022.1, from coordinate 13,086 downwards.
GCCCTGGAAGTTTGGCTTGCGCTTTTCGAGAAAGGCTTTCGGCCCCTCGATCGCGTCCTTCGACATCATCACGCCCATCCCGTACTTCTGCTCGATCTCGAATGCGGCGGGCTCGTCGAGGGTTTCGGTCTCGCGCAGAGTCGCGAGAATCGCCTTGACCGCCAGCGGTCCGTTTTCGGCGATGCGTTGCGCGATCTCTTTCGCCTTGGCCAGCGCCTGGCCGTCGGGCACGACGTGATTGATCAGGCCGAGCTCGTAGGCCCGCTTTGCCGGCAGGTCTTCGCCGGCCAACAGCATCTCGGCGGCGATGGCGTAGCCGATCTGGCGTCGCAGACGCACCGTCGAGCCGGCCATCGGGAACAGTCCGCGCTGGACCTCGGTGACGCCGAACAGCGCACTCTCGCCGGCGACCCGGATGTCGGTCCCCTGTAGGATCTCGGTGCCGCCGGCACGAGCGAAGCCTTCGGCGGCGAGGATGACCGGTTTGGTCGGTCGGTAGGTCTTCAGCCAGGCGCCGTAGATGACCTCGCCTTCTTTCAGGACGCGCTCCATGTACGGAGTGTCGGCCTTGCCCGAGGTCAGTTTCGGAATCTCGGACAGATCCATGCCGGCGCAGAAGGTATCGCCGTTGCCGGTGAGGATGGCGACGCGCAGCTCGTCTTCCTGGTCGAGGCGGACCCAGGCGTCGTAGAGGCGGCACATCACCTCCGAGTTGACGGAGTTCTTCTTCTCGGGGCGATTTAGGGTGACGATCAGAATCGGGCCGTCGGCCTCGACGATGACTGCGGGATCGGGCATGGGTCTCCTCGTCGTTTGTACCGCGCGCGGCAGGCGCGGTTGTGCAACGCTGGTTGATATACAGAGCACCCGGCGCGAGCAAGCCGGCTCGGGCTAGCGTCGCGCGCTCGCAGAGACTAGCTTCGTCGCCGTGGAGTCACTCGCCGGAAGAGCTTATCTGGTTACCGGGGGCAGCAGCGGGTTGGGTTTGGCGGCGGCGCGCAGCTTGATCGAGCGCGGCGCTCGGGTGGCCGTCGCCGCGCGCGATCGCGAACGCCTTACCAAGGCCGTGGAGGTTTTGGGGGCGAGCGCGTTCCCGGTGTCGATGGACGTGACCGACAAGGGATCGGTCGATTCCGGCTTGGCGCTGGCGGCGCAAGACTTCGGCGGCCTCGACGGCATCGTCACCTGCGCCGGGCTGACCTTTGCCTACCCCATCGAGACGCTGCCCGAGGCGCGGCTGCGCCACATCGTCGACGTCTCGCTGATCGGTACGGTCTTCTGCTGCCAGGCGGCGATACCGTTGTTGCGCGAGCGCCGCGGACGCATCATCACCGTCTCCTCGGCCAGCGCCAGGCACCGCGAGGAGTTTCCCCACATGGGGATCTACGCCGCCGTCAAGGCCGCCGTCGAGAGGCTGACGGCGGAGTTGCGCGACGAGGTCAAGCGCGACGGAATCGGCGTTACCTGCATCAGTCCGGGGGCATTCGAGAGCGAGATTGCCGGCAACTTCGACCCCGACGAGATGGTGACGGCCTACCAGATCTGGGTGCGCGAGCGCGGTCCGGACAGCGATGGAGTCGGCGACCCTCGCTACTTCGGCGAGGCGGTGGCGCACGCGCTCTCCTATCCGCCGGGGATGGCGGTCGATTTCATGGAAGTGCGCCCAAATGTCCCGACCCCCAAGGTCTGAGCGAGGGCGGTTGCGCTTTCACCCGGGCCTCGAGGGACTGCGCGGCGTCGCAGTGCTCGCCGTCCTGGTGTTCCACGCCGAGGAGTCTTGGCTGCCGGGCGGGTTCCTGGGCGTATCGACCTTCTTCACCCTCTCCGGGTTTCTGATCACCGGACTGTTGCTGGCGGAGTCCGAAGCGACGGGGAGGGTTGCGTTCAAGCGTTTCTGGGGACGCCGCCTGCGCCGCCTGTTGCCGGCGTCGTTGTTCGCCTTGTTCGGCATCGCCGTCACCGCGCCGCTGTGGGCCGACTACGAGCAACTCGAGCGGCTACGCGGCGATGGTCTGGCGGCGCTCGCCTACGTCGCCAACTGGTGGATGATCGCAACCGGTGCCGACTACGCGAGCGCGATGGGCTCGCCGTCTCCGATCCAGCATTTCTGGAGTCTGGCGATCGAGGAGCAGTACTACGCCGTGTTTCCGGTGCTGTGCGCCTTGCTGCTGTCGCAAGGCGGCCGCCGCCTGCTCGGCGCAGCGCTGGCGGTCGGCTGTCTCGCCTCGTGGTGGTGGATGGTTCACCTGGAGGAGGCGGCGGCGCCGACGGCTCGCATCTACTTCGGTACCGATACTCGCTGCGCCGAGCTGCTGTGCGGCGGCTTGTTGGCGGTAGCGCTCGGGCGCGGCAGCCCGCAGGCGAGCGCGGGGAGATGGTGGACCGCCGCCGGGGTAGTGGGCTTCGCGGTCTCGGCGTGGCACTGGCGCACCGCCACGGTGGACACCGTAGAGCTGTATCGTTTCGGTCTGCAATCCTACGCCATCGCCAGTATGGCGATCGTCGGCGCTGCACTGGTGGCCGGCGGCGCAGTGGCGAGGGTGCTGTCACTGGGGCCGCTGCGTTGGCTCGGCCGAGTGTCCTACGGAGTCTACGTCTACCACTGGCCGATCTTTCTCGCGCTCGACGAGGAAGTGACCGGCGTGGGCGGCCTCGAGCTGGCAGCGGTGCGCTTTGCCGCGACCTTTCTCGTCGCCGAGCTCTCGTACCGATGGCTCGAAGAGCCGATTCGGTCGGGACGGCGCGTCACCGGAGCCTCCCGCGGCCTGGTGCCGCTCGGAGGCATCGCGATCGTCGCCCTGGCGCTCTTCGCATCGACGAGGTCGGTCTCCTCGTTCGAGCGACGCTCCGCAGGCATCGCGCTCTCCGAGCCGATGCGCATCGCCGTCGTCGGCGACTCGGTCGGCGGTCGCATCGCCCAAGGCCTGTCCGCCTGGGCGGAAGACATCCGCGGGCTGAGCATCTTGGACCTGACGGCGCGCGGTTGCGGGGTGGCTCGCGGGTCGTGGACCGAGGCCATGGTTCGAAAATCGAAGGCCTGCGATATGTGGCCGAGGCGCGTTGGCACCGCGTTGGATCGTGAACCGGTCGACCTGGTCGTGCTCTCGAGCGGCGGCTGGGACATGGTGGAGCGCGAGCGGGAGGAGTGGGGCGGCGGTCTCAACGTCGGTGACGAGCTCTTCGACGAGTGGTTGGCGGCGCAATACGCCGAGGCGCTCGAGTTCTTCCAGGAGCGGCAGCTGCGCGTGGTGTGGCTGACGATCCCCTGTTTCGGCAGGTTCAACGGCGTCCTCAAGACCTATTTGTCGCGCCACGTCAATCGCACCATCGTCGAGCCGCTGGCGGCCGAGCACCAGGAGACGATGGCGCTGGTCGATCTGCGCTCGGCGGTCTGTCCGAACGACGAGTTCACCAACCGGCTCGACGGCATCGAGCCGTTCCGGCCGGACGGGATTCATTTCTCGTACGATGGCTCGTTGTGGGTCGCCGAGTGGTTGGGGCCGCAGCTGATCGAGCTCGGCTTGGCCGAGCAATGGCCGCTGCGGCGGTTGCCACAGCGTCGCGGCCACAGGCCGCCGGCCTGAGTAGCACCGAGGATTGACCGGCGCATGCTCGCGGCGATAGCTTGCCCATCGTCTTGCTTGGGTTTTGGAGGGGGTATGTTTCGATTCCGTGGGTCAGTTCTCGTGGCGACGCTGGTCGTGTTGGTATGCTTGTCTTGCGGCAGCGACGATGATTCCGGTCACGTCGCGCCAAACTCGCTGACGCAGTGCGCAGCCGACAAGCTGTACGCCACCGCCGACTACTGCGACGTCGTCTTTGCCGAGGACAGCTCGGCTGCCGATCGCGCCGCGGCCGCAGCCGAGCTCGCCGCCGCGTGGCGCGAGGCCGAAGCGGTTGCCGCCGCCGATGGGTTGTCGTGTTCCGATCTCGCGCTGACCGCCGGCGAGGCCGCGGCGGTGATCGACGGCACCCGTGCCGCGATCGCCGATTCGGTGGTCGAAGCCGGCGCGGCGCCGGGCGACCCGTGCATCGACGACTTCGTCGACAGGGCCGGCGTCATGTGCACCAAATCGTTGATCGCCGAGAGCAACTACATCGTCGACATCCTGAGCGACTCGGCGCGCCACAACGCCAATACTGCGCGCGAGAACGAGCGCCGCGCGTTTCTGCCGCGCGGCGACGCGGCGCTCGCCAGCTGCGTGACTCCCGCAGACGACGCCAAGCAGGTTTCCAACGCCGCCCGAGCATCGGTCGACGCGGCAGTCGACGACCTGTCGTTCGCGACCGTCGCCGCCCCGGGAGTCGACGAGGCGGCCTACATTACGCTCTCGCCCACCGGTTCGGTCGACTACGAAGGTCGTTCGCTCACGCCGGTTTGCATGGACGGTTCCGACTATCACTTCTTCGCGCGACGGGGGACGGTCAACAAGCTGGTCGTGTACTACCAGGGCGGCGGAGCCTGCTGGGAGAAGCTGACCTGCGGTCTCCCGGCGTGCGATACCACCGTCGACCCGGAACGCGACAACCCGAACGGATTCTCGAGCGGCTTTGCCGATCGCAGCAACTCGATGAACCCGTTCCGCAACTGGCACACCGTGTTCGTTTCCTACTGCGGTTGCGACATCCATTTCGGAGACGCGGCGCAGGACTACGTGAACGGCCCGAACGACGACGCGCCTCTGCACGTCGAGCACCGCGGCTACCAGAACGCCCGGGTCGTCGAGAAGTGGGCGCGCGAGCACTTCATCGCGCCCGACGAGATCTTCGTTACCGGTTCGAGCGCCGGCGCGTACGGCGCTTGGTTCCACGCCCCGTTGCTGCAGGACGCCTGGCCGTGGGCGCAGTTTCACGTGTTGGCCGACGCCGGCAACGGAGTCATTACCCAGGAGTTCCTCGACGAATCGTTTCCCAACTGGGATTTCCGCGCCAACCTGCCGCCCGACATTCCCGAGATCACGGAAGTCCTCGACGACGGGTTGGGGATCCCGGGCTACACCGCGGTGGTTACCGATTACTACCCCGGGACCAACTGGGCGCACTACTCGGCGGCCTACGACGGCGGCACCGGCGGCCAAACCGGCTTCTACAACATCATGCTGAACGACAATAACCCGGTGGCGGCGCTCACTTGGTGGGATGCCAGCTGCCAGTTCAACGCGCGGATGCGTGACGAGGCGATCGAGATGAGCGAGGCGTCGCCGCGCAACTACCGCTACTACATCGGAACCGGCTCACGGCACACGATGTGGGGCTCGAACAAGGTCTATGGCGACGAGAATCCGGAGATGCCCGGCGCCCAGAAGATCACCAACGATCCGAATCTGGTGGACTGGGTCAACGCGATGCTCGACAGCACGCGGTCGCAGCCGAACGCCGATTGGTCCAACTTCGAGTGCGACGATTGCGGCCTGGTGCTCCCCGGCGATCCGCAGCCCAACCCGCTCGAGCCGCCGTTCGAGACGCGCGATGGCGAAGAGGGAGAAGAGATCGTCATCGTTTGTGAATGAAAAGCAGGGGCTAGGGACTAGGGGTTAGGGGCTAGGGGCGGTGGGCCGGCTTCGCCGGCCCGGTATCCAATCGCTCCCGACCTTCCCTAATCCCTAGCCCCTAGCCCCTAATCCCTCACCCCTCAAAGCACCTCGTCGAACTCTGTCGCATCCCCATCCGCGGGCATGCGAACCAAGGTGCCGTCGATGCCGACGATGACCGGGCCGTCGTACACGTCGGATACGCCTTCGAGGAAGACGTCCTCGAGCGGCGCCAGGGGGAGGGGCGGGACGATGTGGTAGTAGAGGAGGGCGCCGACCTTTGCGTCGCGCGCGATCTCGGCGGCCTCGATTGGGCTCGCGTGGTAGTCGAGGATATCGGCGGTGATCTTGACCAGGCGCTGGTTGCCGGCGCTTTCGGCGCCGCGGTTGAGGACCGCGACCAGCTCGCGCGACAGCGCCTCGTGCACCAGCAAGTCGACGCCTTCGGCGAACTTCTCGACGTTGCTCGATTTGTTGGTGTCGCCGCTGATCACGACGGACCGGCCCTTGTAGTCGATGCGGTAGCCAACCGCCGGCTCGATCGGCGGGTGCTCGACCCGAAAGGCGACGATCTTGGTGTCGGCATCCGAGTAGACTTGCTGCGGAATTCCCGGCGGCGGCACGACGAATGGCTTGGCGACCGCGCCAGCGCCGGAACGGGGCATCGTCTGTTCGCCGTGGTGGGCTACCCGGTAGCCGACGTCGGGGGTGTAGGCGAGATTGAAGCCGTCGACGACCTGCTCGACACCGGGGCCGCCGTAGATCGGCAGGGGAGTGGGGCGACCGCCGCCCGCCCAGCGCTGCAGCATGAGCTCGCCGATGCCATCGATGTGGTCGGAGTGGAAGTGGGTCAGAAACAGCGCATCGACTCGCCCCTGCGGAATGCGCGCGCGAGCAAGAACCCGCGACGATCCCGAACCCGAATCGAAGATGAACAACTTCTCGCCGGCAATGACGGCGACGCACGGTCCCGAGCGCTCCGCGTCGGCCAGCGGCGAGCCGGCGCCGCACAGCAGCACGTGCAGCCCGTCGGGCAGCTCGTCGATCAGCGGTGACTCGATGTTGGCCGTGACCACGCGTTCCATCAGGCGCAGCGCAATCTGTTTGCGGAAGACGCAGGAGACTGCGCCGACCGCCATTGCGATGACCAAGATTCCGATTGCGATTCGTTTCATGCAGCTCCCCGGCGGTTCGGTTTGTGCCGCGAAACCAGCTGGTTTGGCGGCAAGCAGCCTATCTGATACGGCAGGCGGGTTGCAGGAGGCAAGGAGGACATCGTGAAGATCGCCGTCAATCCGGACCCCGACCAGATCGCCAAGTTGCTCTCGAGCGAAGAGAGCGGACCGGTGGTCATGCTCAACCTGTTGAAGTTCAAGGACACCGCCGACGACGCATCCGGCACCGGCGTCGAGGCGTACGCGCGCTACGCCGAACGGATGCGGGAGATCGTCGAGAGAGGCGGCGGCCGCTTCCTCTGGTCGGGGCGGATCGACTCGCAGGTGTTGGGCGAAAGCGACGTCGACTTCGATGTCGCGGCCCTGGTCGAGTATCCGTCGCGCAGCGCCTTCGTCACCATCGCCTCGAGCCCGGAGGTGCAGGAGATCGGCGTGCACCGCGCCGCCGGCCTCGAGGGGCAGTGGCTGCTCGCCTGCACCGCGGCCGCCGTCGGCGGCGCCGGGACGCCGTCGTGATCGACCTCTATACGGCGCCGACACCGAACGGCTGGAAGGCGTCCTGTACGCTCGAGGAGCTCGGGGTTCCCTACGAGGTGCATGCGATCGACCTCGGCAGCGGCGCGCAGAAGGAGCCCTGGTTCCTCGAGATCAGTCCGAACGGCCGTATCCCGGCGATCGTCGATCGCGATGCCGGCGACTTCGCCGTGTTCGAGTCGGGCGCGCTGATGATCTATCTTGCCGAGAAGACCGGTCGCCTGCTGCCGAGCGATCCGCGCGGGCGCTCGCGGGTGATCCAGTGGCTGATGTTCCAGATGGGCGGTATCGGTCCGATGATGGGGCAGGCCAACGTTTTCTACCGCTACTTCCCGGAGAAGATTCCCGCGGCGATCGACCGCTACCAGAACGAGTGCCGGCGCTTGTTCGAGGTTCTCGACACCCACCTGGCCAAGCACGAATGGCTGGCGGATGACTTCTCGATCGCCGACATCGCCAACTGGTGCTGGGTGCGCACGTACAAGTGGTCGGGCGTGTCGCGCGATGGTCTGCCGCATCTGAAGCGCTGGATGGACACGATGAAACAACGTCCGGCCCTGCGCCGCGGCGTCGAAATTCCCTTCGACACTTCCGGATTGACCAAGGACGACAAGGCGGCCGAAGAGTTCGCCAAGAACGCGCAGAAGACGTTGCAGCGCTGAGCGCGACGGCTCGCGGCGCGAAGGAGGTACGATGAAGCTGGCACTGGTTCCCGTCAACGTGGGCGTCGGCAGCGTAGAGAAGATGGTCGAGCTCGGCGTCACCGCCGAGCAGATCGGCTTGGAGTCGGTGTGGACCTTCGAGCACGTCATCGTGCCGGTCGACTACCAGTCGAAGTACCCCTACAGCATGGACGGCAAGATGGGGGCGACGCCGGAGACGAATTTCGTCGATCCCTTGATCGCCCTTGCCGCGATCGCCGCTTCCACCAAGTCGATTCGTCTCGGCACCGGCGTCAACATCCTGCCGCAGGTGAGCCCTCTCTATCTCGCCAAGCAGGCGGCGAGCCTGGATTTCGTGTCGAACGGGCGCTTCATGCTCGGCGTCGGCATCGGCTGGCTGGCCGAGGAGTTCGCCGCCCTCGGGGTTCCGTTCGAGCGCCGTGGCCCGCGCTTCAACGACTACGTCGAGGCGATGCGCAAGGTGTGGTCCGGCGAGGTGGTCGAGCACCAGGGCGAGTTCGTACAGTGGAGCGGCTTCAAGAGTCACCCGACTCCGTTGCAGGACCCTCTGCCGCTGGTCATCGGCGGCCACAAGGGGCGGGCTTTTCAGCGGGTGGCGCGCTACGGCAACGGCTGGTTCGCGCCGAGCGCGACCATCGATCAGATCAGCGCGATGATGAAAGACCTCGACCAGGCGTGCGCCAAGGAAGGGCGCGATCGTTCGACCATCGAGATCAGCACGATGTGGATTCCGGCGATGGAAAACGTCGACGTCGTCAAGCAGTACGAAGACATCGGCGTGCATCGCCTGATCATGCCGCTGCAGTTCCTCGGCGAGGGGGATCCGGTGGTGACGATGAAGAAGCTGGCGGACGACGTTCTGTCGAAGATCGCCTGAGCTGAGGAGGGCGCTATGTCCGATCGATACCGAATCTTCGGAGCCGAGGTCTCACCGTACTCGGTGAAGGTCCGCTCCTACTTTCGCTACAAGGGAATTCCGCACGAGTGGATCGTGCGCAGCATGGCGACCATGTCGGAGTACCAGAAGTACGCCAAGCTGCCGATCATCCCGGCGGTGGCGACTCCGCAAGACGAGGCGCTGCAGGACTCGACGCCGATCCTCGAGGCGATGGAAGCTCGCTTCCCGGAGCCTTCGATCCACCCGCCGACGGCGGCGGGGCGTTTTCTCTCTGAGCTCATCGAAGAGTTTGCCGACGAGTGGGGCAACAAGTGGATGTTCCACTTCCGCTGGGCGCGCCCGGCCGATCAGGAGTCGGCGGCGGCGCGCATCGTCGCGTCGATGATGCCGGATGCGAGCGAAGAGGAGCAGGCCAAGATGGCGGACGGCATTCGCGAGCGGATGGTGAGCCGCGGTTGGGTGGTCGGTTCCAATGAGAAGACGGCAGCGTTTCTCGAGGACTCGTTTCGCAACGGAGTCGATCTGCTCGAGCGCCATCTCGCCGGGCGCAGTTACCTGTTCGGCGATCGGCCTGCTCTCGCCGACTTCGGCTTGTGGGGCCAGATCTACAACGCGTGGACCGACCCGACCCCCGGCGCCATTCTCGAGCAGGGGTATCCGAACACGCGGGGATGGATCGACCGCATGCTGGAGCCGAAGCAGGAAGGGGAGTTCGCCGATCTCGACGGGTTGCTGCCGACGCTCGAGCCGCTCCTGCGCGGCGAGGTGCGCCTGTTTCTCGCCTGGTCGGACGCCAACGCCAAAGCGCTCGAATCGGGCGCCGAGGAGATGACGGTCGACCTCGACGGCAAGACCTGGTGGCAGACCGTCGGCGGCCCGCAGAAGTATCACGCCAAGACGCTCAAGGAGCTGCGCCGCAAGTTCGCCGAGCACGGCGACGACGCGGAGCTGCGCGCGATTCTCGACCGCACCGGCTGCCTGGAGTTTCTCGCCGCTTGAGTACCGTCGTGGGCGACGATCGGCCGTGACGTGGGCTAGGCGCTCAGGCTTTTTTATCCACAGATTGCACAGATTTCGCAGATTGGGTTTCAGACCTCCTCCCCTTGTGGAGGCTGTCGATTTTCTCGAAAGAAACGCGCAAAGCGCGCACCCTCTCCCGCATTGCTGGCGGGAGAGGATTAAAGGTGAGGGGACCGAAAGGAAAGGCGTCGCTAGCCAAGGCGGCACAACGGTTTGCGTACCGCAGCCATCCGATAGGCCCTCACCCTGGCCCTCTCCCTAGGGGGGATCCAGGCGGTTCGGCGGTGACCGGGGCCGAGCAGTGGGGTGAGGGCTGCGACTACAGGGTGAGCGGTAGCTCGAGGTGTTTTTCGTAGATGTAGTCGCGGTGTTCGAGGAGGTTTGCGGACAGGGCGCTGCGGGTTGCGTCGTCCATGCTCTCGAAGGCGGCGCGGAAGGCGTCGGGGATTTCGCATTGATCCTGCGGCAGTGGCGCGAATAGCGCCAGGAAGGTGGCGAGGTAGATGTCGGCCGCGGTGAGACGGTCGCCGACCAGGTAGCGGCTGCCGGCTTCGCTCTGTCGTCGCAGTCGGCTGGCGAACATGCCCAGCAGGTCGACGACGCGCCGGACCGCGCGTGGGCCGATCTCGTCGCGGTAGCCGTACTTGCCGGCGAGATACTCGGCGGTCTGCTTGGGGAAGCCGCCCGCGCCGGACAGTCCGGCCTGGATGCCGCAGAGGCGACGCGCCCAGCCGAGGCCGTCCTCGCCGCAGATTTCGTGCGACAGGCCCATCACCAGGGCGCGCTCCGACGGGTCCGCCGGCAGCAGCGATGGCGACTCGGCCAGTCGCTCGGCGAGCAAGAGGATCTCGGCCCACCCGGTGCGCGGCTTCTCGTCGCCGTATACGGCGATCGGCGCGCTGTCGTGTCCGGTCCAGTCGACGACGGCGTCGCGCTCGGCGCCGAGCCGAGTCGCGAGGTAGGGAACGTTCTCGACGTGGAGAATTCCCTTGGCCGCTTCTCCCCAGGGGCTCGGCACGAATCCCACCATGACCACGCGCAGACCCTCGGCCTGGCGAGCTTTCTCAGTGTTGACGAATTGAACCACGCGATCTCCTCGCTCGACGGTTGAGACGCCAACATCGCCGAGGCGCGCGCTTGCCGCAACCGCTGCTAGTTGCCGGTGAGCCGGCTGCCGTTCCACGACTCGCGCGTGGCGAACGACTCCACGGGGTTGCGTTTGAGGCGGGTGAGTTGCTTGCGCGGCTTGCCGAGCGGAATCACAGCGGCGACGGCGATCGTCGGTGGCAGGCCGAGCAACTCCTGCACTGCCGGCTCGGCGGCGGTGGCGAAGGTGGTGAGGACGCCGCCGAAGCCCTCGTTGCGCGCTGCCAGCAGGATGTTCCAGGCGAACGGGTAGATCGAGGCGCCGCTGGTGATGCCGACCCGGTCGAGTGCGGCGTCCATCGACGCGACGACCTCGAGGTCGACGCAGACGACGAGCACGACGGCGGCGTCGCGGATCGGTTGGAAGAGCACCTGCGGTACCTCGGTTTCGCGGATCGTGGCGGCGTCGAGCTTGGTCGGCTGGATCGTGTTGAACGGGTTCTCGCCGGCGACCAGCTGAGCGACGTAGCGCTGCGCCGCCGGCCGCGCGAGCTCGGCGATCTCGTGCCGGGTGGCGGGCTCGCGAACGACGATGACTTTCCATCCCTGGCGGTTGCCGCCGCTCGGCGCGAACCGGGCGTTGTCGAGGATCCGGTACAGGGTCGCGTCGTCGATCGGATCTCCGGTGTACTCGCGCGCTGCAAAGGTCGTGCGCATGACGTCGTAGGCTTCCATAAGAGCAGCGTCGACCATCGCCGTCGTCTCTTCAAGGCCCGGCCTTGCGCCGATCGACTCAGTCAGCGAAGGGTTCGACTCGTATGGCGACGCTCGATCTCATTGCGACTACTGCCTTCGGGCTCGAAGCGGTGGTCGCCCGCGAGTTGCGCGCCCTCGGCTACGACGAGCAGAAGGTCGAGGACGGCCGGGTGAGCTTCCGCGGCGACGCCGCGGCGATCGCGCGCGCCAACCTGTGGCTGCGCAGCGCCGAGCGGGTTCTGGTGCGGGTGGGCGAGTTCGACGCCGACGATTTCGGTGTGCTGTTCGACCGGATTCGGGCCCTGCCGTGGAGCGATTGGCTTGCGCCGGACAGCGCGTTTCCGGTCCGCGCCAAAGCCGTGCGATCGACGTTGATGAGCACCCGCGATTGCCAGTCGCTCACCAAGAAGGCGATCGTCGAGGCGCTCAAAGAACGCTACGGCGTCGCGTGGTTCGAAGAGACCGGCGCCAAGACGCAGGTCGACGTGTCGATCCTCAAGGATCGGGTGACGGTGGCGCTCGACAGCAGCGGCGCCGGCTTGCACAAGCGCGGCTACCGCACCCGCGGTGGCACGGCGCCGCTGCGCGAGACCTTGGCAGCCGGGCTGGTTCAGTTGTCGCACTGGAGCGAGCAGCGGCCGTTGGTCGACCCGTTCTGCGGCTCGGGCACGATCGTCGTCGAAGCGGCGATGATCGGCCGCAAGCTGGCGCCCGGGCTGGGCCGTTCGTTCGACGCCGAGCGATGGCCGGTGGTCGAAGCCGGCGTGTGGTCGCAGGCTCGCGAGGAGGCGAAGGACACCGCCACGGGGGCCGTCGCCCACACCCTGATCGGCACCGACAGTGACCGCCGGGCTCTCGGCCACGCTCGTTACCACGCCGATGCCGCCGGGGTCGGCGCCGACATCCACTTCCAGGAAGCCGACGTCGCAGCGCTCCGATCGAAGCGCAGCTATGGCTGCGTGATCACCAATCCCCCTTACGGCGAGCGCCTCGGCGACCGCCCGCAGGCGGAGGATCTCTACCGGGCACTGGCCGGCGCGGTGGCGGCGCTCGACACCTGGTCGATCTACGTGCTCACCGCCCATCCCGGGTTCGAGCGGATCTTCGGTCGGCGCGCGCAGCGACGGCGCAAGCTCTACAACGGCCGCATCGAGTGCACGTACTACCAGTACCCGGGCCCGCGGCCGCCGCGCCGCGATTCGGTCTGAAGAAAGGCCAGCGCAGCCCAGCCGTTGAGTGGCAGAAAGCGAGGGCTCTTTGTCATTGCGGCCAGCTCCGGGCTGATTCATGCTGCCATCGATGAGTGCGGCGGCGAAGAAGCGGCGGGTTGCGATGCTCTGCTACCCGGATGTCCAGGTCCTCGACGTGGTGGGACCGGTCGAGGTGTTCAACACCGCCACCCG
>JAUIGL010000128.1 GCA_030430165.1 bacterium | reverse complement strand
TCTGGCTCGGCGGCATCTCCACGGCCGCGGCAACCATCCTCTACTTCCGCATCATCGCCGAAGTCGGACCGACTTTTCTGGCGCTGATCAACTATCTGATCCCGCCGATCGCCATCGTCAGCGGCGCACTGGTGCTGGGCGAGCGCCCGTCCGCGACGTCGCTGATCGCCCTCGCGGTCATTCTCGCCGGCATCGCGCTCAGCCAGTGGGGCTCGACCGATCCGGCCGAGATCGCTCCCGACTGAGCTACTCGGGCCGCAGCGCGAGCGAAGGGTAGCCCCAGCCGTCGACCCCGGCGGCGACTTCCTGCTCGGTCAGATAGGCGTACACGGTCGCCGGCACCGACCCGATCACCGCCGACCGGGGGCGCGCGGTGCGCTGCACCACCTCGCCCCAGACCCCGGCAAAGGCGTCCTTCTCGTGGAACGATTCACCGGCGTGGCGCCCGGGGACGACGGTGTTGTAGCCGACGCCGAGGCGCGGGAAGAGGTTGACGGTGCCGGCGCGGTCGCTGTCGTAGAGATGCGCCAGCTGGACGACGCTGTCGGGTCGCGGCGTGTAGGTCGTCAGCCTGCGCCACTCCGACTCGTCGCACCACTGCGCCGGTTGTTCGCGGCGCGCCCTTCTCACGCAGCGATCGAAGAGCTCTGTCCAGTCGGCGATCTGGTCGGCGGACAAGCGCGCGTAGGGACTGGCTTCCTCGAGCTGCAGCAGGTCGCCGCCGTCGGACTCGTAGAAAATCCGATCGCCGCGCCGCGCGATCCGCGCCGTGCGCGCGACACCGTCGCGCCGTCCGAACAACGCCACCTCGCCACCCCCGACATCGCAGGGTGTCACGCGGACGACCAGATAATCGAGACTGTCGGCGAGCGCTCGCGCGATCTCGTCGACGACGTCGACCGGCCCGCCGCCGTCGACCAGGCGCAACTCCCGCAGCTCGTCCAGCACCGGCTGTCGCTGCCAATTCGCGCCTTGGTCGGCGAAGAAGTCGATCATGTAGTTGCCGCCGGCGGTCGACGCCACTACCGCGTCGTAGCCGTGCATGGTCGGAGGATCGAGCGGGTGGGTGAGCTTCGGGCCCTCCCCTTCGTCGGACGAAATCTTGACCACCTTCAGATCGATTCCCCGCGCGCGCAGCCGCTCAAAGACCGCCTTTTCGGGATAGACGATCTGGAACACCGGCGTCAGGCCGTGGTCGCCGGCCATGGCGAACAGCGTACGGTCGCTGATGCCGGCGGCGCGGTAGGTGTCCTCGACCGCACCGAGCCAATAGTCGAGCCGGTTGAGCTCGCCGCTGAAGGAGAGAATCTCGTCGGCAAACGGGCCGGTGAAATGCGCAAAGTGATCGGGCCACGGATTGTAATAGACGAGCAGCTCCGGCATCGCCGCCGGCTCGAGGGCGGCGATCTCGTCGATCAGCAGCGCCGCCAGCTTGCGCTCGTCGCTCTGCGCCGAGCGCCTGAGGAAGCGGAACCAGCTGACCTCCCCGGTCAGGGCTTGGCGTTTCTCCAGCAACCGGCGGCGCTTGTCGCGCAACTCGACCTGCGCAGCAGCCCGCCGGCGCAGCTCGGCAACGCAGCGCACCTCGCCGAAGTCACGCACCCCTTCGCCGAGCGCCAGATTGAGAAACGCATCGAGCCGATAGTGCGCCTCGGCGTCGTACTGCGCGGCGCACGAAAACGTGTTGCGCCTGGCCAGGCGCGAGAACAGCGTCTGCAAGCCGGACGCCTCGGCAAGCACTTCGAGCTGCAGGGCATCGTTGCCGTAGAAGTAGTAGGCGCGACCGGTGCTGCCGTCCGGACGCTCCCAGTGGCGGTCGACGAAGTGAAAATTCGGAATCGAAGTCCCGCCCGGTCCGGCGACCGTCGCCCCGGTCTTCGCAATCGGCAGATTGCGCACGCTGATCGTCGGGGTGGTCGAGATGCCAAAGGCGGCGATACCGAGCGGCTGCCGGTACAAGCGCCCGAAGAATGGCAGGTACGCGTCGTGGGTCACGCCCGAGACGGCGATGTCGCGGAGAAAATCGATCTGCTGCGGCGGGGCCGCCTTTGCCCCCTCGATCCGTGCCGACGCGCCCGTTTCGTACTCGGCCAGCACCTGGCGGAGGAACGGATCGCCCGCGGCGCCGCCCGCGAGACTCTGCACGAGGTGCCCCTGCAGGCCGTCGACGACGGTGAGCACGGCGTGGCGGCGCTGCTGCGACAGCTCGAGGAAGGCCCACAGCCGACCACCGCCCGGCTTGTCGAGCTCGGCGAGCATCCACTCGCGCAGTTGGCGTTGGCGCAAGATCTCGGTGGCAAAGATCCGGTAGTGCCGGCACACGAGAACGTCGAGGAAGTGCACCACCGACAGACTGACGGTGTCGAGCGCCTTGTCGTCGCCGAGGATCTCGTCGAGGGAGGCGGCGATCTCACCGCCGGGTTCGACCCGCTCGCGCACGCCGGCCAGCAGCTTGCGCAGCACCGGGCGCACTCGCGCCGCGGCGGCAACCCGAGCGCGGTCGCTGTCGCGACGGGCACACGCCAACTGGTCGCCGAGGTCGGCCGCCGGCCCGTGCTCGCGCAGATAGAGCGCGTCGTAGAACTCGACCAGCTGCGCCGCCAACTCGCTGTCGAAAACCGGCGGCGAATCGCCGCCGTCGTCCTCGTCCTCTTCGGCGTCCCAGCGAAACATCGAGTGCTCGAAGCCGGGATGGGCTCGCGATCGGTCGAAGGTCCGGCGCAACCAGGAATCGAAGGTTTCGACGTCGTCGCCCGGGTCCATGTAGACGTCGCGCAGCGCCAGGGCGAAGGGCACCACCTCGTCGACGAAGCCGCGCGAGTCGAGGCGCGCCAGCACCCGTTCGCGCGTTTGCTCGTCGAGATCCAGGTCCTCGACGTAGGACCGGATCCGCGAGCGGGCGATGCGCGGCAGAGCAAAGTCGTACGGGATCCTGCGAGCCCACGCGGCTACGTCGTAGATCTCCTGTGCCAGCAGATCGAGACGGGTCTCGACGACGCTCGGCAACACGGGTGGGCGCGCCCAGACCCAAGCCGCGAAGCCGAGTCCGATAAAAACCCCCAGCGCGAGACCCAGGGCGCGCAAACCAAGCCTACTTGTGCCGCTTGGCCGCGGCGCCGACCGAGATGCGGTAGTTGCCGAAGCGGTCCAAGGTCGCGCTCTGCCCCTGGTGCAGCACGATCGTGGTGAACGGCTCCTCGATGATCGCCGGACCGCGCACCGTCGGCCCCGCCTTGAGCGAGGCGCCGTCGAACACCGGCACCTTCGTCCAGCCACCGGAGAAGTACGCCTGGCGCTGGCTCTTGCGCGGCGCCGGCTTGCGCGATGCGCCGATGGTCGGCAGCGCCGGCTTGGCGGTGACCCCCACGGTCGTCATGCGCAGGCTGCGCAAGATCGGCGTCTCGTCGCGCGACGCGTAGGTGTGCAGATCCTCGTGCTGCTGGTGGAAGCGTTCGATGGTCGCCGCGATGTCCTCCTTGCCGAGCTTGCCCTCGCCCGGAATCGGAACCGCCATGTCGAAGGTCTGCCCCGGGTAGCAGAGGTTCATGAACCGCTCGTGGCGAATCTCGGCGTGCGCGCCCTTGCGACCGCGCAACACAGTGGCCGCCGCCTTCTTCATTTCGGCGAACAGCCGATTGGCGCGCGACAGGTCGATGTCGTCACTCGATGAGATGTAGGCGCGAACCTCGTCGACCAGGTGGTCGGACAGCTGCAGGCCCAGCGCCGAGAAGGTCGGCGCCGTTTTCGGTACCAGCACGCTGCCGATGCCGAGCTCCTGTGCTTGTGCCGTGGCGTGCACGGGTCCGTTGCCGCCGTAGGCGACCAGGGTCAGCTCGCGCGGGTCGACCCCGCGCTGCGCCGCGACCCGGCGGATGGCGTTGGCCATGTTGGCGTTGACCAGCCGATAGATCCCGTACGCCGCCTCGGCGACACCGAACCCGAGCGGCTCGGCAACCTGCTCGGCGATCGCATCGCGCAGCGGCGCGGTGTCGAGCTGCATCGCCCCGGAGCAGAAATCGTCGGGGTTGAGGTAACCGAGAAACGCGTTGGCATCGGTGACCGTCACCTGCGTTCCGCCGCGGCCGTAGCAGATCGGACCGGGCTGCGAGCCGGCGCTCTGCGGACCAACCTGCAGCGCCCCGGCGACCACCGACGCGATCGAGCCGCCACCCGCGCCGATCGAGTGGATGTCGACCATCGGCAGGCCGATGACGTAGCGATGGTGCCAGTTCCAACCCGACTTGATCTCAGGCCGGCCGCCGCGAATCAGGCAGATGTCGTAGCTGGTGCCGCCCATGTCGGCGCAGACGAAGTCCGACTGCTTGGCCTTCTCGGCAACCGCGCAGGCGGCGATCACCCCGCCGGTCGGGCCGGAACAGAGCACCGTCACCGGCCGGCGGCGGATGTACTCGGGGGTCATGATGCCGCCGTTCGACTGCATCACCAGCAGGTCGCGGCGAAAGCCGGCCGAACGCAGGCGGTCGACCAGCCGCGTCAGGTAGCGATCGATGCGCGGGCCGACGAAGGCGTTGACCAGTGTCGTGCTGGTGCGCTCGAACTCCGGCGCCGAAGGCATCACTTCGTGCGACAAGGACACCGACAGCTCGGGGTGCTCCTCGGCGGCGATCTCGCGCACTCGCAGCTCGTGCACCGGGTTGATGAACGAGAACATGAATACCACCGCCAGCGATTCCACCCCCTGGGCGACCAGGCGGGCGAGCGCCGCACGCACCGCATCCTCGTCGAGCGGAATGACGACCTCGCCGCGGAAGTCGAGGCGCTCGGGAACGCCGAGTCGGCGGCGCCGCGGCGCAATCGCCGGCGGCGGCGGAATCGCCGGATCCCAGATGCTCTCCTTGAATCCGCGGCGCAGCTCGATCTCGTCGCGATGGCCGCGGGTGGTGATCAAACCCGTCGCCGCGCCGCTCATCTCGATCATCGTGTTGTCGGCCGTCGTCGTGCCGTGGACGACATTCTCGGTCCTGGCCAGCAGCTGCTGGGTCGTCAGCCCTTCGCGCTGCGCCAACGACTCGATACCGGCGAGAGCGCCGAGCGACTGATCTCGTGGAGTGGTCGGGCTCTTCTCGAGGACGATCGAGCCGTCCGGCCGCACCAACACCAGGTCGGTGAACGTTCCGCCGACGTCGATTCCGATTCGGTACATGTCCCCAGGGCCCCCTCAGTGTCGCCGAACTACTGATCAGTCGGATCTTGCTCAGCGCGCGGCGCGAAGCTCGCGGCGGCGCTTCTCGGTGGCGGGCTCGTCGACCGCCAGATCGAGGTTCTCGACCGACCCGGTGAAGACGACGCCGTAGTCGCGCGCCGCCGCCTCGACCGACACGTACTCGTCGAGCACGTCGTCACACACCGCCTGCGGATCGCGCTCGACCGGATCTCCCCATCCGCCGCCGCCGCCATAGCGATAGGCGTACCCCTCTCCCGGTTCGTGATCGACGTAGAAGGCAGTCGTCTCGATCTCGTGCTGGTGCTCGCTCCCGGTGCGCAGCATCAGCTGGTTGGGGGCGCCGGGCATGCCGCCGGCGATTCCGGGCATCGGGTACTTGCGGCCGACGACGAAGGTGTAGACCTGCGACGGCGCCATGATCTGTTTCTCGTAGAGAGTACCCGGACAACCGCGCCACTTGCCCGGGCCGCCGCTGTCGATGGCGTAGTCGCGTCCCATGTGGCGCACCGGAAAGATGCTCTCGTTGATCTCGCCGGTGGCGCGGATCAGGTTGCCGAAGCTGACGTTCATCGCGCCCCAGCCATCCTGGCCGTGCACCGCGCCGCAGTACGCGCCGAAGGTGTCGACCGAGTGGTCGATGAACAGCTCGCCCGAATCCGGGTGCTGGCCGAAGATCACCGTCGGCATCCCCATCTTGTAGATCTGCGGGCAGCAGCGCTCGGGAATCACCTGGGCCAGCGCGATGGCGATCGCCTCGCCCACCTCGGTCCCGGGATGGTGTGTGCCCGCCGCGACCGACTTGTTGGGCGGCGGATTCAAGCAGCAGCCCTCGGGAACGATCAAGTCGATCGAGTCGAAGAATCCTTCGTTCTTCGGAATCGACGGGTCCATCATGCTGGCGATCTGCGCGACGACGTACCCCCTGGTGTTGCCGAAGGTCGAGTAGGCCTGCAGGTTGTCGCGGTCGTCGGAACCGGTGAAGTCGACCGTCAGGCGATCGCCGTCGATCGTCACCGCGCAGTGAATGTGGATGTCCTGGTTCCCCTTCGGATCGTGGTCGACGTAGACGTCCGACTCGTAGGTGCCGTCGGGCCACTTCGCCACCTCTTCGCGGAAGCGGCGCGCCGCGTGCTCGATCATGTACTCCGAGGCGCTGCGCACCACGTCGACACCGTGCCGTTCGATGACGTCTTTGAGACGGCGCACTCCCAGCTGGGCCGCACCGACCTGAGCGCGCAGGTCGCCGATGAAGGTGGGCGTCCGGTTGTTGACCCGCATCAGGTAGGTGATGTCCTCGCGCTCGACGCCGCCGTCGAAGATCTTCACCGCCGGGAAGCGCACGCCCTCTGCCCAGATGTCGGCGGCATCGACGTTGTACCCGCCCGGCATGCCGCCGCCGGTGTCGGCGTGGTGGCATTGGATCGACGCGATCAGCGCCAGCTCGCCGTCGGCGAAGACCGGCGCGAAGATGTTGTAGTCGGGTAGATGCCCGCCGCCGTGGTACGGGTCGTTGCCGACCAGGACGTCGCCGTCGCGCAGGCCGTCGGCGCCGAAGAACTCGAGCGCGAAGCGAACCGGCAAGGTCGAGCTCAACATGAACTGCGGGATCCCCACACTGAGCGCGGCGAGGGCGCCGCGGCCGTCGAGAATGGTCGCGTTGCGCTCGTTCGACTGGTTGAGGATCGGCGTGGTCGCGGTCAGGCTCACGTGCGTCGCCATCTCGAAGCAGATGGTCTCCATCGCGCCGCGAATGATCTCGGCCTCGACCGGGTCGATCTTCGCGCCTTTGCGGCGGCTCGGGCGCTTGCCGGAACGGCCGCGCTTGGAGCTCGGCGACTTGCCCTTCGCCGATTTGCGCGACGCCGCCGTCTTGCGAGCCGAACGCGACCCGACCTGCCCTGCAACAGCCATGAGAACCTCCGAGCGATGAAGAAAAACCATCGCAAATCCCGCAGCCGACATCCAGCGACGGACGTCCGGGAATCGAAGAGCCGGCCCCCGCCGGCCGGTTTCGACTACTTCGCTTCCTTCTCCTCCGACTCCCCGACCGTCACCTGAGGGCGCAGCCGCTCCAGCAACGCGCCTCCGATGCCGCTCACCGAACGCAGATCTTCCACGTTGGCGAACTTGCCGTTGTGCTCTCGGTGATCGACGATCGCTTTCGCTTTCGCCGGACCGATCCCGTTCAACTCCACCAACTCCTCGACCGATGCAGTGTTGACGTCGACCGGCTTCGTCTCGGCGAACGCCGGTGTCGAGAATGCGAGCATCAGGCCGACGACGGCGGCCAGTGCGAGTGCCTTCAGTTTCTCCATTCCGATCCTCCTGACAAAAACTGGGTAAACAGACTGCCGGCGGGGGCCAACCGCTCCACTCATAGCATGGATACTTGACCAGTAGCAAATCTTGCTTATACTTGACCATACACATGCGTCGCGGTCGACCGGTCAACCTGCTGCTGTGCGCGTCGCTCGGGCTGATCGCCGGCCAGCTGACGACGGGGTGGAGCTCCCGCCCCGCGCTGACCGCAGCTCTGCTGACGGCGGCAACGTTCGCGGCGTTGACGGCGCGCCACAGGGCGCTCGGCTGGCCGATCGCGGTCACGGTTCTGGCGATGACGGTTGGACACGCGTCGCTCGCGCCGAGAGTCGACCCCGCGCTGCCCGCCGATCACGTCGCCCGTGTCGCCGGCGACCGCTTCGCCGTGCGCGGGACGATCGTCGATCATCCCGGCCGGCGCCCAGCCGGGCTCCGCTTCGTACTCGACGTCGAGGCAGCACGCATCGGCCGCAAGTGGTCGGCAGCGCGCGGTCGGTTGCAGGTCACGGTTCGCCACCACCAGCGCAGCTGGAGCCGCGGCGACCGACTCGAGGCGGAGGTGCGCGCGCGCACGCCGCGCAACTTCGGCAACCCCGGAGAGTTCGACTACGAGCGCTACCTGGCGCGGCGGCAGATCTACCGAACCGGGTATTCGTTGTCGGACGAAACCTGGCGCCGCCTCGAGCGACCGCCGCCGCCGTGGAACGACTCGATCCGACGACAGGCCCGAGCAGCGATCGAGCAACTGGCGTCGGATCGCGTTCGCCACGTCGCCAACGCCCTGCTGCTCGGCGACGGCGCCTCGATCCCGCCCGATCTTAGGCAACGCTACGCGCGCGCCGGCGGCGCCCACCTGCTGGCGATCTCGGGCCTGCACATCGGCCTGCTCGCCGCCGCTACCTACCTGCTCTGTCGCGCCCTGCTCGCGCGCAGCGAATCGGTGTTGTTGCGGTGGAACGTTCCCAAGCTCGCCACCGCGGCGTGCTTGCCGCTGGTGCTCGCCTACGCTGCGGTCGCCGGCGGCAGCGCCGCGACGGTGCGCGCCACGGTCATGGCCGCGCTCTTCCTAAGCGGGCTCATCCTCGACCGCGCCCGGCACTGGCCGACCGCGGTCGCCGCCGCGGCCGCGTTGGTTTGCATCGGCTCACCCGGCGCCGCCGAGGAGGCATCCTTCCAGCTCTCGTTCGCCGCGGTCATCGGCATCCTCGTCGCCGGCGGCCGGGTCCTCGCCGCCTACGACTCCTGGGCCGAGCGATCGTTCCTCCACCTGCGCAGACCGACCGCGCACCGCGTGCTTCGCTGGACGCTGGCAACCCAGACGGCCTCGCTGGTCGCACTGGCGGCGACCGCACCGCTGACGCTGCACCACTTCCAGCAGCTCTCGCTGGTCGGCCTCGTCAGCAACCCGGTGGTCGTGCCGCTCGCCGGCTTCGGCGGCGTCGGCATCGGCCTCGCCGGAGTGCTCCTGACACCGCTGCTGCCCGGCGCCGGGGCGGTGCTGCTCGGGGTCGCCTGCCTCTGCCTCGAGGCCGCCGACCTTCTCATCGGTTGGTTTGCCGGGTTCCCGGGCGCTGCGCTGCGACTGCCGACGCCCAGCGCATTCGAAGTTGCGATCTACTACGCCCTTCTCGCTTGTCCGCTACTCGCTGCGCGCCGGCGATTCGCCGTCGTCGCCGCCGTGGTCGTCGTCGCTCTCTTACAGTCCGCCCATTGGTACGAACTCCGACACCACGCCGACGACCTCACCGTGACGTTCCTCTCGGTCGGCCAGGGCGACAGCACCCTGGTCGAGCTACCGGGCGGAACGGTGATGCTGGTCGACGGGGGCGGGTTGTCGCCGACCTTCGACGTCGGCGAGCGTCTCATCGGCCCGCTGTTGCGACGACGCAAGATCCAGAGCGTCGACATCCTCGTGCTGACCCACCCCGACTTCGACCACTACGACGGACTGCCGGCAATCGCCGAGCAGTTCGCTGCGGACGAGCTGTGGACCTCCGGCGCGACCAAGCAGGGGAAGCGGTTCGCACAGTTCGAACGGCGGCTGCGACGCAGCGGCGCCCGCCGGCGCATCACCCGCCGCGGCGATGCAATCGAGGTGGGCGGCGCCGAGATCAGCGTCCTCCATCCTTCCGCCACTCATGCGCGCGCCGGCAACGACGACTCACTCACTTTGCGTATCGCCTTCGGCGGAACGTGCATTCTGCTGGCGGGCGATCTCGAAGCCGCTGGCGAGGCAGAGCTCCTGCGCGCATACCCCGATCTCGCCTGCGACATCCTCAAAGCACCTCATCACGGGAGCAAGACCTCGAGCAGCGACCGGTTCCTCACCGCGGTCCGCCCGCGCGTAGCCGTCGCGTCAGTCGGCTATCGCAATCGCTACTCGATGCCCCACCGGCTGGTGCTGCAACGCTACCGGAGGCACGGGATTCGACTGCTGCGCACCGACGAGGACGGCGCCGTCACCGTGAGAGTCGGCCCGACAGGGTCGATCGCCGTCGAATCGGGCCGACGGCGGCGAACGGCGACCCAGCTCGCCGCCGGCTACCAGATCGGATCGGACGCATGACGACCGATCGCTCGGCATTCGATCCCTCCGCAGCCGGCACCACACGCTCCGCTCGAAAGGCTTGCGCTTGACAGCCCTGGAAAGGCGAGCCTATCAAACGTCGCAGCTGCGTCGGGGAACTCAGCAGCAGCCGGTTTCAAGGAGGGGGAAATGCGTCGGACGTCTGGTCTCAGAATCGCCATCGCCGCGGCTTGGGCGGTGGGATTCCTCGCAGCGACATCGCACGCGGTCTACATCGACGAAGACCAGAACTGGTCGCTCCGCATGCGCGCCTACGGACAGGCCGCGATTCGCCTGCAGGACTCGCGATCCGACAAGACCCTCAGCCCGGTCACCGGCGGGCTCGAAGAATCGCAAACGGTCCCCGAGACCAAGGCCGGCCAACTGGTCCAGAACCGGTTCTTCTTCAACCCCGAGCTCGACGCAAAGCTGACTCCCTACACCGAGTGGATGAAGAAGGGCTGGCTCAGCTGGCTGGCTCCGGACGACCTGCGCATGCGGGTTGCCGGTTGGGGTTTCTACGACGGCATCTACGACTACGGCGCGGAGCAGTTCAACGACCAGCAGAAGCTCATCAACGCGACCTACAACCCGTTCGTTCCAGCGTCGACGCGCCCCGACGGGTTGCGCGACGGCGGCTGGTTCCTGACCTCGACCCGCATCGTTCTGCCCGAGCGCGGCGTCCCCGTCACCAACCTCAACCAGATCCTCCCCGGCAACAAGACCAAGGATCCGCGCGAGACCTACGGCACCCGGCGCCGGCTCAACGAGTTCTATCTGAGCTACTCGAAGGGCCCGCTGTTCCTGCGCGTCGGCAAGCAGACCATCTCCTGGGGCGAGTCGGACACCATCGCCCTGCTCGACCAGACCAACCCCTTCGGCGTGCTGATGGGAGCTCCCGGCTTCTTTCAGGACATCGACGAGGCGCGGATCCCGTTGTGGACCGTCCGCGCCAGCTACGATCTATTCAGCAACCTGGGGCCCTTCTCGAGCGGTTTCGTCGAGGCGTACTGGGTGCCGGGCGATCTCGACACCAACGTCGGCATCCTGCCGATCCCGGCCGCCAGCCCCTACTCCGCGCCGGGTCCCGACCCGCAGCTCGGCAACCCGATCTTCCCGTCGACCAAGCAGTTCATCCTGGTCGACCAACTGCCCGGATCGAGCTTCAAGAACAGCCGCTACGGTTTCCGCTTCCAGACGGTCTACGACCGCTTCCTCACCCTCCAGGCCTGGTTCTATCGCACCTTCCCGCAACAGCCCGTACCGCAGAAGATCGGCTACCCCGTGGGAGACGGCAGCGACCGCGAGATCCGCGTGCGCGATTCGAACGGCAACGACACCAGCCTGTTCATCGTCTCGCTGCAACACAAGCTGACCTCAGTGTACGGAGTCGCCGGCACCTTCTTCGCCGAGCCGATCGACGGCATCGTCCGCATCAACGCGCAGCTCTTCGAGAACGAGCCCGGCTTCATCCCGGAGAAGAACCTCAACATCGGCACCACTTCGGAGTCGGTCCTCGGACAAGGCACGCTGCCGCGCGCCGACATCCTCCGCTACGAGGTCGGCTACGACCGCTTCTTCTTCTTCCGACCGCTCAACCCGACCAACTCCTTCATCCTGAGCGCATCGGTGGTCGGCTTCTACAACTTCGACCACACCCCGCAACAAGACTTTCGCTTCTCCGGCCTGGTCAAACGCGGCATCCGCTGCGTCGACGTTCCCGACGACGGCCCCAACCCTGGCGACCTGCGCAGCTCCGACTCCTGCTTCGCCGCCGGCGGCACTCCGAGGCAACTCGGCAACGAGGTCGACGACTACATCCAGCAGAAGCAAGCCGAGGCGCAGGCGCAGGTCACCCTGCAGTCCGACTGGTTCCACGGCAAGCTCAACCCCCGCCTCACCGTCCTCGCTTTCACCCGCGGAACCTGGGCAGTCCACCCCTCGGTCACCTACCGCTGGAACGACTGGCTCCTCTTCGGCGCCGACTTCCAATGGATCGGCGGCGACTACCAGAGCATCGGAATTTTCCAGGACCGAGGCCAGGTCTCGGCCCGGGTGACGTATCAACTCAACTAGGGGTTAGGGGTTAGGGGTTAGGGGCTAGCCCGGCCCCCTGCGTGCCGCCGGATCATTCGGAGAAGAAACTCCGATCTGGTCTCGATGAGCGGGACGTGGTTGAGAAGGAGGAGGGAGGCTGCGGCAG
>JAUIGL010000021.1 GCA_030430165.1 bacterium | reverse complement strand
GGACGGTCCCGTGGTAGGGCTCTCCGAATCGGTGGCCGCTGTGTTGGAGGTAGTCCCAGTGCGGGTCGAAGTAGTGAGCGAAGACGAAGAACGGCTGCGGCCCGCGCTTGCCCAACCAGTCGAGAACCTTGTCGGTCACCGCCGCCGACGACACGTGCTGGTGGCCGCGCGCGTTGGACTGGTCCCAAGAATCGAAGTGCGCGTCGAAGGCGTACTTGCGTCCGATGAACGTGTGCGAGATGAAACCCGCGGTTCGGTATCCGCGTTGTTTCAGATATCCGGGCAGGGTGAGGAGATCGGCGGGCAGCCGCGCGGCGTCCCTCGAGATTCCCAACGCACTCGGGTGAAGTCCGGTGAAAATTGCCGCAACGGCGGGATTGGTCCACGGCGCCGGCGAGATGGCGTTGTCGAACGCCACCGAGCGACGCGCCAGATCATCGATGTTGGGCGAGGTGTTGCGCTCGTAGCCGAGGTGCCCGAGGTGATCGGCTCGCAGCGTGTCGATGACGATCAGGACGACGTTGGGACGACCGCCAGTCGGTTCCGCATCCGTCTCGCTCGCCAGCGAGAGCGCGGCGGGGAAGATCAGTCCCGCTAGAAATAGAAACAGCCGCCTCATGTCGGGCATCGTCCTTGCCGAACCCTGGACACTTTGCAGACGCCGCGCAACCCGGAAACCCGCTGTCGCGACCGCTAGTCTTCGTCGTCGACGTAGCCTAGCGCGCGCATTCGTTCGAGGGCCTCATCGGAGAGCTCCGCGGGTGCTGACTGCGGAACCGCGGTCCGGCCCCGCTCTCGCTCGGCGCGAGCGCGTTGCAGGAGCGATTCCGCCAGCTCCGGCTCGCGTTCGATTAGGTTGTGTAGCTCGCCAGGGTCCGAACGCAAGTCGTAGAGCTCGTGATTGCCGTCGCTCGACAGAATCGCCTTATGAGGGAGACGGTAGATCGCGGTGCGCTCGCGCAGGAAGCGAGGGCCGTACGGCTTGCGCAGGTCGTTCGGCCGCGAATAGCGCAGCTCGGCAAACGTCGGCTCGTCCGGTAGGACGGGAAAACGCTCGGCGATCCTAGTGCCGTCGCGTCCCGGGATCTGGCTCGCCACCAGTGCCGGCACCGCAGCGAGCGAGATCGGGGCTTCGACAACCCGTCCCTGTTTCTGCCCCGGGCGCTTGGCCACGAATGGAATCCGCACGCCCTCCTCGTAGATGTCCTTGGAATGCTCTGCCAGACCGTGCTCGCCGAAGTACTCTCCGTGATCGGAAGTGAGAACGAAGAGGGTGTTGTTCCAGCGGTCCAGCTTCTTCAGGTGGGCGATCAGGCTCTCGATCGCCAGATCGGCGTGGGCCAGGCCGACGTCGTACTGGCTGATGACGCGGGCGATCAGCTCGGCAGACGGCGGAGCGGGCGTGGCCAGGGCCGCCCGGACCAACTGGTTCAGCAGCTTGCGCGGGTCTGCCGGATCGGCCGCGGGCAACTTGGCGGCGCGCTCGCCGGGCAGCGGACCGACGTTGTACGGCCGGTGCGCGTCCATGTAGTTGAGGAAGAGAAAAACCGGCCGCTCGGCGTCCACCGTAGCGAGCCAGTCGAAAGCGAGACGGTTCACCTCAGGGGCGCGCCGCGAGTCTTTGTTCCGTGTATCGTCGTAGTGGTCGAAGCCCTGTGCGAAACCGAAGTTGGCGCTGAGGTACGCCCAGTTCGCCACCACTGCCCCGGTTTGGTAGCCGGCATCCTCGAGCACCTCGGCGAGGGTGCGCATCTCGGGCGCGAGCAGATACTCGACGATCTCGTCGCCGTCGCGCCGCGCCTGGGCGCCGTGCTGGAACGGGTAGAGGCCGGTGAACATCGAGGCGTGGCTGGGCACCGTCCAAGAAGACGTCGATCGCGCATTCGTGTAGCGGTCGGCAACGGCAGCGAGCGCGTCGATGGTCGGCGTCGTCTCGAGCGCGTAGCCGTAGGAGGAAAGGTGGTCGGCGCGAACCGTGTCGAGCACCACGAGAACGACGTCGGGCGGCGCCGAAGGCGAGCCCGCACCGAGAAGCACGGTCGCGAGTGCCGCCAGAATCGAGAACCGCGCCGCCCCTATCGGTCTGGCGCGCTTGCTGGAATGTCGTCGTACCACAATGAGCTCCCGGAACTGTGCCACTCTTCGATCGGCGAGCGCTAATCGCGCAGGTATCCCAACGCTCTCAGTCTCTGCTGCTGCTCGGCGGACAGCTCAATCTCTGCCTTGGTCGACTCCGCAGGCCCTCGGCTGCGCAGGGCGGCGAGCTCAGCCGCCAGCTCTGCGACCTGCGTGGGTTGCTCACTCGAAAGATCCTCTAGCTCCAGCGGATCCTCGACGATATCGAAGAGCGCTCGCTTCCTTTCGTTGTATTCGATCAGCTTGTAGCGATCGCGGATGATCGCCCAGCTCTCGACCTTGGCGTTGGTTCGGTGGGCGAGGATCGGGCGCAGCTTCCAAGTCGGCTCCGCCGGGTTGCCGCCGCCGCGGAGAAACTCGACCAGAGAGCGGCCGTCGAGTTGGTCCGGTTTCTCTACACCGATGACATCGAGCACGGTCGGCAACACGTCGACCAGACTGACGTTGAGATCGATCCTTCGCGGTCGGATTCCGAGGCCGGGCGCTCGCCATACCATCAGCACGCGGTTGACCTCGCCGTGCAGCGAGCAACATGCATGAGCGTCGTTGCCATGCTCACCGAAAGCCTCCCCGTGGTCCGACACCACGACCACCAGCGTCTCGTCGTCGACGCCGAGCAGCTCGAAGGTCTCGTCGAGCCATCCATCGAGGTAGCGAATTCTCGCATCGTAGAGCTGTAGCTCGCGCGGCTTTCCCGATTTCGCGGGAGGAGGAGCGACTTGATCCACGCCGAAGTGTGGATCGTTGAAGTGCAGGTACACCAGGTGCGGCGATGCGGCGCCGACTTGCGCCGCCCACCTCTCGAGTGCTCCGTGCATCTCTCGAGCGGTCGCGTAGGCGAAGCCGCGCGCCGGCGCAACCCGCTCGAAGAAGTCGAAGCCCCTGTCGAAGCCGATCTCCGGCCCAATGTTCAAATTCGCCCCGAGTCCGAACGTACGATAGCCGTGCTCGCCGAGGATTTCGGGCATCGTCTCGACCGAGCCGGGAATCCGATTCATCTCCACCCGCAGAGGCGCCTGCAACCGCGCCTGCTGGCGCCTGTGCGCCTGCAAGCCTGCAACGACTCCGTGATTGTTTGGGTACAGCCCGGAGAAGATGGACGCCGTCGAGGGCGCGGTCCACGACGAGCTCGAGACTGCGTTGGTGAACACCACCGATCGCTCGGCCAAGGAGGCCAGAAACGGAGCGGTCTCCTCGTCGTACCCGTAGAAGCTGAGATGGTCGGGACGCAGCGTGTCGATGGTGATGAAGACGACGTCGGGACGCTTGGCCACAGCGGAGTCTGGGTTTCCCGTCGACAGATCGCAGCCGAACGGAGCAATCGCCAGGAGGCACGAAAGCCAGGCTGCGGCGAGCTCGTTGTGCGCCCCACGCAGCATCCGGAGACGCTTACAGTTTGTCCGGCGCCAGGCAAATCCCCCAAAGCGACGGCGGCCACCTCGACTGTCAAGCACTGCTCTGCCGGCGGGGTGGTCGTCGCGAGAATGACGGACACCACCTGGTTTCGGCCACCGAGCACTCGGGCCGGTCACCCTCAGGACCTCAGCCCACAAGACTTGAAGACGGCGACCTCCCGCCATCGAGGGTGACGGAAGTTGGTGACGGAAGTTGGTCTGACAAGCGCAAGTACCCGAGAACTCAGCACAAACGGGCCCACAATGGCGGTTTTGGAAGCTTAGAGGCGCAATTCTTGGGGTGAAATGGAGGGCTTGACGCAACCGTCAGTCGATGACGGGAACGAGCACGACCCATTTCCGGCCCGAAATGGGGCATCTAAGGCCGGATAGCGGCCGGTTCTCGAGCGCAAAGCGTTTGTGGTCGGGAACTTGGGCTTGTCAGACCAGGATCTCAGGATGCCTCATCCGTCGATCTCGCCTGCGAGTCAAAACCCGCCTTTAGAGCGGGTCGATCTCGTCGTCGGTGCAGATGCGCACTACCAGGTCGCTCAGCGGTTTCGCCTGGCACAGCAGGACGAAGCCCTGGCCCTGTTCGTCGTCGTCGAGGAAGATGCCGGTGCTCTGGTCGACCTCGCCCTCGATGATCTTGGCGGTGCACATGCCGCACGAGCCCATGCGGCAGCCGAAGGGGAGCTTGGCGCCGCGCTCGAGGGCTTCGTCGAGCACGGGGACCTTGCCGGTCGCGGCGAAGCCGAAGCTGGCTCCTTCGGGGGTGCGAATCTCGACGAAATGGCGGCCGTCGTTGGGCCGCGGCTCGGAACGCGCCGGCAGGTCGAGATTGCCGCGGTCGGCCTTGGCCTTGCCCATCACGTTCTTGATGCGGTTCTGCTCGTGCTCGATGTGGGTGCCGGCGAACAGATGCTCGCGCGAGAACCCATACGGCTTGACGCTGGCGCCGAGGCCCTCGGTCTTCTCGAGCAGGGCGTTCAGATGCGGAAGGATCTCCTCTTCGCTGATCGCCAGCGCCTCCTGCCGCTCGGGTGCCAGGCCGAGCGAGCGCACCGGCTGCAGGATGAAGCTGCGTACGCCGCGGTCGTAGCCGGCGTGGAAGATCTCCTCGAGCTGCAGCACGTTGAGTCGCGACACGACGATCTTCTGGGTGACGCTGACCCGCACCCCGAGGGCTTCTGCCAGGCGGTAGATGTTCGCCAAGCCGTGCAGCGCTTCCGGCAGCGACGCGCCACCGTCGTCGATCGGGTTGACCGCCAGCTGGCCCTCGATGTCGGCCGCGTGCAGCGAGATGTCGAAGTACTCGAAGCCCGCCTGCAAGGTCTTCAGGGCGAAGCGAGGGTCGGCGAAGGTGCGGAAGTGCGAGGACATGCCGAAGCAACTGAACCCCTGTTGCTTGGCGAGATCGACGTAGTCGAACAACTTGGGGTGGATCGTCGGCTCGCCGCTGGCGAAGAAGAGCATGTCGAACTCGCCGTCCGCCTCGAGAATGTGCTGGCGGGTGGCGTCGGCGCTCGGCATCAGCCGGTTTCCGGGATTGAACTTCTCGCAACAGAAAAGGCAATCGCTGTTGCACGCGCCAGTTCCGAGGATGTTCATCACCCGCAGGTTTTCGTGCCCCGGGCCGCGCTCGGGCTCGTAGCCGAGGCCGATCGTCATCGGGTCGGCCGCTTCCAGCTCGCGCACCAGAGCTTCGACGTCGACGTTGCGACGCGCCAGCTCGGGCAGCCCGCCCTCCGGCCGCGGCGGCGCGCCCGCTACCGCCTTGCGGGCGACCCGGTTGAGGGTGCGCGTCACGTCGCGCACCAGAACGCGCAGCCCGGCGTCGTCGAGCCGCTGCCGCGGCCGCACCTCGACCGAGATCGAGCTGCCCTCGCCGCGGCGCAGGAATACGAAGGCGCGATCGGCGAACTCGAGAACGGCGTCGTAGAGCTCGAGCCGCGGGATTCCCGACTCGTCGAAATCGAACGAGATCGATTGATCGGCCGAATCCACCTCCGGCGCCAGTCGACGCGGCGCCGATCCCGACTTGTTCGCGCCGGCGGCAGCCGCCCGGGCCTCGGCGTGCGGTTGCAGGAGGGACACCAGCGCCGGGTCCGGCCCTTCGCCCTGGTGCTCGGGCAGCGCCTTGGCCAGGGCCACCAGAATGCGGCCGATCGACTCGTCGGTCTGCGCCGCACCGCTGCCGCCGTTCATCAGCATGAAGTCGAGGTGCTCGGTGTGGGCGACTCCGAGCGGCGCACCGCTGTTGCGGCGGATGGCGACCCGCGCGACGCCGAGATCGTCGTGGCGCAGCGTCATGTTGGCGGCGCCGTCGCGCACCGGGCTGAGACCGTCGAGGCTCCAGCCGAGGGCGAGATGGGTCCCCTCGGAAAACGGGTGCAACAAGCCCCAGGGCGGCGCGTCGCTGCGCACCGCAGGGGCCGTCGCTGTCGCGCCGCCGTCGCGCAGGCGGCGCGCGGTCTCCGAGAACACCTCGTTGCAGAACTCGGCAAACGCCCGCTCGTCGTCACCCAGGTTCTCGACCCGAGCGACCACGTGGGCGCCGTCGTCGTCGAGCTCGACGCGCAAGCGGTCGCTGTACTTCTCGACCGCCGACTGCAACGCGTCGCGGCGATAGAGGTCGGTGTGAAAATGGACAGCGCCGCTCATCCGAGATCCTCCGCGGCGACGATCTCGCCTTTGGCGTTCCTGCGAAACGGAACCAGCTCCTCGACGCCGAAGCGGCGCACGTACTCGCGCGACACTCCAGGGCACGACTCGAGCACGGCGCAGCGGCGACACTCCTCGCCGTACGCCGACAGCTCGGCCTCGATATGCCGCATCGCGTACACGCGATCGCCGCTGGCGTCGTCGAGGTAGTGCGACTCGCCGTAACCGGAGCGGCCGATGTTGCGTGCCTCCGGATCGCCGATCACGCAGTTGGGAAACGACTCGAAGCAGACGTCGATTTCGCGCTCGGCGGCGAGTCGGCGCAATCGGCGAACCCGATCGCGGACATCGGCGTAGCGCACTCCGGCGATCCCATCCCAGTCGCCGCCTTTGCCGATCGTCGTCGGGAACACGAACTTGAAGACGACGCCATCGCCGAACTGCTCGCGCGCGCCCAACAAGTAGCTCTCGAGCTGGTCGAAGTTGAGGCGATTGAGGACGCAATTCAAGGTTACACCGACACCGGCGTCGATCATGCGGCGGACCCCCTCGACGGTCTCGCCGTGCGCCCGCTCGCTGACTCCGAAGATCGCCGCGCTGGTCTCGGGCACCAGTGAATGCAACGAGACGATCGCGCGGCACAGACCGCTCTGCACGGCGCGCTCGGCGAATCCTTCCTGTGCAAAAGACCGACCGTGGGTATTGAGGTCCCACTCCATGCCGTGGCTCGCCAGCCGCTCGACCACGTCCCAGAAGCCGGGATGGATCGTCGCCTCCCCTCCCGTCACCATCGCCCGGCGGAAGCCGAGGCCGTGGAGAAAATCGGCGCGGCGCAGCAACTCCTCGGTCTGGTGAAAGAACAAGCTCGGGTCGCCGGTGTTGCTGCACATCGGGCAGCGGTAGTTGCACTGCTCACCGAAGCGAAACAACGAGGTGCTGCGCTCGACGAGCTGCAGCTCGTCGGCGACACGCTTCTTGAACAAGCGCCGGCTCGGGGCGGGATTCGCCGGCTGTTCGGAGTGAGCTGGTTGCATCACGTGAGGTCGGTCTCGAGCTAGGAGTCCTTCTCCGGCGACTCCGAGTCCTCCGGCGGCAGAACTTCCGGCGATTCTCCCTCGCCGCCCGCCGGGCCCCAGCGCCGGTCGAGCTCTTGCGTGACGATCTCCTCGACGTGCTCGGAAACCAGACCGACGATGAGATCGACGATCCGCTTTTCACCGCCGCCGTCGCGATCGCGTCGATCGCCCCCGTCCTGGCGGCGATCGCGGTGCTCGCGGCGGTCTCCGTCGCGCTCACGGCGTTCTCCATCGCGGCCGCGCTCGCGGCGATCGCCACCCACCTCGGCGGCGCGCCGCAGCATGATCTCGTTCTCGCGCTGGATGACACGAGCGACACGCTCGACGACCAGGCGCACCGCGGTATCGATCACGCGCTTCTCCTCGAATGCATCGCCGTGGGACCCGCCGTGGCGCCCGTGGCCGCGCCCACCGCCACCACGACGGCCGCCGCCACGCCCATTTTCGTGGTGATGCGAATCACGGTCGTCACGCTCACGGATATAACCCTCGATGCGCTCGAGGCGTTTCGCGAGGTCGCGCTTCTTGATTTTGCCCATGAAAGCTTCCCTCTCCGCGGACGACCCGGCCCTGTCCGCATCGGCGGAATCGCCGCAAACCGGTCCGCATCGGCAGGCCTAGCTGAGACACATGCCCCCGAAATCACAACTTTCCGAGACTCCGCCAGAAAATACAAGGCTGAAGGTGATCGTCGCGCTTCGCAAAGGCGGCCGGTTGTGTATATCTAGTCGCTAGTCCGACAGACTGCCAACTGCCGCCGTTTTTATGGTTGACAGCGGTTTGCCGGCCGCGAGCTTGCCGATATGACTTCCGACTGGATCGAGCGCCGCCAGGCGCTCCACGACCGCTACCTCGAACGCGCCAAGATCGGCGACGCTTCCCGCCTCGCCTACTTGCACGGCGGCGACCAGGTGTGGAGCGAGGAGGAAGTCGCCCAGATGTGGGACGACGCGGTGCGCAACCCGATCAGCGATGCCGAGCCGCTCAACTGCGTCTACATCCACGTGCCGTTCTGCAAGTCGATCTGCAGCTTCTGCAATTACGACCGGCTCCAGCCTTCGTCGCCCAAGCTCCTGCGCACCTGGCTCGATCGCGTGCTGCGCTCGATCGACGTCATCGCGCCCAAGCTCGAGCCGCTGACCTTCCGCGCGCTCTACATCGGCGGCGGCACTCCTTCGGTGCTGCCGGCGAATCTGCTCGGCGAGCTGCTCGAAGCGATCGACACCAAGCTCGCCTGGGACCCCTGGGCGTCGCGCAAGCTCGAGTTCGACCCGGCGGTGATGAACCGCAGCCGCCTCGAGGTGCTCGCCAAACACGGCTTCGACCAACTGTCGTTCGGCATCGAGACTCTCGACGCCGACATCAACGAGCGCCACAACCGCGGCAGGCAGAGCATCGAGACCATCCAGCGCAGCTTCGACGACCTGCAGGCGGTCGGCATCTCGGACGTCGCCTGCGACTTCCTGCTCGGTCTCGAGGGCACGACTCCCGAGGGCATGCTCGGCGAGATGGAGACCGTACTCAGCCGCTACCAGCCGAACTGGGTCGACATCTTCATGCTGACGCCGACGCGTTCCTACCTCGAGCGCCACTTCGACGGTTCGTGGGAAGCGTTCTGGAAGCATTTCAAACCGTTCGAGGAGATCATTCCACCCGCCCTTCCCGAGCTCGCCGAACGCACCGGCTACATGGTTCGCAGCGGCAGCGGCCACCACATGATGCTGATGCGCAAGCCCGAGCTGATGAAGCGCGGCAAGAAGGCGCAAGGGGCGCGCTACGGCTACACGGCGCTGACCAGCGAGGCGCGGCGGCCGCTCAACGTGTTCGGTCTCGGCCGCTCGGCGCGCTCGGTGATCTTCGGCAAGGCCGCGTTCGCGGTGCGCGACCCCGGCGACAACCCGTGGAACGAGGGGCCGGCGGACTACATCGGCAATCCGATGGACGTGGCGGACGAAGCGCGCTCGTTCCTCGCCCACCTGATGCGCGACAACGACACGGTCGACCGCGAAGAGTTCCGCACCATCTTCGGGCGCGACATGACCGATGTGCTGCCGATGGCGCTCGACGCCTGGCAGGCGCTCGGCGAGGCCAGCTTGGAAGACGACGTCCTTCGCTTCGCGCCGCAGGACCGGCGTGAGCGAATTCGCAGCCTGCTGTGGCTGGTGCCGCAGGAGTCTATCGAGCACGACCTCGCCCACTTCGACGAGCTCGAGCTCAGCCCGCGCGGCATCGAGCGCCTCGCCGATGGGATCGCCGTCGGCACCGATCTCGCCGGCGGCCACACCTTTGCCGGCAGCGACGGGATGCATCTGCTGCTGCGCACCAAGTCCGGCGAGACTCTGCGCCTGCGGGTCGCACCGGCGCTGGCCGACGACGCTCCGCTGCGCCTGGTGCTCGAGTCGGCGCCGCGCGAGGCCGACGCCAATCTGCGCCGGGCGGTCGGCAAGCTGCGCGCCGCCATCACGCGCAACCACCGCTCCTACGCGCGCCAGCGCCACCAGAGGCAGGATCCGAGCGAAAGCGAAGGCGAACAACGCGAAGATCGAGCCGGGGGCACCCCGTGACCGCCGACACCGCGCCGGCGAAGCGCGGCAAGACGATCGTCTTCTGCGAGCCACCGTACGTATTCTGGGACCAGAGCCTGGATCGCCTGCGCCAGGGCGAGGAGACGATCCCGGGGATGGGCGTTCTCATTCTCGCCGCGGTTGCCCGCCAGCAGGGGTACGACGTTCACTTGGTCGACGCCAAGGAACAGGCCACCCCGGTCGCCGAGGTCGCGCGCCAGGTCGCCGCGCTGAAACCCGACTACCTGGGCCTGTCGGCAACGACGATCTCGGTCACCAACGCCGCCCGCATCGCCGATCGGGTCAAGGAGCTGGTCCCCGGCGTCGTCACCATCCTCGGCGGCGCACACGTCAGCGCGGTGCCGCAACCGACGCTGCAGGCGTTCGCTTCGATCGACTACGGCATCGTCGGCGAAGGCGAGGTGTCGCTGCTCGAGCTGCTCGATCGCCTGGAACAGGGTCTTCCGATCGACGACGTCCCGGGGCTCGCCTATCGCGACGGCACGTTGATCAACGCCAACCCGCGCGCGCCCTACATCGACGACCTCGACGCGCTGCCGATGCCGGCGTGGGATCTATTGCCCGACTTCCCGCATCGCTTCCAGCCGTCGCTCTTCGGCTACCCGCGCAGCCCGGTCGCGACCCTGATCACGTCGCGCGGATGTCCGTTTTCCTGCACCTTCTGCGACCGCTCGACCTCCGGCCGCAAGGGGCGCATGCACAGCGTCGAGTCGGTCGTTGCGCACTGTCGCGAGCTGGTGCAACGGGGAACCCGCCACATCATGTTCCTCGACGACCTGTTCACCGTGCGCAAGGACCGCGTCATCGACATCTGCAACGCCTTCATCGACGAGGGATTCGATTTCTCATGGAGCTGCAACAGCCACCCGAACCTGCTCGACCTCGACACGATGAAGCTCATGAAACGCGCCGGCTGCTGGCAGATCGCCTACGGGATCGAGTCCGGATCGCAGCGCGTCCTCAACGTCGTCAAACGCGAAGTTCGCCTCGAGCGGATGCACGAAACGCTGCGCATGACCCGCCGCGCCGGGATTCGCGCGCGCGGGTTCCTGATGCTGGGACATCCCACCGAAGGGATCGACAGCCTCGAGGAGACGGCGTGCTTCCTGCGCAAGGTCGAGCTCGACCTCTGTCAGATCACGAAGTTCACTCCCTACCCCGGCACTCCGGCATACCCGACCGTGCACCAACACGGACAGTTCGTCGAAGACTGGGAGAAGATGAACGCGATGAACTTCGTGTTCATTCCAAACGGGTTGGACGAAGCAACCCTCGAGGAGCACTTTCACCGGTGCTATCGCAGCTTCTACACGCGCCCCGACATCCTGCACGGCCTCATCAAGATGCTGGTGCGCGAGCCCCGCTTCGCGGCGCGAATGGCGGTGAGCGCTCACGTCTACCTGACCAATCGCCTGCGCGAGGGGCACTATTTCGGAAATCTCATCCCCCGGCGACTCCGCGAGGCCCTCGGCTGATCGCGACATCAATCTCGGCGCCAGGTTCGAACCGCCGAATCATCCGAACACGCTCATCGCACCAACACGCTCCCGCGCAACCCGCAGTACCCCGCTCGCTCCCCATCGGCTGCGACCACTGGGTCCAGCACGTAGGCAACGCCACTGCCCGGCGATACGACACCACCGGCCGGGCCACTCAGGTGCCGTTCGCCTGCGCCCGTTCTCTGTGAGTCGAGCGACGAGAGGGCCTGATTCCTTGCCGGGCTCGCCTGTTCGACCCGCACCAGTGGGCGCTCCAAGGGCTCCATACTGTCTTCCACAGCACAGCCCTCGAGCGATGAGTTCACGGCGCGAATCACTTCTCGCACGCGCACCTGCCCTTGGTTGTCCGTGTTGAGGATTGCGCAGCGTACCAGGCTCTCTTCCCCAAGCGCCATCCGCACTGCTCGCACCAGCTCGTCCACGGTCACCCCCCCATCGGCGTTGCAGTCCCCAGGACACGTTGCTTCCCAGCCCATGTCGGCCAAAAGGCTATAGGCCAGGGTCGTGTCGTGGACCGCCCTCGTAAGGTAGATCTCCATGAAGTTGTGGGGGAATACCTGAGAGCTGAGGTGAAGCATCGACTCACCTAGGGCGTATCTCGCGGGAGCGTGCATCAGCAGATGTCCGTGTCCCGAAACATCCTGACCGAGCTCAAGCCGCTCTCCGGCTGCAATTCCTCGTGGGCCCACCCAATGTAGGAAGCGAATGGATCTTACCGCCCAGCTGCGCTCCACACGCGACATCTGCGGAAAGGTGCGCTCGTACGATCCCGCTTCCAAGGATCCCCCTTCCAAGAATACGTGGTAGATCGAATCGTAGAAGTTCGCAGAGAAAACCCTGGGATCCGCCCGCCGATGCTCATCGGAGCCTTTCGAGGAGAACCCCAACCCGTGAGCGATTTCGTGCAAACTCACGGTCACCAGATCGAATAGGGCACCAGAGTTTCCGTCCAAACCGAGATAGAACGGCAGGCGGGCTCCAAAAAGCAGCGCCATGTCCCAGTCCACGGAACAGTCTTCCAGGGGAGCGGTAGGCGGACACAGATCCACCGCTGCTAGCTTGTTCGCCAGACTGATGGGATACCAAACGTTCGGCCGGATCGCGCCCCTGAACCCTTTCGCCCAACTACCTGTATCCGCGAGACCCAGGAACGCATCGGTGTCTTCCCAGAAGATCAGGATCTTGATCTCGACCGGGCTGTCGATCACCTCCGCCCAGATCTCCGCAGCTCTCTGGAACGCGAGGAGACGTTGCTCACCGAGCGTCGTTCCTTCGTTGCCACCCACCGGTTCGACTGATGTCGGATCATTGAAGCCGAATCCAGGGTCGTCGAAAACTTCAATTGCGATGCGAGCTTCGCCAAACGCGGAGCTGCCCACGAGAACGAGCCCGACCAACAGCCGAACGACAATCATGAGCCGCAATTCGATCTACCCTCGTTTGCTACGCGCCTTGATCTCTTCCAGGGTTTCGATATCGAGCAAATCCTGGGGTCGCCCGGCTCGGGTTTTCATCTCGATCAGGTCGTCGATGTCGGCGACGAAGAACAC
The DNA here is from genome assembly GCA_030430165.1 of bacterium. GTDB lineage: Bacteria > Desulfobacterota > Binatia > HRBIN30 > CADEER01 > CADEER01. Next base: position 62,623 of record JAUIGL010000021.1, on the reverse strand, counting down.
ACGCGATCCGAGCTCGACCCGCGTTGCGCGCTTCTGTAACTCGGCGAACCGACCCGCCTCTCCAACCAACAAGTCGACCTCGATTGCCCCATCAGGTGAGCGGAAAGAGAGCGCCAACATGTTCTTCTTCGAGACCCAGTGGCCAACTCGTTCGACATCTCGAACCACTTCCCGGCGCTCGGGGATCCTCGGCCGCGCGCCGGCATCCCACAGGGAGTCGACCGCGTTTGCCCAGCTGCCTGCGTCCAGTCTTGGAACGATGTCGACATCATGGGTGATGCGCGGGCTGCCGTAGAGCCGCGCCGCCAGTCCGCCGACGATCACGAAGTCGAGACCGCTATCGGCGAGACGCTCGAGAAGCTCCAGGAAGTCGATCGCCATACTGGGGATGTTGTTCGACGAACGCCGTTTCGAGTCGAGCCAAGCTGGTGACCGCTCGAGTCAGCTCGTCCAGTCGAGACACGAAAGTCTCGGCGGACAGCGGCTCGATCGGCTCCATCAGCCGCGCAACGCCGGACCAGTCGACACGCTCCTCACCCATGACCGAATGGTCGCAGTCGGGGTTTCCGTTTGCAACCGAGACGGGAAAACGGCTGAAAATCGTAACGATTGAGAGTCATCAGCACGAAATTCGGCATCCCCACCGCGTGCGAGTAAGGGACTTCCGCAATTGTCGAGGTGGCATGGGAAGTGCATAATTTCTTCGTCGTACAATGCGCCGCTTCGGCTTGGAGTGATGAGATGATTACTGAAGAGAGCTCGAAAGTCGTACTGCACCTCAGCAAGCCCTGGGCGATGGGAGAGGCTCTGCACTGGGCTTCCCTGCCTGCTTCGATCGATCGCCGTGAAGGCGAGCGGTGGCTGGTCGAGCTCGAGCAACCGGTCGAGTTCGGCGGAACCGAGTACCGCTACTTCGTCCTCGCGCCGCGCCTCGAAGGATGGCACCTGGGCGACGCCGACGAGCTCGAGGTACCGTGCAGCATGACCCCGACTGCCACCGGCCAGCTCTCCTCCGCGACCGACGTCGCCAACGGCCCGACCGGCATCGTCGGCTCCATCACCGAGCTTCACTGAAGCCGTAGCTCTCGCGCGACAGCTCGGCAGAACGTTCGGTCTCTCGGGATCGCGTAGCCGCGCCGACAGGGGCCCCGTCTCGAGGTGCTGGCGACTGCCGCTCCGTGCCGCCGCCGCGGCTCGGGCCAGGAGATCTCGTGAGAGCAGTGGATCGCGGAGCCCCTCGCGGGCAATAATCTCGGCTCGCCCAAGTATCCCACGCCGCAACGCGAGGCAGGGCCAACCCGACTGGTTCGGAGCGTTCCCCAAGACCGCGCGGTCGCGGTGCTCACACTCGACGGAAGAGAGGCAAGATGGCGCTGCGCATCCAGGGAAAGCTCGCACTCGCGCTCGGCGCCATCATCGTGCTCTTCGTCGCCGTCGCTCTTCTCGCGCAGCAGCTGAGCCACGACGCCGGCGAAGAGATCCGACGCGTCGGCGAGTACTCCTTTCCGACCACGCTGCACGCAACCTCGCTGCTCGACGTCATCAGCGACATGAACGTCGACGTCCTCGACTACGCGCGCGGCGAGCCCGGCAAACGCGAGCAGTACTCGGCGACCTACGAAAAATTCACACGTCTCTACGCCGAGCTCGAGTCGAGTTCCCCGCACGACCATCGCGTCGCGCAAATCGGCAGGCTGATGGCGCGCATCGACGACAACGCGCGCTCGCGGTTGTTCGACGACTACGACCCGAATCGAGAGCGCTGGGCGCGCGAGCGGATGGCCAACCTCGAGCGACGATTCAGCGGTCCACTGGAGCCACTGCTCGACCACATTCGCGTGACCGAGCTCGCGCTGGGGACCGCGGACTCGGACGAAATACTGGCGGGTCTGCTGCGCCGCGAAGTCGTCTACTCCGAGCTCATTGCCGCGGCCGAGTCGATGCGCCGCGCATTGTACGAGTACCTCGACGGCGTCGCCGACGCGCGCAGCTTCACCAGTGAAGCGGAGACCTTCGAGCTGCAGCTCGCGGAAGCGCGCAGCCTGTCGTCCGATCCAGACACGGAGGAGGGCCTGAATCGCGTCGCCTCGCTGTTCGAGGGCCTACGACGCGGAGCGACCGAGATCATCGAAGGATTCGACCCGGCCGAAAAGCGCGCAGTCACCAGCGTCGTCGACGAAATGGCCAGCGATTTCGCCGAGCTGGAGTCGCTCGTCGAAGATCTGGCGCAATCATCTCAGGAACGCACCCACACGAGCCTCGCCGCTGTCCAGCAACGCGTGCAAACCAATCAACGCCTCGTCCTGCTGACGCTGCTCCTCGCCCTCGGACTCGCTGCCGGGGTCACGGCTTTCGCCGACCGGGCGATCGCACGACCCATCCGCGAGCTGCGCGACGTCATGGACGAGATCAGCAGCGGCAACAACGAGGCCATCGTTTCGCACACCGATCGCCGCGACGAAGTTGGAGAGATGGCCCGGACCGTCCGGGTATTCAAGGAAAACGCCCGTGCTCTCGCCGAGAAGACGGCCGATCTCGAGGCGATGCCCGCAAAGCTGGGCAAGTATCTCTCCCCCCAGGTCTACAGCTCGATCTTTCGCGGCCGCACCGAAGTCCAGGTGCGCGCCAAACGCAAGAAGCTCACGGTGTTCTTCTCCGATCTGGTGGGCTTCACGCTGGTCAGCTCCGCGCTCGAGCCCGAGGAGACCGCCGCGGTGTTGAACAACTATCTCACGGAGATGACCAGGATCGCGCTCGAGCACGGCGCGACCATCGACAAGTACATCGGTGACGGAATCATGGCCTTTTTCGGCGACCCGGAGAGCGACGGAGTCGTCGCCGACGCGCAGGCGTGCGTCCGCATGGCCCTGGCGATGCAGAGGCGGATGAGCGAGCTGGCGGACGAGTGGAGCAGCGCCGGCCACGATCAGCCACTGCAGTGCCGGATCGGCATCCACACCGGCTTCTGCGACGTCGGCAACTTCGGCAGCGACCAGCACTTGGACTATACGATCATCGGCCAGACCGTGAACCTGGCCAATCGCCTGGAGGGAATTACCGAGCCCGGTGGGATTACCCTGTCCCACGAAACATGGGCGCTGACCAAGGACCTCGTCAGGGCGGAACCAGGCACACCTGTGCAACTCAAGGGGATTCCGCGCGAGGTCGTCCCCTATCGCGTAGTCCGCGACTACCAGGACCCGGCGGTCGCGGAGCGCGTCATTCGCACCAGAGCCCGCGGAGTGGATCTGCTGATCGATCTCGATGAGCTCGAGCGGATCTCGGGAGATGGCGGCGAAACGAGCGAGCGTACCGCAGTGATCGAAGGACTCGAGTCGGCCCTGCGCACCCTGAGAAAAGCGGGTCGCTAGCCACGCAAGTCCTGATCACACCGCTAGCGAATCACTGCGGCGGCCCGCCAGCGAGACGCGCGACGCTTACCCAAACCCGCGCGTTGCCGGAGCTCGGCAGAGCTTCGAAGCCAGTCGACCGCGGCTCCAGCTGCACGCGATCCCAGTACGGGTCGTCGACGATGAAGCTCTTGCGCCCGCGCTCGGTCGTGACGATCACATCGATCCGCTGTGCGTCGATGTAGCGCTCGAGGGAGAGATCGCCGCGCTCCCACACGCGAACTCCCTCGAAGCCCTCGCCGAGCAGATCGGCGATCCCGTCGGTGATCGTCAGCACCCGCACCGGCGGCTCGAGCCCGAGGTCGCGAATACGCCTGACGGCGTTGGTGACGTCGCGGCGCGCCTCGACGTTGGGCGGTAGCGCGAACGGCGACGGCACAGCCGCGACCAGAAGCGCGGCGACCAGAAGCGGCCAAGCGCGGCCGCGCGACGCGTGCTCGGGCAACAGAGTCGCCGCGGCGAAGCTGCTGGCGAGGAGTACCGCCATGCCGGGAATCATCAGATAGCGGCTGCGCGGGTAGACCAGCACGGCCGACAGCAGGGGCGGCAACGCAACCAGCAGGAGCAGCACCGCGCGGTCGCCGAACCGCGCAAGCGCCTGCGCGCGCGCCTCCCGCGACACCGCGACACCAAGCATTGCGGCCAACGCTCCCAGCCCGACGGCGACGCTCTCGACACCGGCCGCCCAGCTCTGCGCCGGCGGCAATAGAATCGGGAAGTGCGCAAAGCTCGCGCCGCCCAGGCCGACGATTGCGCCGACCAGATTGTCCGCAAGGTGGCGGAGAAACGTCTGCGGATTCGCCGCGAACGCCTCAGCGAGTGATGCGGCGGCGCCGAACTCCCGGCTCCAACCGACGCCGAACGAAAGCCACTCGCCGTTCCACTGGTTCCAGTTCCAGGCGAAGTGCTCGCGGAACGCCGCGAAGAGTCGGTCGTTCGCATGGTACGGACTGAACAGCGGCGTGCCGAGCCACCCCCCGAGCAACACCGCGGCGAGCCCAACCACCGCGGCGGCGCGAAACAGCTGGCGGCGTTCGGTCGCCGAGTCGCCAGCGGCGCGATACACGGCGAAGCCGAGCAGGAGCCACGCAGCCAGATAGAGCTCGGGCCTGGCATAGGACGCGAGCATCGCACCGACGGACACGACCAGCGCTCGCCCGGCGCGCGAGCCGGCGCCCTCGGCAACGCAAAGGGCGGCCAACACGACGATCCAGGCGAGCGCGTAGGCGTTGCTCTCGAGCGGGACGTTTAGGTCCGAAACCAGCACCAGCAGGGCGACGGCGGTCGCCAACAGAGCGCGCTGCGTCGCCAGGATCAAATAGACGAACGTGAGCGAGGTGAGAGCGACCGAGATCAAGCAGACGTTGGCCGCAAACACATCGAGCGGATCCGCCCAGAATGTCCCGAGCAGCTTGAGCCACAGCGCATAGAGTGGACCCCAGGCGGGGCTGCCGTCGAGGATCTGAGCGACCGGCAGCTGCGAGCGGCGGATGTAGAGGGGGTCCATCGATCCGCCGGGATCGATCACGGAGGTCAGACCGGAAAGGTAGACTCCGTTGGCCGCGAGGACTACGAGAATACCGAGAAGCGCGGATTCCCGGTCGACCGCGCCCGACCTGCCCACACCCTATCGAGCAGCCGCAGCAGCCGGCGCCGAAGGCCGTGTCTCGCGCAGCAGCGAGACGAGGTGGTCGACCGCCGGTTGGAGAATCTCGCGATCGGTGGCTTCGTCGACGTCGAAATCGACGCCGACCTGGGCGCGGTTGCCACGGATTCCCAGATTGAAGTGAAGGCCGACGCGGGCGCCGTTCGGCCCGCGCGCAACCACTTCGCCGGTGTTGTCGCTCGGCCAGCTCAAGCGCTCGATGTCCCAGCCCGGCAACGCAAAGCGCTGCTGGACGCGACCCGCGAGCAGCTCGACCCGCCGGCGGCCCTTGGAGAAGACCGCTCGACTCACCGAGCGCTCGATGGCGTCGGCGGCGAGCTCGGGCGACTCCGTATCCACCGCCTGGAGGCGAGCGAAGAGCCAGTCGACCAAACCGCGCAACGCCTCGACCGGCGTGCTCAGCTCGGCAATCACCTCGACGTCGTACGAATCACTGCGAACCACCGGGTTGGCGACCGTGCCGGGCCTGCAGAAACGCACGCGAACCGGCTCGCCGCTGCTGTGGACGAAGTCCATCTCCACCTGGCGGCGGCGATCCTCGGTGATCTCCTGGCGCAGACGCCACTCTTGCGGCAGAGAGCCGTCGGCCAGCGCGGCGCGCAACGGCGCCAGGGCGGGCTCGGCGAGCAGCACGAAGTTGAGGCGCTCGGGATCCAACTCGAGTAGCTTCTCGCGAGTCACCGGCTGAAACTCCTCGTCGCCGTGGAGGTCGAGGTAGACTCGGAAGATACCGGTGCAGCGCGAGCGAAACACGCACTGCTCGCACCTCGGAAGGTGCGTGCGCAGCGATGCCTGCCACTCGTACTTGTTCATCTCGTCCTCGAGGCCCTGGCCATCCGAGGACTTGGTCACGGTCTCCTGACCGCCGTGGTGGACGCGCGATCCCCACTTCGGCATGACGCAGTACGGCAGATTGCCGACATTGACGTCGAAGTCCGGATCCCACTCTTCGAAGCCGGCCAACATCCCGTCGTAGTACGGCGCCATGTCGGAGTAGCGCGGCATGATCTCGCGCAAGTAGGCTTCGTTGCGCTCGCCGGTGCTCTCCGGCCGCACGATGTCGACGTGCAACTGGCGCACCCCGTACTTCTTCAGCAGCTCCGGATAGTGCGGCAGCGAACGATAGCTGCGCTCGTTGACGCACATGTTGGTGGTCACCAACTGACCGCGCTCACGCAGCTCGCCGAGCCCGTGAACGATCCGCTGGAACGACTGCGGTCGCTCCGTCGCCGCGACGTGCGCTTCCTCGGTCGCGCCCTGGATCGAGATGCGCCACTCGAAGTTGCCCAGCGCGACGACCTTGTCGATGAACCCGGGGTGCGGGAACATCACGCCGTTGGTGAAGATGACGATGTGCTCGAAGCCGAGCTCGACCGCTTTTGCCAAGGCGTCGAGAAAACGCTTGTGGATGGTCGGCTCACCGCCGAGGAAGGTCAGATGGGTCGCGCCCGCGGCGCGCGCCTCTTCGAGAGCTTCGACGATGGGCTCCAGCGGCACCGGCCGCGCCAGCTTCATCGCGGTGAGCTGCCCGCTCGAGCAGAACACGCAACGGTTGTTGCAAAGGTGGCCGAGCTGGATCTCGAAACGGTGCCCGGAGCCGGACGACGTCACCGTCGCCGCGGAGCGCCGATCCTCCTCGGTGATGTTGATGTGGACAGACATGGCCAAAGAAGAGGCTAGATCAAGCGGCGACGAAATAGCAAGGAAAACGGTGTTTTCTGCGTGGACAGACCCCATCACATCGCAATACCCTGTGGCGATGCCCGCCCGAGAGACCAGGCGCGAAGGAGCGCCGGCGGGCCGAGGGCGGTTAGCGGCGGCACGATGAAAAACCGGGGGATGAGGGCGTTCGACCCGCCACCGCCGCTGCAGCGCAGCTGGCTGCCGGCTGTCGGCTCGGGACTGGCGCTGCTGCGCGACCCGGTGGCCTACCTGACTCGCTGCCGAGCCCGACACGGCGACACCTTCGCCCTGCGGGCCCTCGGCTACGACCTTCTCTTCCTGTTCTCGCCGCTCGGCGTCGCCAACCTGTGGGCCGCCCCCGAGGCCGAGCTCAGCAAGGGACTGGCCGACTACGCTCTGCTCAGCCACAAGGTCCCAGCGGAGCTGTTTGCCGGCCGTCGCACCCTGCCCCACCAGCTCTTCTCCGGCGACGACGTACGCCACTACCTGCGCCAACTGGAGCAGGCGATCGATAGCGAGCTCGACCGGCTGGGCAGCTCCGGAGAGGTAGAGCTCTTCGCCCTGACAAGGCGCCTCGGCCACCGCGTCGGCCTGGCCTGCTGGGGCGGGATCGACTCCGAGGACGCCTTCGCGGCAGCGGCAGCCGCTCTCGACCGCCTCGACAGCGCCGAGTCCTTCGTCCGCCCGCACCGGGGCTTGTGGACGCACCTCACCCGCAAGCGCGCCGAGCGCCGCGCCCTGCGCCAGCTGGAGGAGATCTACAGCGAGATCGTCGCCCGCCGGACGGCCGGGCGAGACGACCTCTTCGACCGGATCTGCGCGGCCTGGCGCGACGAGCCCTCGCCGAAGCGCGAGATCGGCGTAGCCCGCGACGCGGTGCTGGTTCACATGGCGTCGATGTCCAACCTCTACGCCGCGGCAGCCTGGACGATCGTCCACGTGCTCGACGACGGCGAGCTGTCCGCGGCGGCGGCAGCCGGCGACCGCGACCGGATCGAGCAGTGCGCGCTCGAGAGCATCCGCCTGCACCAGCGGTCGATCGTCCTGCGACGCGCGGTGGCAGAGGCGACGATCGCCGACGAGACCGCGTCCTACCGGCTGGCGCCCGGAGCGTTCGTCGCCACCATGTTGCCGCTGACCAACACCACCAGCGCCTCCGAGCTCGACCGCTTCGAGCCGAGCAACTATGTGAACCGCCGCTTTGCACGCGTTCCGGAGCTGGCCGAGAAGTCACTGGTGACCACCTTCGGTCACGGGCTCCACACCTGCCCGGCGATGCACTTCTCGCTGGAAACGATCATCCGCTTCACCCACGGCCTGCTCAGCCGCTTTGCCATCGAGCCTCGCTTCGACACGCCGCGTCCGCTGCGCCACCAGATCGGCGGCATCGCCCGCGCCGACCGCCCCTGCAGGGCTCGCTACCAGCGCAGAGCCTGACCGCGGGCCGCACAGACGCCGCGGTTGGACATCCACGCCCGGGTTGGCGATACCGGCGGCATGCCAGGGGCGACGCACAGGCTCGGACAAACTCCGATCGAGATCAAACCACTCGGCGTCGGCTGCTGGGCATGGGGCGACGAAGAGTACTGGCGCTACGGCCACGAGTACGGGGCCAGCGACGTAGTCGACGCATTTTCCGCCAGCCTCGAGGCGGGCATCGACTTCTTCGACACCGCCGAGGCCTACGCCTGGGGCAAGGGCGAACAAATCCTCGGCGCCCTGGTGCGCAAGTCGGGAGCGCGGGTCCGGCTGGCGACCAAGTACGCGCCGCTCGCCGGACGCGGCGGCGCGGCGGCCGTCGCCAAGGGGATCGCCGGAAGCCTGCGACGACTCGGCGTCGCCTCGATCGACCTGTACCAGATCCATTGGGCCGACCGGAAGGAGGCGCCGATCGGACCGGTCATGGACGTTCTCGCCGAGGCCTTCGCCAGCGGTCGCATCGGCGCGGTCGGCGTCAGCAACTACAGCGCCACCGAGATGCGCGAGGCACACGCGGCTCTCGCCAAGCACGGCATTCCACTGGCCAGCAACCAAGTGCGCTACTCGCTCCTCTACCGCGCTGCCGAAGTCGACGGCGTGCTCGAAACCTGCCGCGAGCTCGGCATCAGCCTCCTCGCTTACAGCCCGCTCGAGCAGGGGCTGCTCAGCGGCAAGTACTCGGCGGCAAATCCTCCTCTCGGAAAACGCGCCGACACTCCGTGGTTCGCCGCCGAAAACCTCGAGGCCGCCGAGCCCGTCGTCGCCGCGCTACGAGACGTCGCCGCACGGCTCGACTGCACCCCCGCCGCGGTGGCACTGGCGTGGCTGATGCGGCAGGACGGCGTCGTTCCCATCGCCGGCGCCCGCAACCGCCAGCAGGCCGTCGCCAACGCCGCCGCGCTCGACCTCGCACTCACGCAAGCGGACGTCGATCGGCTCGACGCCGAGTCGCGCCGCTGGCGGGTGGCTCAGTAGGCCGCCGCCGAACGCGCGAACGCCGCCGGCAGCTCGCGGTGCAGCCACTCGGCCACCAGCGCGTGTCCATCCGCGCTGAAGTGAATGTCGGTGGGGCCGGCGGAGTTGCTGAACACGGCGACGCCGTCCCGGTGAACCGCCTCGTACAACAAATCCCATGTATCGAGGGTCTGCACCCCCGCCCGGCGCGCCAGCTCCAGAAACCGGTTGGCGGGGTCGTCGGGACGACTGGTCCCGGCTTCGACGTTGCGGCGATCGCGCCATACGTTGACGACGAACGGGATGCGACGCGCCGCCAGCTCGTAGCTGGCCCGGCCAAGGATTCGATCGATCCGGGGCTCCGGATCGACGTCTGCCGCCCCCTGTTGCCACGCGGCGATCGCCGCCGCCGCGTGGGCGGCAAACGAAGAGTTGCGTATCCCGACACGCAGAACGAAGGGGGGCGGGCTGCGCCGCACCGCCCGCGCCAATCGATCGCACCATCCGCCTTCGGCGTCCTTGTGCACGCGCAGCTGCACCTGTTCGTCGTATTTCATCAGGGAATCGTCGTTGGCACAGGAGTACCGGTGATGGCCGAGATCGATGTAGTCGTTCGGCGTCAGATGCATCACCACCCCATCGAGCGGGTCGCCGTCGAGGAACAGCTGGAGCAGGGCCAGATAGACGTCCGGCGCAGTGCCGGCGATCGACGCGTTGACGTGCTCCACCCCGGGCTCGACGCGGTTGAGCTCGGTGGTGAACCGGCCCTCGCGCAATCCGCCGTAAACCATCGAGTCTCCCAGGTGCAAGATCGCGGCGGAGGCATCGCTGCGTCTGTGCCAGTGGCCGGGATAGGAAGCGCGCATCACCGGCGCCTCGCCCTCGCCGTAGATCAAGTAGCAGACCAGGCGGTCGGCGTGGGAAAAGGCGAGTCCCGTACGCTCGGCTGCCGAGCGGGCTGCGGCAAGCAGCAAGTGGGGCCCCCCATCGCTCAGCGGAAACGCAGGCGGCGGTGGCAGGACAGCCCGCGACATCACCTCGAGAAACCCGAGTCCGAGGATCGACACCGTCGCCGCCAGCGCCAGCGACGCCCGTTCCACCGTGAGCCACCCGAGACCGCTCACCGCACCGACGGCGAACAGAGCTCCGAACTGCAGCGAGTCCCAAAACCCGACACCATCCGTCGCCACGCCAAGCGCGACGGGGAGCGTCACCGACGCCGCAACGATCAGCGCGAAACCGACGACTCCACCCTCGGGGCGAGCGAACGTCCAACATGACAGCCGACCGGCAGCAAAACCGACCACTAGCGGCAAGACCGTGATCGCCAACAGAGAAAGGAGAGTCCTCATCGAAGTATGCGCCGGGACCGCTCGACGGCGAGACTTCCACTACAACATTTTCCCGATCCCGAGTAGACTCGACCGGCCGGCGCGGCAGCGGACTGCCAGCCTCGCGCGCCTCGCATCGCCCGGACCATGAAAACCGACCACCAAAGCGCCGCTGCGTCTCGCCATCTCGGGACGGGGTTGGCGTGCCTGGTAGCCGTCGCCACCTTCGCATGGCTCGATTGGGCCCATCCGGCGTTCTTCGTTACCGACGATGCGCTCCGCGACGTGCTGATGGCGCGTGATTGTGCCGAGCTGGGGCAGTGTCACGCAGTCGGTCCGAACACCTCCATGCCCGGATTCTACCACGGCGTTCTCTGGCTCGACCTGCTCACCGCGATTCACCTGCTCGGCGGCGACAGCGAGACCGCGCGCGGCGTCGTGCTGGCGCTGTTGGCAACCAGCAGCGCCACCCTCTTCATCGTCGTCTGGCGATGGCTCGGCGCCTTCCTGGCACCACCCGCGGCAGTGCTCTTCGCGCTGCTTCTCGCAGCCGACTCGACGCCGGCGGCGCTGGTCAACCCGAGCGCAGCGGTATTTCCCGATCTGCTGACCGCTGCCGCCCTGCTCTGCCTCGCGCTGTCCGGGCGGCGCCGCTTCTTGTGGATCGCCGCGTTCTCGCTCGGCCTGGCGATCAATCTGCACTTCTCTTCGGTCAGCCTGTCGATCTCGCTCCTCTTCGTGATCGTTCTCGCCGGCGCCTCCGCGCGCGATCTGGTCGTCGCCGTTGCAGTGCCACTGCTGGTGACCGTCGCCACCTCGAGCGCCAGCCTGCGGGCCAACTTCACCGCCGCGGGCGAGCTCGGCCTGCTGCTACCGGCCCTGCTCGGCGCAACCATGCTGATTGCCGCGGCCCAGGTCGCCCGCCTGCCCTTCTCCAGGGCATCCGGGACCACCCGAGCCTGGGTCACCGGCGCGGCACTGGTCCTGCCATTCGCAGCCGGCTCGGCCGCCCTGGTCGCTTCCGGGCACCACTACACGATCGCCTACCTGCACCCGATCCTGGCTCCGCTTGCCGTGATCGGCAGCGCCGTCGCCTGCGCTCCGTTCGCATTGGCCGGGCGTCGATGGTGGCAGATACGCTGGATTCCAACCGCAATCGTCGCCGTCGCCATCGTCGCCGAGCACCAATCGCTGGCGCGCCAGTTCGCACCGGCGCGCCAGGTCGCGCTGTGGAGCCTGGCCGACGCAGCCGCGCTCAGCCGCGCCGTCGAGCAGCTGGGCTGGAGCTACGACGACCTCGTCTACCGACTGCAGGGGCACGAGTGCAGGGAGCTGCTGGTGCAGATGTCGGTCTTCTCGCCACCTCGCCAGCCGGCCGACGCTCGGCGCGATGCTCGCGACCATCTACGAGTCCGCCGCGCTGCCGCGGACCGGCCGGCGCCGATCCCGGGCAAGCGGGTCGCTCTCGCCGGCGGCGACTACGCCGTGGTTCAGGCAGTCGATTCCTGGCTGCGAATGGATGCTCTGCGCGCCTGTCGCATTCCGATCGGTTCAGCGGAGCCCGCCGCCTGCGCCGACGCGCCCGCAGCAGGCCAGGCCACGCCCGCGGAGGCCCTCTTTTCGGACCGCTCCTTTCCGGAGGTTCACGACCTGGACCTGGGCAGACCGTATGTGGCGGTCTACGAGATCCCGCTGACGCCGGCGCGCGGCCACAGTCGGACCCTAGAAGCTCTAGATCGCGGCGCGGGCGACTGCGGCTGGTGGATCACGGCGGTCGACGGCGCCGCCGTCGACCGGGCACTGCCGGCGACTTCGGTCACGGTGACCGGGACCGGCAGTAGCAGCGCCTCGATCCGGCTGGAGAAGCGCTTCCACGATACGGTGTGCCCCCCCGCCTTGGATATGCGATACCCGCCGTGCCTATGGGAGTCTCCGGCCACGACGACGGGCGGGAACGAGCGATGACCATCATCGCGATTGCGCTCACCGTCCTGCTCGGCTCGGGATCGCCGGCATTGTGCCAGGAGGTCGCACTGCAGCCGGACAGCGAGGCCGGGTTCCGGCGCTTGATGGCAATGAGCCAGGGCGGCGAGCTCGGCAGCGACGTCAGCAACGCCAACATCGGAATCCGCAAGGACGGCAGCGTCGCAATCGAGCTGGTGCGCCGGGGCCAGCCAAACCTGCGCTTCGTCCTGCAACCGCGACGCGGCGGGGAGTCTCCATCGCGCTACTTCGACATCCGCGGCGAATCGGAAGAGGCCGCAGACCGAACCGGCGCGCTGGCCGAGGCACTCGACCGCTGCTTCTCTGGCAACCCGTTCACCGTCGCCGTGATCGAGCAACCTCCGGGAGCAACCATGCCCGGCTGGCTCGACGCGTGGCGCGCCGACGGTCTCGCCGGTCTGGCGCGGGCAGCAGAGCTCCGCATGACCGCCCTCCGCTCGCTCGGCTACACTATAGGGCTAACCGCGCTGCTGGCGGCCCTGTCGTTCGCGTCAGTCCTCCAGCTTTGGTTCAGTGATCCACGCAGAAGCGACTCTCCGCCTGCCCGAATCAGATGACCGGTAACAGCGACACCACCAACCCCACCCTGGCCGCGATCGTCGGCACCCTGCTGCCCGAGGAGCCGGAGCTCGAGCCGGCGAGGCGCCGTGAGGTCGAGGCCGAGGTAACCCGCTATCTAGCCAACCAGATGGCCGCCATGTCCCCCGTGTTCCAGCCGCTCTACCGGGTCGCGCTGACAGCCTTCGCAACCACCGCCGTGCCGCTGCATGGTCGTCCGTTCGCGAGCTTGAGCGCCGAGAAAAGAGCCCGCCATCTCCAATCGTGGAGCGATGCGCCAATCGGCGCGATGCGCGACTTCGTCAAGTTGATTCGCAGCACTGCCCTGCTGGTCTACTTCGACCACCCGATCGTGCGCCGCCAGCTCGACGCGGAGCGAGGCGAGCGAGAAGACCGTGCCTGAGCCGCGATCCGACGCACCCGCCGCGGCGCCGCCGGCGCGCGCCGACGTCCTGGTGATCGGGTCCGGCGCCGGCGGTGCGCTGACCGCGGCAACCCTGGCCGAACGCGGCTACGACGTCGTCGTGCTCGAGGAGGGACCGGCGCTCGACACCGGCGCCATTGCCACCAACTCGCCCGAGGCCATCGCCTCTCTCTATCGCGACGCCGGCGTCACGCCGATCCTCGGCAGTCCCAACATCGCCTTCGTCGAGGGGCGCTGTCTCGGCGGATCGACCGAGGTCAACAGCGCCTTCTGGCACCGACTGCCGGTCGACTGTTACCACCGTTGGCGCGCCGACGCCCGATTGCTCGACTTGTCGGAGCAGCAGATGGAACCGTACTTCGAGACGCTCGAGCGCGAGCTCGCCGTCTCGTACCTCGACGGCCCAGCGCCGCCGAGCTCGGAGCTGTTCCGCAAAGGCATCGAGTCGATGGGCTGGGAGCTCACCGAGGTGCCGCGCTGCCAGAAGCAAAAGGGCACCGCAAACCCGTTCGCCCCGGGTAACAAGCAATCGATGCAGCGAACCTACCTGCCGAGGGCACGCGACGCCGGAGCGCGCATCTTCCCCGGGTGCAAGGTACGGCGGCTGGAGCGCGATCGCGACCGGATCTCGGGCGCCGTCTTCGAGGTCGACCGAGGGAAGGCCACCACCCGCATCCGCGCCGATACGGTTTTCGTCTGCTGCGGCGCGGTGCAGACGGCGGCGCTGCTGAGGCGCAGCGGCATCACCCACAACGTCGGCGACAACCTGCACATCCACCCGATGCTAAAAGTGGCGGCGCAGTTCGACCAGGAGATCGACGCCCACGAAGACGTCTTGCCGGTGTACCAAGTGAAAGAGTTCTGGCCCAACATCGCGATCGGCGGCTCGGTGTTCACCCCCGGCTTTCTGGCGATGCTGCTTTCCGAGAACTGGCGCACGACGCATACGGTGATGCGCGACTGGAACCGCATGGCGCTGTTCTACACCGCGGCGAGGGGGATGAGTCGGGGGACGATCCGCAACGTCCCCGGGACCACCGACGCGGTGCTGACGCGCTACCGACTCACCGACGCCGACCGCTACAACCTGAGCCAGGGACTGGCTCACCTCGGCGAGATTCTCTTCGCCGCCGGAGCCACTGCGATCTATCCATCGCTGCGGACGCATCCGGTGCTGCGATCGGCCGACGAATGCCACGCATTCATAGCCAACCCTCTGCCCGCTGCAGCGATGAGCCTGTCGACGGTGCACGTTTTCAGCAGCTGCCCGATGGGCGAGAACCCCGATCTGTGCGCCACCGATTCGCACGGCAAGGTGCTCGGCCTGCGCAACCTCTTCGTCAACGACGCGAGCCTGCTGCCCGACTCCCCCGGGGTCAATCCTCAGGGAACGATCATGGCGATCGCCGCGCGCAACGTCGATCATTTCACCGAGTCCGGCGCGCGGCGACCTCGCCCGAGCTCGACCGCGCCGGCAAAGCCGACGACCCTCGTCACCGGCGCGCCCGGTTGGCTCGGCAGCCGCCTGCTCGAAGTGTTGCAGACCGGGCTGCCAGACGTTGCCGGGCTCGAAGCGCCGTCCGGCGACCGCGTGATCCGCTGCCTGGTTCAACCCGGAAGCGGCGAGCTGCGCGGCGACGAGAACCTGCAGATCGCACACGGCGACCTCGGCAACGCCGAGGCCCTGGCCGGGTTCTGCCGCGGTGCCGAAGGCGCGGTGCTGTTCCACGTCGCCGGCCTGGTGCACCCGAGCCGAAGCACGCGGGAGCTGTTCACCACCAACGTCGCCGGGACCCGCCATCTGCTCAACGCGGCCAGCGAGGCCGGGATCCGCCGCATCGTCGCCATTTCCTCGAACTCGCCGTTCGGCTTCAATCGATCGCCTGAGCACCGCTTCGACGAGAGCTCACCCTATTCCCCCTACATGGCCTACGGGCGTTCCAAGCGGGAGATGGAGCTGCTGCTGCGCGAGGCGCATGCGAGTGGCAGGATCGAGGTCACGATCCTGCGGCCACCGTGGTTCTACGGACCGCACCAACCGCCGCGGCAGACTCTCTTCTTCAGCATGATCCGCCACGGCCGATTTCCCGTCCTCGGCGACGGAAAGCAAATGCGATCGATGGCCTACGTCGACAACATCTGCCAGGGGATGTTGTTGGCCGCCGACAGCGCAGCCGCCGCCGGGCAGACCTACTGGATCGCCGATGAGCGCCCGTATTCGATCCGCGAGATCGTCGAGACGGTCTCGGAGGTGCTCGAAGAGGAGCTGATGCTGCCCTGTGCCGAGCGTCAGCTCGAGCTTCCCGGGTTGGTCGGCGACCTCGCCCGACTGGCCGACGCGGCGATTCAGTCGACCGGCCTCTACAACCAGAAGATCCATGTCCTCGGCGAGATGGGCCAAACCATTGCCTGCTCCGTCGACAAGGCGCGCCGCGAGCTCGGCTACGCGCCGACCGTATCCCTGCGCCAGGGGATGGCGGAGTCGGTTCGCTGGTGCCTCGCCAACGGACTGGTCATCGACTGAAATGGCGCGAGCACTGGTCACCGGCGGTTCGGGCTACTTCGGATGCGTCCTGCGCGATCGCCTGCTGGCGGCCGGCGACGAAGTGCGCGTCCTCGACCTCACCGACGTCAGCGACCGTCCCGCGGAGGTCGAGCTGGTTCGCGGCGACATCCGCGACGCGGAGACCGTTCGCCGCGCCTGCGCGGGAGTCGACGTCATCTACCACAACGTCGCCCAGGTGCCGCTGGCGAAGAGCCGCGAGTTGTTTCAATCGGTGAACGTCGGCGGCACCGAGACTTTACTCGAACGGGCCCGGGAGGCAGGCGTTCGCAAAATCGTCCACACCTCGTCGAGCGCGATTTTCGGCGTGCCGCGCAGGAACCCGGTCGACGAATCGACCGAGCCCGCGCCGCGCGAGGCCTACGGCGAGGCCAAGCTGGAGGCCGAGCGGAGAATCGCCACCGCGATCCGCGACCACGGCATGGACGTCACCATCGTCCGGCCGCGCACGGTTCTCGGTCACGGCCGCCTCGGCATCTTCCAGATCCTGTTCGACTGGATCGAGGAGGGGCGTCGGATTCCGGTGCTCGGCCGCGGCGACAACCTCTACCAGTTCGTCCATGCAGACGACCTCGCCAGCGCATCGATCGCCGCCGCCGGGCGCCCGGGCGCGACCATCTACAACATCGGCGCGGCACGCTTCGGAACGATGCGCCAGACGCTCGAGGCTCTGTGCGAGCACGCCGGCACGGGCAGCTCCGTCTACTCGCTGCCAATGGCGCCGCTCGAGCTGGCGATGCGCCTCACCAGCGCCGCCGGCCTGTCGCCTCTCGGCCCGTACCATTCGTTGATGTACGGCCGCAGCCTGTACTTCGACATCGCCAAGGCACGCCGCGAGCTCGACTGGGAGCCCACCCGCTCCAACGAAGAGATGATCTGCGAGTCCTACGACTGGTACCGCGCGCACAAGGCGTCGGTCCTCGGCCAGACCGACGGCTCCGCGCACCGCTCAGCCGTGCGCCAGGGCGTGCTGGGGATCCTGCGCCGGCTGTCTTGAGCGCGTCAGGGGCGCGCCGTCGCCTTGAGCTGGAACGCGTCATTGCGGCGGACGTCGTCTTCGAGGAACACCGCCTCCCAGCAGGCTCCCGACTGACCGTTGAAGAGCTGCGCCGTAATCGGCGTCGGCCGACCGCCGAGCGTCATGTGAGGAGTGTTCTCGCCGCGCCCCTTGAGCAGGATCTTGGTTCGGTCGCGATCGCTCGCGCCGAGGCGCACCTTCTGGACGCCATCTTCCAAGAGAAGCGAGTCCTTGTACTTGTAGCCGCGGCTCCCCTTGAACTGCCAGCCGGATCCGGCACCGATGTCGACTCGGAGAATTCGCCCGTCGGCATCGTAGACGCACCACACATAGTCGGCTTGGAAGATCGGATCGGCGAACTCCGCAACCGTGGTCGATTCCCCCTGAATCAGCTTCCATAGGACCTTGTCGCGACGGTCGTCGGGATCGTTGACCAATCGGAGAACCGACTTCTCGCCGACTCGGCATCCCGCCATCGGCTGAGCCGGGCAAACGGTCGGCGTCGCCGTGGGGACCGTCGTCGCGGTCGAAGTCGGCGTCGAGGTCGGCACCGGAGTGCTGCTCGCGGTTGCCGTCGCCGACGATGTTACCGTCGGCGTCGCGGTCGGTGTCGCGCTACGGGTGAAGGTCGCCGTCGACGTGCAGATCGGGCCGCCACAACCGCTGAACGGGTCGCAGGACTGGCAGTTGTCACACACCACCGGCGCACCCGGCGCGCAGGTGCCGCCGGAGCACGCGTCGCCACTGGTGCAGGCGTTGCCGTCTTCACACGGCGCAGTGTTGTTCGGATGGAGGCACGCGCCCGCACCGTCGCAGACATCGTCGGTGCAAGCATTACCGTCGTCGAGGCAGCCCGACCCGGCCGGATCGAAACAGCTATCTGCCGATTCGTCGCAGAGATTGGCGCAGTCGCTGCCGCCGACGCAGGGATCGCCGAGGTGGATCGAGCAGGCGCCGCTACTGCAGATATCCGGGCCGTTGCAGAACACTCCGTCGTCACACGAACCGGCCACCGGGGGGTGAATGCACAGCCCGCCGCCACAGACGTCGCCGGTACACTGGTTGCCGTCATCAGTGCAGGGGACACCCGCGAGCTCCTCGCAGTTGTCGGCGACTTCGTTACAGACGTCGTCACACTCGGGCCTGCCGGCGCACGGGTCGATCGATCCGCCGACGCAAGTTCCGTTGCTGCACGTATCCTGGCCGTTGCAGAACAATCCATCGTCACACGGCGTCGCGTCCAGCCCCGGATGACTGCAGCTGCCGAAACCGTCACACACGTCGTCGGTGCACTGGTTGCCATCGTCGGCGCACGCGGTCCCGGAGGGAACGAGCTGGCAGCTCGACGAGCAGCAGTCGCCGTCGAAGCTATTGCCGTCGTCGCAGAGCTCGCCCGGATCGAGAATTCCGTTGCCGCACACCACCCCGTCTCCCCAGAAGAGCCCCTGGTATTCGCTCCAGGTGTCGGTGATGTCGCACTTCGCCGCCGCCAGCGGATCGCTGGTGGCGCCACAGCACTGGGTGAAAGTCGAGCAGTCCAATCCGTTCCAGGCGAATTGGGAGAGCTGAAACTGGCCTTGATCGGAGGGGTGGAAGCAGTCGCAGCAGGAAACGTCGTTGCTGCTGAACTTGTAATTGAATGTCCCGTCGAGGTAGCGCATCTCGACCCCGTCGGCCTTGACCGCGCCCGTCGCCGAAGTGCCGCCCGGCGGGATCGCGAGGTACTCGTTGGTGACGCGCTCGAGGATCGAGTTGTAGCCAACCAGGGTGTTGTACATGTCGACCCGCCGCTGGCTCGAGCAGTTGCTGGTCAGCGAGGCACAAATGCCCCCGCCGAACAGGTCGCCGACGATGTCCCCGACACTCCAAATGACGTCGCAATTCAGACCGAAGCTCAGGCCGCAGCCATTCTTCGACTCGAAGTTGCACAGCTGGGAGACGCGGATGACGGCGAAGACGCCGATGCGCGCGTCCTCGATCTGGATCAGTTGGTCGAGCCCGCGCCGGAACTCACGCTCGAAGGCCGCGTTGGTCGTCCGACAATAGTTGTTGGGATCGCGATCGCCGCCGCAGCTGTTGCCGCTCTTGCTGGTCTCACTGGTGCACGCGTCGTTGTGGCCCAGCAGAACGCTCACCAGTCGCGGGCCGGCGGCGCCGGACAGATTGCTGCGGATCCCGACCGCCTGGTTGTAGAAGTCGCTCACCATCTTGGCGCCGCTCTCGGCGTTGTTGAAGATGGTGATGTTGGCGTTCTTCGAGCACTCCAGCCGCTCCGCCAGGCTGAACGTACCGTTGCCGCCGGCCGAGCAGTAGGAGCTGCCGTGATCGTCGCCGGTCGCCCAGTTGCGGGATACGTTGTCGCCGTAGTTGCACGACGAGGTGTCGGCGTCGAAGCCGCGCGAAATGCTATCGCCGGCGACACTGGTCGAGTCGCTGATCAACTGCGCTGCCGCTGAGGATGCCACCAGACACAGCGCAAGCACCAGGCAAGAGATACGACGCAAACCCGAGACCCCCAACATCGACGCACTGTACTGCGCGCCATTCCCGACAGGCAAGACGAATTTGCCCGTCGGCGACGAACAGAGCCCCTCCCGCGCGAAGCGGGAGGGGCTCTTGGTTCAGACGAGAGGAAGCTTACGGCAGAGCACTACGGCTGGATCTTGCCGATGTACTTGCCTTCCTCGTTCTTCTTGGTGTCACCCGACGCGAACTGCGCCTCCCAGCACATGCCGTCCGAGGCATACAGTTGTGCCGTGACCGGGAACTGGAACGGCAGGGTCGCCGTATCCGGCAGGTTCACGCCCTTGGCGACGACCTTGGCCTTGGCCTTGTCGAGGTTGCTCGCCTTGGCGAGGACCAGCTTGACGCCGTCCTGGGCCGTGTTCTTGTCCTTGAACTTGTAGCCCTTGGGCGAAGCCGGCTGGCCGAGGGTCTTCCAGTTGGCACCGGGCTGGACGTTCATCGCCAGCTGGACTCCGGTGTTGTCGTAGACACAGAGCTCGTACTCGGTCGTCTGCGTCGGATCGCCCAGGTCGTTGATCAGAGCCGGACCACCCTTCCACAGGAACACAACCTTGTCGGCCTTGTCCTTGGAAGACTCCTTGTCCTTGTAGATCAGCTTGCCCTTCACCGGAGTCGTGCATGTGACCGCCGGCGCGCCGTCGTACTCACAGCCGTTGATCGCATCACACGAGTCCTGCGTGCAGGCACTGCCGTCGCTACAGTCGAGGTCCTCGACGTAGACACAAGCCCCCGCACCATCGCACTCGTCGGTGGTACAGACGTCCGCGTCTTCGTTGCACGACGTCGCTGCCGCCTCGAAGGCATCGCTCGGGCAGGTCTGGCCGGCAACACCGGTGCAGAGCTCAGCCACATCGCACTCGCCGGCAGCAGCACGACACTCGGTGGTGCCGGGCTCGACGACGTCGGCCGGACAGGCCTGGCCGGGTGTACCGGTGCAGAGCTCGTCCGGGTCACAGCTGTCGCCCGAACCAGCGCGACAAACCGTCGTCGGATTGGAGACGATGTCGGCCGGACAGCCCTGGCCGGGAGTACCCGTGCAAACCTCTTGCGGGTCGCAGAGGTCGCCCGAACCGGCGCGGCACACCACTCCGGCGTTGCCCGGAGCATCGTCCGGCGGGCAGGTAGCGCCCGGCGTACCCGTGCAGGTTTCGTTCATGTCGCAGATGTCACCCGCCGAGCCGACGCGGCAAACGATGCCGGAGTTGCCCGGAGCATCGTCGGCCGGGCAGGACTCGCCCGGAACACCCGTGCAGGTTTCGTTGGTGTCGCAGATGTCACCCGAACCGGTGCGGCAGACGACACCGAGATTGATCGGCGCGTCGTCGGCCGGGCAGGAACCCGAAGCCCCCGTGCAGGTCTCGCTGTTGTCGCACGGAGCACCCGGCCCCGGACGGCAAACCGTCCCGGCAGTGACGAAGGTGCAAGTCGACGAGCAGCAGGACCCCGGAGTCCCGTTGGCGCCACCCTGGTCGCACTGTTCCGGGCTGTCGACGACTCCGTCGCCGCAGTCGGAGAAGTAGAACGCGAGGTCCACCCTGCTGCGAACCTGCCCCCCGGCCGCAGTCGTGCGGTCCGGATCGTAGACGTCGGTCGACGCCTCGCCCGAGAACGCCGTGCTCGCGGCATTGACGGTCGCGTTGACCGTGAAGGCAGATCCGCCGGTGATCTCGAACAGACGCTCGATGTCACTGTTGCCGTTGTTGCTCGGATTACCACCGGTCGAGACGACGCTTCCGGTGCCGGCGGTGAGCGTGAGAACGAGCTCGTTGTCGACCGGCTCCGCCCCCGACACGACATCCGTGATGGTCGTCGTGCTCTCGTAGGTGATCGAGCTCGCGGTATCACTCGCGTAGCTGAACTGCTGGCCCGAAGAAGCAGCCGGCGGGGTTCCCGTCATGGTATTCCCGCTGACGTTGGTGTTGTTCTTGATCCCGAAGTAGACGTGCGTGTGAGCGCCGAGGTTGACCCCCGTGCAGCTCACCGTGGCACCGCCGGTCTGCGAGGCGATTCCAGTCACCGTGCAAGAGCCCCCGCCGGGAAGGTTGTACACGGGGCCACCCGTCAAAATGACGGCTCCCGCGCCAGAGGCAACCCCCAGCACCGCCAACCCCGCGATCAACCGCGCGATGCTGGTCGGAACTCGCCCGCTGGCTTTCCCAGCCGCGGACCTTCTTCCGTTCTGCCGAACTAACGTCATCTTGACGCCTCCCGTCTGCGTTGCGGTGCCCCCTGCACCGGAGTTCTCTACCACGAGCCGTGCGACCCGTGACTGCCGTGGCTGCCATGGCTGCCATGGCTACCGTGCGAGCCGTGGCTGCCGTGTGAGCCGTGGCTGCCGTGCGACCCGTGGCTACCGTGACTGCCGTGCGAGCCGTGGCTGCCGTGCGACCCGTGCGAGGCGTGCGACATGTGCTGCGCCAGCAACATCTTCTCGCTGTTGGGCTCCGACCGCAGCGCCTGAGCGGCTTCCGACGTATCGAGGGCAGCGACGGGCTTGGTCGCCTGACGCGCCTCCGCAGGGCTGAGGAAATCGAGTGGTTTCTTCCTCAACTCGGGAAGTCCGTTCTTCTTTTGATCGCTCATTGTCCCTCCTTCACTCCGGGCACATTCACCAACTTCATCATGGGGTTGCGTTCAGGTTTGCGAACAGTGACAGGAACTGTCCGTTCTTCGACACCTCGACACCCTCGAGCTCCAGCCCGAAGAACGCGGGCAGCGGGAATCCCGACAGAGCGCCGGCGAGCTCCGGCACCAGCGGGGTGATCACCGCCGGTAGCGCCTCTTCGAGCTCCGTAGCATTCACGCCCAAGGGGTTGTGGACGATCACGATCTCGATGTCGTCTTCTTCGATTCCACCGAGAGTAATGCCCAATCCCTGGCCGTCGAACTCGAGATCCATTCCGATCGGCAGGTCGACCGCGGCGCGCAACCAGACGGTGTCCGGGCCGGGCTCGACGATGGCGATTTCCAGATGCGAAACCCTGAGCTCGGTGAGCTCGCCGCTCGGACCAGGATTGCCGGTCACGATCGGCGCCAGGGTCGGCGCGATCTGAATCTCGAGCGGCGTCGCCGCCGGCAGGAGACCGAACTCCGGAGCCAACGCGGCGAGCAGCGACGAGGTAATGGCTAGCGTCGGCAGCGGTCCCGGTCCGTCGAGGTCGATCTCGTCGATGACCGAGCGCAACAACCCGCACTCTACCTGGCCGCGCAGCAACTGGTTGAAGCCTGCGGTCGAGATGCAGATACCGAGGCCGTAAGGCGTTCCGCCAACCGGGGTATTCGGACCAAACGGTGGGAACGGAGCCGACACCGAGTACGATCGGCTGAAGTCGGGCGCGCCGACCGGCGGGATGCACTGTCCGGGTCCAGCACCGATGTCGACCTGGAACCGCGAATCCGATCCCAACGTGATTCCGCTGTTGTCCTCGGTGACCGCGAACAACGGGGCGTCGAGCTGCAGGCCGAGGCCTTCGCCGACCGGTCCAGTGATCGAGATCCCCGCCAGCACCGTCTCGATGCCCTCGGCAATCGGGCTGTCGTCCGGCCCGGCGCCGTCGGGATCGTCGACGAATCCGGAAATCCCGTCGAGCGCCAGCTGCTGAACGTCCGGCAGCAGTGCCTGGATGATGTCGCCGATGATCGGCGCATCACACAGGCCCGAGGTAAAGGTCGTGCTGAAGCCGGTAAAGGACACGTTGGTGCTACCGACCAGATTCACATCGATCGACGTCGGATCGCCCGCCGCCGGTGACAACGCATAGTCGCCGACCAGGTTCATGGCGTTGGCGTTCATGCGCAAGCCGCAGTCGGGGACCAGCCCGCTACCGTCGATGGCGACGTCGATTCGCAGTCCGTTGATCTGCACGTCGCCTTCGACGACGTTGACCTGGGAATCGATCGACAGTCCGAGCGACGTGTACGACGGCGTCGGGTTGGCAATCGTCACCCGGGCGCTGCCGAGGCAACCGAGGAAGCTGTCGATGAAACACGAATCGGTGATCACGGTACCAACCGGCACCAGATCGGCGAGGTTGAACTGACCGGCCGCGAGATCGCCGACCAGGGGCTCGATCGAATCGAGCCCGGTGTCGTTGAGCCGCAGCGCCACGCTCTGGAACGAGAAGTCGCCGTCGAGGACCGACTGGCCGCGAATCACCACGATGCGATCGCGCACCAGGTCACCGTTCGAGAGATTGGTCAACTCGGCAACCACCGGATTGAAGATGGCCGCGGAGCTCAGCGGAATCGTGTGCGAGAAGGTGCGCGCCACCGTGTCGATGGTGGTCGGCGGCGAGCCGTTGATCCGCACCTGCGCCTGCCCCGCCGTCAGCAAGCTATAGCTTCCGGTAATCACCTGGCTCGACGCGGTCGTGAAGACACCGTGAGAAGGCGTGTCGATGAAAATTCCGAATTGGTTGCAAGCGGTACCAGGAGTTCCGCAAACCCAGCCGGATTCCTGGATACAGCTGGCGGTACAACCGTCACCGCTGAGCGAATTGCCGTCGTCGCATTCCTCACCGGCGTCGATCGCCGCGTTGCCGCAGGTGTTGGCGCAGAGGCTCGGCTCTCCGAAGCAGGCAAACCCTGCTTCGGTGGTGCAATTGGCAGCACAACCGTCGCCACCGCTGGTGCCACCATCGTCGCACTCTTCGATGCCGTCGAGGTTGCCGTCGCCGCACGACGCGATACACACGCTCGGCGACCCGGCGCATTCGTGGGTGAACTCGACCCTGCAGAGGGTGCCGCTGCAACCGTCACCGCTCAGGGTGTTGCTGTCGTCACAGTTCTCGTTGCCGCGGATGAAACCGTCGCCGCAGATGGCGGAGCAAGAGCTCGGCTCGCCACCGCAGGAGTATCCGGTCTCCGGCTGACAGAGGAAGGAGCAACCGTCGCCGCTACCGGCGTCGCCGTCGTCGCAGCCTTCCGGCCCGCGCAGCAGGCCGTCGCCGCAGATCGGCTGGCAGAAGCTCGGCGTTCCCGAGCAGAGCCATCCAGTCTCGATCTGGCAGAGCGCGCTACAACCGTCGCCGCCACTGGCGTCACCGTCGTCGCACTGCTCGCCGGCCTGGAAGGTTCCGTTGCCACAAACGAAGGTACACGAGCTCGGCTCGCCCGAGCACTGGAAGCCGGGCTCGACGACGCAGGCGTCGCTGCAGCCGTCACCGTTGCCGGTGTTCCCGTCGTCACACTGCTCGCCCGCGTCGAGGTCGCCGTTGCTACAAATGAGATTACAGCTACTCGGCTCACCCGAGCACTCGTAGCCGGATTCGACGGAACAGGTCGCCGAGCAACCGTCGCCCGGGGCGGTGCCGCCATCGTCACACGCCTCGCCGGCGTCGAGAGCTCCGTTGCCGCAGTTCTCGGTGCAGACACTCGGCTCGCCGGTGCAGGTCCAGCCGCCCTCGACCAAACAGAAGTCCGAGCAACCGTCACCCGGCACCGAGTTGCCGTCGTCGCAACTCTCGTCCGGATGCACCAGACCATCGGAGCACTCGGCACTACAACTGCCGTTGGTGTCGTCGCCGTCGTCGAAGGCATCGCAGTCGCGAACCACGTCGCCGACGTCATTCAAGACGCGACACAGCTGACAGGCGGTCTCGCTGGACAGACAGCTCGCCACCGTGGCCGCGTCGGTCGAGCCGCAGGGTACGAAGGCCTGCGACAGATCGGTGTTCTTGCACTTCTGGATCGTCCGCAGGAGCTTCGAATTACAGGACTTGGCAATCTTCCCCTTGGGATCCGGCTGTACGCTGAGCCCGGTACCCAAACAAGACGAGGCCAGAGTGGCGGAGTCGACGATCGTACCGTCTCGCAACCCAGAGTTCTGACATTTGAAATACTCTTTGATCCGGGCGTCGGCACACTTCAGGACCGAGGAGTACACTTTGGCCTGACAGGAGGACGCGTCCTTATCCAGGATGAGCCCGGTGTCGAGGTCGGCGGCAATCGAGTTGTGCACCTGGTCGTAGCCCATGACGATGGCCGCGGTCAGGGCAGTGTCGATCAAGGACGTGCCGAACGGCGGCGCTACCGCACACTTGCCGTTGGTCTTTTCGATGCTCTTCTGAACCGTGGCGAGGAGCTTCGATCCAGGGTCGTCGGCGACGCAGACCTCGGGCGCGACAGTCAGCGAGCCCGAAGAGAACTTCTTCAGGCACTTCTTGACGATCTTGCCGTGCTTCTTCGCTACCAGGCGAACACTCTTGGTGAAGGTGGTGATGCAACGACGATCATCGGACTCCACCTGCGCCGTCACAGCGGAGGCAGATAGCAGCAAGCAAGCTACCACGACCGCAGACACAGAAGCCGACATGGCGCGTGCCGTGCTTGCTGACGAACGCGTTGCACGACTCACGCAGGATGACTCACTCGCTTCCACACGATCCACGACTCGCATTCATCGGCCTCCTGAAAAGCTCTTTCGTTCCTGATGCGACAAGCCAGGGCCACGAGCTGGCGCCCGGCCCCCCCATTTTTCGACATTCATTACCGCGACTCTGCCAACGACTGAAACAGAACCCAGCACCGCAACGGCGGCTGGATTCGATTTCATGTCCCCCTTCGATAAGTATCTCTGCACAGTCGCTCTCCTCGCGTACTGCGCCAGGCCCTGCGAAGTCAAGCCTTATCCCGCTCGTTGACCGCTGGGTCAACGAGAAAGCTGTGGCCAAAAATCGGCTGTCTCCCGGGTAGCGCCGCCAACCCGCAGTAATCTTGGCATTTCCGGCGAGGGCCAGCCGGGGCCGCAGACCGGGACGCGGTCTGCGACAGCGGGCAGTCGCCATTTGCGAGCCGAGCTCGCCGCCCGGATACTGGGGCGATGATCTCACGCGGCACAGCGGCCACCCTCGGCGCGGGTATCGCCGTCGGCGCGCTCGTGGCGGGAACCGTTCTGAGATACTCCAGCGCGCCTGCACAGCGCGCGGAGCGGCCGATGGACGCCGCCGCGGCGGTGCCCCGGACGGCGCCGCGAGCCGCCGCCGCGCCAGTGGCGGAACGCGACGACCGTCTGGCGGAGCGCATAGCGGCCCTCGAGACGCAGCTCGCCGAAGAGCGCGCGCGCAGAATCGATCTCGCTCGCCAGATCGACGAGGTCTACGAACAGCTCGCATCGGTGGGTGGCGCAGCGGACCCGGCGACGGCAGACACGGCGGGCGCGACCGCGCACGGTTCGGTCGATGAGGAAACGGTCCGGGAAGCCGTCGACTACGGCAAGAGTCAGATGGAGCGCGCTCTGATCAGTGCCGGTCTCGACGAGTCGCTCGCCGCCGAGATCAAGCGCCGCGGCGACGAAGTGGCGATGACCGAGATGTATCTGCGCGACCAGGCGACGCGCGAAGGATGGATCGACACGCCGCGCTTCGACGAGGAGATGGAAGCGCTCGCCGCCGAACGGACCGACTTGCGCGACGAGCTCGGCGACGACGCGTACGATCGATACCTGTTCGCCATGGGCCAACGGAATCGCGTCATCGTCAACGACGTGATGATCAATTCCGCGGCCGAGGAGGTAGGCCTGCAACAGGGCGACCTGATCATTCGCTACGGCGAGCAGCGCGTGTTCTTCCCCGAGGACCTGGTGTCGCAAACCCACACGGGAGACATCGGCGAGCCGGTTCTGGTGCGCGTCATTCGCCAGCAGGAACCGGTCGAGATCGAGGTGCCGAGGGGGCCGCTCGGAGTGCGAGTCGGCGGAACCCAGGACGATCCCGAGATCCGTTGAGACTCAGCCGAGGTGCACCGAATCGGGAGTGTTGTCGAGGCCGCGCGCAGCCCGTTCGGCCAGATGACGCTCTTCCCAGCCACTGAGCTCGGCAAACAGATCGGCTCCCGCCGGCGTCCACTCGGCGTGCGCGCGCAACATCTCCATCCCCTCGTGATTCTTGAGGTCGATGTCGGACATGCGGCGGTCGAAGTCGGGGTGCTGGGCCAGGGGATGGCCGTCGTCGCGCATGCGCCGGTAGAGCTCGGCGACCGGCAGGAACGCGTGCACGGCCAACAGGATTCCCCAAAGCGGGCGCGGGTCGGGTCGAACCGGGCTCGGATAGCGCGGGTGAAACGCGTTGTGGAGGAAGTCGTCGGCGTAGGCGGCGGCGTTGAGCTTGTTGTGCTGGAACTCGTGGATCACCGCTTCGGTCATGATCATGACGCTCGGATGCAGCGTCAGGTACATGGTGCCGACGGCTTCGCGGTAGGAGGCCGACAGATGACGATGGTCGTCGTAGCCGACCGGAACCGCCTGGTGCAGCAAGCGCCGCATCTCGCCGAGCTCGCCGGGAAGATAACGTCCGACCAGCGCGAAGCAGTCGTCGAGCATCTCGACCCAATCGGCGGCCGATCGGCCACCGAGGTCGATGTGATTGCCCGCCTTCTCCGGATGCTCTTCGAACTCGGCGATCGGGTTGCGATCGACCGTGGCCATACAGGTGACCCCGCCGACCGGCCAGTAGCAGCGGGAGAAACCGAAACGATCGGCCGTCGCGTCGCCGAGAGCTGCGATCGCGGCCGGTTTCGCCTCGATCCGCGCGAGCTCGCGATCGCCATCGAGGGCGGCGACGTGACTCGACGAAAAACGCAGCCCCGTCGAGGACGCGGGCGCCACCAGCTCGCCGCCGACGGCGAGCGAAGCCAAACGCGGCGCCCCGTGTTCCCACAGCACCGAGCTGCCCGGCGCAATCAGATCGCGCAGCGACATCTCAAACAACAGGTGCGGCAACAGCGCGGCTACCGCCTCGTCGATCCGGTCGCGAAACGCGTCGAGCTGCTCGCGCAGCCCGGCGCACTGCAACACGGTGCCGATCGCCGGCGAGGCGAAACAAGCGAGTAGCTTGCCGCGGTGCAGCTCGAGCGCCTCGCGGACCACGTTGGCGACGCGGCCATAGCCGCCGCGCAGCGCCTCGGGCAGATCGTTCTCGATCGAGAAGAATCGCCGGCAGGAAGAAACCAGATAGCGGGAGTACGCGGCGTCGACACCCGCCGACGATTTCGCCTGGTCCGGCGGCAGAACCAGACCGACACCGCTCGCGCCGGCGTTCATCGCAACCTCAGACGATGAAGTGGTCGAGGGTGCGGTTGGTGGTCCACAAGCGGAACATCTCCATGTCCTTCTCGTCGGCCGCCTCGAGCTTGTGCATCAGGTAGTCGAAGATGGACTTGTGCTTCTTGCACCAGGTCGAATCGCGCATGTGACCGTGCAGGCTGCCCTGGGTCTTGTAGTTGTACTCGACCTGCTGGCCGCACCACGGCTTGTAGACACACGACACGCAATCGGGGTGGCCGTCGTTGAGCCCGGCCATCACCAGAGCGCGGGTCGCCGCGCCGCCCATCAGATCCTGGTAGCTGTCGTCGACGCTGCCGATGCGAAACATGTCGTCGCCCATCGAAGCGACGAAGCGGCCTTCGTCCGACGAGTAGATGCTGCCGTCGGGGGCATAGCCGAGCTGACCGATGCACGCCCCGCCCGGAATCCGCAAGTCGAGGTAGTTCGGCTCGTCGTCGGCGAGAATCTTGTTGAGCATGATCGCCGCGTGACGCTCCATCACCTGCACGCCCTGCCGGTTGAGCTCGATGATGTAGTCGACGGCGTTGGCGTAGAACTCGAGGAACTCGTCCATCGAGTAGCCGAGCGTCTTGGCGCTCTTGGCCGCGAACCCGAACGGGTCGAGCTTGCGCAGGAACACGGCGCGGCAGCCGACCTCGACGAAGGTGTCGACGATCTCCTTCCAACGGGTCAGGCTGGGCCTGGTGATCGTCGGCAGCGCCTCGACTCGATACTGGTTCGGATCGAGCCCCATGTCGACGTAGCGCTGGTTGATCTTCTTCATCCAGGTCAGCAGCGTCTGGTGGCTGTTGCCGTCGCGGAAAATCCGGATCTGGTTGTGCAGGTCCTCGGGCCCGTCGAGGCTGGTGCAGATCTGCACGTGACGATCGAGAAGGAACTCGAGCTTCTCGTCGTCCATCAACGACAAGTTGGTGACCAGCGCGAACGACAGGATCTTCTTCGCCGTCTTGTTCTTCTCGCGCGCGTACTCGACGATGTGTCGCAGCACGTCCCAGTTGGCGGTCGGCTCACCGCCCTGGAACTCGATCGTCAGCCCGTGCGCCGTCGTCTGAAAGGCCAGATCGACCCCTTTCTCGGCGGTTTCGATCGACATGTCGGTGTCCATCCGGTCCATGCCGACGATCGAGCTGTGACAGTACTGGCAGCCGTGGTTGCAGCGGTGAGTCAGAACGAAGGCGTGCAGAGTCGGTCCGTAGAAGAGATATTCCTTCTTGCGCCGCCAGCGCAGGGATTGATCGAGGAAATCGATCTCCGAGGCGACGAAATTCGCCCGCTTGAGCTTCTCGTAAAGCGGCTCGCCGGGCTGCGGTCGGCCCTCGACGAAATCGCGGAACTCCTCCTGCGTCAGGAACAGCCAGTCGCCGAAGTC
This sequence comes from bacterium, assembly GCA_030430165.1. Taxonomy (GTDB): domain Bacteria; phylum Desulfobacterota; class Binatia; order HRBIN30; family CADEER01; genus CADEER01. The sequence goes on along the minus strand of JAUIGL010000021.1, from coordinate 32,577 downwards.
GTTGCTGATGACGATCTTGCCGCCGATCGTCCGCTGGTTGAAGGGGACCGCGAAGTCCGGCTTCCACTCAGCCGGGTCGGTCAGCTCGGCAAGGGCGACCTGGCTGCCCTTGGGCAGGTTCGCCGCGCGAGTCTCGAGCATCGTATCACCCATCGTTTCTCCGTAGCGCCGCCGAGTTGGCGAGAGCGAAGTTGCAGAACTCGGCAACGATGTCGCCCTCGATCTCGCTGTCCAGGTCGCTGATGTCGACGACGAAGTGATCGCCCTCGCCGCGCACGCCGAAGCGGGCGTAGTCGGCGAAGGTCGCGGTCGCGTCGGCGATCGCCTGCTCGTCGTAGAGCTCCTTGTGAAAACGGACGGTAGCCGCCGCGCCCGCCGCCTGCGCCGCGCTCATCCCTCGGGCGCCTCTTCCTTGTTCTGCCACGGCGCGCCCAGTCCCTTCGGGTCGTCGACGAAACCGTCGAGACCGGGACCGTCCGCGTGCGACTCGGCGACGGCGGTGGCGCCGCTGATGGCGAGCGCGGTGATCCCTTCGATGATCGCCTGGTTGGCCTTGCCCACCTGCTCGCGCAGCGCCTGGGCGAGCAGCTCGTTCTCGAACTCGCCCGCCATCGCCCGCATGGTCTCGTCGGGCATCTTCTGCTTGGCGCGCATCCGCACCATATAACGATCCGCGTCGCGGTCGAGCAGGATGTAGGCTCGATCGATGAAAACATACGCCGCGGCGTAGAGAACGTCGCGCGAATAGAGATCGACGTCGAGCGAGAGCACGAGCGTCGAGGAAGCCGGATCGAGCTGTTCGATTTGCGATTGAGCCATACTGTGCGGTTGCCCCCTGTTTCGGCCCGGTCATCGGGCATCCGCCATTGTGCCCCGTCCCGCCGGCGAGCTTCAAGGGCCAAACGCAGACGAACCGCCCTGCCAACCGCGAACGCGGGCACCTGCCAACTTCCTTGAGCAGCCGCCCGGCGGCAGCAAATCGAGCCTCAGGCACCACGCCCTCGGTAGGCTTGGCACGGCATTCGCTCTCTCCAGGGACCAGACAGACCGAGCTCGGCCGCTGCCGAGAACCCAAATTCTCAACAATGGAGAGGGGAAAAGGAACCATGGCCCAACGAATCGCAGCATTTCTCTACGGAGCGACCTGCTACCTGATGTTTCTGGCGACCGCCGGGGTAGCCTACTGCTTCCTCGGCAACCTGGTGTTCGAGCGAACCATCGACTCGCCGCCGACCAGCCCGCTCGGCTGGGCACTGCTGGTGAATACCGCGCTGCTCACGGTGTTCGCGCTGCAGCACAGCGTGATGGCCCGACCGGCCTTCAAGCGGTGGTGGACCAAGCTGGTACCGGTTCCGGTCGAACGCAGCACCTACGTGCTCTTTTCCAACCTCGCCATCCTGCTCCTGTGCTGGCAGTGGCAACCGATCGGCGGCACGGTGTGGACGATCGAAGATCCGACCGCGCGCGCGGCGATGCTCGGCGTCTACACCCTGGGCTGGGCGATGGTCGTCGGCACCACCTTCGCCATCAACCACTTCGATCTGTTCGGCCTGCGCCAGGTCACTCTCTACCTGCTCGGCAAGCCCTACACCCAGCTGCCGTTTCGCGTCCCCGGCCCCTACAAGATCGTTCGCCACCCTCTGTACGTCGGTTGGATCACCCTATTCTGGGCCACCCCGACGATGACCGTTTCGCATCTGCTCTTCGCCGTCGCCACCACCGCCTACATCCTGATCGCCATCCAACTCGAGGAGCGCGACCTCGAGGCAACCTTCGGCAACCACTACCGCGATTACAAACGCAACGTGCCGATGCTGGTCCCCGTTCGCACCCCCCAAGGCGAACCTGCCGAAAGCGCGGCCTGACCCCCCCAAGCTGAAGGCCGCCTCTCGCAACGGGCGCCGGCGCGTAGTCGCCGGCGCCCGTTTGCGTTGGTGGGCCTGAGCGATGGCCAGCGCGACAATTGTCCTCGCCGTTGCAAATCGATATACGCCTGCGTGAAACACGAGGAGATGGGGGTCTCCAAATAGGGCCGCCGCTGCCAAACTGGCGACGGTGAAGGGGTGGGATGTCTCTCCTGCGAGCGCTTCGAGATCGCGGGAGACGGCATGCGCCGAACCTTCACCCGTGGCCAGCGGTCGACGAAGAGAAGGGGGAGAGGTGATGATGCGAGGATCGCTGCAACGGTCGGTTTGGCTCTGCATCTCGGCAGCCGCGTTCCTGGTCTCGACGCTGGGTGGCGTCTCACAAGCCCGCGACGAGGAGCTGTTGCGCACCCTGCTCGAGAACGGGGCAATCACCAAGGAGCAATACGACCGGTTGATGGAGCCGGACGACAACGCCGCGCAGGAAGAGCCCGACCCGGCCGCGGCGCCGCCCGAGCCAGCCCCGCAAGCCGATGCCGCTCCGCCCAGCGGCGAAACGCGGGCGGCCGCCGAGCCGACCCCGCCGCCCGCCGACTGGGTGCGCACCCGGCTGGGCAACCGCGGCCTGGTCGTATCGAGCGAGGACGAGCGATTCTCGATGACCATCAGCGGTCGCCTCCATCTAGAGGCGAGCACGCACACCAACGACGGCGATCTGCCGGAAGACGACAAGCCGACCAACGGCGTCGAGATCCGGCGCGCCCGCTTCCTGCTCGCCGGCACCTTCTACGACCACTGGGCCTGGACCGGAGAGGTCGACTTCGCCGACAACGAGGTCGCGGTCAAGGATTTCTGGTTCGGCTTCAACGGGTTCCCGCACACCAAGCTCTTCCTCGGCCACGTCAAACAACCCTACAGTCTCTCGGTCGAGATGAGCTCGAACGACATCCCGTTCATCGAGCGCTCGATCGACAATTTCCTGATCATCCCGTTCGTCGATCGCGCCCTCGGCCTGCGCGCCGAGTTCTCCGGCAAGAACTGGTTCTTCGCCACCGGCGTCTTCGGCGAAAGCGTCGAGCCGAACAAAGAAGACGTGGAAGGCTGGGGAACCACCGGACGGTTCGTGTTCGACCCCTACCGCACCAAGAACTTCGGCATCCACCTCGCCGCTCGCGCCGCCTACCGTTCGCCGGCGAGCAGCCAGCCGGTCCGTATCCGCGACGAAACCACCCACCTTTCGAACTTGACCATCGTCGACACCGGCGAGCTCGAGCACGTGCACAATGTCGTACTGGTCGGTGCCGAGACGGCGATTGCCTACGGCCCAACCGCGGTAATCGCCGAGTTCAACGAAGCCTACTTCGACCGCGGGCTCGGCCTGTCGGATCTCAACTTCAACAGCTGGCGCGTCGCCGGCACCTGGATTCTGACCGGCGAGCGGCGCCAGGATTCCTACCGCATGAACGCCGGCGAATTCAAAAGGATCACGCCGCGCCACAACGTGACTTTGGACGGCGGGTGGGGTGCGTGGGAGCTGGCAACCCGAATCGCCGGCATCAACTTGAACGACGGCACTCTTCGGGGCGGGCGAGAGAAGGTCTTCACCCTCGGCATGAACTGGTACCTCAACCCGATCGTGCGCTTCATGTTCGAGTGGTCGCGCATCGTCGACACCGACAATTCGAGCGAGGTGCGAAGCGTCGCCGAAGGCATCAACATTTTCCAGTTCCGCGGCCAACTCGCCTTCTGACGCTCCTGGACCACGGTCGGCGGCGGCGCTAGGTTTTCACAATGCGCGCAATCGGGCTTCTCCAAGGTGCACTGCTGAGCTTGTTCCTCGGCTCTGGGGCCGCGTACGGCCAATGCCTCGGCGACTGCGACGGCGACGGCCGGGTCAGCGTCAGCGAGCTGGTGCGCGGAGTCAACATCGCTCTCGGGACGACACCACTGTCGAACTGCCCAGCCTTCGACGACGGCTCCGGCACGGTCACCGTCAGCAGTCTGGTACGCGCGGTGAACTACGCGCTGGACGGCTGCCCCGGGCCGACGCCGACGCCAACCCAGCCGCAACCAACCGGCACGCCGACCACCACCACCGAGGTCTTCTACGGCGACCTGCACGTACACTCGATGCTGTCGATGCCCGACATCACCGGCAACGCCAGCCCCGCCGACGTCTTCACCACCGCGCGCGATCAGATCGGTCTCGATTTCATGGCGCTGTCCGACCACGACAGCTTCCTCACCCAAGAAGAGTGGGACGAGATCAGACCTACCGCCGCGAGCTTCGACGATCCCGGCTCCTTCGTCGCCTTCTCGGCGATCGAGTGGACCCATCGTTGGCACATGAACATCGTCTACCGCAGCGACGACGTGCAGTTCTGCGACTGCATCGAGGGGTTTCAGTTCAACGACGCCTACCGCGGACTGATCCAAGCCGGCGCCGCGGCGGCGCACGTCAACCATCCGAAAGACGTGTTCCTCCCCGACTGGTCGATGGTCGACGACACCGTGACCACCAACGTCGAAGTCTGGAACGCCGCATCGAGCGATCTCGAAATCGGCTTCAGCGGCACCCTCTGGGCTCTGCGCGCCGGCTTCCGCTTCGGCCTGGTCGGCGTTTCCGACGACCACAGAACCGACCGGGCCGATCCCCTGATCGGCAAGGGCATCACCGGTTGCCACGCGGCAGAGCTCACCCGCGACGCACTGCTCGGCGCGCTGCGCCAACGGCGCTGCTTTGCCACTACCGGCGAGCGCATCGTCGCCGACATGGAGATCGAAGGAGCGCCGATGGGTGCGGCGCGCACCAGCCGACTCGGGCTCGCCGAGACCGCCGATATCCGCGTCACCGCGACGGCGGCGCCGGTAACCATCGAGCTGGTCAAGAACGGCGTCGTGATCGATCAGACGACCTGCGAGAGCGTCGACTGCGAGGCCGAGATCGAATTCGTGCTGCGCGACCCGAGCACCTTCGTCTACGCGAGGATCGAGCAAAGTGACGGCGGTCGCGCCTGGACCTCGCCGATCTGGATCGACGCCCCGTGTCCGGCCGATCAACCGACTTGCCTCGAGAGCCGGCTCGCACCCGGCGCCGGGGGGTTCGCCGCAAACGATTGCCTGGCCGAGTTCCTGGCGCCCGAAGACGCTGCGGCGGCCGGCTGGGATCTCGCCGCCGGCACGGTCACCTGCAGCGATGGCGACCCCAGCTGCGACGCCGGCGAAACCAGCGGCGAGTGCCTGATCGAGCTCGGCTTGTGCTTCCGCGTCGAGGACAGCCGGCGCCCCGGCTGCACGCCGCAGCGCGCGTCCGCGTTCGAGGTCGTCCAACCCGCCGACGACACCCCGCGACGCAGCGCCGACTGGGAAAACCGGCGCACGCTGCAAGCGATCTTTCAGGCAGCGCACACGTCGGACGACAAGAATCCGTGCTCGCCGCTGTCCCGCCTGCGCGTGCCCGCCGGCGAGACCAAGATCTTCGAGATCGTCACCGCGGCTGGGCAGACCCAGGACCTAGACACGCTTACCGTCGAGTGTCGTCCCGAGTAGAGTCGCCGGTAGATCGAGCATGGAAACCGAGCAGTCTTTCCAAGCGCCACCCGGCCCGGTGCTGCGCAACGAGCCGTTCCGGTTCTTCTTCTTTCTCGGCGTCCTCGTATCCTGGGTCGGCGTCGGCCACTGGCTGTCGTACGGCCTCGGCGTCACCTCGACCTACTCGTGCGAGTTGCACGGCCTGATCCAAACGCAGGGCTTCCTGATGGCATTCGCGGTCGGCTTCCTGCTGACGGCGCTGCCCCGGCGCACGCGCTCCGAGCCGCCGTCGTACGCCGAGATGGCAATCATCACCGCCGGCCTGGTCGTCACCACTGCCGGATCTACACTGGAGAGCTGGCGAGTGGCGCAGCTCGGCTACGCCGCGATCTTCCTGGTTCTGATACAATTCGCGGTGCGCCGTTTTCTCGGCGCCGCCGCCGGACGCAAGCCGCCGGCGGCTTTCGTGCTGATTCCGATCGCGGTCGCCCACGGACTGATCGGCGCCGCCTTGATCGCCGCCGAGCAGGCGCAGGGTTTTTGGTCGATGAGTCTCGGCAAGCTGCTGGTCGAGCAAGGTGTATTCCTTTGTCTCGTGGTCGGCGTCGGCAGTCTCATCCTGCCGCTGATGTCGGGATACCCACCGCCACCAGACCTCGGATCGTCGCCTCGCGAGACCGCCAAGGCCGGCCTCTACGCCGCCGCCGGCATCGGCATCTTCCTCAGCCTGGCGCTCGAGCAGTCCGGGCTGAACACGCTGGCGCCGGTTGTGCGAGCCGTCGTAGTCACGCTCGGCCTGGCCATCGGCGGACACTCGCTGCGGCTGCCGGCCAAGCCGGGGCTGCACCGCCGGCTGGTGTGGCTGTCGACCTGGATGATCCCGCTCGGGCTCCTCGTCTCGGCGCTGGTGCCGGACCTGCGCGTCGCCGCTCTGCACATCACCTTCATCGGCGGCTTCGGGCTGATGGCGTTCGGCGTCGCCAGTCACGTCTCGCTCAGCCACCTCGGCATGGACGCGCTCGCACTCGGTCGCCCGTGGCCGATCGTCGCCATCTCCGTCACGCTGGCCCTCGCGCTCGCCGGTCGGCTCGCCGCCGACGTCTCCGACGCCTACTTCGAGCACCTCGCCTGGGCGGCAGCCTTCTGGCTGGTCGGCTCCGCCGCTTGGCTGGCTTTCTTCACCCCGGCGTTCCTGCGCAAGCCGCCGACACCCGACGCGTGACTGGTCCCGCTGCACCGCCCGCGCGCCGGCGCTGCCAGTCGCAATCGGTATCGCTGTCGGCGTCGATAAGCGAAGACGATACCGAGTGGGAAAGTCGATGGCTTTCGCGACGGGGCCCGTGACGCAACCACGGCGATGCAGTAGCATGTCCCAAAGTCGGACCATGAGATCGCGCTGGGCATCGGTCGCGACCACAGATCCCTCGCATGAGCCAGACGGGCCAACAGACGATCGCCGGCGACAGCGCACTCAGCGACGACATCCGCCTCGTCGGACGCCTGCTCGGCGACGTAATCCGGGCGCACGCCGGTTCCGCCACCTTCGACCTCGTCGAATCGGTGCGCCGCGCCGCGGTCGACGGCCGGCGCGATCACGGTAGCGCCGCGGTCGACGCGCTGCAGAGCCTGCTCGGCAGCCAGCCCATCGGAGCGCAACTCCACGTCATCCGCGCCTTCGACTGGCTCGCCCTGCTCGCCAACACCGCCGAGGACTCACACATCGAGCGGCGCGCTCGTCACCACCGCATCTTCGACGCGAGTCCGCGTCCCGGCAGCCTCGAGGCGACCTTCGCCAAACTCGCCGGCGAGCGAGCCGACGCCGCGCAGGTGACCGAGATCGTGCGCGACCTCCAGGTCAGCCCGGTGATCACCGCGCATCCGACCGAGGTACGCAGGCAGACGGTGTTGATCGTCCTGCACCAGATCGGCGCGCTGCTCGAGCAGCGCGACCGCCTCCACCCGAACGACCCGGAGCGCAGCGAGATCGAGCGAGAGCTCGAGGTGGCGATCCTGACGCTGTGGCAGACCGCGCTGTTGCGACTTTCCAAGCTGCGGGTACGCGACGAGATCAACGAGGCGCTGCGCTACTACCAGGCCAGTCTGTTCGAGGTCGTCCCGCGCCTGCTCGACGAGCTCGCCCGGCTCGCCGAGCGCGACTTCGGCGTCGAGGAGCTCGACACCTCGCGCACCATCAGCATGGGCTCGTGGATCGGCGGCGACCGCGACGGCAATCCGTTCGCCACCGCCGAGGTTCTCCGTCTCGCCGTCGGTCGCCAGGCCTTCGTCGCGCTCGACCATCACCTGGCGACGCTCGAACACCTCTCGCGCGAGCTCTCGATGTCGGCACGCCTGGTCGAGCCGACCGCCGCGCTGCAAGCGCTGGCCGAGGCATCGGGCGACGACTCCCCGTTTCGCGCCGACGAACCCTATCGCCGCGCACTGCGCGGAATGCATGCTCGCCTCTACGCCTTCGCCGAGGCCGTCCTCGACGCCGAGATCACCGGCATCCCGGGCAACCCGCCGCGCCAGCCGCGGCCCGCCTACAAGCGGATCGACGAGCTGCTCGCCGACTTGGAGGTGGTTTCGAGCTCTTTGCGCTCGCACGGCGCCGCCGACCTCGCCGATGCCAAGATCGAGCCGGCGCGCCGCAGCCTGGAGGTGTTCGGAGCACACCTGTGCGGCCTCGACCTGCGCCAGAACGCGGCGGTGCACTGCAGCGTGGTCGCCGACCTACTCGAGCAGGCGGCCGCCTGCCCGGACTATCTCGATCTCGACGAGGAAGGGCGCTGCCAGGTGCTGCGCCGCGAGCTGGCGACGCCGCGCCTGCTGCGCCACCCGCGCGCGCAATACAGCGAACAGACGCGCAAGGAGCTCGCCATCTTCGACGAGGCGGCGCGCGCCGTGTCACGCTTCGGGCGACGCGTGCTTCCCCACTACGTCATCTCGATGGCCGCCGACCTCAGCGACATCCTCGAGGTGGCTCTGCTGTTGAAAGAGGTCGGGCTGGTTCGCGTCGCCGCCGACCAGAACCGCGCCGAGTCGGAGCTCGACATCGTGCCGCTGTTCGAAACCATCGAGGATCTCGAGCGCGCGCCACTGACACTCGACGCAATGCTCCAGGAGGAGTCGTACCGTTCGATCGTGCGGTCGCGCGGCAATCGCCAGGAGATCATGATCGGCTATTCCGACTCCAACAAAGACGGCGGCTACGTCTCGTCGCAGTGGAACCTCTTCGAGGCGCAGCGCTCGCTGGTCGCACAGGCGCGCCGCGACGGCGTCAAGCTGCGCCTCTTCCACGGGCGTGGCGGCACCGTCGGGCGCGGCGGCGGACCCGCGTACCAGGCAATCCTGGCGCAGCCGCCCGGCTCGGTCGCCCGCTGGATTCGCGTGACCGAGCAGGGCGAGATCGTCGCCGCCAAGTACGCACACCCGGCGCTGGCTCGCCGCAATCTCGAGACCTTGCTGGCGGCGACGATCGAGGCCTCCTTTCTCGACGCCGACAGCCGTCCGGCCGAGGCCGACGTCCTCGACGCCGCCATGCGCCAGATGGCCGGCGACTCGGTCGAGGAGTATCGCGACCTGGTCCGCAACGAGCGATTCGTCGAGTTCTTTCGCGCCGTCACGCCGACCGACGAGATCGCCATGCTCAAGATCGGCAGCCGGCCATCGAAGCGAAAGCCCTCCGGCGGAATCGAAAGCCTCCGCGCCATCCCGTGGGTCTTCGGCTGGACACAGTGCCGGCTGATGCTGCCGGGTTGGTACGGCGCCGGCACGGCGTTCGAACGCTTCGCCGGCGACGACGCCGCACGCGCAGAGCTCCTGCGCCGCATGTACCGCGACTGGCCGTTCTTCCGCGCCATGGTCAGCAACATGGGTATGGTGCTGGCGAAGTCCGACCTCGAGATCGGGCGCCACTACGCGGAAAATCTGGTCGACGACGAGCTCATGAGAGGCGAGATCTTCGGCCGCATCGAAGCGGAGCACCGCCGCGCCGTCGCCTGGCACGAGCACATCACCGGATCGCCGAACCCCCTCACCGACCAGCCGTTGCTCGAACGCAGTCTGCGCAACCGCTACCCGTACCTCGATCCGCTGCACGTCATGCAGGTCGATCTCCTGCGACGCTACCGCGCCGGCGACCACGACCGCCTCGTCGAACGCGGCATCCAGCTGACCATCAACGCGATCGCCACCAGCATCCGCAACTCGGGCTGAGCGACGGACTCAAACCGCCCCTTCGCCTGGTCCACTCGTACAGTTGGCGCGAAAAGGCGATGAAAAATAGACGGTCACGCTGGCGCGTCGGCGAGCATGTGTGGCAAGCTCGTGACTGGAATCGTCTAGCAGGATCCGTCGCAACGTGGGGCCTTGGCCCCGAGCCGTCGACGCGCCCAGCGCGCCAGTAGGGAGGATGCCGTGAGGAATCGCAAACCAGCTAGAACTCCGCGGAAGCAAGGTCCGCGCAAGGCCACACCGCAAGCCCCAGGGGGAGCAATCTCGCGCCGGGGATTTCTAGCCGGTGCCACCGCCGCCGGCGTCACCGCCGGCATGCCCGGATTTCTCATCGGCTGCGGATCGGACGACGATGCCAGCGACGCCCCGCCGGTCGAGCGACCGCGCGAGCTGCGAACGCTCGATTTCGATTTTTCATACGCCGAAGTCGACCAGCTCGAGCTCTCCGTCATCGGCAGCGCCTCGCATCGCGCCTCCCTCGTCGAACACGACGATGCGTCGCGAGCCCGTCACCGGCTGCTCAATCCAACCCTGATCGAGGTTCCGGACGACCAACTCACCCACTATGTGGAGGACGTGGATCTGCCGTCGGACGCGCTGCAGCTGGTGCGCGTCAAGGGGCGGCACGTCGCCACCGGAGACGAGGCGCTGGTGTCGATGCACATCCACACCCCGATCGAAGCCTCGCGGGAGGTGTCGGCGCGCGCGGAGCAATTCGGGATCCACGCCGACCGCTGGGGGCAGGCGACCACCTCCGGCAGCAGCACCGTGATCGACCTCGATACCTACCAGACACCGGTCGAGAGCGCCGTCGCGTTGGTCTTCCACAACCACGAGATCACCAATCTCAACGTCGACCAGGGAACCGCGATCATCGACCTCATTCAGACCCTCCCCTGCACCGGATCCGGATGCACGCCCTACATCTCCACCGTTGCCGAGATGATCGCCGCCCAATGGCCAGCCACCCCGACCGGAGGCTGGGCGACGCTCGAGCAAATTCTCGACACCAACGGCGACCCCCTGCTCGACAGCAACGGCAAGCCGATGATTCAGTACGTTCCCAGCGACGAGATCGCCGAAGCCGCCTGCTCGGTCGCAGCTCAGGTGAAGAAGGTCATCTTCGACGACCCCGACTACGAGGGAAACAACTACCACCCCACCGAGGGCATGACCGCCGACGACGGTAGCGGTTCCCAGTCCGCGGCGCTCAGCGGTACCGCCGCACCTTTCGACTTCACGGGCTCTCATCCCGCCGGAACCAGCGCGCATGGGGTGAAGTTCGAAACGATCAGCGTCATCGACCAGACCAATCGCCAGATCCAGATCGAGTTCCGCAACGCCTACGTCCGCTACCTGTCGTGCTTCGTGCAGTTCGCCAACGAGAACGGCGACCTCCCAGTCGAGGACCCGACCTCAGTCGACACCTCGCGATCGAAGTTCCTGGCATACATCACCAGCAATTATACGATCCTCGGAATTCCGCTGGTCGGCAACGACATCCCTCTGTCGAGCGTCGGCTTCGACGTTCCCGAGGACGCGTCGATCGCCAAGGTCTATTTCGGCAGCCTCGGACTCGGCGGCCAGGCGTTCTCCCCGGAGGCAGTCGGCGGCAGCAGCCTCACCCTCACCTTCAACATCGGCCTCCCCGCGTTCTTCCTGATCGCCGGCGTCGTCACTGGCGCCAGTCTCCAGGCGACGATCCTCAAGTACCTGCTGACCTCGGACGGGATCCAGATCGTCAACGCTCTGACCGACGCCGTCCGTGACAACGGCGACGCCAACGACGGCATCTTCGGCGGCACCGAGAGCTCGTCGCAAGCGGGCGCAAAGCTGGCCAGCATCGGCAACGCCCTGCTGACGGCCCTGTTCGCCGGCACCGCGCAAGCATTGAAATCAATCGCCGAGGACGTGACCGAAGAAGCGGCATCGGAGGAAGCAGCCGAGGAAGCGGCCGGCCCCTTCGGTCTGGTTTTCAAGCTGATCGCCATCGCCGCCAATCTCGCGGCTCTCACCGAAAGTATCGCCGAGTCGCTCGCCAGCCCCGCCATCTTCACCAACGAGATCAAGCTCACCCAGACCACCACGGTGACCATCTCGCACGACGACAACGACTTTCAGTTCCCAGCGACGGCGCGCAACTACGAGGTCGTCCTGACCTACGACGGGTCTTCGGTTCAGTACAAGCACAAGGGAACGATCTCGCCGGGCCGCGTCGACCCGATCGTCGAGACCTTCGAGGGCGTGCCGTCGGGCGGAATGGTCACCGTCGACGTCTACCTGACGACCGACGCCAACTGCATCGTCGGCCGCAGCACCGACTCCGGGACATCGGACGGAAACGCCGCGCCGTACGGCCCCGTCTCGGGAACCGAGCAGTCGATCGATCTCATGATCAAGGAGCTCCTGGTCCCGCTCACCGAGGACACCGAGTACGACCACGTGCTCAAGCTCGAGTACCAGGATGGCCAGCACGTCTGGGTTCAAACCGACGCGCCTACCGCGACCCTCGGCGACCTCTGCGCCGGCGCCGACGATGCACTCTGCGCCGCCAACGAGATCACCATCTCGCAACGAACCGGAATGGCCGGCTACAGCTTCGAAGCCGGCGGTCAGGGAATCGACCTCTGCGACGGCAGCCAGGCTGAGATTCAGCAAGTCGTCCAGAACGTGTTTCTCGGTCAGGGCGCGGAGAGCGGATTCAAAGACCTCTCCTGCGGGTTCACCCAACCGGTCGGGATCATCTACGAGCGCCTCGGCCCGGCCGACGGCACCGGCAAAAACTTCTTTCTCGAACCCAGTACCAACAGCTTTCTCGTCAAGGCGGTCGTCGCCGATGCTTCGACGCCCTTCGACCTCGACACGACCATGGCGTGGGGCCAGTTCAGCCAGCCTCTCGATTCACTGGCTTTGGTGCCCACCGGCTACATCATCGGCGTGAACCGCGAGACCCACAAGATGGAGATTCTGCAGTTGCCGGACGCGGCGGTCGACAGCCAGGAATCTCCGGAGTCGGTGGCGTTCGCGGTGCAGAAGATGGGCTTGGGAACCCGCATCGGTCTGCTTTCGTCTCCGGTCGCAGTCACCGCCTTCGGCACCACCATCCTGATTCTCGAGGACGGAAACAGGCGCATCCAGGCGGTCGACGTCTCCGGCAATCCGGTGGCCCAGTTCGACGGCCAAACCTCCAGCATCATCGACCTGACCGCGATCGAGAGTAATCCGTCCGACGTCGTGTATCTCGACATCGCCGTCGAGGGGCTGGGCTACATGTACGTGCTCTCCTACGAGAACGGCGGGTTGAGCCCCGATGACTACCGACTCGACATCTACGTGCCCGACGGCGAGCACCTCCTGCGCAAGACCGGAGTCGCAGCGGCTCGCATGGCCGTCGACACGTTCCGCAACGTCTACACACTCAACTACGAAGCCATCGCCGGCGCGCCGCGCGTCGAGCCGTCGCTGTCGCAGTGGGAGCCGTCTACGCCGGATGGATGCCCGACCCCGACCAGCTGAGGCGAGCGGGTACGGAAACCGAGGAGGAAGTTGGATGCCAAGCACCGCGCATTGGATGGTCCGATTGCTGATCCCGCTCTTGGCGGTCTCGCTCGCCGCTTGCGGCGACGACGACGCCTCCGGAGTCGAGTTCTTCGATCCCGGCGGCGTCTCCGAGGAAATGCGCAACGAACGAGCCAACGCCAGGCTCAACCTCGACCACACCGTCGTCACGCTTCTCGAGGCGACCAGCCAAGACTCCCCGGACACCGGCGCCGAGGAAGGAGAGGACGACTTCCTCTATCACTTCAGCGACCCGATCGAGTTGCGCCTGCAACTCGGTGAGTTCGACGACGACGCACCCACCGTCGTCGCTCTCGACGACGCCGGCAACGAGATCGGTCGGGTGAGCCCGGACTCGCCGGAAGTCTCGCTCACCGTGTCCGGCGAGCATCGCTTTCGCTTCGTACATCCACGCGCCGGTGACTTGACGGCCCCGCCGATCTTGATCTTCTTCCAACCGGGCGTCATCGAGGCGGGCAACAGCGCGGCAACCCTATCCGGGGCCAACTCGAACGATGTCGCCACATTGAAGGCCGACAAGAGCTGCTTTCGCTGCAACTTCAAGGGGCTCAGCTGGAAAGCCTGCCCGAGCGCGACCCTCGACGGCATCAATCTGAGCCACTCGGATTTCACCGGAGCGGTGCTTGCCTGCCAGCAGTTTCAGTCGAAGGGCAACACCCCCACCCTGCTGACGGCGGCCGACTTCACCAACGCCAGTCTCAGCGAGGTCCTCTTCAAGGACGTCGACCTCACCGACGCCATATTCTTCGAGACATTCTTCGACCTCACAGTGTTCGACGGGGTAACCGCCACCTCCGCCAACTTCTCCGACAGCAAGTTCATGAACAGCACCTTCGGCGCGTCCAGCGGCAGCGGTAGCTCGGCGCGCGACGCCTACTTCACCGGAACCCAGATCGTAGAAAACTCGTGCCTCTCCACCTACGACCTGCGCGGTGCCGATTTCACCAACGCCATGTTCGATTCCTCGTCATCGGTGCACGGGACTTGGTTCGCCGGCGCAAACCTCTACGGCGTCACGTTCGACGGCACCAAGTTTCAACACGACTCGGTCCTGCCCGACTGCGGCAAGACCTCGAGCTGCACCACCGTAACCGTCGACGGACTGTGCGAGAACTGCCCGTGCACCGCCGACCTCGGTTGCCTGGAGCTGGGAGGCGAGATGGCCTGCCCCGAGAACCAGGGGCCGTGGTCGCTCTCGACATCGAGCCAATGCCAGCGCCCGGCAGCCCAAGCCACCCCACAGGGGCCGGTAATCGACAGCGCCAACCTGCTCGACGTCGCCTTCAACGGCGCCGATCTGACCAACGCCGTCTTCTCCTCCAACCAGATGGATTCCGGCAACGACTTCGACAACGCCATTCTCGACGGCGTCGACTTCACTCAACAAGACCTCGGAAAAGCAGTCGACCTCTCCGGCGCGTACCTGACCAACACCACCGACTTCACCGGCGCCACGCTCACCGACGCGCCGACGACGCAGCGCGGCGTAAACCTCTCCTGCGACGCCAACGCCGGAACCGGCGGCTGCAACTTCACCGGCGGCACGACCTCGTTTACCGGCGCCGACATGCAATACGCCCTGCTGCTCGACGCCGGACTGTCGATGGTCGACCTCGAGGGAGCGAACCTTTCGAACAGCTCGCTGGTCGGCGCCGACCTCAGCTTCGCCAGCCTCAAGGGCGCAAATCTCACTGGCGCCACGCTCGGCTCGGCGCAGGCAGACGGCACCGCCGCGACCCTGCGCGGCGCTTTCATGATCAACGTCGACCTCACCGACGCCGATCTGCGCAGCGTCGACTTTACCGACGCCCACCTCTACGGCGCGCAGAGCGATGCGTTGTTCGTCCGCGCCAAGCTCGATTCCGCCAATTTCACCGACGCCATCCTCACCGCGGCAATCTTCACCAACGCGTCGATGACCGCCGCAGTCTTCAACGGCGCCCAGCTGGTCAACGCGAACTTCGAAGGCGCCACGTTGACCAATGCGAAGTTCGACGACGCCTACCTGCAAGGGGCCGACTTCTCGACGGCCGCTTCGGTCACCGGGATCTCTCTGTCGAACGCCGCGGTCTCGACCGAGCTCACATCGACCCAATGCGATCTGATCGCACCGGGCACCTGGACGTACATGGAGCAGGACGGCACTCCGTACACCTATTCGTTCGGCGCGACCAACCTGCTGACCGACAGCACGGTCGTTTGCCCCGACAACGTGCGCGGCCCGTGCGACAGCGGCGATTCGCTGTGTCCGGTCATGTCGGGTCCGTTTCCACCGATTCCGACATGCGTCCCGGTCGAGCAGTACTGCTTCGAGAACTGCCTCGACCCGCCGTGTTTCCTCGACGTCCCGGATCCGACTTGCCCACTCGTGTCGAACTGCAACTGAAGGAGTCGCCAATGCCTGCGTTCAAAATGAAGCGGATCGGAGTGGGGCTGGGAATCGCCGCGGCTTGCGTCTTGGGAACGGCTTCCTCAGTCTCCGCCCTGGAGTTGACCGGAGGTCCGGTCGTCACGCCGCCGGGAGGCGGCGGTTGCACCGCCAGTGGAACCGCCGGCCGAGGCAACGGCCTCACCCTCACCTGCACCGTCTCCGCCCCGGGCAATTTCACCGACCTCTACTTCGGCCTCGCCAACGAGACTTCCCTCAACGGAATGGCGATGGACGGCACGGGGCCATCGGGCTTCGAGACCTTCCGCTATTCGAGCAGTACCTCCGATTCGATCATCTACACGAGCTCGTCGCCGATCGACGACTTCGGTTCGACCCAGCAAACGTCGACCCGTCTGATTCTCACCCTCGCGTCCGGAGACGGGTTCGTCATCGCAACCGACGGCACCCCAGCCGACAACAGCAACGGTGACATCCGCCAGCTGTTCCGGGTCAGCGGCTCGAGCTTCACGGTACACGTCGACATGCAGTCCAACGAGATCAACCATCCAGTGTTCACCGAGTCGAACACCGGCCTCTACGACACGGTGCGAACCTCGGCGAACACGAGAACGCTCAACAAGCTCGACTTCGGCTTCTACTACAGGACCTGCTCCCAGTAGCGTCGCTTCGGCGGATCGGGGAGCTGCGGCGAGCCAGCGCAAGTCCGCGCCCCCGATCACCCAAATCGGCATCGCTCTCCAAAAAGCGAAAGCGAAGGCGATACCGACACCGACCTCGATTCGCGTGAACCGGCAGTCGCTGCGGAACGTCGGCTACTTGTAGGCTATGCCGGCGCTGCACGGTCCGCCGAGCGGTCGGATTTCCACTCGTGCGAAGCCGACTTCTTCGCACCAACCGCGAAAGTCGGCACCGGTGAAGTCGAAGGCATCGCCGAACTCGATCAGCATGTTGAGAGACATCAGCAGACCGTGGGTGTTCTCGCGGCGCGCGTCGTCGATCAGGTTCTCGACGACGATGAAGGCACCGCCCTTGGGCAGGGCGTCGTAGGCAGCGCGAATCAGGTGCATCTTCTTCGCCAGGTCCCAGTCGTGCAGAATCATGCCCATGGTGACGACGTCGGCCTTGGGCAGCGGCTCGGCGAAGAAGTCGCCGCTCGCCGTCGCAACGCGATCGGCGAGCCCGGCGCGCTCGATCGAGCGCCGGGCTATCGGCTCGACCGCGGGGAGGTCGAACGACGTGCAGCGGATGCGCGGGTGCCGCTCGGCGACCAGGATCGACAGCAGACCGGACGCACCGCCGACGTCGCACAGGGTGTCGTGCTGCGAGAAATCGTAGGCTTCCGCCAAGGCACGGAAGTTCGGGCGGGACACTCCGCTCATCGCCGAGATGAACTGCTCGAGCTTGGCTTCGTCAGCATAGAGCTCGTCGAAGATCGATTTTTTGCTGTGCCGGATCTCGTTCTGCGGCTCGCCCGTCTCGAGCCCTTGGCGCAGATCGCCCCAGAAACGGAATAGGCGTGCGCTCAGCATCTCGAGGATGCCGCCGACGTACTCCGCGCTGTTCTTGTCTAGAAACTGACCCGTCTCGTCCGTGTTGCGGTAACGCCCCGCCTCGCCATCGCCATCGCGTTCGAGAAAGCCGAGCGAAACCAGCGCGTCGAAGAAGTCGTAGGTGCCGCGCGGATGGAGATGAAGTGCCTCGCCGAGCTGCTCGGCGGTCATCGCCCGATCGCCGAGAACCGTGAAGAGGCCCAGCTCCACTGCCGTGAGCAATACCTTGGAGCGCCAGAATGCGAATCCCGTATCCAGGATGAGGGAGGGGTCCGGGGGAGAGCTCATCGGTCGTTCTCGATCATGTCGCGTACCCCATACGGGGAAGCGACCCAGCACTCAAGGCGTTTGACTCCAGCCGTGGCACCAGACTCAGATGGGCGAGCACCGCCGATCGGCAATCTCGCCACCCAACTCGCGATAGGAAACCACAGCCAATGGACCACAACCGCCGACATCGCTGCTCTCGTTCGCTTGGGTGGCTGCTGCTCGCCCTGCTCGTGGCGGCGTGCGGCAGCGACGACGACCACGACCAGTCCGCCACCCCTCCGAACGTCGTCTTCGTCTTCGCCGACGATCTCGGATACGGCGACCTCGGCGTCTACGGCAACCCGCTGATCGCCACCCCCCACCTCGACCAGATGGCGGCAGACGGCGTCCGCTTCACCGATTTCTACGTCGGCGCGCCGGTGTGCACCCCATCGCGCATCGCCCTGCTGACGGGACGGCTACCGACTCGGTACGAGATCGACCCGCGCGGGGTATACTTCCCCGACAGCCGCAGCGGCTTGTCGCCGGCAGCGGTGACGATCGCCGAGGTCCTGCGCCAGCGCGGCTACGCCACCGCCTTGATCGGCAAGTGGCACCTCGGCCACCTCGAAGACTTCCTGCCGACCCGCCAGGGCTTCGACGAGTTTTACGGCCTTCCCTACAGCAACGACATGAACGAGCCGCAGTATCCGGGCGAGGAAGTGCCGACACGGCCTTGCAACGCCCTGCTGCCGGACTGCCGGCCGGGCGTGCCCCTGATGGACGGCGACCAAATCGTCGAGATGCCGGCGCTGCAAGAGACACTGACCAAACGATACACCGAACGGGCGATCGACTTCATGCGCCGCGCGACCGCCGACGGTAAACCCTTTTTCCTCTACTACCCGACCCACGTGCCGCACGTCCCGCTCTATGCATCCGCCGACTTCCTCGGCACCTCGGCCGGCGGACTGTACGGCGACGTCATCGAAGAGCTCGACTGGAGCGTCGGTCAGATCCTCGCCGAGCTCGCCGCACTCGGTATCGAGGAGCGGACGCTGGTCGTGTTCACCAGCGACAACGGCCCCTGGCTACTCTGGGAGACGTCGGCCGAGCTCCCGCAGGGAGGGTACGACAGCGGCACCGCCGGTTCATTGCGCCAGGGCAAGAGCACGACCTTCGAGGGCGGAATGCGAGTGCCCCTGATCGCGCACTGGCCGGGCCAGATCGAAGGCGGCCGCGTCATCACCGATCCGGCGGCGATGGTCGACTGGCTGCCGACGCTGGCGAGCCTGGCCGCCGCCGAGCCGCCGGCCGAGGTCGACCTCGACGGCACCGACATCTCCGCGCTGCTGCGCGGCGCCGGGGTGCGCGACGAGGACGGTATCCGCTACCTCTACGCGCGCCAGGACAGCCGCGCCATCGGCGCCTACCGCGAAGGCAACTGGAAGCTGAAGCTCGCCGTCGAGGGAGGCGAATCCGTCTACGCCCGCTACGATCACGACGACCTGCTGTTCGACCTCGAGTCCGACCCGGGCGAGGAGAACGACCTGGCCGCGGCGATGCCGGAGCGGCTCGCGGCGATGAAGCGCCGGCTCGAAGAGCTCGCCGAAGCAATCGGAACGATTCCCGCGAGCCACTGATACAGCGCCGGAGTTTCCGGCGCGGAGCCGATCAGGGAACCGGCACCACCTCGTCGTCGCCGTAGCGCTCGAGGTAGTCGGCGCGCAGGCCGAGGCATTCGCCGTCCTTGTAGCGACAGCCTTCGCAGCGCGGACCGTAGGCATTGGGCGAGATCTTCGACTCCCACAGGGTGAAGGTCGCGCGCGGGGTGATCACCAACACTCGGTCCTCGCGCAAATCGGCGACGTTTTCCTCGTAGCCGGGCAGCATGCAGCGGGGAATGTGGCGCGACAGCACCGTAACGCCGAGCTCGCGCCCCTTCTCGAAAGCGGCGAAGATCCCCTCGCGCATCTCGCTGACTCGCAACAACGATCCGAGGTTGGTTTGGTTGCGGTCGGAGAGTGAAACCAGCCAGAGGTTGAACTTCTCGATCCCCTTGCCGGCCCAGTAGTCGACGATGTCGGCGAGGTGCATCCAGGTATCGTTCTTGATGATCAGATCGCCGACCGGCTTGTGGCCGAGCTTGGCGAGGTTGGCGACCCCTCGATTGACCAGCTCGAAGGCGTCGTCGCGGCCCATGATGCTGGCGTAGAGCTCGGGCGTATGCGCCATGAACGAAATGTGGAACTCGTTGAGGCCGGCGTCGACTGCCTCGGCGGCGTACTCCGGATACGAGTACATCATCCCGTTCGAGGCGACTTTGATCGCCGTGTAACCGCGGTCTCGACACCAGCGAACCAGCGGGATCAAGCCGCGCCGGATGGTCGGCTCACCACCGCCGAAGGCGACTCGGGTGGCGCCGCGCGCTCTCGCGTCGGAGAGAATATCCATCACCGACGCGATCGACATGTTCTGCTCGCGCATCTCGTCGGTGATCGAGCAGTAATCACACTGCACGTTGCAGGCGTAGCCGATCTGCACGTCGACCAGGACGTCCTGGTACTCGCCCCAGGGGCTGGATTCTAGCGCGGATTGCATCGGTTGGATTTCGGCTCGGAGACTAGCAGTCCGTTGAAAAAGTAGGGCAGAGGCGAAAATGAGAGATCTCGTCCCAAATCAAGGCGCCGAACCGGAGGCAAAGCCAAAGCTTTTGTTGAGGATTCGGCAACGCAGAGTTGGGGCGAGAGATCCATTTGCAGCCTGGTCTACTTTTTCAACGGGCTGTTAGCCGCAGATTGACGCTGATCACCACGGATGGCTGATCGGCGTCAGCTTCCGCGAACCCCATCAGCGTTGATCTGCGTCCATCTGCGGCAAAAAAAAAACCGTACACCCTAAGCCGCCCCCACCGAGGGCCGCGCCCGCTCGACGCGCATGTCGGGCTTGTCCTCGACGAAGACCTGGAAGCCCTCGCAGACCACGGTGTACGGGCACTGCTCGCAGACCTCGCGCTTCTCGCGCTTGGCGCCGAGCCAGTCGTAGAGGTTGACCTGCTCGGGAAAACGCGGGTCGGCGGCGAAGATCATCGTGCGGCCGAGCTTCTGCAGGTCGCCGGCGACGTACTCTTCGTAACCCGGCATGGCGCAGAACTGCGCGTTGATCGCGTGGACCGCGATCTGATCGCCGTAGGCGTCGATGACTTCCATGACTGCGCGCCCCGCCTGCTCGAGCGGTGGGACCACGTCCTCCCAGGCGCGACCGAACGGCGTCGTGAACTGGAAGTTGATCTTGGGAAAGCCCTTGGCGATCGCCAGCTCGGTCAGCGGCATCAGGTGCTCGACGTTGTCGCGCACGATGGTGACGTTCATGCCGGTATCCACCGAATCCGGCTTGAGCTCCATCACGTGATCGATGCCCTGCATCACTTGCTCGAAGCTGCCCGGCACGTCGGTGCACGCGTCGTGCACCTCGGCCGTGGCGCCGTGCAGCGACAGCAACAAATGGGTGATCCCGCTCTCGACCAGCATCTTGGCGAGCTCGCGATCGCGCAGCAGGCGTCCGTTCGAGGTGACGTTGATCGCCCGGTAGCCGAGCTCGTGCGCCAGGGTGATCGCGTCGATCAACTGCGGGTGCATGGTCGGCTCGCCGCCGTCGATGTCGAGCTGGTTGGTGCCTGCCGCCGCGTGCTCGCGCAGGATCTCGTCGATCTTCGACCATTCCATCGCCGCCGAGACGCGGTCGCCGGTAGCGCAGAAGACGCACCGGTTGGCGCACTTGTAGGTAATGTTCATGATCAGCTTGCGCGCCTGGCGCGCCTGCATCTTCATGTCGAAGGCGGCGCGCGCCTTGGCGACGTAGCCCGGCGGGCACCCCGGCGGGTCGAAGCACGGCTTGTGCTGGAACAGCCCGCCGTCCTTGAGGTCGACACCGTCGTCGGAGATCAGCTTCATCTCGACCAGTTGCTCGTGCAGCTCGGTACCGCGGATCGGCGTGGCGAACTGCATCGAAGGCCACGCGTCGAAGCGCTCGTACAGATCCCACGCCATGTCGAGCGTCGCCGTGATGTGGCGCGGCGTCTCCCACGGGAAGCCGATGATATAGTGGATCATCAGCGGCACGCCGAGCTCCTTGGCCCAACCGGCGACGCGGTAGATCGCGTCGAGGCTCTGCCCCTTGCCGATCGCCCCGTCGAGATCCTCCTGCTCGGCACTCTCGGCGGAGATGCTGAGGATGTTGGTACGCCCTTTCATCAGGGCCACACCTTCGCGGTCGAGGTGGTCGGCGCGCATGCCGTTTGGAAAATCGTAGCGCAGGCCGAGCTCGTTGAACGATCGCAGGAGGTCGTTGAAGTCGGGCCGCACATTGACCATCTCGTCGAGAACGATCAGGTGCTCGGCGCCGTGAACGGTGCGCAGCAGGTAGGCCCAATCGCGTAGCCGGCGCAGCGGGATCGGCTGGTAGATCTTTCGCCCGGTGGCGCGCCAGCCGGGGTTGCTGGTGCAGAAGATGCAGCGGTGCGGGCAGCCGCTGCTCGACAGGAACGAGCGGGAGCCGCGGTCGATGCCGAACGTGTTCTCCCAGCGCCGGTCGCCGAAGCAGCGATCGAGGAAGCGGTCGAAGTTTTCCAGATCGATCCCGTCGAGCAGGTAGAACGGCTCGAGCGGATCGCCGGCGTGCTCGCCGGCGTCGCGCAACACGCGGCGCGCGCCGCGCAACGTCGCCAGATAGGCGGGGTCGCCGAAGAATCGCTCGCCCGGATACTTCAGGATGGCATCGAGCTCCGGATACTGGGCAAGTACCTTGTCGCCGTCGTAGTCCATGTAATGCTGGCCGCCGACGTAGCCGTCGCACGACAGCAGCACCGCATCCGGATAACGCCGGCGCAGAGCGGCGACCAGCTCGCGCGTTTCGGGATGCGCGTTCTCGATGCGCAGGAACACCGTCGCACCGAGGACGACGACGTCGAAGTCGCCATCGGGCAGGTGCTCGACGAAGTCGGCGTGCGGCGCGCCGAGCACCCATCCGCCGGCGGCGCGTTCGTGCTTGCCCGAGCTCGGCTGGGCGAACGCATCGTAGACCTCGACCTGTGCGCCGGAGCGCGCCGCCAGACCGGCGCACGCCAGCGGGCCGTGGTTGGCGAAGGTCGGATAGTCGATGAAATCCTCGTCGAGACAGAGAGGAGGATTCACGAAGAGGAGGCGCGTCATCGTCACAGCGCCCGTTGCATCGCCTGCTGCCGCTGCTCCTCCGACGGCTGCTCGGTCTTCGACCGACGTCCCCGGCGCGCCATCAGGCGCTCCATCAGCTCCGGCGAGGGTTCCTTGCCGAGCACCTGCACGATCACGTCGCGCGGGTCTTCGAAGATCGGCGACAGCTCACGCTCATCGTAGGTCTTCGCCATCGAGAACATGCCGGCGCAGATCGGATCGAAGCGGCACGCGTCACACGCCGTTCCCTTGCCGTGCAGGAACTCCTTCTGATGAATGAATCCCTTGAAATCGAGGAAGCGAATGCAGCGCTCCTCTTCCTTGATGATCTTGCGCGCCTCGGTCGAGGCCCAGGCGAAGCGGCGCATGTAGCAGAGCGGGACTCGCTCGGCGCGGAACGAGCGGCCGGTGCTCACCAGGTACTCCATCGCTTTTTCGAGCGACCTCTGGAACTCGTAGTGCTTCGGGATGCAGTCCGGATGCTCTTCGGCGCGATTGCCGTCGGGGTCCATGTTGTTCCACACGAAGTGGCGGATGAACGGGAAGTTCTCGCTGATCCAGCGCACGTTCTCGTGCAGGTGATCGCAGTTGTAGACGTTGATCACCGTGTTGATGTCACAGGTGATCCCCATGTCGGGTACGTTTTCCAGGCACTGGACGAGGATGTCCCACGCGCCGTCGTACTGCGTGATGAAGTCGTGCACCTCGCGCCGGTAGCTGTGCAGCGAGACGTGGATGTGAGTCAGACCGGCGTCGACGCACTCGCGAAAGAACTCCTTGTTGGCCAGCTTCTGGCCATTGGTGATCATGCGGCTGAACAGCTTGCGCTCGCGCGCGTAGGCAAGGGCCGGCAGCAAGAGCTCCGAGGTGCTCGGCTCGCCTCCGGTGAGAATCACGCCGTCGTAGCCGAGCTCGACCAGATGGTCGATCTCCTCGCGCATCTGGACGACGTCGAGGTGCACGCCGGTGGGCGGATTACTGCAGAACTGACAGTTCTGGTAGCAGTTTCGGGTCAGCTGCAGATATCCGAGATTCGCCATGCTTCGACCTCAGGCGGGGGGAGCGTCTCGCAGTTGCTGCCAGCGACGCTCGCGCGCTTCGCGCGCCTTGCGGGTGTGCACCAGGAGCGGCTCTTCGGGCAGCGGTTGCGGGCCTTCGAAACCCGGCAGGCTCGGCGCCACTCGCTCGATCGGCTTGCCGTCGCGCAGGCGCGCCGGCGGTTGCGGCCGCAAGCCGAGGATCTGTTCTTCGGCGTTGGCCGCCCAGGTTCCTTCGCCGAGCGGCTCCAGCTGGGCGAAGCCCTGGTCGCGCAGGAAGTTGATGTGCGCTCCGTCGCAGCGGTCGTTGATCCGGCAATCGCGGCAGCGCAGCGACTTGCCCCAGTAGCCTTCCTTGACGTGGGTACGCGCCAGCTCGCGAGTGTTGATGCGGCCGTTGCTCATGTCGAACATCGCCTTGGCGAGAACCTTCGGCGCCTCGCGCAGCTCGGTGTCGGGGGTCAGGCAGGCGGGCAGCCCGCTGACGGCAATCCGCAGGCCGAGCTCGGCGAAGAACTGCGCCGGGTCGCGAACGTCGTTGGCGATGGCCTCCTTGAGAAACTCGTAGCCCGTTTGGTGCACGCGCACTCGCGACAGATGTCGCTCGACGAGATCGCGGTGCTGCAGCATCCAGGCGGCAGTGCGCTGGTTGAGCTGGATCTCGACGTCGACGCCGAGCGGCAGCGCGTCGGTTCCAAGCAGCACGTCGAGCTGCTCCGGTTCGCCGACGCTGATCAACAGCGGGTTGGCCAAGGCGTCGCGGTTGACGATCCGCGACAGCTGGCGCGGCTTGGCGTAGATGCCCACCGAATCCGGAATGTCGAGGCTCTCGAGCACCGGCAGGTCGTCGACTTCGACGCCGATGTAGGAGCATCCGTACGGCAGCCCTGCCGGCACGACCTCCGCGTACGACCAGTTGTCCGGCTCGGCCTTGCCGACCCACCAGACTTCCCAGTCGCTTCGGTTCTGCCTGCCGATGACGCGATCGGCGGTGTTGCAGAACGGCTCGATGAAACAGTACTGGCAGCGCTCCGGGTCGCGACACTCGAGCGGTGTCGCCTCGTCCAGGTACCGCTGTATCTGGTGCCGTCGCCCGTTCACCTCGTCGAGCATCTTGTGCGGGTCCTGGATGAGGTCTTCCAACCCCTCGAGGAACTCGACCGGAAACCGGTTGGTCCAGATGACGACGCCCGGGTGGCGGTTCAAACCGAACACCTTCTGCAGGCGCGGCAGGTGCTCGACCGGGTCGTAGAACAAGTCGTTGCGGTTCTCGAAAGCGACCCCCTGCGGGATCACGTGCAGCAGGTCGAACTCGGTCACGCCGACCTTCAGGCAGAGGTCGACGATCTGATCGATGTAGGCGACGTTCTGCTTGTTGATGCAGACGTCGACGTTGACGATGATCTGCCCCTCGCGCAGCGCCCGCATCATTCCCTTCATCAACTTGCGAAAGGCGCCCTCGGTTCCGGTGAGGCGGTCGTGCAGCTCGGGAGTGTGGCCGTGCAGGCTGAAGGTGATCTCACCGAGGCCGGCGTCGACCGCGGCGCGGTAGAAGTCGAGCTGCGAGAACATCACCCCGTTGGTGACCGTCTGCACGCGATCGTAACCGATCTCCTTGGCGTAGCGTACGAAATCGACGAACTTCGGGTGGATCGAGCCTTCACCGCCCGACAGGATCACCTTGTCGGCGTTGAGCTCGTCGCGACCGCGCTGCAGCTCTCGCTTGACGTCGTCCTCGAGGAGGTAGATGCCGCGCGGCGTGTCGGTATCCAAGCAGAAAACGCAACGGCTGTTACAGGCCGTAACCAAACGCACCCAATGCTTGCGAACGTTCGCAACCCGCTCGCGTTCGAGCATTCGGTCCTTCAAGTGTTCGCTGTCCATTGCTCTGACCTCGTAGCGCCGTGCCATCCCACGGCAAGCCCCGGGCAGCCGGAGTCGGCGCATTTCCGCGCGTCCTCAGGGCACCGTTCGAACTCCCCCAGTGGATCGGTCCCACATGCTCGATAGGATACACTCCTACCGAGTTCAATAATTTGTTGCGTCTCACATTTGACGGCGTATGGGAACCGAAAGTTGGAATCGTTTTCCCCTGCGAACCCGCAAACCGGCAGTACCGCCTGCAAAGCCGCCCGCGCCGGCCCCTGTGGCAGGCTCGCCACGATCCCCGCCAGCTCGTCCAGAGGCCGCCCGCCCTGACCGGCGCTCGCGCGCGGAGATAGGCGAAAACGCGGCGAACCCGGCAGGGCGCCACGCTCCCACTCCTCGGCGAAGCGCTGCGCCATCGCCGGCTCGTGGATCAGCGCATAGCCGCCGACCTCGACCTCGGTCTCGTTGGCCAGCCTTTCGGCCGCTCGCAACGCCGCGGCAAAGGCGCCGGGAATGCCGCAGTGACCGTCATGGGTCGCGGCATCCGGACCGTAGAGCGCAACGTCGAGGCGCCGCAGGCCCTTGAGCCGCCGCAGGTCGAGGTCCGACCAGTCGACGATCGGGCTCGCCTCGCCGGCCACATCGACCACGGGGAACAAGCGCAGGGCATCGTAGACCAAGGCTGCCGCAGCCGGATGTGCCAACAGGTCGGCGCCAACCAGGCGCACCTCGCGCGGCCGATAACGCGACGCCACCACCATACGGGCGCGGATCGAGCGCGTGTCTTGCGCCGTCGTCGCGGCCTGCCGGTCGCCGCAGGCTTCGCAGCGGACCCGGTGCGGCCCCTGCCAGGAGAACACCATCGGTTCGGAGGTCTGCAACCGCTGCTGCGCCGCGACATCCTCGACCATGCGCGCGCGAATCGCCCCTGGGTCGACGAATTCCTCCCAGCCAAAGCGTTCGACGTAGTCGGCGGGGGCGCCGCCGCAGGCCGGCTCGCCCGGGCAATCGACGCAGCCCAGACCGGCCGCCGAACGCGGCGCGACGACGCCGTCGGTCGACACCCAGAGCTCGCTGCCGAACGGCGCGAACAGCGGTCGCAGACGCGGCGCGACGCACATCGGCAGATCCCGCAACACGAGCCGCATTTTTCGCCCCAGCGCCACCGTGGCCGCTTCTTCCAGCGATTCGCGCAGCAGCTCGAGGCGCGGCGATAGCGGGATGAACTCGAGCCCGTTCGCGTCCTCCGCCGCGAGCCGCCGCAGGGTCACGCTGCCGACCCCGGTACGCCCAAGAACCTCAACAGTTTCAGCTAGATGAGCCATCGTAGGCCGGGTGACGACGACCTCCGCAGTGACCGGCATGCCGGCCCGGACACAGGCGCGAATGGCGCGGTGCGCCGTTTTCAGCGACCCCGGCCGGCCGACCAGCCAGTCGTGCGCATCCTGGCGGGCGCAGTGGAAAGGGATCAGCATCCGCTGCACCCCGAGCTTGGCGAGGCGCTCGACGACCTGTTCGGTGAGGCCTTCACCGGCCGTCCACAGGCCGAGGCCCTGCGGCCGGAGCCGCGCCAGCGTCGACAACAGCGCGCTCGCGTCCGGCCGCCGAATCGGCTCGCCACCCCCGACGATGAAGGCGCCCGGCTGGGCCGACAGCGATTCGGCAACCGCGATCACCGTTTCGGTCGGCACCGCGACCCGCAGAGACGGCCGGTCAAAGCGCCAGGGCAGGCTCGCCCCTTCGGCCAGCGGCAAGCGAAGATCGATTTCCCCCGCGGCCGGTGCCCCCGAGGCTGCGGATCGCACGCCCAGCCTCATTAGAAAGGCAATCCCAAACGGCTCAGGCCAAGATCAAGCTCTCGGATGGTTCGCTTCAACTAGGATCCTCATCGCCGGCTGCTCCGCCGACCCCGCATCCGGCACCCCCCGGTTACTCCGTCCTCGCTATCAGATCACTTCCGCATTGGCCAACAGTTTCGCGGCGTTGCGAACCCGCAAGTGGCAGCTGCGCCGCCCCGGCAGCGCCAAAGACGCAGGACCGCGGGCGCTCTCGCCTTCGCTTGCTCACCGGCCGCGCCCCCGCGCCGTCGCAGACCAAACCAGCAGATCACGGCAGACCACCGATTTTGTGAGATACGCAGGCGGGTCCGCGCCAACCCTCATGCCAACCAGTGATCCCAACATAAAGTTTAACTTTACATGCGGAAGTCCACCATGATAGGCCCGCCGGTGAGAGTCGGTTCAGCCAAATCCATTCAACCATAACCTTAAGGGGGGTCCTGTGCTCAAAGATGAACATGCGGCGTTGTCGCGTCGCCAATTCGTGGGCAAAGTTGCGACCGGCGCCGCAGGCGCTGCCGTCGCGGTGTCGGTTGTCAATTCGAAGGCAGGGGCCACGGCCCACCACGAACGTAAGACCGACGTAGTCGACAACGACGCGGCACAGCCGCAAACGGATGTGCGCGACGAACCGCAGGTGCAGAGCAAGCCCGCCGCACCGCCGCCGTGGGAGTTGCTGCAACCGTTGCGCGCGGGATCCGATCTCGCCGAAGGGTGGAAGGTCAAAGAGCTCAGCGGCATCGTCGATGGCTCTTGCGTGCTGACGTTGGAGAACCAACGCGGTCGCACCAACCGACTGCACATCTGCCGCAACAGCGGCAACCCCGAAGGACTGGTTTTCACCGACCGACTCGACCTCGTCGTGATGAACGGCGGTCGCGGCGACATGCCGACCGAGGAAGGACTCGGCCGCGCCGTCGCAGAGGTCGCCCACGTGCTGGCGGCCAACGAGAAGCGGGCAAGCTCGATCGTCAAAGAGTTGCTCCCGCAGCAACAGAGACTGGCAATGTTTGCAGACACCGCGAGGCTGCGGTGAGGGGGGCAAGCACCCTTTCGCGTAAGAGCACTTGGGTGAAGGAGGCACGATGAGCGATCAGAAAAAGAACGGACTTCCAGAGCTGCGCAAGAAGCCCTTGGACTTCCTGAGCCCTGCAGAGGCGCGTCAGGCAACCAAGCCGGTGGCAGCACTGGACACCTCGGAAGCAGCGCAAGCTCTGCGCAGCGAGCCGAACAGCGAGAAGATGCTCCTGGCGCAGCACATGTCGCACGCGTCGCACGGTTCGCATGGCTCGCACGGTTCGCACGGTAGCCACGGCTCGCACGGGTCACACGGCTCACACGGTTCGCATGGCTCGCACGGTTCGCATGGATCGCACGGCAGTCACGGCAGTCACGGCAGCCACGGCTCGCACGGATCCTGGTAAGGAGGCGACGCCATGACTACGCACAGAAATAAATGGATCGCCCCGTTGGCCGGCGCCACTGCGCTGGCTCTCGTGGGCCTTGTTTCCAGCGCCTCGGCGCTGGTGATCACCGGCGGCCCGGTCTACTCGCTGCCGGGCGGCGGTAGCTGCTCGGTGAGCGGCGCGCCGCCGACCGGATCGGGCGCGACCGTGACCTGTACCGGGGTCAACCTCGGCGCCCACACCAACGTGTATCTGGGCATCAAGAACAACACCAATCGCAACGGTAACGCGATGGACGGCAACCTCAACTCGACCGCCGAGACCATCAACTTCGTCAGCAACACCGCGTCGGCGATCACCTACGACAGCTCGACCACGATCAGCAACGCGCGCGGTAGCTCGTCGCAGGCAGTGACCAACACGGTCGTCATCACCAAGACCGGTGGCGGCGGCCACACCGTGGTTGCGACCGGCGGCACGCCCGCCAACGGCACGCTCGGCGAAATCGAGCGTCTGTTCCGCCTCGACAGCGGCAGCAGCTTCACCTTCGATGTCGACGTGCTGGCTACCACCAGCGGCACCGGTTGCACCTCGACCAACGTGCAGGCAGCGACTGCCTACACCAACTGCTCGACTCCGGTCGGCGGTACCCAGGACCAGGTGAGCACGGTCGACCTCGCTTTCTACTATTCGGACTGCGGTGACGGTGTCACCGACAGCCCCGAGCAATGCGACCTCGGCGGAGCCAACGGTGCCTCGGGCTCGTGCTGCTCGTCGACTTGCACCTTCACCAGCGGCAACACCTGCCGCGCTTCGGCCGACGTCTGCGACGTCGCGGAGACCTGCTCGGGCTCGAGCGCTAGCTGCCCGGCGGATAGCTTCCTCGCCGGCGGTACTCTGTGCCGCGCCGGCTCGGGCGACTCCTGCGATGCCGACGAAACCTGCACCGGTTCTTCGGCGGCCTGTCCGGCCGACGACGCACCGGGCAACGCCGGCAACGTCTGCCGCGCCGGCTCGGGCGACTCCTGTGACCCGGACGAGCAGTGCACCGGTACGCCGGGCGCTACCTGCCCGGCCGACATAGTCACCTCCGCTGGCACCGACTGTCGTGTCGGCTCGGGCGATTCCTGTGACGCAACCGAGCAGTGCACCGGCGTAGCCGGAGCAGCCTGCCCGGCCGATGACGCACCGGGCAACGCCGGCAACACCTGCCGCGTCGGTTCGGGTGACTCCTGTGACGTCGACGAACAGTGCACCGGCACGCCGGGCGCTACCTGTCCGGCCGACGATGCACCGGGCAACGCCGGCAACGTCTGCAACCCGGGTACCGGCGATCTCTGTGACCCGGACGAAACCTGTACCGGTACGCCGGGCGCAACCTGCCCGTCGGATACCGTCACTGCGGGCGGCACCGTCTGCCGCGCCGGTTCGGGTGACTCCTGCGACGCCGACGAAACCTGTAGCGGCGTGGCCGACGATCCGTGTCCGGTCGACGACGCGCCGGGCAACGCCGGCAACGTCTGCCGCGTCGGTTCGGGTGACTCCTGTGACGTCGACGAACAGTGCACCGGTACGCCGGGCGCTACCTGTCCGGCCGACGATGCACCGGGCAACGCCGGCAACGTCTGCAACCCGGGAACCGGCGACAGCTGCGACCCTGACGAAACCTGCACCGGCACGCCGGGCGCTACCTGCCCGGCCGATACCGTCACTGCGGGCGGCACCGTTTGTCGCGCCGGTTCGGGCGACTCCTGTGACGCCGACGAAACCTGTAGCGGCGTAGCCGACGATCCGTGTCCGGCCGACGACGCGCCGGGCAACGCCGGTAACGTCTGCAACCCGGGCTCGGGCGATCTCTGTGACCCGGACGAAACCTGCACCGGTACGCCGGGCGCCGCCTGTCCGAGCGACAACGTCGCTTCGGCCGGCACCGTCTGCCGCGCCGACGCGGGTGCTTGCGATGTCGAAGAACAGTGCAGCGGCGTGGCCGACGATCCGTGTCCGGCCGATGCCTTCGAGCCGGCAGGCACCGTCTGCCCGAACTCGACGCTGTGCGACGGTGACGAGCAGTGTGACGGAGCCGGAAGCTGCGTCGGCGGCCTGCCGCCGGAATGCGACGACGGCACCGCTTGTACGGTCGACACCTGTGACGCCACTCTGGGTTGCCTCAACACCGGCACTCCGGTCAGCGGCTGCAACAGCGGCTTCGCCAAGGGCATTCTCATCGTCAACGAGAAGAAGCCCTCCAAGGAGAAGATCGTTGCCAAGTTCATCAAGGGTCCGGCACTCGGTCAGACCGACTTCGGTGATCCAACCATTGTCGGCGGAACCGCCTACGACCTCTGCATCTTTGACGCCGACGGCAATCTGGCGGGATCGATCACCATCGACCGCGCCGGTGACAGCTGCTCCGGCAAGGACTGCTGGAAGTCGCTCGGCAAAGATCCGCCGCTGGGCAAGGGCTACCGCTACAAGGACAAGGACATGACCTCGGACGGTGCTCTGGTCGCCAAGTTCAAGGGCGGCGACGCGGGCAAGTCCAAGGCCCTGGTCAAGGCCAAGAACAAGACCGGCAACATGCCGACCGGCATCGCAGCCGCTCTCCAGCTCGGTGTCGCCAGTGGATCGTCTGCGAAGATGCAGCTGATTACCAGCGGCGAGCCGGGCGGGCTGCCGACCGGCACGGTCTGCCTCGAGATCGACCTCGACGACGTCAAGAAGAACGACGGCGTCTTCTTCAAGGGCAAGTACAAGGCTCCCTGATCGGTTGATTCAAGGCTAAACCTTCTCGACCAACGAGGCCCCGGAGGCTCCCAGCTTCCGGGGCCTCGCTGCGTCTGGGGCACGGATCTCGCCGCCGCCGTGACCCGAGAAAAGCGCACGCGGGGAACCACCGACACGCATACGTGGAACCACTAACCCAGCGTCGCAACGGGATTATCCGCCCCCTGGCAAGAAAAACCGTGGATTTCAACCTTCCACTTTACTCACTCTGTCGGGGCGTGTTAGCGCTGGAATACTTATCACGTGCATTTCACATCGGCTTCGGCCAGGGGGAGGACATTGATGCAGCACTTGCACAAGGGGAAGCTCAGTAGACGTGCGTTCGTAGCCAAGGCTTCGACCGGCGCTGCCGCGGTTCTGGTTGCCTCGTCGGCAACGCGCAGCGCGGCGCGCATCGACACCGCGGACACCACCACCGCGAACGAATCACTCGACGCTGCAAGCGTGGCATCAACCGAAGGCGCATCGCTCGAGACGATCAACGTCGAACCTCTGGCCCCGCCGCCGTGGGAATTGCTGCAACCGTTGCGGCCGGGTTCGCCGCTTGCCGAGGGCTGGCGCGTGAAAGATCTCGACAGCGTCGTCGACGGTGCTTGCGTGCTGACGTTGGAGAATCAGCAGGGACGCACCAGCCGCCTGCACATCTGTCGCAACCACGGCAGTCCGACAGGATTGGTGCACACCGAGCAACTCGACCTCGTCGTCATGAACGGCGGACGCGGGGATCTTCCCACGGAAGAAGGTTTGGGCCAGGCAGTCGCCGAAGTCGCCCATGCAATCGCGACCAACGAAGGTCGCGCCGCTTCCGTGGTGACCGCGCTCCTCTCTCAGGAGCAACGAACCGCAAAGTACGCCGACACGGCGCGACTGCGATGATGATCATCAGTAATGGGGTGAAGGAGGAACGATGAGCGATCAGAAGAAGAACGGGCTACCCGAGTTGCGGAAGAAGCCCTTGGATTTCCTGAGCCCCGCGGAAGCGCGCCAGGCGACCAAGCCGGTGGCTGCGCTCGACACGTCGGAAGCGGCGCAGG